>CAWFYE010000019.1:0-194837 GCA_963819975.1 uncultured Verrucomicrobiae bacterium | reverse complement strand
TCCGCAAAGTCGGACACCCGAAGGTCAACGTGATCGAAGCGGTGGATACTCATGCGAGAGAGAAAAGCTGAAATGCTGAAAACTGAAATGCTGAAATCAATGGGCCGGGCTTTCCAACGCTGAAAACTGAGATTCAGAAGGCAGAAAACCTAGGGAAGGCTGAAAGCTGAAGGGAGAAGGAAGTTCAGAAAGCTGACAGCTAAGCGCTACTCTGGCGGGGTGCACGGCAGCTCCAGAATTTCGCTGTTGCCGCCGGTTCGGCTCTTCCAATAGCCTCGATCGCAAGACAAATGAGCACATGAAGAAGCAACATTGGACGGGCGTGTTCATCGAGCTGGTGATCGTCATCGTCGGCGTCTTCATCGGCCTGCAGGTCAATAACTGGAACCAGGCGCGGGCGGACGCTCGTCTTGGCCAGGATTACGTCAAGCGGCTGACCCACGACCTGCAAGAGAATCTCGCCGGGCTGCGGGCGGAGGTTGCCTATTATTCCGCCGTTCTGGAGAGCGTACAGCGGACAGACGAGCTCCTGAGAGCGGCTGATCCCGACCCGCGCGCGCTCGTCGTCAACGCCTATCGGGCAACTGAGATCAGCTATTCCGCGCCCGTGCGCGCGACGTGGGACCAGATTGTTTCCTCCGGCCATCTCGGGCTTTTGCCGGCGGGCGCGGTGGAATCGGGTCTGTCGCAATACTACGCCTTCGACACCGCCCAGGACATCTACCGCGCGGGTCTCAACTCCGGGTATCGCCAAACCGCGCGGCAAATCATTCCGATGAGCATCCAGATCGCCATGCGAGCTGGTTGCAGCGATGAGCGGGATCAGCGGGGCAATATTGTCGGCTTTGCCAGGAACTGCGACCTCGACGTCAGTCCCGCCGACCTGAAAGATGTTGCCGCGGCGCTGCGCGGCGATCCAGCCGTCCTCGCCGATCTCCGATATCAATATAGTTTTGCCGTTTCCGCCACGCTCAATCTCGGCGGGATCGAGAAGAGGGTGGAAGAGGCGCTGGCCGCGCTCGGCGCCGCACCAGACGCCGCGGAAAAAACAGCGCCCCGATTCTCTCCAGCCTCCGAGCGCGGCGTGGCGATCCGCGGGGAGTGCGGCGAGGCGACTCAAAGTCGAAAGTTGAAAGGCTAAAGTAGAATGGAGCGACCGGGGTGAGCGACATAGGCGGGGCGCCGCGAGGGCCGAGGGTAGCGGAAGCGAGCGGGGCGAGCGCATCAAAGATCGGTGTGCCCGGCTTCGCCGCTCTGCTTCTCTTCACGACGATACTATACTGCGGCCGTCGTCTCATCATCCTGCTGCCCTACCGCGCCGGAGAGAAATGACTGATTTTCAACGCGGCGGCGGTGACGCATGTGGTCACGGGGAAGTTGAGAGCTGATAGTTGAGAGAATCTCAAACGGCGGGCGAGATCATCATCGCATCCGGCTATCGTGGTCCAATGCCGGCTGGATGTTGGCCGTGCTGCCCGTCACCCGCGCGATTCTCGGCGTGATTACGGTGGCGACGCAGGTGTCGCTTGCTTTCCGTTTTCCCAGCCACACGGTAGCTGTGTTGCGGTCGTCAACCCGTTAGTCCATGAAACTTCCCATCGACACAGAGAATCTCTTCAGCGCTTTGCGGCAATCGGCAAAGCTGAAACCGATGAATGCAATCGAAAAGCTCATCCACGACGCGCCGGACCGCGAGCTTTGCCGGATCAACGCCCTCGCCTTTGCCGCCAGACACGGGCTCGATGAGGATGATGTGCTTGCAGCTTTTCTGCACGGCTCGCGACTCGGCATTTTCGATATGTCGTGGAACATTCTTTGTCCCGCTTGCGGCGGCGTTCTCGATTCCGGCGCGACTCTTAAGACGGTAAGACAATCCGAATACCGATGCGTCCTTTGCGCTATCGGGCATGAACCGACGCTTGACGAAATCGTCGAGGTCACGTTCACCATCAGCCCGCGGGTGCGGAGAATCGCGGCGCACGATCCCGGGACACTGTCGTGGATCGAATACTACCGACAGATCTTTTGGAGTTCAGGTGTCGATTTGCCCGATAACGAGACCTTGGCGAAATGGGTCAAGGAAACGACTCTCGACAGCCGCGAGCTTTTACCTGGCGAAAAGGTGGCGCTCTCGCTCCAGTTGCCTGAGGGAGAGCTGGACGTGTTCGATCCGGTCCTGCACATGTCGCAACATCTCGAGGTGAAGGGCGAGCCTGCGCGCAAGAGCCAATCGCTCTCCTTCGTTATGACCAGGGATCACCCACCGGAGGGAACCGTTCAGATGCGCCCTGGCCCTCTAAAGCTGACCCTGGAAAACCGCTCAAAAAAACGGACGTTGCCGGCTGTTTGGGTCGTGAGCGATAAAGTTCACGAACTCGTTAACAAGCGTCGCCCTTTTCTGAGCGCAAAACGTCTTCTGACCAACCAAACATTTCGCGATATTTATCGCACCGATGCGCTGGACGTTGATCAGAGATTCAAGATTACCAATCTCACCTTTTTGTTTACCGACCTCAAGGGGTCAACGGAACTTTACGAACGAGTTGGAGATCTGGCTGCCTACGATTTGGTGCGCGCTCACTTCCGGATCTTGAATGAAATCGTGGCGGCCGAAAGGGGCGCCGTGGTAAAGACAATCGGCGACGCCGTCATGGCGACGTTCCCGACACCAGACGGAGCGATGGCGGCTGCGCTGAAGATGCGAGAAGCATTGGAGGACTTGAAAGATGAGTTGCTGCTTAAGATTGGCATCCACGAGGGACCTTGTCTGGCTGTTTCGCTGAACGATCGACAGGATTACTTCGGACGGACCGTAAACATCGCATCTCGCGTTCAAGGACTCGCGACGTCGCGCTCCATCTTTGCGACGAGACAGGTAGTTACTGACAGCGAAACCTCGAAGCTGTTGCAATCAAACGGGATCGCTGCGACTCCGGAGAAGCGCTCACTCCGCGGCATCGCCAAGCAGGTCGAAATTTTCGAAATACCCTAAGGAGCCTGATATTTAATGAGGTCAGTCTGGGCTTGCCCGTGCGAAGGTGTAATATCTGATGTCATGACAGGGGACCGATGATCGAAGAGATGGACGAGCACAATATTCGCGCGGCGATAGATCGACATTGGGCCGCCTCCGCCGCGGGCGATCAAGTGGGCGAACACGAAATCTATCACGATGACGTTGTCTGCGAGTACCCACAGTCAGGCGAGATAATTTATGGTCGCCAAAATCTGCAGGCGCGGCGCTTCCGACCCTTTTTGAATGGCGGACGAGTTAGCAGATCAGGATGGCAGCATGCGCGGACTGATCCCGTCTTTTTTCCTTGTCTTGCCAAAATCTTGGAAGTAGAAGGGAAGCGCTCCTCCGGAAGTCAAACAGACGCCGTTTAAATCCAAAATGAAAAAGGACTATCTTCACACCGGAAATACAAAGGAGAAATCATTGGGGCGAGCGAGGCACGTCCTTTCCGTCGCCTGCATATTCGCGGGAGTGGCTCTGACTGGGATCGCCATGGCGGCTGCTCCCAGTCACCCGAGTGGCGGAAATAGCAAATCGCAGAATGTCGCGAAGAATCCAGGAAGCGGCCAGAATCCGATCGCCGACAAGTATGATACCCTGGTCATGCGCGTCTACTTCCGCGACCGTGCCGAGCGCGACCAACTGGCCCAGGAACTGAACGCCGAAGAGGTGCCCACGACCGGAGGCTATCTCACTGTCATTAACAATCGCGACCTTTATTATAGCCTGACGGCGCGCGGCCTCCCGGTGGAGATAGACGAGGAAAGCAGTCGCAACCTTAGCGACCCCCAAATCATACACGACACTTTCTACAGCGGCTACAAGACGGTGGAAGAAATTTACGCCTACCTCGATGCGAAGGTGGCGGCGTTCCCCGGTCTGGTCGAGAAGGTGGATATCGGCGATTCCTGGTGCAAGCTCCATCCCGGCTCCTGCACCCAACCTGCTCCCTGGAACGGCTACGACCTGTTTGCGCTCCACATCACAAACCGGAGCATCCCTGGCCCAAAACCGGTTTTTTGGGCGGACGGCGACATCCATGCCCGCGAGATCGCGACCCCCGAGGTGGTCATTCGCTTGGTTGATTATCTACTCAATAACTACGATACCAATGCCGATATTCACTGGCTGGTGGACTATCACGACATCTGGTTGATGCCTGAAGTCAACCCGGACGGCCACCATATCGTCGAGGCAGGTGGCAACGGCAACAGTCCGTATCTCTACCGCAAGAACGGCAACAACGTCGGAGGCGGCGGCTGCTCCTGGCCGCCCACCGCATTTAGTCACTTCGGGGTGGATAATAACCGTAACTTCCCCTTTCACTGGGGTTGCTGCGGCGGCTCGAGCACGTTTGTTTGCGACCAGACTTATAGAGGGGTGTCGGCGGGATCGGAGCCGGAGGATTCGGCCATCGTCAACAAGCTTCGTGAACTGGTGCCCGACCAGCGTGGACCCGGCGACACCGATCCGGCGCCAATTACAGCCACAGGCGTTTACCAGAACATCCACACTGTCGTGCCAGTGAACCTCTTTCCGTGGGGCTGGAGTAGTACGCGAATGCCTAACTTCGCCGAGACGAACAACATCGCGGCGCACATGGCCGCGAAAAACGCTGGCGGTAACGGTTATCCCTACGGCTCGATCATCGATCAATTGTATGTGGTAGATGGAGGTTCGATTGACTGGACCTACGGCGAACTGGGGATGGCGTCCTTCTCCACCGAGTTAAGCGGCCAGGACTTTCTTCCCTCCTATTCATGCATTGATAACCCAGGTTGCGGCTCGTCGGTCGGTATCTGGCCTGAAAATCAGGGGATGCTTCTTTACCTGGCCAAGATAGCGCGCACGCCTTATCTAACTTCGCACGGACCGGATGCCAACACCGTTGTCACCAACCCGGCGTCAGTGCCACAGGGCACGCCATCACAGCTAACTGCCAGCATCAACTTCGCCTGGTCAAACAACGCCTTCAGTCAGAACGTGGGCGCGGCTGAATACTATGTCGACACGCCTCCCTGGGCTGGCGGCACGGCCATCCCCATGAATGGCACATTCAATTCGCCGACCGTGGCCGTTAACGCAACTATCAGCACTGCCGGATTATCGGCCGGCCGCCACGTTATTTTCGTGCGCGGGCGCGGCGTGAACGACGTCCAGGGCTTTCAGACCTGGGGGCCGATCAGTGCAGCCTTCCTGGATGTGACTGGAGGAACGACCTCCCTCCTGAGCGCTGCCTCACGCCTGACTCATGGTTCGGCGGGGACATTTGACGTCGCGATGCCGCTCACCGGAACCTCCGGCGTCGAATGCCGTTCCGCCACGACTTACAACGCCGTCTTTACTTTCGACGCGCCGGTTACTTCAGGCCAAGTTACAGTCGTGAGTGGTACGGCCACTGTCGGAGCCATTACCTTTAGCGGTAACAGCATGACTGCACAACTCACTGGAGTGACAAGCGCTGGGATCGTAACGCTCCATACGCAGAACATCAACGGCGACGGCCAATCCCATGGAGACGTGCCATTCGGTTTCCTGGCTGGAGACGCCGATGCCAGTCGGCTGGTGAGCAAACCGGATCAAGCGCTGGTTAAGGGTCAAGCCAATCAGCCTGTGACGAGCGCCAACTTCCGGGAAGATCTCAACCCGGATGGTCGCATCAAGAATACGGACTTAGATGTCGTCAAGGCAAACAAGGGGCAATCGATCCCGTAATCGGCGGAACACTCGCGGACAGGTCACGCCAGGGCTGGCGAAGTTTAGTTAAGCCTCAACCGAAAGGAAACGCAGTATGCCATACGTCACGGCTGGAAAAGAAAACGGAGAGAATATCGAGATCTATTACAAGGACTGGGGCAGCGGGCGGCCGATTGTGTTCAGTCACGGCTGGCCGCTCTCGGCGGATGATTGGGACCCGCAGATGCTCTTTTTCCTCGGTAAAGGTTATCGCGTCATTGCGACTGATCGGCGCGGACATGGTCGCTCCACTCAAACTGGCGGCGGACACGACATGGATCATTACGCCGACGATCTAAAGGCCGTCACGGATCATCTCAACTTGAAGGATGCGATTCACGTTGGCCATTCAACCGGCGGCGGACAGGTGGTGCGTTATCTCGCCCGTCACGGTGACAAGAACGTGGCGAAGGCGGCGATCATCAGCGCGGTGCCGCCGCTGATGGTGAAGACCGAGAAAAATCCGTTAGGCACACCCAAGTCGGTGTTCGACGATCTTCAAGCCCAGCTCGCCGCCAACCGGGCCAAGTTTTACTACGATCTGCCGGCTGGCCCGTTCTACGGCTTCAACCGTCCTGGCGTGAAATCGATCGAGCCTCTCATTCGGAATTGGTGGCGGCAAGGCATGATGGGCGGCGCCAAGGCGGGTTATGACGGCATCGTCGCTTTCTCACAGACTGACTTCACGGAGGATCTGAAGAAGATCTCGATACCAGTGCTGGTCATGCATAGCGAGGACGACCAGATTGTGCCGTATCAGGCCTCGGGTCCACTCTCCGCCAAACTGCTCAAGAACGGCACACTGAAGACATACAAAGACCTGCCTCACGGGATGATCACGACGCAAGCCGACATCATCAACGCCGATCTGCTCGCGTTCTTCAAGGCTTAAGTCATGAGCCCGCAGTCTGCGGAAATCTCGCGGCGGCGTTTCGTCGCGTCCGTTGGTCGTGGTCGCTGCGCGCAAGGCCGGCAAGACAGCGAGTGGGCATTCGCGACAGCGTTGCTTCTCTGAGCGGACAAGGCAAGTCGCTTGGAGAATCGCGTCCGCAAAACCCACTCCTTCTAGTGAAGCGAAGTGGGGAAGGATTTTTTCGTTAACTGACGCGCGCAGTTTGGATCGGCCCTTTTTTCTCGACAATCCGGCGAGCAGTTGATCGACTCTTTGTCGCGAAGCGGTCGGAACCGCTGCACCCCTTCTCTCCACCGCAACCCTGGCCACTCAAAGTTATGAATCCTCCATCATCATCAGCCATTGTTCGTCTGCACGTTTTGTCCTCAATCGTCCCGCCAGTCTTTCGACGCTTTGTCCTGACTCCCGCTCGCACGGGGGCGCTCGTCTTATTGGCAGGTGCGGGCTTGTCTCTCGCCCGGCCCTGCTTCGCTCAGACAGGCTCCTGGCGTCCGATCGCGAACATGAGCGGGTCCCGATATTTTCATGCAGCGACCGTATTGAATAACGGGATGGTTCTCGTCGAGGGCGGCGGGACCAGCCCAGGTGCGGAGCTTTATGACCCCACAAAAGGGAACTGGCAGCCAACCGGTAGTATGAACATCGGCCGCGAGCTGCAGACGGCGACCTTGTTGACAGACGGTCGGGTGCTGGTGGCAGGCTGTTTCCTCGTCCCGGATAGTATCGCGAGCGCCGAGCTTTACGATCCCCTGACGGGTACCTGGTCGCAGACGGGAAGTCTGAATGCGGCTCGGAGCGGACACGGCGCGGCGTTGCTCGCGGATGGCAAGGTATTGGTGGTCGGCGGCTCCGGCCCTGGTTCGCTGGCCAGCGCGGAGCTGTATGACCCAGCGACAGGGACGTGGAGTTTGACCGGTAGCATGACCGACGCTCGCGCCGCCCACACCACAACCCGGCTGGCGGATGGGAGAGTGCTCGTCGCCGGCGGTATTGCAGGCAACTATCTTTCGAGCGCGGAAATTTATGACCCGGCGACGGGAGTGTGGACGCCGACCGGCAGTTTGAATGTCAAACGGGAAAACCACACGGCGACGCTGTTACGGGACGGAAAAGTTCTCGTCGCCGGCGGTTACCTGCCCGGAGCAACGGCGAGCTGCGAATTATATGATCCCGCTACGGGCACGTGGAGCCTGACCGGCAGCCTGATCACCAAGCGCTTTAGCCACAAGGCGGTGCTTCAGCATGGTGGAACGGTGCTCATCGCCAGCGGGGACGCTCCCGATCTGACGAGCGCCGAGCTTTATGATCCGACAACGGGTACCTGGTCGGCGGCCGGCAACCTGACGACGCAGCGGCGCGCGCACACCATGACTTTGCTGCCAGACGGGAGGACACTCGTCACGGGCGGGATAGAATGGCCCGCGATCTCGCTCAATAGCGCGGAGGCTTATACCCCAGGCATTACCCAAGCCATGAGCGTGGATGGGAGCGGCTCGTTTGCCAGCATAGCCGGGACAGCCACCTTTACTATCGACGTCACCGGGACGCACGGGATTCCCACCGGCACTCTCACTTATAGTGATCCCGACGGGAACGTGAGTTTCTCCCGGTCGAGATTGCGCAGGCTCACAATCAGCGGAGCCACAGCCACTGTCACTGGCACGGCCACACTCAGCAACGGAGGCGGAAAGGTGACCTTTACAGTCACAGCGGTGGATAACAGCGCCGACGGCAGTTCGGATACCTTCAGCATCACGCTAAGTAGCGGTTACGCCGAGAGCGGCACGCTCACGAGCGGGAATATCACCATCCAGTAACTTCCGGGGGCGGTGCAATCGGGGGGGAGTCGTGTCTTTACATTGACATTTCCAATGGGTTGCGACGTCGACACTAAAGGATGAACGGGATGATTCGCTTCACTCGCGCTCGATAGGCGGGGTATTGGTCGGGGAATTGTTTTAGCATCACTGCTTCTTCGTGGGCGGATTTGATCCAGAAGCTGACGGCGATGAGGGTAAGCCCGAAGATTCCCCCAAGGTGTCCGCGTTGAATGGCCGTCGCGAAGGCCATAGCTAGCAAACCGGTGTAGATCGGATGGCGAACCAGTCGGTACGGGCCGCGCACGATCAATTCGTGATCTGCCTTCAGGGTGACCGTGCCGCTCCAGTTGCGCCCAAGAACCGCGCGGGCCCAGACACAGAAGCTAACTCCAGAAATGCATAGGATCGCCGCAGCAAGAAGCAGGGCGTCCGAGTGGGGAATAATGCGGAGGTTGAAGGGATATGGGGAACGGGACCCGCGAAAGAGGAGCCAGCAGCCGAGCACGATCGGGACCGTGTAACACAGGCGCTGGGCTCTGCTCTCGCGGTAGACGGTACGCTTGGTGGAGATCGCCGCGAGCAACCAGACCGCTATGAAAACGCCCCAGCAAGCGTTGATAATATTTATCACGAGCGGGTCCATGCGCGATGATCCGACTGTGATGTCTGGCTTCTGACTTTGGTCGCTGGCACAAATAACTATTAACGATCAACCGATAACCGCGCGGCCGCGCGTAACAGAACTGTTACTACCGTCTCCTTGAACCAGCCGTTTCTCATGTAAACTATGAGTCAAAAGAGGAAAGTTTATGTTTTTCTATTATCCAAATTACCTCCAATACCTTGCTCATTGCCGCGCGGTTTCTTTTCTGGTCCTCATGCTGATCTGCTTGATGGTTCCGCGCCTGGCGCAAGCGGCGGCGGGCGATCTCGATTCTACCTTCGGCACCGGCGGTCAAATAATGACCGACATCAGGCGCAGTACTGATCTCGCCCGCGCGGTGGCCATCCAGGCTGACGGCAAGTTTGTGGTGGTCGGCGAAACCTATCAAAACAATGATTTCAGCGACGAAGATTTTGTCGTCGCGCGTTACAACACCGACGGGACGATCGACCGTACCTTCGGCTCGCGTGGCAGGGTAAAGACAGATTTTCCCGGCCTCGCCGCGGTGCCGTCGTCGGTAGTGATCCAGCCGGACGGAAAAATCGTGGTCGCGGGCGGCGCCTTTCCGCTTTTTACCTTCGCCGGCAATTTCAAAATTGTCCGCTACAACCGGAACGGATCGCTCGATACCTCCTTTGGGAGCGGCGGCATCGTGACGACGTTTTTCCCCAGCGGTAGTTATGCGTCCGCCGTGGCCTTGCAATCCGACGGGAAGATCATCGCCGGCGGGACCGTTTTTATTGATGTCAACATTGGCGACGCGTCCGACACCGATTTTGCCATGGCCCGTTACAACCCGGATGGATCTCTGGACGCCACCTTTGGCAATGGCGGCCAGGTCACGACCGATTTCGTCGGCAAGGAAGACGATGCCTTCTCGGTCCTGGTCCAACCGGACGGAAAGATTGTCGCAGTCGGATCGGCCAATGACCCGGTGAAATTCTACGACTTCGCCGCGGTGCGTTATCTCAGTAATGGCGCGATCGATACGACTTTCGGCACGGCGGGGAAAGTGACCACGGACTTCCGCGGCGGTGGCTTCGATCGGGCGCACTCGGCGGCGCTGCAGCCTGATGGCAGCATTATTGCGGCTGGGTTCGCCATTTCCGCCAGCGGAGCCTCGGAGAACTTCGCGGTCGCGCGCTATACTTCGAGCGGCGTCTTGGACACCACTTTTAGCGGCGACGGCAAAGCCCAGGTCGACTTCGGCAGTTGCTGCCAGGCTGCCTATGAGGTGCTCCTGCAAAGTGACGGCAAGATTATCACTGTCGGTTATCCGAATAGTGAATCGTCCGATTCCGATTTTCTGCTGGCACGATTGACTTCGACAGGTGCTCTCGACCCCACTTTCGGGATCGGCGGCAAAGTGCGGACCTCTTTCGGCGATCTCAACGGCGGAGCTCAGGGAGCGGCGCTGCAGGCGGATGGCAAAATTGTCGCGGTCGGATTCCAGGCCAATTTCAGCCAATTCGGGGTGGATTTTGCCCTCGCGCGTTATCTTGGCGATTGAAGGGTCGCTTGTTCTCGGCCATCGCGCCGCCGGCGACGCGGAAGCGACTGCGAACACTTTCGCGAGGAGGCGGCGCGCTTCCCTCCAGGATTTATCCTTTTCCTGAGTTCCTGCTTTCCTGATTCAAAACTCTGGGAACGGGCGGCTGCGGCCGACACGGCCGCCTCTAAAGCTGAGCTCCGGTCGGTCTGTGGCTGCCACAATTAACCAGCAACCATTGACCAAGAACCGCGCGGCTTCGCCGCGCTAGGTCTGGACCACGCCCATGTGGAAGTGGGCTTTCGGCATCGGACGGGAGACGTAGCTTAATAACTTTAGGAGCACATCGCGCGTCTCATGCGGCTGGATGATGGCGTCGAGCCAGCCGCGCGCCGCCCCATAGCGGATGTCGGTCTGCTCTTCGTAGGTTTCTTTCACCTTGGCGCGCAATTGCTCCAGCTCTTCGGCCGACGCTTTCTTGTCGCCGCGCTCGCGCGATTTCGCGAGGACGGAGAATACGGTGTCGGAGGCCTGGGCCGCGCCCATCACGGCGTAGCGCGCATTGGGCCAGGCGAGGATGAAGCGCGGATCGTAGGCCCGGCCGCAGAGCGCGTAGTTGCCGGCGCCAAACGAGCCGCCGACCACCATAGTGATTTTGGGCACGATGGAATTGCTGACGGCGTTGACCAGCTTCGCGCCGCTCCGGATGATGCCGCTCTGTTCGGCGTCGCGCCCGACCATGAAACCGGTCACGTCCTGAAAAAAGATGATCGGCAAACCGGTTTGATTGCAATCCATGACGAAGCGCGCGGCTTTGTCGGCGCTGTCGGAATAGATGACGCCGCCCATTTGGATGCCGGCCTTCTTCGTTCGCACCTGGTGGCGTTGGTTGGCCACGATCCCGACGGAGCGCCCGCCGATGCGCGCGTAAGTCGTGACGAGCGTTTTGCCGTAGTCGGCCTTGTATTCGTCGAGCGAATCGGCGTCGATGATCGAGGCGAGCAGATCGCGCGCGTCGTATTGTTTCTGGCCATCAAGGCCGATCAAGTCGTAGACCGCGTCCGGCTTTTTCGCGGGGCCGGCGAATTTCTTTTTCGTGTCATTCGACTTCGCGGCTTCGGCTTCCGGGAGATGCGCGACGAGTGAGCGAATGCGTTTCAGACAGGCGGGATCGTCCTTCTCGTAAAAGTCTACGGTGCCGCTGACTTCGGCGTGCATCTGCGCGCCGCCGAGTTCTTCGGCGTCGACGATCTGCCCGATGGCGGCCTGGACCAACGACGGGCCGGCGAGATATAGCCCGCTGCCTTCGGTCATGAGCACTTTGTCGCAGAGGACCGGCAGGTAGGCGCCGCCCGCGACGCAGTTCCCCATGATGGCGGCAAACTGCGGAATGCCGGCGGCGGAGATGACGGAGTTGTTGCGAAAGATCCGGCCGAAGTCGTCTTCGTCGGGGAAAATTTCGTCCTGCATCGGGAGGAAGACGCCGGAGGAATCGACCAGGTAAATAATCGGGAGCGCGGACTCGAATGCGATCCGCTGGGATCGGATGAGCTTCTTCGCGGTCTGGGGAAAGAAGGCGCCCGCTTTCACGGTCGCATCGTTGGCGATGATCATGCACGGGATGCCCGCGACCTGTCCGATGCCCACGACCGCGCCGGCGGCCGGGACGCTGCCCCACTGCTCGTACATTTTGTAAGCGGCCCAGAGACCGATCTCGAAAAAATCAGAGCCCTTATCGAGCAGGAGCTGGATCCGTTCGCGGGCCGGAAGGCGGCCTCTTTTGCGTTGCCGGTCCTGGCCGACTTTGCCGCCGCCTTCGCGGAGAATTTCCTCCTCGCGGAGAATGGCTTCGCATCTTTCGCGAAGGGCGGTGCGGGTAGCGGAGTCGGCGCGCGATGTCATGGAAGTGCACGCTTACTTCGAGAAATCGATTCGGGCAAGGTGTAGAGGCGGCCGTGCCGGCCGCAGCGGTGCGATTCGGCGGTGGATTCGGCCGGCGACACGGACGCCCGCGTTTCGCAGAGCGAAACGTCTACACTGCCGCCTCAAAAGATGTCATGCTCGGATCCGTAGCCGGAAGCGCTTCGAATCGAAATCAGCCGGCGCCGCATGCCGCGCTCGCTTTCCGGACGATTGATTCGCTCCAGGGCCATCTTCACAAGCAACGGAATCACGGCCAGCGTCGCGACTGAAACCAGAGCGATAGCGGTCGCCTGGCGCGCCGGGCGATTAAGACGCTCCGCGACCAGCATTCCCACGCCTAGACCAAAGGCGGTCCGGGTCAGCGTGAGCAATCCGTCCAAGGGCAGGGCCTCCGCCGTTTTTGGAATGGATAACGAAATTGACATCGCCTAACCTTATACTTCCCGCAGCGAAAAAAGGAAACGGGAAAAACTTTTGACCGGCTCAAACCAACTTTCCCAATGATCAAACCGCTTTATGCGCTCATCCTGGCCGGCGGCAGTGGCGAACGTTTCTGGCCGCTGAGCCGGCGCGCGCGGCCCAAGCAATTGTTGAAGCTGGTCTCGGACAAGACCCTCCTCGAGGACACAATCGATCGGCTCGAGGGGTTGGTCCCGAGCGAACGCATCCTCATTCTAACGAATGTCGACCAGGAAAAAGCCGTCCGGGAATTGCTCCCCGATCTGCCGGCGGAAAACATCGTGACCGAGCCGGCCAAGCGCGACACCGCGGCCGCGGTCGCCCTGGCCACCGCCTGGGTCGCGGCGCGCGAGCATCGCGCGACCATGATGGTGTTGCCGGCCGATCACGTGATCAAGGATCGCGCCGCCTTTCAGGAAACGATGCAGACTGCGGCCCGCGCCGCCGAAGAAACCGGTTCGCTCGTGACAATCGGAATCAAGCCGACCTGGGCTTGCCCGGGATTTGGCTACATCGAACAGGGTGCACTCGCGCGCTTGAAAGAACCGTCCTCGCCTAACGACATATTTCGAGTCGTTCGCTTTCGCGAAAAGCCAGACGCCGAACTGGCCGACGCTTTCGTCCGGAGCGGTAACTTCCGCTGGAACGCCGGAATGTTTGTCTGGTCGGTCCCGACCGTCCTGAGCGAATTCAACCGCCACGCGCCCGATCTGGCGGATTTCATTTCGCAACTCCTCTCTCCCGGAAACTGGGAGCGCGCCATCAACAGCCGCTTCGCCGGATTGCCGATGATCTCCTTCGACTATGCGATCATGGAAAAAGCCGATCGCGTCCTGATGGTGGAGGCAAGTTTCGATTGGGACGATGTGGGCGGCTGGCGCGCAGTGGCGTCTTATCTGCCGAAGGACGAGAGCGCGAACGCCGCAAACTGCGAGCTAACCACTTTGCAGGCGAGCAACAACATCGTCTTCAGCGACAAACCAACCAAGGTCGCCCTCCTCGGGGTTCACAACCTGATCGTCGTTCGGACTAACGACACCATCCTGATTTGCAACCGGCGCGAGGCGGAAAAGATCAAGCACCTGGTCGGCAAGCTGCCGCCCGAATTGCAGTAAGCGAAAGCGCCTAACAAATGAAACGGATCATGGGAATCGATTACGGTACGGCGCGGATCGGGGTCGCGCTCTCCGACGAATTGCAAATGCTCGCGCACCCAACCGAGACGATCGTCGTCGCGAAAGTGGCCGATCCGGCGGCGCGGATCGCGGCCCTCGTGCGGGAAAAAAATGTCGAACTGATCGTGGTCGGCCTGCCCAGGCATATGAACGGAAGCGTGGGCGCCTCGGCCGAGGAAGCGAACGGGTTCGCGGAAAAATTGAAGGCGAAAGTGAGCTGCGGCGTGCGCACCTGGGACGAGCGGCTCTCGACCGTCGCGGCCCAGCGCGCCTTGCAGGAAGCCGGTAAATCCGTTCGGCAAAGCCGCGGCTACATCGACCAGGTGGCGGCGCAGATGCTCCTGCAGAGTTATCTCGACAGCTTGGTTTCCAACCAGGGCGGCTTCGAGCCGAATCCCTTTGCCTAACGACAAGCGGATTTTGCAATCCGCCCCTATCCGGCGCCTGCAATTGTTCGTCGCTTATGACGGCGCCGGGTTCTCCGGCTGGCAAATCCAGGCTCGCGGCGACACCATCCAGTCCCGCCTCGAATCCGCTTTGCTCCAGGTCACCGCCGAGAAAATCCGCGTTCACGGCGCAGGCCGGACCGATGCCGGCGTGCACGCGCTTGGACAATGCGCGCATGTCGATCTGCCACCGACGCGACTCGCGCCAGCCGTTCTTCTTTCGGCGCTGAATGCCTCGCTTCCGCCGCAGGTCCGTGTCTGGCGCGCCAAGTTTGTCCCGCACACTTTTCACGCCCGTTTTTCGGCCCGGGGCAAAGTCTATCGATACCGGATCGCAACGACTCCCGTGCTCTCGCCGTTTGAAATCGGCCGCGCCTGGCACGTGAGCGGACCGCTCAACGATAAAATATTCCGCGCCGCGGCTCGCGCTTTCCTCGGGCGTCACAACTTCGCCGGGTTCGCGGCCAATCGCGGGCATCCGGTGGAATCCACCATCCGCACGATTCGGCGGGTGCGCGTGCAGCGCACGACAAGCGTCACGACGATCGAATTCGACGGTGACGGATTCCTCTACAAGATGGTGCGCCTGATGGTGGGTGCGATCGTTCGTGCCGCGCTCGGGAAGACAACGGTCCGCGAAATTCGTGAGCGCCTCGCGGACGGCGCCCCCGCAGAGCCCCGGCTGGTTGCTCCGGCCGAGGGGCTCACACTCGTTAGGGTGCGCTACTAGAAGGCTTTGCCGGGGGGAATTTCCCATCCACTTTTGGCAGAAAAAATGCTTTGGGGGAAGCCGAGATGGTTCCCGTTTCAACTCCTGTTCAATCCAGGACTGCCCTCGGGAAACAGCGGGGCGTTCTGCGCCGCGGCTTCGAGTGGCTCTTCAGCCCGGAACTTTTCCAGATCAAACTTCTGGTTGGTACGGCTGTTGGCGCCTTGGTCATCGTTGTGCTCGCTGTCACCTGCATCGTCGTCACTTTGCGCACGCAAAAACGAGCCGAGCTTCGCGCGCACACGATCGAGGTCATGAGATTGAGCAACGTGGTCGAGAACGATCTCTCGGCGCTTGAGAACGCGTATCGCGGCCATCTCCTGACCAGGACAGGAACATACTTGGAAAGCTCTGCCCAGTTTCAAGAGCTCCTTTTGAAACACAGCGAGGAGCACACGAGCGTGCTGGCGGACAACTCCCAGCAAAGAATACGCGTCCTAAAAATGCGTGAGATCGTGTTGAACTGTTTGAAACAAAGATTGTTATCAACTTCTCGTTTTCAGAATCAAGACGAACAATCGGCAACCCAGGTTCTGATTAACGCTCAGCCACTCGACAGCGCTCGCGTTATCCTCCAGGCCATCCAACGCGAGGAACTGATCGAGTTGAACCACATGGTGCGCGAGCAGGAATGGGCCGCGCAATCCACCCAGGTGCTCAATTTCACCCCAAAAATGGAGCGCGCTGCCTCCGACATCCAGAAGGAAGGCCGCGGCTACATTTTGACCGGCGACCGGGCGTTCATCGAATCCTACAAGAGGGCGTTATCGGATTTCTACACCTACCAGGGCTACCTCTCGGTTCTGATGGCGAGTGAGCCCGCCGCGGTCAGGCAAATCAAACTGATCCGTGAGCATATCGAGACTTGGCTCGCGGAATACGGCAACGCCGACATTGAAGCGAAGCGCAGCGGCCAAGAAATCTCAAACTCTCGAGCATCTCGGGTTTCTCGCCGGCGGCATCGCGCACGACTTCAACAATCTCCTCACGTCGGTCGTCGGCAAGATTTCTCTCGCCGCCATGCTGCTCCCACCTAACGACGAGATGACCGACCAACACGAGGACGCCGAGGACGCCGCCTTGCGGGCGCGCGATCTTGCCCAACAGCTGCTCACTGTTGCCCGCGGCGGCGCGCCGATCAAAGAGACCGGTTCTATCTCCAGCCTGATCAAAGAAACGGTCAGCTTCTCTCTCCGTGGTTCGCCGAGTCGCAGCGCGCTTTACATCGCGCGCGATCTCTGGACGGCGGAATTTGATCCGGGACAGATCAGCCAGGTGATGGCGAACCTGGTCATGAATGCGGACCAGGCCATGCCTGAGGGCGGCACCCTGCATGTCGATTGCGAAAATTTCCGATGCACGCCCGCGACTTCGCCATCCGTGCCCGACCTCGCACCCGGCGACTACATCCGGATTCGGGTCCGCGATGAAGGTGTTGGGATCCCGAAAAAGGTTCTGAAGCAAATCTTCGATCCCTATTTTACGACCAAACCCAAAGGAAACGGGCTCGGGCTCGCCGCCAGTTATTCGATCGTCAAGAATCATCGCGGCTTGATCACGATCGAATCGGAATTGCATTGCGGTTCTACCTTTACTGTCTATCTGCCTGCGGCCCGGGTGAGGGCGGTGGAAACGGTGGCAGACAAGCCGAGGCCCGTTCCGGCCTCGACCGAGTTGGTGCACGGCTCCGGCCGCATTTTGGTGGTTGACGACGAAGAGGCGATCCGCGCGCTCGTTGAAATCACCCTTAGCCGTTCCGGCTACGAAGTGGTGGGAGCGGAGTCCGCTCTGCAGGGAATTGAACTTTATCGGGAAGGACTGGGCAGCGGCCGGCGTTTCGACCTTGTGATTCTTGATCTCACTCTCCCGGGCGGGATTGGCGGGAAGGATGCGCTCAAGAAATTGATCGACATCGACCCGATGGTGACCGCGATCGTCTCCAGCGGCTACGCCATGGATGCGACCATGAATCGCTACGAAGACTTTGGTTTCCGAGGGGTGATCGTAAAACCGTACGAAGCCTCGGAACTCGGACGGATCGTCGGCGACGTGATCGCCGCGAGTCGCCTCGGCTGCGAGCCCGCCTACCAATTGCAGGATGCCTGCTGAATCGGCCCCGCGACTCTCCTCACATCGGCTTGCGGAACGAACGCGGCCCCTTAGTTTGTCCGTGGGATGGACGCCGTGACCGCTGAGAAAGAAACGCTTCCTGCCGCCTACGATTCCAAGATCGAGGGCAACGTCATTTTCACGCGCCTCGACGCGGCGATGAACTGGATGCGCAAGAATTCCCTTTGGCCGATGCCGATGGGTCTGGCTTGTTGCGCGATTGAGTTGATGGCGACCGCATCGGCCCGTTTCGACATCGCGCGTTTCGGCGCCGAGGTCATGCGTTTCTCGCCCCGCCAGTGCGATGTCATGATCGTGGCCGGCACTGTGACCTACAAAATGGCGCTCGCTGTCAAACGCATCTACGACCAGATGCCTGAACCCAAATGGGTCATCGCAATGGGCGCCTGCGCCTCAAGCGGAGGGATGTATCGCTCCTACGCCGTTCTCCAGGGCATCGATCAGCTCCTGCCAGTCGATGTGTATATATCCGGCTGCCCGCCCCGCCCCGAAGCCTTGATTGCCGGCCTCATGAAACTGCAGGAAAAAATCGCCGGCGAGAGTTCGTTCATTTCACAAAAACAGGACCTGGTCGACAGAGTCAAAGCGCTCGGCTGATCCCCTTTTCATCCTTCTTCCTTTCTTCCATGACCGGTCCTGACCTTCTAAATTCGTTGGGAAAATTCCTCGGCTCGAAGATCGGGGAGCGAACCGAGTTCCGCGGCGAGACCACTTTTGTGATCGACCGCGCCGACCTCCGCGAAGTGACCAAATTCTGCAAGGAAGAACTTTCCTTCGATTACCTGGTCGATATCGCGAGCGTGGATAACTTCGGCACCGAACCGCGTTTCGAAGTCGTCTACGAGCTTTACTCGATGACGATGGCGATTCATCTCCGGCTTAAGCTGCGCGTCTCCGAAGAAGATCCAACGATCGACACCATCTCCGACATCTGGCCGACTGCCAACTGGCACGAGCGCGAGATTTGGGACATGATGGGTCTGCGTTTCATTAACCACCCCGACCTGCGGCGCATCCTGATGTGGGAAGGCTATCCCTACTTTCCGCTCCGCAAGGAATTTCCCTTGGAAGGCTTGCCCAGCGACATGCCCGACGTCGCTTTCACTTCGGCCGCGCCGATGGAAGGCGGTCCGTTCGTCACCCAACCCAGCACCGCGACGACGAAAGACCGCGAGCCGCGCTCCCGCAGCCCGCTCTAGGCTGGGACCACAGCTTGCCTTGCGAGATGAGAGGCTGATAAGATTGTCGCTTTCCCCTCGGACAAATCCGATGGAAACGCCGCTCACGCCGCTCGAATTCGCCCGCCGCGCGCGCAAGCTCTACCCGCAACGCATCGCGTTGATCGAGGGCAACTCACACTGGACCTATGCGCAATTTCTCGATCGATGCGATCGCTGGTCGGCAGTCTTGCAGAAACTGGGCGTCGCCGCGGGCGATCGCATCGCCTATCTCTCGCCGAACACGCACGCTCTCCTCGAATCGTTCTACGCCGTCCCTCAGATTGGAGCCGTTCTGGTGCCATTGAACTATCGCCTTACCGCCGATGATTTCGTCTACCTGATCAATCACAGCGGCGCGCGGATGGTTTGCGCGCATCGCGATTATCTCGGCGCGATTGATGGCATCCGATCGCAACTGCCCCACGTCACTCACTTTGTTGCCCTAACGCGTGAAGGAAATGGCTGGCTGGACTACGAAGCCCTGCTCTTGGACGCTTCCAGTGAATTCGAGCGCCCGGAAATCACCGAAACCGATCTGCTCACCATCAATTACACGAGCGGCACCACTTCGCGTCCAAAGGGTGTGATGATCACCCATCGCAACGCCTGGATGAATTCCATCGGTACGCTGGTTCATCAACCGATGAGCTGCGCGGATCGCTATCTCTGGACATTGCCGATGTTTCACGCCAACGGTTGGACGTTTGTCTGGACCGTCACGGCCGCGGGAGCCACCCACATCTGTCTATCCAAGGTCGAACCGCGGACGGTCTTCAAATTGATGGCGAGAGAGCGGATCACGATGCTCTGCGCCGCGCCGACTGTCTTGATTTCATTGGCCAATGCGCCGGATGACCTTCGTCAGATCGCGCCCAAGGGAGTTCGCGTCGTCACCGCCGGAGCGCCGCCCGCCGCTTCTACCATTCAGAGACTGGAAGAAGAGCTGGGCTGGACGATTACCCATGTCTACGGACTGACCGAGACAGCGCCATTCATCACTGTCTGTGAGCCGCGCGCGGAACACGAGTCGCTCCCGGTGGCCGAGCGCGCCGCGATCAAGGCTCGACAGGGTGTAGAACTGATTACTTCGGGAGAGTTACGAGTGGTCGATAAGGAGGGCAACGATGTGCCGCAGGACGGCATCGCCCAAGGCGAAATCATAGCTCGTGGCAATGTCGTCATGGCCGGCTATTACAACGACCCCGAGGCGAGCGAGAACGCTCTGCTCGGAGGATGGTTTCACAGCGGCGACGCGGCGGTCGTGCATCCGGATGGCTACGTCGAGATTCGCGACCGCTTGAAAGACGTCATCATCAGCGGCGGGGAAAATATCTCCTCCGTCGAAGTCGAAGGCGTGCTCCTGCGCCACCCGGCCGTGCAGGAAGTGGCGATCGTCGGGTTGCCTCATGAACGCTGGGGCGAAGCGCCCCACGCCTTTGTCGTGCTCAAGCAGGGCGGGCAGGCCGACGAAAACGAACTGCGCGAGTTCGCGCGCGCAAACCTCGCCCATTTCAAGGCCCCACACGGCGTGACTTTCGTCCGGGAACTTCCCAAGACCGCTACCGGCAAGATTCAAAAGTACATCTTACGAGCAGGGCAGAGCGCCATAGCTCTCCAGTGAGGTCCTTTACCCAGATCTCGCAGGATCAGTCTAGGAAGCGGCGACCACCTCGGAAAGAAGAGAGGCAAACGCTTCGCCAGCAGCAGAACCTGTGGCCAGCACTTCTTCGTGACTGAGCCGCGCGGAGTGGAGTCCGGCGGCCCAGTTCGTCAGGCAGGAAAAACCGGCAACCTCCACTCCCAGGGCCCGCGCCTGAATCGTCTCGCACACGGTCGACATTCCGATCGCGTCCGAGCCCAACTGTCGCAGCATTTTCACTTCTGCCGGCGTTTCGTACTGGGGGCCGAGCACGCTCGTATAGACGCCTTGGTGCAGGAGCAGTCCGAGAGTATGAGCCGAGCTGGCAAATCGCTCGCTCCAGGCCGGCGAGTAGGCCTTAGTCAGATCGACAAACTCATTGCTGCCTAATAATGGTGTCGTACCGGTCAGGTTGAGATGATCGGTGATCATCATCCAGGAGCCCGGGGCAAAATCCGGGTTAGCCGAACCGGCGGCATTGGTCAGGATAAGTCTCTTGATTCCAGCCCGGGCGAGGAATCGGACTCCCGCGGCCACCTCCTGCGCGCTGTAACCTTCGTAGAGATGAACGCGGCCCTGGGCGAAGATGACCCGGGTGCCACAAATTTCGCCAAGAACAAAACGGCTCAAGTGACCTTTTACGCCCGATCGTGGGAGACCACCGATCTCGCTATACGGAATGATCTTGTCGCGGTCTGGTTCCTGGACTAACGAGTTTAACCCTGATCCGAGCACGATAGCGACCTGCGCGTCGTATTCCCGCACCCGCTCGATCGCGAAATTGTCCACTCGTCAGGCAGCCGAAACCGGGGGCGCGGAGGCTGGGCGTTTCGTCCCCGCCATCACGTCCGGCCGGACGCCGTCGTCCCGCGAAGTCGCCGTCCTGCCTTCCTTCGGATAGGCGATGCGTGTGTGGAGCATGTTCATTAAAGTGAAACGGAAGCGCTCCGCGATCGTTCTCAACTGGCGCAGAGTGAGATCGCACTCGTCCAGTTGATGATCGGCCAGGCGCTGGTCAATCAGGTCGTTTACTAATTGCTCGATCTTTTGCGGGGTTGGCTTTTCGAGTGAACGCGAGGCGCTTTCCACCATGTCGGCCAGACTGATGATCGCACTCTCGCGGGTCTGCGGCTTGGGTCCGCTGTAACGGAAACTTTCCTCTGACACTTCCGGGATGTCTTCCTCCCGCATTTTCATGATCTTGCCGCCTTCGCGGGCATCTTCGTACTGCTGCAGGGCGCGCTTGTAGAAATAGAAGACTAACGACGTCCCGTGATGCTGCTGGATGACGTCGATGACTTGCTGGTTGAGCCCGTGTTTGAGCGCGAGGTCCACACCTTCCTTGACGTGGGCGATAATGATGAGCGCACTCATCGTGGGGGCGAGATCGTCGTGCGGGTTGCGCTCGAAATTCATGTTCTCGGTGAAGTAATCGGGCTTCACCAGTTTGCCGATGTCGTGAAAGTAGGAGCAGACGCGGCACATCGTGGCGTTGGCCCCGATCGCTTCCGCGGCCGACTCGGCCAGGTTCGCTACCACGAGACTGTGATGATAAGTGCCGGGCGCTTCGATCGTCATCCGTCGCAAAAGCGGGTGATTCAGATCCGAGGCTTCCAACCAGGAAATGTCAGTCGTGATCTGGAAAAGCTGCTCCAGCATCGGCAATGCTCCGCCGACCAGCATGGCGGTCACTATCCCGTTGCCGATTGCGAACATACTTTGGATGCCGATCATGGACCAATCGCTCGCGGCGGGATCGAAGAGATTAATCGGCCCGATCAACCCAAAAGTGAGTGCGAGCAGCCAGATAGCCAGACCGACGCAAAGGCCGGCGCGAATCAGGCGGCTGCGGCGGCGCACTGTCTGGGTGAGAAGGACGGCGGTGAAACCGCTGATCAAACCAATCGCCAGCATCGGCGCATCGATCTTGTTCAACAAAATGCTGCTGAAGAGACTAACGAAGACAGCGCCGTAAAGGCCATGGTTGCGGCCAAGGAGGACGCAAAGAACAAGGGGGGCGAAAGCGTAGGGCGCGATCAACCAGGCCGTTTCCGGCCTGAGGAGCGAGAAGAGGCCGCTGTTGCAGAGGACAATCAGGAGTTTGGTCGCGGCCAGCTGCAGATAAATGATCCCGAAGACGAGGAGGACGCGCGAGTTCCGGAGAAAGGTGTTGGGCTGATTAATCCAGAGCTGCGCGATCGCGGTCGCGAGAAGGAGGAGAGCGAGGACAAAGTTGCGCGTTGGCTCCGGCTGCTGGCCGCTGAAGATAAGAAGCGCGAGACCGGCGACGAAGGTGATAAAGATCGCAACCTTCATCCAGGATGCGTGCTCGAGATTGCGCAGCATCTCGTTCGAGGCACGGCGGCGGCGCGTTTTGCCCGAGGCGAGCCCGCGCCTCACGAGGCTTTTGCGTTGGAGGAATTTGAACATCGCTATTTCCGGGAGCCGGTGTTGGCCGGCGAACGGTGCTGCTGATAGGCGTTGATGATGGCGCGGACAAGTTCGTGCCTAACGACATCTTTGTCACTAAAATAGCAGAATCCGATCCCGGGCACATTCTTCAGCGCCTGGAGAGCTTCGAGCAGGCCGGAGCGTTTGTTTGGCGGGAGATCGACCTGGGTTCCGTCGCCGGTCACGACGCATTTTGAGCGCGGGCCGATCCGAGTCAGGAGCATGAACATTTGCTCGGTCGTGGTGTTCTGCGCTTCATCGAGAATGACGAAGGCGTTGCTCAAGGTCCGGCCGCGCATGTAGGCGAGTGGCGCGATCTCAATCGTCTCGCGCGCGACATAGCGCTCAAGTTCCTCCGGTTCGAGCATGTCGTGCAGCGCATCGTAGAGCGGGCGGAGATAAGGGGTGATCTTTTGCTGCAGGTCGCCGGGCAAAAAACCGAGCGCCTCGCCTGCTTCCACCGCTGGTCGCGTGAGGATGATCCGATCGACCTGTTCCTTTTTCAGCGCCGAGACCGCCATCGCGACGGCCAGATAGGTCTTGCCCGTGCCCGCCGGTCCGATCCCGAAAACAACATCATGCTTTTGGATCGCCTCGACATAATTCCGCTGTCCGAGCGTACGCGGAACGATCGCCGGCTTGCGCGATGAGGTCATGATCTTGGTCGCGACAAGGTCCCCCAGGTTGTCGGCGCGGGCTTCGTTCACGGAGTTGAGCGCGTAATTGAATTCGTGACGCTGAATGTCGACTCCGCGCTGGCGCGCGTTTTCAAGCTGGGTGAAAACCTGTTCGGCCTTCGCGACCTGCGGCGGCTCGCCTTCCACCTTGATCCAGCCTTCACGGGTCGTGACTTTCACAGCGAGCGCTTCTTCGAGATTTTTGATCAATTTAAGATCGTGGGCATAAAGAGACTGCACGGCCCGCGCGTTTTCGAACTGCAGGGTGCGTGTTTCAGTCATCTCGTGGCTGGAATCTCATCAGCCGCGAGAATACGGCTGCGCCCGGAAGGGTGTCAAACCTCGGGACGGCTACCTAAAGCCGTAAACCAGCGCCCAGTGGGTCCGCTCCTCAGGCGAACTCTCCACCGCTACAATCACGAAATAACTCCCGGTCGCTTTCGGGATCAGGTGCGCGGCGGCGAAATGACCCTTTTGCCAGCTATCGGGCTCCTCGCAGAGCTTGCCGTCGCTATCGTAAATGTGAACCGACACTTTGGCCTGCTCGACTTCGGTGCCCATCCAAAACCAGTAGTCGTTCCCCTTGAAAAGCTGTTGCCGGACGGCCTTTTTCTCTCCGACCCCGAGATCGCCGCCCCAGTAATCCTCGCGCACCTGATAGCCTTGCTTGACGTAAGGCTCGGCCGATTGGAGCGCGAAAGAATGGGCGTCGTCGACCGAGGCCCGCGAAGCTGCGACCTGGAGAGCAAGCAGCAGCCCGAGGAGGAGGGCGGTGCGGCGAGCGGTGGAAAGTGTTGGACGCATGGAGGGGCTCACGGGTTCCGCGTTACGATGGAACGATCGAGTCGCGTGGTAATTTCGTTAATTTTCTTAACCGAAGCCGGCGAAATCGTGCCCTCGGTTTCGATCAGCGGTTTGACTTCCTGGAGCGCGGCTCGGATTTGCGAAATGACCGGTCCGGTAAACTCCGGCATCGCCGCGAGCTTGCGCTGGAAATATTCGAGCAGGTCCGGCTGATGGAGCAGCTCCGCGCCGTCGGCGGAATAATGCCGATTGACGACCGCGGTGAGGACCTGGGTGCCGCGCAGCCAGCCACCCAGACTAACGAGTTGGGAAAGTTTCTCGTCGTGCACTTCGTTCATCGCCTGCTGCACGCTGTTTTGAGTGCGGTCGAGTTCCAGGCGCACGGCCGGCCAATTGCGCCGGTCGGCCGCCTCCGTGATCGCCTTGGCGTGTGGCACGATTGAATTCCCCACCCCGATCCCCTTCGCCAGGCTCACGACCCGCTGCCCGATGTCTTTCACGCCAGGTGCGTCTTCCGCCTGCACCGCGATGAAACCGTCGGCGATCACCGTGCCGAGAAGGAGGGCGATGCGCTGCCGTTCCGTGAAATTAGTTCCCTTGTTCGTCCGCACGAATTCTTTCCAGTTCACGCTGTCGAGCTTGCCGAGAGCGGCGAAGATTTCGTTCGGCAGCGGCACCACGACGTCATCGATGTTTTTCGAGAGGCGTTTCACGTCGATGCGGCGGGCCGGTTCCGCCGCGAAGGCGGGCCCGGAGAGTAAAGCCAGCGCACAGCCAGCCACTAAAATTTTGTTAACGAAAGATCTCATCCGCAGCTTCGACTATTGATTTCGAGAAGGTATTCAGGATTAGTTGGGCACTTTATGCAGAACCATTACCCGGCACAAATCGCGATACGATCCAGTTTTATCGAATCGGAGCAACCCCTTTTGCTGGCGGTCTCGCACTTGAAATAGTTCCGCCTGTTCTCATGAAACTGGATCGTCTTCGCGAAATCCTGGCCCGCGCGGCCGGGAAACGAATCGCCGTCGCGGGCGATCTCATGCTCGATGAATTCGTCTGGGGCAAAGTCGGCCGCATCTCGCCCGAGGCGCCCGTACCGGTGGTCCAGGTGACGGGCGAATCGTTTTATCCGGGCGGCGCGGCCAACGTCGCGCGCAATCTTCGCGAATTCATCGAGGGCGTCTCGGTCATCGGGACCGTCGGAGCCGACCAGAGCGGCCGTCAGTTGCTCGATCTTCTGCGGGAACAGGAGATTGCGACCGATCTCGTCCTCCAGGACCCGGCGTTCCGTACCATCGTGAAAACAAGAATCGTGGCCCGCAATCAGCAGGTAGTGCGGGTCGATCGCGAAGAAATTCGCGGCCCGCGTGCGGAACAGATTGAGCAGGTAACGGCTGGCCTCGGCCAACTGCTGCCGCAGCTTGATGCCTTCATTTTTGAGGATTACGGCAAAGGCTTTCTCAGCCCTGACCTCGTTAGGCAACTCGCCGCCGATCTCAAAGCCGCGGGCAAGATCGCGACGGCCGATCCCAATCCGCACCGTCAGATCGACTGGGGCAAAGTAACGGCCATCAAGCCGAACCGGAGCGAAGCGCTCCACGCCGCCGGATTCCCTCCGGAAGACCCGGTCGATCCGCCGCTCGAGGACAAGGTGCTTTTGACGGCCGGCCTGCGGCTGCTCTCGAACTGGGAGACCGAGATGCTTCTGATCACGTTAGGCGAGCAAGGGATGATGCTCTTCGAGCGCAACCAGCCACCGCACCATATCCCGACCAAAGCGCGCCAGGTCTTCGACGTTTCCGGCGCGGGCGACACCGCGATCGCGCTCTTTACCCTCGCGCTCTGCTGCGATGCATCGCCCGTCGAGGCGGCAGAGATCGCGAATCACGCAAGCGCGGTGGTCGTAGCCAAACTTGGTACCGCCACCGTCACCCCGACGGAGCTAATTGCGAGCTTCGAGGACGACAATGGCGCCTAACGAGTCCGCGCCGGCCGTTTTTCTTGATCGCGACGGGACGCTCATGCGCGAGGTCAACTACTGCTCCGATCCGAAAGACGTCGAGATTTTTCCCGACGTGCCGGAGGCGCTGGTCCGTCTGCGGAACGCCGGCTACAAACTAATTGTGATTTCAAACCAGGCCGGAATCGGGCGCGGCTATTTCACCGAAGCGGACTATCGCCTCGTCGAAGCGGAAGTTGCTCGCAAAGTACGCCCCGCGATTTTCGACGCCGTCTATTTTTGCCCCGATCATCCCGACCTCGCGACCGAACGGCGCAAACCGGGGATCGGCATGATCCTGGAGGCGCAGCGCGATCATCACCTCGATCTGGCGCGCTCATTTTTCATCGGTGACAAGGCAATCGACATAGAATGCGGGCGCAACGCCGGCGTCCGCACGATCCTGGTCAAGACTGGCTATGGCGCGAAAGAAACGCACGCCGATCCCGATTGGATCGCGGAAGATTTCTCCGCAGCGGCTGACACCGTTCTCGCCCAGACGAATGAGTAAGATCGTCGGCATTATTCCGGCTCGTTGGGACTCGACGCGGTTCCCGGGCAAACCGCTCCACGAGATTTCTGGCAAACCCCTCCTGCAACATGTCTGGGAGCAATCACGGCGTGCGAAAACACTCGACTCCATCATTATCGCGACCGACGACATGCGGATCGCGGAAGCGGCCTTTGACTGGGGTGCGGAAGTCAGCCTAACGAGTGCGAACCACGCCAGCGGAACCGACCGGATCGCGGAGGTCGCGAAGAAACTCCGCAACATTTCGCACGTCATCAATATCCAGGGGGACGAACCGCTGGTTAATCCCAGGTTAATCAATCAGCTCGCCAGAAAAATGGAGCGTGACCCGAAAATCGAGATGATCACCGCGGTCCATCCCTTTTCCGACCCAGCCGACGCGCAATCCCCGCATCAGGTCAAAGCCGTTCTCGATCTTAAAGGCCATGCGCTTTATTTCTCGCGCCACGCTATCCCCTACCCGCGCGACCCGGCCGCGACGCCAAAATATTTCCGTCACCAGGGCATCTATGGTTACCGGCGCGATTTTCTATTGCGCTTCGTTCGCTGGAAACCGTCCCCGCTCGAAACCGCGGAAGCACTCGAGCAATTGCGCGCGCTGGAGAATGGCGTAAACATTCACGTGGTCGTGACCGCCAGCGGCTCGCCCGGAGTCGATACGCCCGAAGATGCCCGGACGATTGAGCGCCAGCTGCTCGTTCGCTCGCGTCGTTCGCGTCAGGCTCCTTCTCGATGAAATACATTTTTGTTACCGGCGGTGTGGTTAGCTCGTTAGGCAAAGGCCTCGCGGGCGCTTCCCTCGGCACCCTCCTCGAACTCCGTGGACTGCGCGTTCTCCTGCAAAAGTTCGATCCTTACCTGAACGTCGATCCGGGCACGATGAACCCGTTCCAGCACGGCGAAGTCTACGTCCTCGATGACGGCGCCGAGACCGATCTCGACCTTGGCCATTACGAGCGGTTCACCAATTGCGTCCTCTCGCGGAACAACAATCTGACGAGCGGCCAGGTTTACGAGAGCGTCATTCTGAAAGAGCGCCGCGGCGATTACCTGGGCAACACCGTGCAGGTGATTCCGCACGTCACCGACGAGATCAAGGCCCGCATCCGGCAGGTCGCGGATCCGGAAAAAGTCGATGTGGTCATCACCGAAATCGGGGGCACGGTCGGCGACATCGAAGGCCTGCCCTTTCTCGAGGCGATCCGCCAGTTCATTCTCGAAGTCGGCGCGCAAAACGTGGTCGACATGCACGTCACGCTCATTCCCTACATCAGGGCGGCGGGCGAACTGAAGACCAAGCCGACCCAGCAAAGCATCGCGAAATTGCGCGAGATTGGTCTCCAGCCGCAGGTCCTGATCTGCCGGACTGAGCGGCCGCTCGACAGCGACGTCCGGCAAAAGCTTTCCATGTTTTGTAACGTCGGCTTGAACGCCGTTATCGAGGCGCGCGATGTCCCGCATACCATCTACGAGATGCCGCTGATGTTGCACGAGGAAGGCCTCGATGAGCTTGTCTGTCAGCTCCTCCAAATCGACGCTCCGCCGCCCGACCTCAGCGATTGGCGCAAGTTCGTCAATCGCGTTATCAACCCGAAGAAGCAGGTCAAGATCGCGGTTGTCGGGAAGTACATCGACCTGCAGGACGCCTACAAAAGCATTTACGAATCGCTCACTCACGCCGCCGCGAGCCACGATTGCGGAATCGATCTGCGCCTGATCGATGCCGAGTCGCTCGACAACGGTGTCGACGGCCAGCTAAACGACGTCGCTGGCATTCTCATCCCCGGCGGGTTCGGCGAGCGCGGGGTCGAAGGGAAAATCCGCGCGGCGCAGTTCGCCCGCGAAAACAACGTCCCCTACCTCGGTCTTTGTCTGGGTATGCAGGTAGCGACGATTGAGTTTGCGCGCAACGTTTGCGGAATCGCGGCTGCCAATAGCGTCGAGTTCGACCAGGAATCGACCGAACCAGTCATCTGCCTGCTCGATGAGCAGCGCAAAGTGCGAAAGAAAGGCGGCAGCATGCGCCTTGGCACCTGGCCGACGAAGATCGTGCACGGCACCCTGGCCGAGAAAATTTACCAGCACAACGAAGTGCTCGAGCGGCATCGGCATCGCTACGAGTTCAACATGAAATACCGCGACCAGATGGCGGAAAAAGGTTTTCTCATCAGCGGCACCTCACCCGATGGCTCGCTGGCGGAACTAATCGAGCTGCGAGATCACCCCTTCTTCCTCGCCTGTCAGTACCATCCTGAATTCCAAAGCAAGCCGAACAAACCGCACCCGCTCTTTAGCGGATTCATCCGCGCCTGTCTCGCGCACCAGGGCTAGCGCCTAACGAGGCGCGTGCGCTCCCCGGAGTCGTCGCCAACCCTGCGCGCTGTTAAGAATGCGCCGCGCGGCGCAGCCGATCCATGATCGCGACACCGAGCTCTTCTTCCGGCACTGCCTCGGCCACGATGCAATCCAGCCCAGCGCGGTCCAGTTCGCGCAGCTGCCGGAAAAGATTCGTCGCCGCCTCGCGCAGATCCCCGGTCGTGCTGAGCCGGCGCGATTCCATAAAAGCTTCCGAAAACGGAGCGTCGCTCCAAAGCAACGCCCCGTAGCGTTCTCCTTTCGGCACCGCGACTTTAGAAATCTCCTCCGCGACCATGAGCGGCGTGCGCGGGCGATAATGGGCCGGCAATTGTCCCGGCGATCCGACGCGACCAGCCTGGCGGACGCGGACTTCGGCGAAGCCCGCTAATTCTTCACGCGTAACAGGCCCGGCCCGCAGCATTTCGATTCCCCCCGACCAAACCGCAATCACGGTCGACTCGATCCCGTGCTCGGTCGCGCCGCCATCCACGATGAGCGGGATGCGTCCCGCCAATTCCTCCATCACGTGAGCCGCTGCGGTCGGACTGATCCGTCCAAACCGATTGGCGCTCGGCGCAGCCAGCGGCTGGCCGAAGGCGCGTACCACTTCCGAGAAGAGCGGATGGGCACTCATCCGGAGCGCAATCGTCTCCAGGCCGGCCGTCACGATAGACGGCACCAATTCTCGGCGTGACAGGACAATCGTTAGGGGACCGGGCCAGAATTTGGCGATCAGCCGCTCGATCAGCGGCCGCGCCTTTTCTTCGATCACCGCCACCCTTTCCAGCCAAGACAGCTCGGGCAGATGAACGATGAGCGGATCAAAATGCGGACGCTTCTTGGTTTCGAAAATCTTCACGACTGCTTCCGCGGAAAGGGCGTCGGCCGCGAGGCCGTAGACCGTCTCGGTCGGGAGCGCGACGACCTCACCCGCGCGCAGCAACTCGACCGCACGCTTCACCGCCAGCCTCTTCTCGTTAGGCGTAGCGGTCGCTGCGATCTCCGTGTTCATCTTTCCTCGAGGTGATCGCGTGCGCGTTGTGCGGCGGCGGCGGCGGCTTCGACCGTCTCGCCGAGCGCGGTCAAGTGCCCCATTTTGCGCCGAGAGCGCGGCTCGTGCTTTCCATAGAGATGCAAGTGCACGTTCGGCTCGGCGAGAGCGGCGGCCCAGCGCGGCTCGCCTTCGCTCCAGACGTCGCCGAGCAGATTCACCATCGCCGACGGACGCAACATCCCGGTGCCGCCTAACGGCAGCCCGCAGACGGCCCGGACATGCTGTTCAAATTGACTCGTGACGCAGCCTTCAATCGTCCAGTGGCCGGAGTTGTGCGGGCGAGGCGCGAGCTCATTGATGATCAGTTCACCATCGGACTTGAGAAACATCTCGACCGCGAGCAACCCGACGAGATCCAGCCCGGTCGCGACTGTGCAGGCCAGCTCGCGCGCGGCGGCTGCCACATTTTCCTCGATCTGGGCCGGTGCCAGGGTGAGGTCGAGGATGTGATGGCGATGCACGTTCTCGCAAACTGGAAAGACCGCCGTCGCTCCATCCGGTCCGCGCGCGACGATAACCGAGATTTCCTTTGCAAAATTGATTACGCTCTCCAGCACGCAGACCTCGTCTTCGCGTTCTTTCCAGACCCCCGTGAGGTCAGTCCCTGAGTCGATCCGTTGCTGTCCTTTACCGTCGTAGCCAAAAGCGGCGCCCTTCAAAATCGACGGACGTCCGATGGATTCCACCGCGCTCGTCAGGTCACGGCCATTCGCGACGCGGCAAAAACTCGCGACCGGAAATCCCGCCGCTGAGAGAAACTCTTTCTCCCGGAGCCGATTTTGCGCAATAAGCAGAATCTCGCCCCTGGGCCTGACGATCTGGTCGCGAGAAGCCCATTCGATCGTCGCCACCGGGATATTTTCAAACTCGAAAGTCAGGACATCGATCGAACGCGCAAACTCCGTCACGGCGGCTTCGTCATCATAACTGGCGGTCGTCGCGTAATCGGAAAACTGCGCAGCCGGTCCGTTCTTCTCCGGGGAAAAAGTGTGGACGCGGTAGCCCATGCGGCGAGCCGAGACGGCAAACATGCGGCCCAACTGGCCGCCGCCCATGACCCCAATTGTCGCCCCGGGCAGCAACCTCTTCGGGCTGGTCATGGGAGTTTCTGGTCAAGCACGCTTTTCGTTTGGCGGCGCCGGAATTTCTCGACCGCGGCGCGCACCTTCGCGTTTTGCAACCCGATGATGCTGGCCGCGAGAAGAGCGGCATTCTTCGCGCCCGCAACGCCGATGGCGAGCGTGCCGACCGCGACCCCGGCAGGCATCTGCGCGATTGAGAGAAGCGAGTCGAGGCCTTTCAAAGCTCGCGACTCGACCGGCACGCCGAGAACCGGGAGCCAGGTTTGAGCCGCAATCATTCCCGGTAGATGGGCTGCGCCGCCCGCGCCCGCAATGATCACCTGCACACCACGTTCGGCCGCGGCCCGGGCGAATTTTGCCATCAATTCCGGCGTACGATGGGCGGATACGATCCGATGCTCGTTAGGCACGCCGAACTTTTCCAAAAGGGCGACACAATGCTGCATCGTCTCCCAGTCGGAAGCGCTCCCCATCACCACACTCACCAGAGTTTTCTTCGCCATAAATCAGCGGCTCTTCCCTTCTCCCGAAGCGCGGGAATTGCAACGCACTTTTTGGGATCGGCCTGCCCTTGTTTACGGAATAGAGTCGCTCGCGCGAAAAAAACGATAGGTCGGAAATCTTCGGACCCAATCGCTGAAAAGTTTTTTCTGCTTTTGGAATAGTCTTGCCATAGCGAGGTCGACTCGTTCAGCCTCCGCCCATGATCAAAACTTTCGTCGCGCTTCTGCTCGTCTGCAGTCCAATCGCAATCTGCTCAGCCCAGAGCCAAAGTTCGGAGGCGGGCGCAGTGGCGATAAAGCGGCCGGTCCCGAAGAATACCGACATGAGCCAGAGTCGCGGAAACGAGGCGGAAACGGCCATGGCCGTCGATCATAAAGATCCACGTCTCGTCACGAGCGTGTCGAACCTTGAAAGCACCGGACTCTTTCATAGCTGGAGCATCGATGGTGGCAAGACCTGGTCGCATGATGTGATCGCAACTGGCTCCGATTCGCTGACCGCGGCCTGTTGCGACGCGCAGCTGGCTTCCGACGATTACGGAAACATTTTCCTGACCTATCTCTCCTCCAGCATCGCGGTCAAGATGGCGATTTCGATCGATGGCGGCGCCACCTTCCAGCCGCTTGCGTTTCTCACTTCGCTTCCGACTGGGTTGCCGGCCTATCCCTGGAAAAGTCTGGCCAACATCGGGCAAACCGTGAGTGGCGATCAGCCCTCCATCTCGGCGGGTGCGGATAGCGTTTGGATTTCGTGGACGGCCTTCGATGGCAGCATTCAGGCGAGCGGCGCGCCCGTCACTGGTCTCGGGCAGGTCGGTGCCTTTACTCCGGCGCAAGGCATCGCCGGGTCGACGCGCTTCGGCGACTATGGCGACACGGCAGTCGGCCCGAATGGCGAAGTCTTTGTTACCTATCAAAACCCGACCGGCGGCGAAGGCCCGGCCACGATTTACGGCGCGCTCGACCCCGATGGGCTCGGGCCGGCGGGCTTCGGAACACCGAAGGTGATCGAGACAACGAACGTCGGAGGGTTCGACTACATCCCTGCGCAGTCCGGGCGCTCGATCGACGCTGAAGCGGGCCTCGCCTGGGATCGCACTGGCGGCGCGCTCAATGGCCGACTCTATCACATCTATGTCTCGGAGGAACCGGCGGAGAGTAATAACACCGACATCCAATGCCGTTACTCTGACGACAGTGGCGCGACCTGGAGTGATGCGGTGCGGGTGAATGACGACACCGGCACGAACAGCCAGTTCAATCCGAAGATCCAGATCGATTCCACGACCGGGAGTATCGCGGTCGCCTGGTATGATGCGCGCAATGACAAGGGCGATAACGGTCGCGGGGACACGAATGGTCGCCCTAACGACGATATCATGATCTACACCTCGGTGAGCAAGGATGGCGGGATGACCTTTCAGCGCAACAAGCAACTCTCGCTCGGCACCTCGAATGATAACGATGCGAACAGCGGAGTCGACTACGGAGATTACAGCGGCTTTGCCTTTCACCGCGGCACGATGTTTTTCTCGGCCGCCGATAACTCCAACTCGACGGGCGATAATCCGGACGGCTCGCTCTCCCACTTCGACCTTCTGGTCGCGCCGCTCACGGTGCGCTGACTCATGGACCTCACTGAGCCTGGCAGAGCGTTGAAAAACCTCGGTTCTCCTAAAGCTTGCCAGGTTTGAAATTCCACCCGATATGATCGATCTGCCAGCCGTCACCGATGCGTGACACCTGGATGTTCACCCAGACTGGCGCGTTGGAATCATAGATCACAGGCATTTGGAATTTCCCTTTCACCCAAAGATGTCGCGCTATCTATCGAGTTGTGAATTTGCTCTCCACCTCCCCAACGCCCAACGGTTCTCCGAGTTCATTGGCCAGCCGGTCGATGAAATAATGCGGCGTGATCGCGTGCTCGTCCTCCTTGAGATTGCTCTGCAGGAACTCTTCATCATGATAGACGAAGACCTGGTTAAAGGTTGTTGCGGCGAAACTGAAGCCTTCGCTTAATCCGTTCCCGTTGATGACGGGCGAAAGCGTAAACGGCAGGCATCAGGGCCAGATAGGCGAAGAAGATCAGCCCGCCAATTCCTGCAAGTAGGAGCGGACCGTCGCCGTCCCTGATTCCCCAGATAAGACTCGCAAAACCCGCCAGGGCAAAGAAGGGAGCGATGATCCAGCGCGGCCAGTTGCGACCGACCCAGATGAACTAAAGGAAGATACAGCCGAGTCCGCCGAGTCCGGCTGCGAGGAGAAAGGTGCGCAGATCGCCCTGCAGGACACTCCAGGCAATAAACGCGGCTTCTCCAAGCAGAAGGAAAAAGGTGATGAAACAAATTGCATCTCGCCCGCGTCGCCAAGGCTCGCGATCCGGGATGGCTTCGAGTCAAAGTGGCGGCGGCGCGTCGTCGGGAGTCATGGGGAGGCCGCGGATGCAGGCGGCGCGGTGTCTTTCCATTCCAGCGCCAACAGCTCGATCCGCCAGGTGCCATGCCAGCGAGAGACTTCGAGAAAGAGCCGTGCGTCGGCTTTGGGATATTTGAGATGCGTCGAGAAACGCGAGATCGGTCCCGGCACGTTCGGGTCCTTGTCCTGAGAGCCGGAGGCAACGAGCTCGATCGGCCCGTTGGGAACACCTAGCTTCGTTAGGCTGGACACAATGAGCTGACGTCGGCTGGCCGGGTAGCCCGGCATGGCGGCCGAGCTTAGGTTCGTCGTCAGGTAATGGAGGTCGTGGGCAACGGCCAGCCGTTGCATAGTTCGCCGGGCATAGGCCCGCGCCAGGTCCTCATCCGATTCGTAAGAACGCCAGGCCACCCAGCCGCACACGAGCACAATCGTGGTCGCGATGATAAGAAGAAGCGTCGCGTCGCCGGTCAGGGCCGTTTCGGCAGAATGCCGGAGCCGGCCGGGGAAACGATCTGGTGGGAACCTGGAAAACTTGGAATGCATGCAACCGATTGCGAGCTGAGCGGCGCCTCCTAGGTTAAGACATGCGCATCGATAAGTTCACGCAAAAAATGCAGGAGGCGGTCCAGGCCTCGCAGGACATCGCCTCTTCAGCCGGGCAGCAGGAAATCACGAACGAGCATTTCCTCCTCGCCTTGCTCGACCAGGCGGACGGTATCACCCGGCCGCTGCTCGAGAAGATCGGACTCCAGGCGGAGACCCTGAGAGAACGCCTCAAGACCGCCCTCCAAAAGTTTCCCCGAGTAAGCGGGAGCAACGTCGATCTCCGCCTCGGCAACGATCTCCGCAGCGTGCTCGACGGCGCGGAAAAGGAAATGGGGAAGCTGAAGGACGAATTCGTCAGCGCCGAGCACTATCTCCTCGCCCTTACGAACACCAACGTGCCTGCTGCGCGAGCCTTGCAGGAACTCGGCGTGACGCGCGACAAGCTGATGCAGGCTTTGCAGCAGGTGCGCGGTTCGCAGCGCGTAACGGATCAGAATCCGGAAGGGAAATATCAAACGCTGGAAAAATACGGACAGGATCTGACTCAGCGTGCGCGCCAGGGAAAGATCGATCCGGTTATCGGCCGCGATAACGAAATCCGGCGCGTTATGCAGGTGCTCTCGCGCCGGACAAAGAACAACCCGGTCCTGATCGGCGAACCTGGCGTGGGCAAAACGGCGATCGTAGAGGGACTCGCCCGGCGCATCATTTCAGGCGACGTGCCGGAGTCGCTGAAAAACAAGCGGCTCATCGCAATGGATATCGGCGCGATGGTGGCCGGTGCGAAGTTTCGTGGGGAATTCGAGGATCGGCTGAAGGCGTTTCTCAAGGAAGTGACCGACTCGCAGGGCCAGGTCATCCTGTTCATCGACGAACTGCACACCATCGTCGGCGCGGGGGCGGCGGAAGGATCGGTCGACGCGTCCAATTTGCTCAAACCGCAACTAGCCCGTGGCGAACTGCGCACAATCGGCGCAACCACCCTGAACGAGTATCGCAAATACATCGAGAAGGACGCGGCGTTGGAGCGCCGCTTCCAGCCCGTGCTGGTGGATGAACCGACGGTCGAGGACACGATCGCGATCTTGCGCGGATTGAAGGAACGCTATGAAGTACACCACGGGGTGCGGATTCGCGACGCGGCGTTGGTCGCGGCAGCGGTGCTGTCGCATCGATACATTAGCGACCGGTTTCTGCCGGATAAAGCGGTCGACCTGATCGACGAAGCCGCCTCGCGCCTAAAAATCGAGCTCGATTCCATGCCGACGGAGATCGACGTCATCGAGCGCGAAATCATGCAGCTCGAGATGGAACGCCAGGCATTGAAAAAGGAAAAGGACCGGGCGAGCAAAGAACGCCTAACGAAGTTGGAAAAGGATTTGGCGAGCCTGAAGGAAAAGTCGGGCGGGATGAAGGCCGAGTGGCAAAAAGAGAAATCCGAGATCGATGCGCAGGCAAAAGTGAAAGAGGAACTCGACACGGCGCGGACCGAACTCGAACGCGCCCAACGCCGGGGAGAATTGGGCAAAGCGAGCGAAATCCAATACGGCCGCATTCCCGAGCTCGAGAAAAAACTGCGGGAGATCATGGAAAAGGAAGCGACCGACACGAAGCCGCGCCTGCTGCGCGAAGAAGTGACCGAAGAAGACATCGCCGAGGTCGTGTCGAGCTGGACCCATATCCCGGTCTCGCGGTTGCAGGAAGGCGAACGCGAGAAGCTGGTGAAGATGGAAGAACGCCTCATGCAGCGCGTCATCGGACAACAGGAAGCGATCGTCGCCGTCTCGAATGCCGTTAGGCGCGCCCGCGCCGGCTTAGGCGACGAAAATCGTCCAATCGGTTCCTTCATTTTCCTCGGCCCGACCGGCGTCGGAAAAACCGAACTCTCACGCGCGCTCGCGGAGTTTTTGTTCGACGACGAGAACGCCATGATCCGGATCGACATGAGCGAATACATGGAGAAACACACCGTCGCGCGGCTCATCGGCGCGCCCCCGGGTTACGTCGGTTACGAGGAAGGCGGACAACTCTCCGAAGCCGTCAGGCGCAAGCCGTATTCCGTCATTCTCTTCGACGAAATCGAGAAGGCACACCACGATGTTTTCAATGTCCTCCTCCAGGTGCTGGATGACGGCCGCATCACCGACGGCCAGGGACGGACGGTCGATTTCAAAAACACGGTCATCATCATGACCTCAAACATCGGTTCGCAATACATCACCGAAGAGACCTCATCCGAGGGCCGCTCGCGGCTCGTGATGGATGCGCTTCGGCAACATTTCCGGCCGGAGTTTTTGAACCGTGTCGACGAGATCATCATCTTCGATCGGCTGACCGACGAAGACCTGAAGAAGATCGTCGCCATCCAACTGCGCCGCCTAACGAAACGGCTGGAGAACCAGAAGATCGTCCTGGAACTAACCGACGCGGCCAAGGAACGCATCGCCCGGGAAGGCTACGATCCGGTCTATGGAGCCCGACCATTGAAGCGTGCAATCCAGAAGGAGATCCTCGATCCGCTCAGCCTCCAGATTCTGGAAGGGAAATTTCACGAAGGCCAGAAGATCAAGGTCGACGAACGCGACGGGAAGCTGGCTTTTACATCCGATTAAAGAATGCGCTGGGTTGATTTGGACGCGGGTGTCGCGGTCATGGCATATCCGCTGCGCGCCTTTGGGATCGATTTCGGGCGCCGAGTCACCCTCTTGCGACTGCATGAGGGGCGACTGGTAATCCACTCAAGCGCTCCATTCACAGAGGATGACGTGGTGGCGATTCGTCGCTTCGGCAAACCCGCGTGGCTGATCGAGGCGACCGAGATCCACGACACTTTCGCCCGCAAGGCGCAGACGGCTTTGCCTGGCATTCCGTATCTTACTCCCGCTTGCCTCGATCCGGCCCCGCCCGACTGGGCCGGTCAAATCGAGATCCTGAGAATCGACGGCCTGCGCAAGATCGATGAGCACGCCTTCTTTCACCGCGCTTCGCGCACTCTGGTCCTGGCGGATCTCCTTTTTCATTTTCCGCCAGAGACGCACGGCTGGGCGCGCTTCTTTGTGCAAAAGATCATGCGCCTGCCTCGGCTGCTGGGAATCAGCCTCTTCTTTCGCCTCATGATTCGGGACAAGGAACTATTCAGGCGCTCGATGCGGGAGCTGTTGAAATGGGATTTCCAGCAGATCGTGGTCGCACACGGCGAACCAATCACGGCCGATGCCAGGACGGTCCTCAGCCAGGCGCTCCGCGCGCGTGGCATTGCTCTCGATCCTTGAAAACGAAGGTGCCCGTGCGACTGATGGGCATGACAAAGACAATCTTTACGTTGATCGCGACGGTGGTTCTCGGCGCCAGCCCTGCCTTTGCCGGCGACATGGCCTGCTGCGCCAACAAGGCGGGCAAGATGGAGTGCTCGCAGATTTACGCCAAGCTCAACCTGACGCCCGAGCAAAAGACGAAGCTCGATGGCTTCCAGCAGACCTGTGAAAAAGAAGGCTGCACGGAAGGAAGCATGCAGAAGTTTTTCGCCGAAGCGAAGGGCGTCCTTTCTCCCGAGCAATACACTCAGCTCAAGGCTGAGTGCAGCAAGATGGAGAAGCACGAACCGAAGTCCGACAGCTAAATCTAGCCGAGCCAGCGCGCGAGTTGGCGTTCAATCGCGGGCGTAAGCTCGACCCGGCAAAGCTCGCCGGCTTCGATTCGGACTGTGCTGCCGTTCTCGCGCGTCAGCATCAGAGTAACCGGCTGCGCGCCTGGGGAAGAGGCGAGAATCTCGCGCACCGTGCGCAATTCTTCCGCCGCGATTCCGGGAGCAAAGCGTAATGTGATCGGCCGATCCTCGCGGACTCGCGGCGCTTCATGGCCGTTGCCATTGCCGTTCCCGCCGTTTGTCTCTTCGGGGGGCGGCACGGCTTCCGGTTTCAGGAGCTTCACTTTCTGCGCGGTGGCGCGGACGGAATCGTCGCGTTTATCGATCGTACCTCGAATTGCGATCACTTTGCCCGGCTCGAGCAGGCTCGCGACCGGGACGTAGGTTTCATTCCAAAGCACGACCTCGAGCGTGCCAGTCAGGTCTTCGACAAAGACGACCCCAAACGGTTTGCCTTCTTTTTTCGTAAACTTGCGATCGACCTGCGCGATCGCGCCTGCGATCGTGAAGGTGGCGCGATCGTCCAGTTCGCCTAACGAAGTGATGGTTTGATATTTGCCGGAGGCGAAGAGATGCGCGTACGGGTCGAGCGGATGACCGGTGACATAAAAACCCAGCAACTCCTTTTCAAAGGATAATTTCTCGCGCTCGCTCCATTGCGGATAGTCGCGATTTCGCGGAGTAATCGCGGCCGACGGAAGATCGCCAAAGAGCGACACCTGTCCGACCGCCCGGTCGCGATGTGCGGTCGCGGCGGAAGCGAGCGTCTCCTCGATGCAGGCGAAGAGTTCAGCGCGGTCGCGCTCGAGAAAATCAAACGCGCCCGCCTTAACCAGGCTCTCGATGATCTTGCGATTCGCGATCCGGGAATCGACCCGGCTGCAAAAATCTTCCAGTGAGGTAAAATCCCCTCCCCGTTCCCGCTCCGCGATCGCGGAGGTCATGGCACCTTCGCCGACATTCTTGATCGCGGCGAGGCCGTAGCGGATGGCCATTCCACCGTCGTGAGGCTCAGGGGTAAACTTCAGACTGCTCCGGTTCATGTCCGGCGGAAGGATTGGAATCCCCATCCGTTTGCACTCGCCGACGAAGACCGCAATTTTGTCCGTGTTGTTGATCTCGTTGCTCAGCAAGCCGGCCATGAATTCGACCGGGTAATTCGCCTTCAGGTAGGCGGTCTGGTAGCTGATCACGCCGTAGGCCGCGCTGTGGCTCTTGTTGAATCCGTAACCCGCAAATTTCTCGAGCAAATCAAAAATCTTGTTCGCCTTTTTTTCCGGGATTTTGTTCGTCCGCGCGCATCCTTCGATGAAACTGGCCCGCTCTTTCGCCATCTTCTCCTTGTCCTTTTTCCCCATCGCGCGGCGCAGCAAATCGGACTGCCCTAACGAGTAACCGGCGAGCCGGTTGGCCGCCGCCATCACCTGCTCCTGGTAAATCATGACGCCATAGGTCTCGGAGCAGATTTCCTCGAGCAGCGGGTGTTCGTACTTGATCTTGGTCAGACCTTTTTTGCGCTTGATGTAATCGCCGATCAGATCCATCGGGCCCGGTCGATAGAGCGCGATCAGCGCCATGATGTCGTCGAGCTTCTGTACATCGAGCTGCTTTGAGACACTGGTCATGCCGCCGGATTCCATTTGGAAAAGGCCGATCGTTTCGCCGCGGTTGAAAAGGCCGAAGGTAGCGGCATCATCCATCGGAATGCCTTGGAGCGAAAAATCCGGTTCGCGCTGGCGGATCAAAGTGAGGGTGTCCTCCATCACGGTCAGTGTCTTGAGGCCGAGGAAATCCATCTTCAGCATCCCAAGATCATTCAGCGGCCCCATCGCATACTGGCTCACGACGTCGTTCCCCTTCGAATCGCGGCAAAGCGGGACGTACTCCGAGAGATCGCGATCGCCGATCACGACTCCGGCGGCGTGCACGCCGGCGTTACGCGAGAGACCTTCGAGCAGACCGGCGTATTCCCAGAGTTGACGCGTCGCCGGCTCGTTCTGGATCGCTTTCTTCAGGTCGGGCGTTTTTTCCGCGGCCTGGGCGAGCGTGATGTTCAACTCGTTAGGGATCATCTTCGCGATCCGATCGCAGTCACTGTAGCTCAGGCCCATGACGCGGCCGACATCGCGGACCACGCTCTTCGCCTTCAGTTTGCCGAAGGTGATGATTTGCGAGACGCGGCGCTCGCCGTATTTGCGCCGCACGTATTCGAGCACTTCGCCGCGGCGCGATTCGCAAAAGTCGACATCGATATCGGGCGGCGAAATGCGCTCCGGATTAAGGAAGCGCTCGAAGAGAAGCCCGAACTTAAGCGGATCGATGTCGGTAATCTCGAGGACGTAGGCGATGAGCGAGCCGGCCGCCGAGCCGCGCCCCGGACCTACCGGAATACCGCGTTGTTTGGCGAAATGAATGAAGTCCCAGACGATCAGGAAATAACTGACGAATCCGGTCTTCTCCAGGACTTCGAGCTCTTTCGTTAGGCGGGCACGCAGCTCCGGGTCGTTCCCTGCCCGCTCACCAAAACGTTTGTGCAGGCCCTCTTCGCAAAGCTCGCGCAGGTATTGCCGCCGCGTCTTGCCCTCGGGAGCTTCGTATTCGGGAAACTTCGAAGTGCCGAAATCCATCTTCAGGTTGCAGCGTTCGGCAATCGCAACCGTGTTTGAAATTGCCTCGGGGTGGTCCGAGAAAAGCGCGCGCATTTCCGCCGCGCTCTTGAAGTAAAGCTCCGGCGTGTAGCGCATCCGCTTCTCGTCGTGCACCATCTTGCCGGTGCCGATGCAAATCATGATGTCGTGCGCTTCGTGATGACTGCGCTCGAGAAAATGGACATCGTTCGCCGCGACCAAACCGAGTCCAAACTCCTTCGCGATCGACGGCAGCACGGCGTTGCATTTCTGCTGCGCTTCGAGGCCGTGATCGTGTAGCTCGAGAAAGAAATTCTCGGCTCCGAGGATGTCGCGGAAAGTCGCCGCACTGGCTCGCGCCTTGTCGAGCTGGCCGGCCTGGATCGCCATGTTGATCTCGCCCTTCAGACAGGCGCTCATCCCGATCAGTCCCTCGGAATGTTGCGCAAGCAGTTCCTTGTCGATCCGCGGCTTGTAATGCATCCCTTCGAGATGCGCCGTCGACATCAGCCTAACGAGATTGCGATAACCGGCCTCGTCCCGAGCCAGGAGCGTGAAATGATAAGCCGCGTCGCGCTGCGAATTGGGCCGGTCCTTGATCGCGCCCGGCGCCATGTAGGCCTCGACGCCGATGATCGGCTTTAGCCCGGCTTCGGTTGCGGCCTGGTAAAAATCAATCGCGCCATGAAGGTTGCCGTGATCGGTAATAGCAACGGCCGGCATCTTCATTTCGGCCGCCTTTTCCATCAGCTCCTTCATCCGCACCGCGCCGTCGAGGAGCGAGTATTCGGTGTGAAGATGGAGGTGGACGAACTGATCGGCGGGCATGTGCGCTCACTATAAACTTGGTGGCCTCCTCCTCAACAAATCCCCGCGGTCGCCGGCGAAATTCACGCGTGACCTCTCCGGCCGGAGTCCCAATTCGTATTTGTCCTTGGCAATAAGAATGCGCCTGGGCAATCTCCCGAAAAATTCGAAATGAAAATTCCCTTCCAGATTATTCTCGCGCTCTTGCTCTGTCAGCTCAGCCGGGGCGGGGCGGCCAGCCCCCCGATGACGCGCATTGTTAGTCGATTAATCGGTCCCGAAATTCAGCCGGCTTCGTTCGCCTCCAAACCGAAAATTCTCTACATCGCGGGTACGTCCTATTCGCGCACGGAAGAAGAGGCGGATACGGAGCAACACATCCATGCCCTGTTGATCGCGAACGAACCGAACATCTGGATGATCAATCTTTTCGATCACACCGGCCGACACATTGTCGATCCCGGTCCGACCTATATCGTCCACCACGCCATTCTCGAACCGGAAGCTGGGAAAGAGTTTGCCGCGCTGGAGTTCGGGAAAGAAGCGGCGTTCTTTTCCAAGCATCAGACAACCCCGTTGCCCTCGCGTGAAATCGATGGCGTGCGCTGCGACGGGTCCGAGTTCAAGAAGGCACCGTATCGAATCGCACTTTACACGAAATCGGACACGCATATTCCGTGGCAATTGGAGGTCTACAAGGATGGAAAGCTTTCTTATGGTTTCCGGTATCTCAGCTACCAGACGGGCCTGGCGTTTGATCCCGTTCTCTTTCGTCCGCCAACCGGAATTCGACTGGAGGAAGCAAAGCCCGACGAAGGCAAGACTCGCCCTCAGCCCGATGGAAATTCGTCAAGCACACCGCCGGCCGCGGATGTGCATAAGCTCGACGACGAGATGGCGTATTTCTATCTCACGCCAACCCCAGAAAACCTTCGTCACTTGCAGGCAGAGGCGGATCGATTAGCAGACTCGCTCCCGAGCTCTGGCAACGTCGATAAACTGGTAGCGGTCGAGATTGCCACCGCGACGGAGAAACATCATTGGGAGATCACCGGCAGCGGACGAATCTCGCGGCTGGCAGAGGAGCTGCGGGAAGGGAAATCGCAGGCCGCAAAATATGTGCGCGATGACTTGAATGTCGATGTCGCCAAGCTCGATATCTGGTGGGCGGATTTTTTCGCCACCGGTGACGAGAAGTATCTCGCGAAAATCTTGCGCCAGGCAAAGAATCCCCGACCCGGTGAACGCGCGGCAGATTTCATGATGCCGGCGATGGCGGCTTGGTCGTTCAAATCAAATTGCCAGCAGCACAAGGCAGTGCTGGCCTTCGCGCGGCGCTGCCTGAAATCGAACGCATTTCCCGACAAGAAGACGTTTCTCCAGGAATGCGTCAAAGCGCCAAACGCATCCTCCGGCTCGTTAGGGGACGGCCGGCCGCACTCACGCTAGTGCATTTCCGCCAGCGCCTGCTGCGCGAGCTTTTTCGCTTTCGGCTGATCGAAGCGATCGTTCATCGCGGCGGTGAAATCCGCTTTCGCTTCCTCAACCTTCCCGAGGGCGAGGTAGGCCCGACCGCGGTTATAGAGAATGTAAGCGTCGTTAGGTGCGAGCGGCAGCGCCTGGTCAAACTCCCCGATCGCTTCCTGCCCACGGCCGAGGAGCAGGAGCGCGTCGCCGCGCCTATTGTGCGCCTTGGCGGCGAGCGACGCCGCCTGTGCATTTTCTTTTGGAAGGCAATCCGGCAGCAATTGCAGGATGCCCGCACAAGTAACGACCGCGGCGAGAGCGCGCGTGGAGGGACCGGTCGCTTCCTTGAGATCGTCTTTCACTCGCTCGAGCAAGGTTTCGAGCGGCGCAATGGTCTCTGTGCTGGGCCCACGGGCGCTCGCAAATGCCTTCAGACCCTGCAGGCATTCCGCGCTTTGACCCGCTTTCGCTAGCTTCGTTAGGGCGGCTGGGTCGGGCGGAGTCGGGGAAATGACCGGGAGCGGCTTCTCGATGCGAATTGTTGGCTCTGGCGTGGGGACCGCGGTTGCTGCGACCACTCTGCCGGCGAGGTAGATGTCCTCCCCGATAAGGCGCGAATATTCCGCCGGCACCTGTCCGCCCTCCGAGCGCGTAATGACCGCGGCCCGGGTGCGCTTGAAGACTTGCTCGATCGTTAGGCCCGGTTCCCGCATGTTGCGGAGCAGTTCTTCGGTGTAGAGACCGTTCGCGCCGTCTCCGTCGAAAGCGGTTCGGCCGGCGTCGGTGGAAAAAGCGATGAGCGACCCGGTCGGCGGAGTCATTTCGACGAGGCCGCCGCCGGTGAGGCTGCGCGTCGACGCGCGCGCCATAGGCGTATTCCGGCAGGCGTCGAGAATGACGAGATTACAGCGCGCGCCGCCTGCGTTCATGTCCGCGACTGCCTGCTCGGCGTTGAAGAGATGCGTTTCCGCGAGCATGCGGAGGGTGGTGCGTTCGGCGCCCTGCGGGTTGAAACCGCTCTTCAGCGGAATGAGGTAATTTGAGCCGTCCACGGAAATGCCGTGGCCCGCATAATAGAAGACCGCAATCTCTGCGCCGGGCAGAGTCTTCTGGAATTCATCGACCAGGCGGAGGAGTTGGTCGCGGGTGACGTTATGCTTTTCGATCACCGTGAAACCGAGCGAGCGCAACGTGCCGGCGACCGCCTTGGCATCGTTTTCGGTATTGCGCAGCTTGCCGATCGCCGGTTCGTAACGCGCGTTGCCGATCACGAGGGCGGTGCGGGATCTGGGCGCGGAGGCCGCAGCGCGCGAACTGCTCGTCGTTAGGGCAAAAAGCAGGACGAGCGCGAAGAAGGACGCAGCACGCGAGAACGGTTTGGGACGAATGAACGGAGGCATCGGGCGCGGCCAGCAAAAGACTTTCCAACCGGCCGCCAAGGCTGGCACTATGGGAACGAAATCAACGTGCGGCAAGCCTCATCCTTTCAGAACAGTCTGCGTCGCGCCGTCGGGGGCTTTCTCTTCCTCGCGGCAGTTTCGTTAGGCGGAGGGTGCGCTGCTCCACGCGAGACTGCGGCGCCTGCGCCGGAGATGATCCCCGGCGACCCGACCGCGCCGTCCCAGGTCAGGCCGAGCGAAGCGTTGGCGATTGCGGAGACCTACGCGCGGCATTCGTGGCGCCCGTTTGCCCGCAATATCCTGCATGGACCAGATGCAACCGGAGTCTCGGTCGATACGCCGGACGCCGGATTTCATCCGCCTAACGGCCGCAACGGCTGGTGGGTTCCCGGCGAGGTGAACGAAGGCATTCCCTACAAATGGGGCGGGTTCGACGACCCCGCTTCCTTCGATCAGGCCATCGCCTCGGGTCGTGCCGCCGGTGACGTTTCCAGCCCGGCCAAGCGCGCGGCGGATAATCGCGCCGTCAGCCTCCAGGCTGCGGGAGTCGATTGTTCGGGCTTCGTTTCGCGCTGTTTGAAATTGCCGGCGGTGCACGACTCTTCGCAATTGCCCGCGCTCTGCGATCCCCTTGCCCAGCCAAGTCAGCTGCAAGCGGGCGACCTGCTCAACATCCCGCATCGCCATGTCATCCTCGCTGCCGGTTGGGCGCGGCCCGATCACTCGTGGATCTATTACTACGAGACCGGGGGCATTCCCGATTGGAAACCGGCTCTCAAACAATCGCCACTCCAAGCCCTGCTGGCGTTGGGCTTTCAGCCGCTGCACTACCGCGGCATGGCGCGAGAGGCGGTTCCTTCAGGCAAGGAAGTGCTGACCCGTGCCGTGACCGTGCGCGCCGTCAGCGTGGCAGAGCCGATTATTGGCGAACCGTAACCAAGTACCGCGCTCGGTCCCGATGGAATTCCGTCAAAGTTCCGGACCCGCAAGAAAATCGGCACTTGCGCTACACGCGCCTTCTCTGATTTTCTTGCACGAAGCCGATTGAAAATCGATCGGACACCACCACTGTAAAGCCCATGAAAAAACTCGAAGCCATCATCAAGCCGTTCAAACTCGAGGAAGTCAAAGAAGCCCTCGCCGAGCTCGGCATCGAGGGCATGACGGTAACGGAAGTGAAAGGCTTCGGGCGCCAGAAAGGACACACGGAGATTTATCGCGGAAGCGAATACACGGTCGATTTCCTGCCGAAGGTGAAAGTGGAAGTCGTGCTCGCCGACGACATGGTCGATAAGGCGGTCAGCGTGGTCGTGAGCGCGGCCAAGACCGGCAAAATCGGCGACGGCAAAGTTTTTGTCCTGCCGGTCGAGCACGCGGTCCGCATCCGCACGGAAGAGATCGGCGAGAAGGCGGTGTGAGGGATGTGACGAAGGCTGAATGACGGAATTCCCGCTGGTGTTGAAGCCCGAATAACCTTGCAATCGGTTGTTCGGGCTTCGTCATTAGTTATTCCTTCGCAATCCGTCATTCGTCATTCAACACCACATGCCTAACAAAAAGAAAACATCGTCCGACGTCAGCAAAATGATCAAGGACCACGAGGTCAAACTCGTGGATTTCAAATTCACCGATCTGCCCGGCGCCTGGCAGCATTTCACCACCACCCTGACCGAGTACAACGAGGACATTTTCACTGAGGGCCTCGGGTTCGACGGCTCCAGCATTCGCGGCTGGAAAGTGATCAACGCCTCCGACATGCTCGTCATCCCCGACCCGGACACGGCCTGGATCGATATCTTTAATGCCGAGCCGACGCTCAGCCTCATCTGCACGATTGTGGAGCCGATCACGCGTGAGCCTTACAATCGCGATCCGCGCGGCCTGGCGGAAAAGGCGGAGGCGTATTTGCAGAGCACTGGTATCGCCGACACGGCGTTCTTCGGACCGGAAGCGGAATTTTTCATCTTCGACGACGTGCGTTTCAGCAATGCGGGCAATGCGTCGTCCTATTCGGTCGACAGCAGCGAGGGACATTGGAACAGCGGCCGCGAAGAGTTTCCGAATCTCGGTTACAAAATTCGCGCGAAGGAAGGCTATTTCCCGGTCGCGCCGGCGGACACGTTGCAGGATTTGCGCAACGAAATGTGCCTCGAACTGGAGAAAGCCGGCATCCCAATCGAGCGCCAGCATCATGAAGTCGCGACTGCCGGCCAGGCGGAGATCGATATTCGTTTCGCCCCGCTCAAGGTGATGGGCGACCATCTGCAATACTACAAATACATCGTGCGCAACGTGGCGCGGAAGCACAACAAGACGGTGACCTTCATGCCGAAGCCGATTTTCGGCGACAACGGCTCGGGCATGCACACCCACATCTCGCTCTGGAAAGATGAGAAGCCGCTTTTTGCCGGGAACGGCTACGCGGGCTTGAGCGACATGGCGCTCTTTTTCATCGGCGGCATTTTGAAACACGCGCCGGCACTGACCTGCATCACCAACCCGACCACGAACAGCTACAAGCGGCTCGTTCCGGGTTTCGAGGCGCCCGTCAACCTCGCCTACTCGGCCCGGAATCGTTCGGCGGCGATTCGCATCCCGACCTATTCGGCGAATCCGAAAGCGAAACGGATCGAGTTCCGTACTCCGGACGCTGCGGCCAACCCGTATGTCGCCTTCGCCGCTCTCCTCCTTGCCGGCCTGGACGGAGTTCAGAACCGGATCGACCCGGGCGATCCGCTCGACAAAAATCTCTACGAACTGCCGCCGGAAGAACTGGCCCAGGTGCCAAGCGTTCCCGATTCGTTAGGCGGAGCGATCGCCGCGCTCGAGAACGATCACGCGTTCCTTCTGCGGGGCGACGTTTTCAATACTGATTTCATCAACAACTGGGTCGAGATGAAACAAAAGGAATACGACGCTCTCCGGCTCCGCCCGCACCCCTACGAGTTCCAGATGTATTACGACGTCTAAAGGGTCGTCAAAAAAGGACTTTCTCCGAATCGTCATTCTGGAGCGGGACTGGTGTTTCCGCTCGCTTGAAGCCTGTGATTGATTTGAACGTACCGGGAAAAGTCTTGCAACGCTGGGAGATCGTCCGATGTTCGTCAGCGTTATGAGTTTGCTCGCCCTGCTATCAAACTTCGGCGGCCCGGACCTGATCATCATCCTTCTGATCGTCCTCGTCCTCTTCGGCGCGAAGAAACTTCCAGAGCTCGCGAAAGGCATGGGCCAGGCAGTGAAGGAATTCCAAAAAGCGAAGGACGAGTTCAGCGACGAGCTGCATAACGCCGGCAATACTCCTCCAGCCAAGCCGGATGTTCGCCAGGCAGACGCGACCGTCCCGCGGATCGATAATGCCGCCACAGCGCGGGAAGTCCCGCCGCCGCCGAGCGACGAAGCCGTACGCACGTCGAACGAGCAGACTTCACGCGAAGTCTGATTCGCTAGCTTAACAATCGACGCCTTTTCCGAGGCGCGAAACGTCGTCCGCGCGCGACAAGCATGAGACGTGCTCCGGATTTAAATTCAATGACATCCGGAAATTTTTCGTCTAAGCATAGCGTCCCAAAAGCCATGTCTGAGACCGATCTCCGTAGCCAAATTAAAGAAATGCTGGTCAAGAATCTGATGCTGCAAACACCAGCCGATCAGATTGCGAATGACCTTCCGCTGTTTGGACCTGGCGGGCTCGGCCTGGACTCAATCGACGCACTCGAACTGGTAGTGAGCATGGAGAAAACGTTCGGTGTCGGGGTTCCAAACTCCGAAGTCGCGGGCAAAGCGCTGCAGACGGTAAACTCGATCCACGACTACATCGTGGAGAAGACCGAGCGCCCGGCGGCGTAATGTAGACGCTTCGCTCTGCGAAGCGCGGCACAGAGCGCCTCTCGAATGCAAAACGCCGGAGAGGTCCTTTCGATTTTCGGCGGCGTCGCCCATGCCCGCCTGGTGCACGCCCGCGCTTCGCAGAGCGAAGCGTCTACAGAGTTTCCGCAAGATTGATCGCGTCGATCAATTGCCGATAGTGACCAAATTGATGCCGATGCGGCGTCAGCACGAGGCGGGGTAATTCCCAGATCTCTGGCTGATTCTTTTCCTGCGGCAGGGCGGATCGCTGCACAATCGTTCCGACTCTCAGTAGATTCGCAAATTGCTTATTTAACTCACTCACAGCCTTGTCGGTCAATCGCTTGCAGATTCTTAGTACCAGCTCTGAACCGACCCAGCGCGACGATTGGTAGTTCCGATAGAAAACCAGGATGTGTTTGACCGCCTCCTCCACGCGGTGCTCGATCTGGATGAAATTGAAGTCTTCCTTTGAGACCAGGCCGAGCTTCAGCAGGTGATCGGTCAAGAACCGCATCCAGGTTTCCCAGTAGGTGCCATCGGGCCGATCGATCATCACAATCGGAATGATCAGCGCCTTTCCGGTCTGCATGAGAGTGAGCGCCTCGAAGCCTTCGTCCATCGTCCCGAAGCCGCCCGGGAAAAGCGCGTAAGCATGGGTTTCCTTCACGAAATTCAGTTTGCGGGTGAAGAAATAATTGAAGTTAATCAGCTTCGGATCGCCGTGGATGATCTCGTTCGCGCGTTGCTCAAAGGGGAGGCGGATGTTGAGTCCGAAGCTATTTTCGCGACCCGCCCCGCGCTGGGCCGCGCCCATGATTCCGTCGCCCCCACCGGTGATCACCATGTAATTACTTGCCACCATCTGGCGGCAGAACTCCTCCGCCTGGAGCGCCTCGGGTTCAGAAGGCGCGGTCCGGGCAGAACCAAAAACGACCACCTTCCGCACGTCGCGATAAGGGGCGAACACTTTGGCGGCGTAGCGCAGCTCCTTGAGCGACCGGTTCATCAATTTGAGGTCGCCAGTCCCCATCTTGTCCCGCGCCATCTTGAGCGCGGTCACGATCAGTTCTTCGATCAGCTCCGGCGATTTCTCCGCGCCCCAATCGGCCACCAATTGCTTGATCCGGGCCTCGAATTCGGGCGGGATGGTTGAAGTGCGGCGGATAGGCTGATCCACCACTACGCTGCCAGTAAAATCTTCCACGCTGAAACTTTCAGCTAGTTCGGTGCCGTTCGCGACCGGGAAACCGAAACGTTAGGCAGATTTTAGATCTGCGAGGATCTCGCCCATGTGTCGGATCGGGAGCGAGTAATGGCCCTCCCCTTCAACCAGATACGTGGTGCAATTAGAGAGACGCGCACCTAACGAGTGGGACAGTTGCCAATGAAAGCTCCGGTCCTTTTTTCCATGCCAAAGCCGGACCGGCACCCGGATTTCTTCCAGCGGAAATCCCCACGGTTGCGCGTAGATCTCGGCGTCGACCATCAGGCCATCGGCCGAAGCCCGCCAAGCCTGGCGCTGGCTTTCGAAGCAGGCCTCGAAGGCGGCGATGTCGCGCATCACGCTGGCGTCGCAGGGCTGGAGAAGCTTGAGGAGCAAGGGACGAAAGCGGATCGGGACCTTGAGGGAAAGAAACGGACGCGCGGCGTGAAAACCGAAGCGCAAGAGCTCGCGATGCCGCGGATAGAAAAACAGCAGCCAGCGATAGAGCGGCAGGAGTCCGTTGCGATCCGGCAACTCAGCCAATGGCGGTGCGCTGCTGACGGCGGCGATGGCGCACACCCTCTCCGGCATTGCCCAGGCGACCGCAAACGTATAGGGCGCGCCGCCGGAAATACCGAGCATTCGGAACTCCTCGATTTGCATCTTGTCGGCCAGCTCCGCGAGGAGCGGCGGCCAATCGAGTAATTTTCTGTTCGGATCCAGCGTAGAATTTCTGATCCCGGGCCGATCGGGCGAGATGATTCGAATCTCCAACTCACGCGCCGCTGCATCGGTCAGCTCTGCCATCGTGCGCGAGCTCGGCCAGCCGTGACAAAAGAAAACCGGGGTCCCGCTTTTCGCGCCGTATTCGGAAACGGCCACCGTTCCGCCGCGCTCGAGCCTGATTTCTTGAAATGAAGATCGCATTTCGCGGAGAAACGTAGCCCAGCGATTGGACGGCAGCGAAGCCGCAGGTTAATTCTAGCGCCGACTCTTCCATCCGATGCCGCAATTTTCTTATCGCGCCCGCAACGCCGAGGGCGGCCTTGTCGAAGGCACACTCAACGTCGCCGATCGCTCGGTCGCTATTCGCGAGATCGAAATGCAGAATTGCATTCCGATTCGGATTGACGTCGTGGCCGGTGGCCCGGAAATGGTCGACGGCAAACCTGCACCTGCGGCCGCACCGCCGACGCAAAATCTCAAGATCCCCCACAGCCAGCTCCTGATTTTTACCGAACAACTCGGGCATCTCCTGCAAGCGGGCATGACACTCGACGAGAGTCTCGGCGTGCTCGAGAAACGGCTCAAACATCCGCGCGTCCAGCAGATGACGAGCGCGCTGCATCAGTCGCTAGTCGATGGCCGCAGTTTCTCGCAGGCGATGCGCGATTTCCCGCGCATCTTTCCCCCGCTCTACCTGAATATGGTCGGGGCGGGCGAAGCAAGCGGTGCGTTGCCCGACATTCTCGAACGCGTCGTGCAGCATTTGATGCAGGAGAAGAGCCTGCGCGATCGCGTCCAGCAGGCGCTGATTTATCCCGCCTTTCTCGCCCTTGCTGGTTCCGCGCTCATCATCATTTTCATCACCTTCATGGTGCCACAGTTAACTAATTTCATGTCGCAAACCGGCGGCACGCTCCCTTTGCCGACACGCATTTTGCTCGGCGCGAATCACCTCATCACCGGCTACTGGTGGCTCTTCATTCTTCTCGTCCTCGGCGTGATGGTGGGCTTCCGCGCTTTTGTCCGGAGCGAGGAAGGACGTGTCACCTGGGACCGGTTTCGACTTTTCATCCCGGGATACGGCCGGATCCGGCGGCACCAGTATTACGCCCAGTTCTCGCGAACCCTCGGCACCTTGCTGGAAAACGGAATCCCATTGCTCAAGGCGCTCGATCTGGTCACGGAAATCGCCGCCAACAAATACATCGAGGCGAAACTGCGCGACGTCCGCCGCTCGATCATCGATGGCGCGAATCTCTCTAGCGCCCTGGCGAAGGAAGAACTTTTTCCCGAGCTCTTCACTGACATGATGGCGGTCGGCGAGCAGACCGGCCACTTCGCGCGCACCATGCAGACGATTGCCGACGTCTACGAACGCGAACTGGATCGTACGGTCAACGTCATCTCGGCCTTGATCCCGCCGGTCATTATTGTGCTCATCGCGGTCGTCGTCGGATTCGTGGTTTACAGCATTCTCTCCGCGGTCTTCGAGATGACGCACAGTTTGCAGTTTCGCCCGCACTAACATAACCTCGCCGCCGAGATGCTTTTTCGGTTCGTCGCGTTTGTATTGTTGCTGGTTGGAGTGGCCACGCTTCGCGCGCAGCAGGCCCTGCCCCGGCCGGGTACCCAGGTGCTGAAGCCGAGCCAGTCGGCCGAGGCCGCGCCCGACAGCGCCTGGCTTGACCTGCGCCAGAACAATCCTGCCCACTCAAAAATCCAGGCTTCACCCGACTGGGTGGAATCGGTTTCCTTCGCCCCCGGCAAGGCTGCGGAAGGCGCGCCCGCCAAGAGTGTTTTTCGCATCCGTCTGACCCGGCCTAACGAGGACTCTCAGATTCTTCTCTTCCGGCTTTACTTCGACGACAAGCCCAATCAGCAGCCAGAGCTGATCGCCTGGGACGAATCCGGCACCCAGCTCCTGCGCTCCGGGTCATTAGGCCAGAAAACCGGTCTCGCCACCTCTTCGACCACGATTGTCCCGATGATCGGCGTGACCGCGATCGACGTCGAAGTGCCGGGCGACGGTCGTTCGGTGCGAGGCGCATATCTTGATTGGATGAAATCGAGCCTGGTCATGCGCCCGCTGCACGACGAGGCGCAGACTTCAATTCCGGCGCCCTTTGCCGCCGCGCCGCCGCTCAAGGCCGGGACGGAAGACGCGGAAGTTTTCGGTACCGTTACCGCACCGCTCACGACCGACACGATTGCGATGGGCTCGAGTCTCCAGGATGGAGCCGCGTTTCAATTCGGACTCGAAGCGCAGCCGCTCGTCGCGCTCCTCACTTTCGAAGTGGCCAGCCCGCAGATCGAGGCGCCCCCGGAAATTTATGTCAACGGGCAGGATGTCGGCCCGGCTTCGCTTGTTCTGCCCGACCTGGCCGACCCGGCTTATCGCGGGCTTTCGCTCTCGCTCATCCAGACGATGCAATTCCAATACACCGGCTGGGTGCGCGCCCAAAAGATCGTGCCGGCCTCGATCTTGAAGGCGGGAACGAATGATGTGATCATTCTGGCGGGCGCCGGAACTTCTGCCTCGGCGATCAGGGAAACGCAGATTCAGTTGAAATACCTCTGGGATAAATCTGATTACCTGCTTGAACCGTTGAAATAGCCCCGCTGTCTCTTATTTATGCGCAAAAATCAAAGTGCCTTCACCCTCCTCGAGATCATGCTCGTGGTCACGATCATCGCCCTGCTTCTCGGGACCGCGATCTACAAACTAGCCGGCAACGTCGAGTATGCGCGCCACAATCGCGTCGCGGCCGATATCCAGAGCATTTCTACGCAGCTCAAACTCTACGAGAGCATGAACGGGTTCTACCCAACGACTGAGCAAGGATTGCAAGCGCTCATCTCTCAGCCGAGCACCGATCCGCAGCCGCAACGCTGGTACCAGCTCTTCAAGGAGATGCCGAAGGACCCTTGGAATAATAACTACATCTACGTCAACCCCGGCCGGAAGAATCCGAGCGGCTACGACCTCTATTCCGCCGGACAGGACCGGAAAGCCGACACACCTGACGACGATTGGGGCGGCAGTTAAACCCTAAGAATCGTCTCCCGGCCTAGGACGCGTCGAAATCAGCGTCGTCATCCGACAGTTGCTGCTGCGGTTGTTGCGGCTGGCGTACCGGCGTCTGCGGGACGCCCTTGCGCCGAATAACAGGTCGTACATGCGGCGGCGGCGTAGGGATTTGCGGCACCGGCATGGGCCGCTGAATCGGCACCTGCGGATTTCCGTTGTTGGTCCGGGCCGGGCTTCCAGGAACCGGTTGCGGATGGGGCACGACGGGCGCCGGATTTTGAATCGCCTGGCTGAGGAGTGCTTCGTTAAAGGTGAGCGTCGCGAACTGCCCGTCCTTCGAGATTGTAACCTTCGTTTCGCCCACCTGGTCTGACCACTGGATATTGGAAATGGAATAACCGTGAATCGTTTCCTTTGTGCTCAGGTATTCCTTCAGGTTCTTATCGGTCGTCGAGGCGAGGGTGACGAAATCCCCGTCCGTGGAATGAGCCGCATTCGCCACGTAAAGGTCCTTCGCAAAGTCCGGCGCGGAAGGGATCGGTGCGCCAGCAGTCGCGATCGCAAAAGGCGAGCGCTTCACCATCGGCTCGTAATGCGCGAATTTCTCCCTCACCGGCAGATCGTCTTTCGCCCATCCGAAGTTGGCCAGGACAAGAAACGCCCCGGTTGTGACCAGAATGATTCTTTTTGCTTTCATGATTTGTTCCCGCCGGGGGCGAACCACTTCGCAATCTTAAAGCGTCCGTGCATCACTGTCGGATCAGTCGCGTCGACCAGCAAGTTGACGTTCTCGAAGACGATAAACGCTTCCGGTCGCTGCACGTCGTAGAGGAAATGGACCAGGTCCTCCCAACCGCTCTTCGTCTCGAAGGTGGCGGAGACCGACTGGTGCGCCGGAGTCGATTCGACTGCGCCGATCTGCGGATTTTCGATCTGGACGTTGTACTTTCCGGCGATCTCTTTCACCTGCGTGAGAAGAGTGGATGCTTCCGCCGGATTGTTCAATTTCGGCTGGTTTTTCTTCAGCCACTCCGCGCGCCGCTTCCACATTTTCTCTTCCTGGAGGTAGACTTTTTGCTCGGCGCGAGCCGCTTTTTGCGCGGCGTAATCTTTCCGCGCATCGGCGCTCATCCCGAACAGCGCGCTCCAGATGGCGAGGTTAATAAGAAGAAAGAGGATGCCCCCGACGGAGAGCGCGAGGAGACGTTCCCGCTGATTCATTTGCGCGAGCCAACGGCCGATCATTTGGTTTTTCCTTCCAGCCGAAATTGCGCGTGGTCATTAGGCAAAATGCGCGGCGTCCCGAGAGTAAAGGTGAAAGCCTGCAGGTCGGGATGCTTCTTCACCTTCTCGGCCAACTGATAAGCAAGCGCGGCCGCAGGCGCTTCGCCCTGCACGGAAATGTTGCGCGCCGATTGATCGTAAACCGTGATCCGGACCTCGGGATTCGGCAGGCTTTCATGCAAATGGAGCAGAACTTCGATCGGGTAGTAGTGCGGATCGATCGCGGGTGAGAGTGCCTTCCAATTGGCCTCCGTCCCGCGGATGAACTCGACTTTGGGCGCGTCGCGCTTGATCGCCTTCTGGTAGCGGCCGACCTGGAGACGAATGATCCCGACGTAGAGCGCAAAGAGGAGAAAGGCCGCGGCATAGGCTGCGCCTGCCCAGATAAGACGGCGGCGCCATTCTTTTCGCCTAACGAGCGCGGCGCGCTGATTGCGCCATGCTTCCGGGGCAAGGTCGAGCTTGACCGCGGCGGGCGGCATTTCCACGCCCACGAGCCGGGGGCGCTGGGCGAAGATGCGCTCGATCGTGTCGCGCAAGGGCAGGGAATTTTCGTCCAGCAAGATGGTCGGGAAAGAGGTATCGATCCCCTGCAGCTCGGCGCTTAAAGCGAGTTGCGGCAGGTCGCGCTGCAACTGCTCCGGTCCGGTCGCATCAAGTGTGCGAGCGAGGCTGAGCTTGCCGTTCTCGGTGATTGCGGAAACGAGTTTGTCGCCTTCGCGATAAATGATCAAAGCGTTCCCGGAGGCGGCGTTCGAGGCCGCGCGCTGCGCAGCATAAACGGTGACCTGCCGCGGAATAAAACCGCGCTTCAGAAGCGGCCCGGCCAGTTCCGCAAGCTTCGCGTTATGGACTGCGATCGAGGAAACCACGCTCTCGTTTTCGCCCTGCTCGATGAGCTCGAAATCGCTCGTCACTTCCTCGGGAGGATAGGGAAACGCCTTCTCCACCTGGAGCCGGACCATCCCGCCAAACTCCGTCGGGTCGGTCGTCGGCAGACGCAAACGCTGCGCCAGGATTACGTTTACCGGCAGGGCAAAAACGATGTCGTCACCTTCGTTGAGCAAGCCGCTGGCTTCGTTCAAGTCGGCCGCGCTCCGCACATCCCAGGTGCCAGTGGGCGCGCGGGAACGAACCACATTCCAACCCCCACTGGACGGAGCAATAAAAACAGGAGCGGATGCGGGTTCGATATTAGTATTCCTTCCAACGAATCAACTGGGGCTGCGCGGTCTTCCGAATGATCATCTCGACCGTTCGTGTTACATCGCCGGATTTTCCCACACTTACGACGCGCACAACCTGGTCTTTGAATCCGATTAGGCTCGCAAGCTGCGCAAATTGCTCTGGTGTGAATCCGAGCGCAAGCCTAACCTGATCAAACGAATCGAAGACCGGATCGTCCTCTGTCCCGTCGATCCCGTCCGGTCCGCGGCGATATTCCAGGAATCGGTCTGCGAGCTGTTCGTTGATCCCGGGCAGGGAAAGTAAAACATCGCGCGACGCCCAGACGAGATCGACCGGACCGCTGCTGAAGAGTGTGAAATCCGCGTCCCAGTTGGGTCGCGCAGTGAACTTCTCCCAGCCTTTCACTTGTTTCAGCTCCTCGATCTGCTGGAGGAGCGAATTTTTCGGCTGGTAGCCGGGCTCCGATTCCGCGCCATTCAAGCGCGGGAGATCGTCGGGGTCGACGAAATCGAGCAGGCAATCGATCATCCGGTCGCGCTCGTTCAGGTCGACCCCTTTGACCTCGAGATACTGACGGAGGAGCGCGATCCGTTGCGGATTTTCGCCTGCCAGTATCCAATTCAGGTTCAGGCGCCCGCCTTCCCCGATGATCCGAGCATCGTAGCGCTGGTTTTTTCCCAACGAACCATGGAGCACACTCGAGCCGGTCTCGACCGTCGGGCTAAGCGCAACCTCCGCCCCGGAAGCGGCCATCGCCTCCGCTTCCACCGCCCGGTTGGCGTTCCCCGAGAGGGTGAGTTGCGAATTAATATCCAGCGCCCATGCGATAACCATCGCGCTAAGCAAAAAAAGGGCCCAGAGCGCGAGCATGAGAGCGGCGCCAGAGCGCCTGGCTTTGGTGGAAGCGCGCATCATCATCAGAGCGGCGAACGCCGGAGCGGGAGCACCGCCTCCCATGGCACGGAACTGCCCGCGCGATCGATCGTTAGGCGAACAAGATGCGGGAGAGTGCTGCGATCGGTCCAGCGATCGACCCAAGTGTTGAGGCGCGGATCGAAATAGCGGATCTCCATGCTCCGCACCCCGCTCAGGAGCGAGACCCAGGCCTTGTTCTCCGGCACAGGATTCTTGTCATCGGCGTCGTCCGATTCTCGCACGATGCCCAGCTCCATCTCATCGCTCCGCTCCATCGGTCGCAGGCGCAGGGTGACATCGTATTGGCCTGTCGCGTAGCGAGTCAGCAGCCCCGGCCCGGCCGAACAAATCCACGACATTTCGTCGCGCGATCGGCCACTGAATTTAAAGGGCTCACCCGCCAATTCCCCCTGCCCCGGCGCCAACTGCTGCAGCTGCTCGGTCAGGAGATTGGCCAGGCCCTCGTAGCGGGCATCGCTTTCGTTCATCTCCGTGGAAAGACGCACCGCCGTTAGATTCGTGCTCACGAACCGATAAATCGCCAGCGCCATCATCCCGAGAATCGCGACTGCCAGCGTGACCTCGAGAAGGGTGAAAGCCAGCGTCCTGCGCCGGTCAACCCGCACGATAAACATAGAAGACCAGTTGCTTGTTTTGCGTCCTACCCTGGCGCGACCATTCCGCCCGTAGAGTCACCCGGCTGATTCCAGTGATGATCGTGTTGTCTTTGTCCACTAACTCTTCCGGTGCACTTTTTTGAATCAGCTTTACGACACCGTAGCCGGTGTCGACGTTCAGTACCTTGGTCGCATCGGGCGGGCCGGGCGTGGCCTGCAATTCCGCCATCCGGTTGGCGAGGATCTGGCGGACGCGGTTTTCCTCTTCGCTCAGCGCGCTTGCGTTCAAGCAATTTTCTACCGCCCGGCCGAGCGCGAGGACGCCGACGACGAAGATCGTCAGGCCAAGGAGCACCTCATAAAGTGCAAAACCGAGCCGGTTCTTACCTCGCCGCATAACGAATAATCTGGGGTCGCGCCGTGAGCGGCGAATAATTCACTTCCCATGAGCCATCGGGCCCCTTGAAGCGGACGTTGGCCGGCTCGCAGGCACCCGAAGGCCAGAAAATCCACTGCGCGAGCGGATCCTTCTCCAAGGCGGCCGGCAGACGCAGAATGTAGGCGTGCCCCTTATCGAGAGCGAGGGCTGCGGTCGGTCTCTCGGCATCCCCTTCCGCAAACGTCTCCGGTCGCAGGATGATGGATTGACGTTGCCATTCGATCAGGTAGGGGCGGCGCTCCTGCACGCTTCGTTCTTGCGCCATGCGCACGATCTGGTTCATGGCATCGAGCGAGCGCTGGAGACGGCGATTGGCGAGCACGCCGGTGACACTCGGGATGGCGAGCAACAGCAGAAGCATGAGAATGAAGACCGCAATCGCGATTTCAATGAGGGTAAAACCCTTACGGCGCTGCATGGGCGAATTTTACGACGGCGGAAGAAAATCACAACCGTACGCAATTCACCGCTAGAGAATAGCAATCTGCCGACAGCATTCCCCGACTCGGTGTGCTAACATCCGCCGAGTGATCGCCTCCGCCGTAGAGCCGTCAGCCCCGCCTGTCGCGGTCGCGACTCCCCTGTTGCGGCTCCGCCCGATTCACAAACTCCTTCTCCTCATCGCCGCTCTCGGGGTGCTCGGCGCGATGACCTGGCAAGGGCTCACAACCGGTGGCTCGCCCGATCCCACGCGGGCCAACGTCAGTCCCACTGTCGCCATGCTCGACATCGGCATTCTCGTCTTCCGCGAAGGCCTCGAGTGCATCCTGGTCCTGGCCGCCATTACCGCCAGCATGACTGGCCCGCGCAGTTATTGCCGGCGCCCGGTCGCGTGGGGCGCCGGGCTCGCGTTCCTCGCCACGCTGGTCACTTGGATGATCGCGGTCCGGATCATGGGCGCGCTAGCCGACAACGTCTCCGCGCTCAACCTGCAAGCCGCGACCGGGCTCCTCGCAGTCGTCGTTTTGCTCGTGATCATGAACTGGTTCTTCCACAAGATTTATTGGGGCGGCTGGATCCGGGCTCATAATCGGCGGCGTAAAACGCTTCTGACCAGTGGAGCGACGGCGAACTCTTCGCAAACCCGCCTCGTCTGGGGCTTGATCCTGCTCGGATTCACTTCGCTTTACCGCGAAGGATTTGAGGTTGTTCTCTTCCTCCAGACCTATCACCTGCGTCTCGGTGGCGCCGTTGTTCTCAAAGGCACGCTTCTCGGTCTTGGCCTTTCGGGGCTCGTCGCGATTCTGACCTTCGTCCTCCAGCAGCGGCTCCCTTATCGCAGGATGTTGATCACGACCGGCATCTTGCTAGGCGGCGTGCTCCTCGTCATGGTCGGCGAACAAGCGCAGGAAATGCAGCTCGCACATTGGATCTCGACCACGCCGGTTCCCGGACTCGTTGATCTGATCCCGGACTGGGTCGGGTTGTGGTTCGCGGTCTTCCCGACTTACGAGACCCTGATCGCGCAATTGATCGCCGCGATCGTGGTCATCGGATCCTACTTCGCCGCCCGGCGAGTCCGCTGCACCGCCGAGCCCGAAGGCGGATAAGAAGACAAAAGGGCCGGGCCTGTTCGCGAGCGCGATTTCGTGACAGGTTTCTGCTGATGAAGGGATCGCTCCTGCTCTCTAGTTGGTTCGTCGCCGCCATCAGCGCGATCGCGGCTGATGCATCGCCTGCGCCGCAATTGGAGAACGAGGTGCTGCGCATCGTCCTTTCACTCCAGGACGGTTCCATCACCGTGGTCGATAAACGCATTAAGCTGACCTGGCGGCAGCAGGTGGAGCCTGGATTCAAGGTGGCGGCGAACTCACTGCGTGTCACGCCCACTTCGATAGCCTGCCGGGTTGTCGGGCCGGGCGAGTTCTGCGACCTAACGATCGAGCTAGGGGGTGAAACGGCCTCCGGTTTCGATCTCAGAGCAGCTCCGGCTAACGAGCACTATGGCAAGTTGCCCGCTTACCCTTTTCATTTCATCGCCCCCGACAAGAGCTGGTCCTGCGTCCAGAACACCAGCGGCGAAGGCATGCTCATGCCGCTCGACCGGCCGAGCGAAATCAACAAGGCCTACGGCTGGAGTGGCAGCCAGCCCTGGTGGGGCCTGACCGATCTGGAGCGCGGAATGGCGGCACGTCTCGATACATTTCGGAATCTCGACACCCGCTCCGGACCTAACGACGCCACGGTCTACGCTTTTCCGATGCGCCTGCACTATGACTTTGTTACCGGCGGCGGCTATGTCGCGCTCGCCCAGCTTTATCGTGACTATTTCCTCGCTGCGCATCCGGAAATGCAACCATTGCGCGACCGGGTGAGCCGACGGCCACCGGTCGGGATGCTGAAGGACGGGGTATATGTTTATTTCTGGGGCACGAACCCGGCCGACGATCTCAAACTCGTCTCGGAAATGAAGGCCGCCGGCATCGATCGCGGCCTGGCGGTCTTTTATGGCAAGCATCCGATCGATCGGGCCCTCTTCGACGGGATCAAACAAATCGGCTGGGTGCCCGGCTCCTATCACATGCCGACCGGCAACCTCTTTCGCGTCGGCCGCCGTGGCTGGCCCAATGCCATCCTGACCGGCCGCATGCAGGCCGACACGCTTCGCCGGGAAAGTAATCCCAAGGGTTGGGACAGAATTTGCGCGAAATTTCAACTGCCTCGCTGGCTGGAAAAGGCAAAAGGGATGATTGCCACCTATGGCACACAGCTTTTCTATTTCGACACCCTTGTCGTGCAGCTGGCTCCCTGCTTGAGCTCGAGCCATCCTTCGAGCATCGAAGAAAATCAAGCGGCCCGGCTGGAGCTGGCGCAAAAGACCCAGGAACTGGGCACCGTCGTTGGCTCAGGAGAAGGAGTCTCTCCCACCTGGGCTCTCCCCGGTCTCGATTTCTATGAAGGTCTCATGTCCTTGCGTACCTATGCGGACCCGAACCTCAAAATTCCATCCGGTGGTTACGATACCGACCTTGGCGATAGCTACGCCTCTGACGCCGCGTTCATCCTTGATGAGAAAAGGAGGATTCCACTCTACCAACTGGCCTTCCACGATTATGTCGCCGGCACATGGGTCTGGCGCGACACAAATTTCCAGAGCCGCCCTTTCGCCTGGAAGAAAGACCTGTTTAACATTCTCTACGGCACGATGCCGATGTGGCATATCAACCGGCAACTCTGGGAGAGCCACAAAGCGGATTATGTCGCGAGTTATCGAGCAATTGCTTCCGTTCGTTCCCGGATCGGCTTTGCCCGGATGATCGGCCACGGTTGGTTGACTCCGGATCGTTCGGTCCAATACACCGATTGGGAAACCGGACAGAGAGTTATCGTCAATTTCGGTTCACGACCTTACCAGGTCGCCGACAAGACCACAGTGGCTGCGCGATCGTTCGCCGTGCAGTCATTGTAGCGGCGGCGCCCCTCGTTTGCGTCCGCTCTGGGCCGCCTTTACCGTCTGCCCAATGACCCTTCGGCTTCGAAATCTCCTTCTGCCCGCCTGGTGGATTGGGACCGGCTGCTGTTTTTGTCTAGCGGCGACGGCGGCTCGGCTGGACGAAAAACGCCATCCGCCAAGCCAGCCGGTCTCGGCTGGGAAAGCAGCCCGGCAGGATGACTCGCTCGTCCTGCATCCCCCAAGGGACCTCGCCCTCCAACCCGAGGGAGAACGCAAGGCGCGCGCGATGGTGGATTACGTCCTGGCTCTCGATCTCCAGGAAGATGGAGAAGGTGAGAAAGCGCTGGAGGCATTCGAGCGTGTTCTGGCCATCGATCCGGGCGAGATCGACCTCGCGACCCGCGTTGCCTTCCTTCTTACCCAGGCGGGAGATTACCCGCGTGCGATCGATATCCTGAAGGACGCAGTCAAGGCCGAGCCAAAAGAGCCGGGGCCCTATCTGCAACTGGCGTACATATACGCCAAGTACCTGAAGAAGATGGAGCCGGCAATCCGCTACGCGGAAGAGGCGGTCAAACTCGCCCCTAACGAGATTGAGGGCTACCAGCGGCTGGCCGAGGTTCAGCTCACCGCGCGTGATCGCAAAGGCGCGCTTCGAACTCTCGATCGTGCGGCCAAAGTCTCGACCAACGTCCCCTCTTTCTGGACCCAGCTCGGCAAACTTTATCTCGCTCTTATGACACAGGGTGAAAGGAATCCCAAACCGGACGAACTCCAGAAAGTAGACGGCGTCTTTCGCAAAGCGCTCACTCTCGCTCCGAGCGATGCTTCCGTCCTGACGGATGCGGCAGATTATTTCGCCGCCTCGCAGCGAGTGCAGGAAGCTATTCCACTCTATTTGCGCGTCCTGGAACTTCAGCCTAACGACTCTAACGCGCGCGAGAAATTGGCCACCGGTTTCATGCTGACCAATCAACGCGGCAAGGCGATCGAGATGCTCCAGGAAATCATTCAGCAACATCCGGAAAAGTATCAGCCCTACGAGCTGCTCGGGCGCGTCCTGGAAGAGGATGGCAAGGCCCTCGCCCAGGCCAAAAAGCTGGATGAGGCGAAGGCGGCCTATGCCAAGGCAGCGGCGAATTTCGAGCAAAGCCTGCTTATCAACGCCGCCCAGCCGGACAACTATATTCACCTCGCCGAGTTGCTCCTCGGCCGCTTGCGCGAGAACGACCGCGCGGTGCAGGTGCTCCAAGAGGCGCGCCGCCATTACCCGGGTGCGCCGCAGATTACCTACCTGCTCGCGATTGCCTTGCGCGAGGCCAAGCAAAGCCAGGCGGCTGTTACGACCTTCGAAGAGGCCCTGCACGAGAGCGAGTCCACCGGGCAGGAAGTGGTGGACGATCGGTTCTATTTCGAATACGGCGCGGCCGCCGAACAAGCCGGCCTCTACGATAAAGCGGCCGATCTTTTCAAAAAGGCGATCGAACTTGACCCGGCCGATGCCGCCCAGGCCTATAACTATCTCGGCTTTATGTGGGCCGATCAAAACAAGCACCTCGACGAAGCCGACGATTACATCAAGCGCGCTCTCGCCGCCGACCCGGAGAACGGTGCTTATCTCGACAGCCTCGGCTGGCTTCATTATCGCCAGGGAAAATACGATCAGGCTCTGGCTGAGCTCCTGAACGCGGTCGAGGCGCTCAAGGAAGGCGATCCGGTCGTGTTCGAACACATCGGCGACACCTATGCCGCGCTCGAGCAGACGGACAAGGCAATCGAGTTTTGGGAGAAATCCCTCGCCCTCGACAAGGACAACAAAAGGCTGGCCGGCAAGATTGCGGACGCTAAAACTAAGCTGAGCAAAGGCGAAACCGCCGGCCCGACACCGATCAAGTGAAAAAATATCCCACGCCCTGGCAGCGGAAAACGATGTGGGCCTCGCTCACCGCCATTTTTGTCGTCGTTCTATTTCTCATTGTCGGCACGATCGTTTATCTCGGCGCCAACCTCATTGCTTTCCTTCAGCCCATCCTCATCCCGGTCGCGATCTCGGCCATCCTGGCCTATCTGCTCGACCCGGTGGTGACTCATCTCGCGGCCCGCGGCTTTGGCCGCGGCAAAGCAGTCTTGACCATTTTCCTGATCGCATTCCTCGCCATCGTGGCGCTGGGCGCCTGGATTGTTCCTCTCATTTCCGTGCAAAGCGCGAGCCTCGCACGGAAACTACCGGCGTTCACCGAGCGGACGCGCGATCGCGTAGTCGACATGATCTATCGCTACGAGCACACCTTCGGCCTCAATTCCCAGAAAGGAGAAGCCGGCGCCGGCGCCGCCACCGGCCTCATCAACTGGCTCCTTGCCGGACCGACGCCGACCCCCGCGCCTAAGGCTCTCCCCACTCCGGCGCCTGCCCCCAGCCCGCTGTCCGTCAGCGGTGAGGTGATCGCACCCACGCCGGCAAAACTCACCTCCGCCGATCGACAGCGGATTCAGGATTGGGTGCAAAAGCAATTACCCGCGCTCGAAAAACAACTGCCCGATCTGATCGCCAAGCTTTGGTTGCTGGTGAAATCCAGCATCGGCGGTTTCCTCGGCGTGACCGGGTTTTTGCTCAGCCTCGTGATGGTGCCGATCTATTCCTTTTTCCTCCTCAAGGAACGCCCCGCGATCCAGGCCCGCTGGCGCGAATATCTGCCCCTGCGCAATTCGCCTCTCAAAGACGAGGTCGCAACCACCCTGGCGCAGATCAACAATTACGTCATCGCCTACTTCCGTGGGCAACTCCTGGTCTGTGTCGTCGACGGCCTCCTCATCGGCACCGCCCTCACCATTTTTGGGTTAAATTTCGCGCCGCTTATAGGCCTCCTCGTCATTCCCCTTACGATGATCCCGTACCTCGGGATCGTCATTTGCTGGATCCCGGCCGTCATTGTCGCGGCCGCGCAATTTGGCGACTGGTGGCATCCGTTTTGGGTCACGATCATTTTTATCGCCGTGCAAAATCTTGAAGGGATGTTTTACGCCCCGCGCATCGTTGGCAACTCCGTCGGTCTCCATCCCATGACTGTCATTGTCTCCATCTTCATCTGGGGCCTGCTCATCGGCGGTCTTCTCGGACCGTTGCTCGCCATCCCGCTCACCGCCACCCTCAAGGTGCTCCTCGCCCGCTACGTCTGGGGACCACGACTGCGCGAAGAAGTGATGGAGAACATCGAGGAAGTCCCAGTCGTGCACGCTGCCGAGACCCAACCTGCTGGTTAGGCAAAAATTCGCTGCTTTTCCTGGCCGCCGCGGCGTTTCTTTCTGAAATCTCTCGACGGTTGCCAATCGCTCCGGGCCAATCTAGGGAACGAGGCGATGCCGACAAAACTGAAGCGCGTCCGGCGTAAACGCCGCCGTCAAGTCTCTTGGTTGCGCAATCTGCAGTTGCGCAGCGGACTGGTTATTTCGCTCTTCGTCCTCCTCGGTTTTGGGGTCGGGCTCTTTGCCTTCTCCTCGGTCCGCAAAGGTTGGTCCCGCTGGCACAAGACACGCCTTCTCACGACCGCGACCGATCGTCTCAAGCACCAGCAGTTCGCCGACGCCGAATCCCTGGCGCGCAAAGCCCTCGCGATTGACCCCAATTCACTCGCCGCCACCCGTCTCCTGGCCGAGTCGACCGAGAAACAGAACCGCGCCGAGACCGTCGCCTGGCGAGCCCAGATCGCACGGCTAAATCCAGGCCTCGATAGCGAGCTCAATCTCGCCTCCGCCGCCCTGCGTTTTGGCCAACTCGATATCGCCCGCGACGCCCTCGCCCGAGTCCCGCCCGAAGACCACGACAAGGCTCCGTATCATGTCGTCGCCGGCTGGCTTTCGCGCGCCCAGGGCAATATCGCCGAGGAAGAACGGCACTTCGCGGCCGCCGTCGCGCAGGAACCGCAGAACGACGTCTACCAATTCAACCTCGCGGTTCTGCAAATTCAGTCCCCCGACCCGGAAAAAAGCAGCGCCGCGCGCAACCAGCTCGAGCGCCTCAGCAAAGTGACGCAGTTCCGCACCGAAGCCCTCCGTGCCCTGCTCGACAACGCCCTCCGCCAGAACCAGACCGATGCGGCAAACGAACTCGCCCAGGCCTTGCAGATGAGCCCGCAGGTCACCTTTAGCGATTATCTTCTCTGCCTCGATCTCTACCGGAAACTGAGCCCAAAGAAATTCGACGCCCTGCTCGACAAAGTGAAACCGGTCGCCGCCCGCGACAGCCGCGACCTCGCGCAGCTGCTCAGTTGGATGAACAGGAACAGCCTCGCCAGTACGGCGCTGAAGTGGAGCGACAACCTCCCGGCCGACCTAACAAACAAACCGCCGGTCGCAAGCGCGGTCGCGGAATCCCTCGCCCGGACGAAGAATTGGTCGCGCCTCAAACGTTGGACCCGCACCGGTTCCTGGGGCGACGATGAATACCTGCGCCTCGCTTACCAGGCTTACGCGGCGCGCCGCTCCCGCCGCACCGCCGGGGAAGCCGAAGCCGAGTTCGCCGCACTCTGGAATTCAGCCGAGAACGCCGCCCAGGACCATCCGGAACACGAAGTAGCTCTGGCGCGACTCGCATCCTCCTGGGACCTGACCCGCGAAGCGGAACAACTCTGGTTGCGCGTCGCCAAAGTGCCGGCGACGCGGCGGGAAGCGCTCGATGCCCTCTACGCCCTTTATCGAGGGGCAAACGATCTGCCGAACCTTCATCTCACCGCGCAGCGCCTCCACGATAGCTCGCCCGAAGAAATCGGGTTGGCTGCGAATGCCGCCCGTTTCGCCCTCCTCCGAGATCGCGACACCGCCGACGGCCGCGCCCTCGCCCAGCAGGCCTACGAAAAATCGCCTAACGACCCCGCAGCCGCCATCACCTATGCCTTTGCCCTTTACGGCACCGGCCGCACCGCGGAAGCCGTCGAGATCCTGAATAAGCTCCCGCCCGAGCAGCTAAACGACCCGCACTCCGCGGTCTACGCCGCCCTTTTATACGATGACGCCGGCCAGCTCGAGCTCGCGAACAAATACATCGAGCTGGCAAAGGGCGGCGCCATCTTCCCGGAAGAAAAACAACTCTTGGAAGAAATCACCACCCGTCGCCAAACTGCAGGCGCGCTGCCTAACGAACCCTCACCTACTCCGTCGCCAGGACAGAAACATTAACCGCAGATAGCGGCGTCTAAAGGCGCCTAGGGCGCTTTTGCTTTTGAGGGCTGCGCGCAGTGGCGCAGGAGATCGGTCGCGCGTTAATGTCCTTTGCGCGGTTGGCGCGGCAGTGGTTTTACCGCGGGCGATCCGGTTGAGGGGAGGGCTGGTGAAGTGCTTCCCGCTTTTCCGGCGCGTTAAATTCTCTGGGAGCCAGGCCTGCACGCTTAAGCGGGATGGGACGGCGGTTCGCAGTCAGCTTAGGGTACTCCGTGGGAATGCACATATCGTCGTTTTGGGAAGGCGGCTGTGGGTTTGTGGTTTCGGGTCCGCTGCCACCCGGCTCCAAGTCCTCATGGGCAACCGCCGAATGCAGAGTTGGCAAGCTTGAAATCCGGGGCCGCGCGGATCCGATTACAAAGCTGGCGCCGCCTCGACCTCCAACAGTTCAGGCGTTGGGCGGACAGGCCGGACCGGTGCCACCGACGTGTTGGTATTGCGGTTACTGGCGGCGGTGAGGTTTATCTTGGCCCAAATTCCGTGGAAAATTCCGCCTTCGTCAAGGTAATAGCCAGCGACGTATCCGTCCTTATTAACACCATTGAGCGAGGTGAAGGTCGAGCCCGGATAATCATAGGTGAGGATATCGTCGGGCGTGATATAGAACAACCCATGAGTCAGGCCTGCCTCGTCCGTATATCTACCCACGCCCCAACTCGAATCATTATTTCCAAACAAAATCGTTCCGGTCGACCCGGGCACGTCGATCGGGAACGTCAGGTTGCCATGCCCATCGCGCATGTACCCGTGTGTAATCCCGTCGAGGTCAATGTAGTAACCGACAACCTGGCTCCCCCTGTTTATCTGATAAGCGAGAGTCGCGATTGCGTCTGGTACTGCGAACGTTTTAACAACTCCTTTTAAGTTGATGAAGGCCAGTTGTGTCCCGTCAGTAAAAGTAACGGTCCCGACGAAGTCGCCGCCGTTGTTAATTCCCAAAGGGACCGTGTCCACGGTGTCGGTGATATCGAACGGAATAAAATCGGGGTGCTCAAAGATGTAACCGTGAAAGGTGCCATCGCTTCCGTTCATGTATTCGCCGCAGGAATGACGCTGGTTGTTAATGCCCCGGCCTCGAGTAACACCCCCGGTGTCGCTAGGATCGGAGAACGGACGGTCGCTGTATCTGCCGATGCGCGGCTTGTAAAAAAAGCCCTGCTCTACCCCGTTGACGTCAATCACAGTGCCAACCATGACTCCCTGGTCGCTAATCTTCTGTGGCAGAGTTGAGACGCCATCCTCAGGATAATCGAACGTCTGTAGCACCTCGATCGTTGCCGCCGGCGCAACGGTCACGACAAGTGGCAGTGCAAGAAATGCGAGAAAGTACACGAACGGATTTTTTAGTTTCATGATGGGGATTTGGTTTCCAGTGAATCGGATTGTGACTTGGCGGCGGATGTCCGCGCCAATGTACCACATTACTACGGAATCGGCTGGATGAAGTTTTACAGAAAATAAAAAAAATCCCGAGAGCTTAGCCCCTCCGGTCGCCAAACATTATCCGCATCGCCGAGGGTGAGTGGACGATCGATCTCACCGGGACGAATTGAACCGCCACCGGCACCTTTCCGAATTCACGGGTCCTTTGTGGGTGTAAGGGCGCGCGCCATTCCAAGGGCCTGCGGTTAATTGCCTTATGTGCTGGACGAGGCGGCAGCCAGCGCCTGCTCGACAATGAGTGCGGCCAACTCCTGCGTCGCGTCGTCTAGGACGGCGTTGGCGGCCTTCAAACGCGGGGTTTCGCGGGTCGCAATCGCCTCGCGGACATTATCGGCAAGGTCCGTGATCTGCCTCCTTTGTTCCGCGGGCAGGCGGTCGCCGGCAAGCTGAAAAGCCTTCTCGACGGCGGTCAGCATCTCTTCGGCTTTGAGGCGAGTTTCCGTCCAGACGCGCTCGCTCATGTCTTCGAAGGCGTGCTCGAGCGAGTCTGCGATCATGGCCTCGACAGCTTCGTCGGAGACGTCGACTGCGCTCGTGAGGGCGACTACTTTTTCGATCCCGGTCTTAGTGTCGCGGGCCAGGACATGGAGAATGCCGTCGGCGTCGATCTCGAATTGCACCCCGACCCGGGCGACGCCTTTGAGAGCGGGCGGGAATTGGATCTCGAATTCGCCCAGGGCCCAGTTGTCGGCCGCCATCTCGCGCTCGCCTTGCAGGACTTTGATTTTCATCGCTCGCTGCTGGTTGACGGCGGTGGTGAACATTTCGCCGGCCTTGATCGGAATGGTCGAGTTGCGCGGGATGATGACGTTCATCAAGCCGCCGAAGGTCTCGATGCCCAGCGACAAAGGGGTGACATCGAGGAGGACGACGTCGCGCACCGCGCCGGAAAGGATGCCAGCCTGGATGGTGGCCCCAAGCGCAACCGCTTCATCGGGATTTTGCGAGGTGTTCGGCTCGCGGCCGAAAAGTTCGGCCACGAATTGCCTGACGAGCGGCATCCGGGTCATGCCTCCGACGAGGATGACTTGGTCGAGATCGGCCGCGGCCAGTTTCGAATCGGTCAAGGCGCGCAAGCAATGGGCGCGGGTGCGCTGAATGATCGGGCGCGCAAGGCGCTCCAGCGTCTCGAGGTTCAACTCGTAGGTGAGATTCTGGCCCGCGATGAACGGCGCGTCGATCTGCACGCTCGTCTCGATAGAAAGCCGATGCTTAGCCTCGATGACCAACTCGCGCTTCTGCCAATTGGCAATCGGCAATTGGCAATCGGCAATCAGCGCTTCGTCGACATCGTCGCCGCCAAGATGCGTGTCGCCGCTCGTGGCGAGGACTTGGAAGACACCGTTATCCAGCTCCAGTATCGAGATGTCGAAGGTGCCGCCGCCGAGATCGTAAACGGCGATTTTAGATTTCTCGGCGAGCTTATCGAGCCCATAGGCAAGTGCGGCCGCGGTTGGCTCATTTATGATTCGCTCCACTGTGAACCCGGCGGTTTCTCCCGCCGTTTTGGTGGCGTTGCGCTGGGCGTCGTTGAAATATGCGGGCACGGTGATGACCGCGCGTGAGACCGACCGCTCGAGCGCCGTCTCGGCATCGCGCTTCAATTTCCCCAGGACGAACGCCGAGATTTCCTCGGGCGCGTACTCCCGCTCGCGAACTCGAATCCGGAGCGGCCGGCCCGTTTTCCTAACGACCGCGTAATCCGCCGGCAATTCTCCAGCCCCTGCATCGTCGCCGCGCAGGCCAATCAAACGCTTGGCGGAGTAAACCGTGGTTGCAGGAGCGACGGCCCGCATCCGGCTCGCGGTGGCGCCGACGATCGGCTCGCCCGCGTCTGGGAAATGCACGACCGAGGGAGTGAGCCGCGCTCCGTTGGCGTCGGCGAGCAGGATGGGGAAGCCCGCTTCCATCACGCCGATGAGGGAGTTAGTGGTGCCGAGGTCGATGCCGACAATGTCGTTACTCATCGTCGCACAGTGTCACCCGAGCCGCCGGCCGGCTCAACCGGCGCCCGCTCAGAGGCCTTTCACGAGCGCGATGACAATGAAGATGATTGCCAGGACGACGAGGACGTGGATGGCCGCGCCGAGGATGTGGAAGCCGACCCAGCCAATCAACCAGAGGACAAGAAGAATGATCGCAATAGTCCAGAGCACATAAACCTATCGCCGTTCACAACCCCTTCGGTCGTGCGTGGGTCCGCCTCTTTGCGCCGACTTTGCCGATTCCCGTTGGAAAAGCGGCGTTTTCGGCAACCGTATCGCTGTTTTGAAACTCCCGTTCAGTCTTTTCCTCGCACTTCGGTACCTCAAACCAAAGCGCACCTTTGTTTCCATCATCACGCTTGTCTCGGTCCTTGGGGTCACGTTAGGCGTGATGGTGCTCATTCTGGTGATCTCCGTCATGACCGGCTTCGACCGGGAGCTTCGCCAGAAGGTGATCGACTTCGACGCGCACATCCTGGTCACGACCGACAGCGTGATGAACAATTGGCGGGACCTGACAGTGCAGATTCGCAATACACCCGACGTGGTCGCGACCGCACCCTACATCCAGGGGCCGGTAATCGTGGAATTCCAAAACCGGCGGCTCGCCCCGATGATCCGCGGGATCGATCCGGCGGAGGAAGAGAAAGTGATTCCGCTGCGGAAATTCATCAAGCTCGGCAAGCTCGATCTCGATGGGGACAAGACGGTGCTCGGGGTAGAGCTGGCGCAAAAGCTCGGGCTGACGGTGGGTGACAAGCTGACGGTTTATTCGCCGGGCAATCTCGGCGAGATCCTCGACAAGCTGAAGGAGCTCGACCAAAAACAAGGCGAGGAGAAACAGAAGGCGGTCGATGACCTGCGCGAAGTAGTGCTGCCGAAAGAGCTGACCGTGACCGGGCTCTTCGAGACCGGCCAGTATCTGCACGACTCCGAGTTTCTGCTCGTGCCGATCTTCGTCGCACAGGAACTCTACGGGCTGGGCGACGCGCTCCACGGCCTGACGGTGAAGACGAGCAATCCGGACAAGGCCGCCGAGGTAAAACAGGCAATCGAAAAATATCTCAAGCCGCCCGAGTACGCCCAGACCTGGATCGAGATGAACAAACAATATTTCGATGCTGTCAGCCTGGAGCGCACGGTGATGGCATTCCTCCTTTTCTTCATCGTCATCGTGGCGGCATTTGGCATCATGAACACCCTCATCACGGTGACGGTACAGAAGCGGCGCGAGATCGGAATCATGAAAGCGGTCGGCGCGACGATCGGGCAGATCATGGGGGTGTTTCTTTTCCAGGGAATTGTCGTCGGCCTCTTCGGCACACTTACCGGGCTCGGGCTCGGTATGACGCTGATCCGGTTCCGGAATGAATTCAGCCGCTGGCTTGCCGGCACCTTACACATCGAAATCTTCCCGCGCTCGGTCTATCAATTCTCCGAGATACCGGCCGAAGTCATCCCGAGCGACGTGGTGAAGATTTGTATCGCGGCCTTCATCATATGCTCGTTAGCCGCGCTCATTCCGGCCTATTTCGCGGCGCGAGTCGATCCGGTAAAAGCACTTCGTTACGAATAGCGCAACCGCCAACATTCCCCCCTTCATCTTCTTGTCATTTTGTTGCGGACAGAGTTGCGACGGCCGGATGAATTCCCGCGATCAACTCAACCAAAACGCAATCCAAAGAGGAGAAGTGAAAATGTAACCGAAGGAACTCTTGGCCTCGCCTGGCTCGGCCACCAGATCTCTCAAGTTTGCCCAGAGAGTTACTGACAGCAGCGATCATTCGTGGCAATTTGTCGCGGCCTTGGGAATGGAGTTTCGACGGAGATTAGAACTCGCCTTGATCGCGGGCGGGCACTACCAGTAGGAGAATCAGTGAGGCTTTTTCTACTCGGCGCCAGTTTCGTCTTCATCCTCCTGCTCGCTCCGCTCGCCGGCGCGCGAGAATGGAAAACCTTCAAGGATTGTCGCTACCTGCCTAATGCCGCGAACGATGGCGATAGCTTCCATGTCCGGGCCGACGGGAAGGAATACATTTTTCGGCTCTACTTTGTCGACGCCCCGGAGACCGACAGCAGAATCCCGGAGCGAGTCGCGGAACAGGCGAAATATTTCCACGCCACCATGGCCGAGACCCTCCTCATCGGTCACGAAGCCGAGCGCTTCACCAGGCAAAAACTCATCCATCCTTTCACTGTTCGCACCTGCCTGCAGGATGCGCGCGGGCGCAGCCACCTGCCGCGCTACTTCGGCTTCGTTCAGGCTGCCGGCGCCGACCTTGGCGAGTCGCTGGTCGCGAACGGCCTCGCCCGGGTCTACGGCGCCGCTTCCGATCCGCCCGAGATGGACAAGGCCGAGGTCGAGTGGCGCAAGCTCCAGGCGTTTGAGCGCAAAGCGAAACAGCAATCGGTCGGCGGCTGGGGCGTCGGCAACGGCCGGCTCAACATCCGTGCCCGCGAACAGCCCGGCGCGAGCGATGACTCCTTCGACAGCTTCTTCCATCCGAAGAGCGCAGTCACGAAAGCCGCCACCGGAAAACCTGGCGCGAAACTCGACATCAACACCGCTTCCATGGAGGCGCTCCAGAACATCCCCGGCATCGGCAAAGTCCTCGCCGGTCGGATCATCGACGCCCGCCCCTACAAAAGCGCCGACGACCTGCGTCACGTCAAAGGCATCGGCCAAAAGAAATACGAAAAGCTCCGCCTTTATTTCGATTGAGACTCGATGCCTAACGAAACCAGCCAGTCCGAAGTCGGCACCATCACGCGTCTCATGGTGAAGGAGGCGCGCCATGCTTTTCGAAGCCAGGCCGCGATCGCGGCTGAGTGGCAGGCTTTAAACTTCACTGCCGCCCCCGATTTCGCTCACGCCGTCGATCAATACGAAAGCTTCGTCGGCCTGCTCCGAGGCATGGATTGCGAGATCGCGTTCCTGCCGCCGGCCGACGCCACCGGCATGGATTCCATCTACGTACGCGACGCCGCCGTCGTGTGCGACCGCGGCGTCGTCCTTTGCCGAATGGGCAAGCCCCTCCGCGAGGGCGAACCCGCCGCGCAGGAAACCGCCTTCCGCGCGCTCGGCCTAACGATTCTCGGCACGATCCAGCCTCCCGGTAAACTGGAAGGCGGCGACGTCGCCTGGCTCGACGAACGAACCCTCGCCGTTGGCCGCGGCTACCGGACTAACGACTCAGGCATTGCGCAACTGCGCGACTTCCTCGGCGATAGCATCGACGAACTGATCACCGTGCCCCTGCCCCACTGGCACGGCCCGGGCGACGTCTTTCATCTCATGTCGATCATCAGCCCGGTCGATCGTGACCTCGCCGGGGTCTATTCCCCGCTCATGCCAGTTCCGTTCCGGGAACAGCTACTGGAACGAGGCATGACTCTGGTAGAAGTGCCGGACGAAGAGTTCGAAGGCATGGGCGCGAACGTCCTCGCGCTAAGTCCTCGCCGTTGTGTGATGGTCGCCGGTAACCCTGTCACCCGCGCGCGCCTCGAAGCCGCCGGAGCCGAAGTTCTGGAATATGATGGAAGCGAAATCAGCCTCAAGGGAGGCGGTGGACCGACTTGTCTGACGCGACCCTTGGAACGGGCTCTCGAAGTTAGCGAACCGAAGTGAGGCACTAACCGATGAGGGATCGCGCAATCGCAGCAAGGAGAACGACCAGAAGCAGCGCCAGGCCGAGCAGGCTCGCGTAGACAATTCTGTCCTGACGCCGGGCGCGGCGTTCGGCCTCGGCGTAGGGAATGTTGGTAAAACTAACCATGGTGTAGAGCGGGAGGTAAGCGCCGGGGAGCAGACCCTCGAGGGTATGGTCGAGTTTCTTTTTCGCGCGGAAAGCGCGGGAGGCGGTCTTGTCGCGCATCTCGATGAAGTTGTGGACTGCGAGATCGGCAAGGGCGTCGGCGTTCTCCTTGCGTCGCTCGAAATACTCTGCGAAGGCGCGTCTACGGTCGTTAGGGAACTCGGCCAGACATTCGTCGAAGACGACACAATCTTCGAAGGCGGCGTTCATCCCCTGTCCGTAGAATGGGACAACGGCATGGGCGGCATCGCCAACGAGCGCGACCTTGTCCTGATAATGCCAGGGTGCGCAGCGAATCGTAACGAGGGAACCGGTTGGGTTTTCCCGGTAGTCCGCGAGGAGCGCGGGCATGAGCGCAACGGCGTCGGGGAATTCTTCGTCGAAGAAGCGGCGCACTTCGTCGTCGCTCGTGGTATTGGCGAAGCTGCGCGGACCCTCGAATTCCCAAAACAGAGTGCAGGTGAAGGAGCCATCGGGATTGGGCAGCGCGATCATCATGAAACTCTTGCGTGGCCAGATGTGGAGGGCGTTTTTTTCCATTCGCCATGAGCCGTCGGCGGCAGGCGGGATGGTGAGCTCCTTGTATCCGTGGGCGAGGTAGCTCTGGCTGTACTCGAAACGGTTCAGGCGCTGCATCGCGCCGCGGACGGCGGAAAAGGCGCCGTCAACGCCGATGATCGCTTCGGCGCGGGCCGCGATGGTCTCGTTAGTCTCGTTATTCACGAGCTGGGCGGCGGGCGCGTCGAGATCGACGTCCACACAGCGGTGATTGAATTTTACTCGCACATTATCGTGACGCTGAGCGGCCTCGATGACGACGGTATTGAGGGCGCCGCGCCCGATGGAGTTGATGTGCTTGGAGGGATCGCGGTCGTAGGGGGAAAAATGGAGTTCGCCTGTTTTGTCGTGGATCATGCGGCCGCGCATCGGGATGGCATGCTCGAGCACTTCACGGGCAATGCCGAGCTTCTCCAAGGCGTGAATACCGCGGGTGGAGAGCGCAAGGTTGATCGATCGGCCGCCGACGGTGTTGCCGGCGCGCGGATCGGGCCGTCGCTCGTAGAGGTCGATCTCGTCACCTCGCCGCCCGAGGTAGCCAGCGAGCAACCCGCCGGCGAGGCCGCTGCCGATGAGGGCGAATTTTGATCCCATGCGCCCTCTACCGTGACTCGTTCACCAGATTTGCCAAGCGCGGATGCGAAGGGAAGTATACTCGCCGAATCCCGCGTTTGGCACCATCACTGCTGGGTGATGCTGTTGGCACGATGAAATCGGATCCCGAACAGGAAAAAGGCAGCACCTTCGAGCTGAGAGCGATTCTCGTGGTGGACGACGACCAGCAACTAGCCTCCGCCCTGCAATGGATCCTGGCCGACGCGAACTTCCTCGTCGACGTCGCCTTTGACGGCGAAGAAGCGATTTTGAAAGTCAAAGCACACGAATACGACGCGATCATCTGCGACTTGAAGATGCCGAAGCTGCGCGGAGACCAATTCTATCTCAAGGCGCGGGAACTGCGCCCGGAGCTCACGGACCGCTTCATTTTCATCACTGGCTACGCGACCGACCCGGTGCTCCGCTCGTTTTTGGTAGAGAATGAAGTGAAATTTTTGGTCAAGCCGTTCCCGATCAAGGGACTGATCGCGTGTGTGGACGAGATGTCGCGCTAGTCTGGATGAGCGGTTGCAAAAGTTAGCGGACTATCGCTCCAAACTGCTCAGGCAAGCGAATTCAATGATGCTCGGATAGGATTCTCGCGAAGCGCCAGACCTCCTGAAAGGTGTTGTAGAGCGGAGCGGGCGCGACCCGGATCACGTTAGGCTCACGGAAATCGGTCTTCACGCCAGCGGCCTCCAGCTTCCTGAACAACTCTTTCGGATGTTCGTGAACGAGAATGGAAAGCTGCGCCCCATGGTCGTCTGGCGCCGACGGAGTAATGACGGTGAAACGCGCTGAGCCGAGCTGTTCCAGCAGGAATTGCAAGTAGCCGGTTAGGCGAAGCGATTTCGCGCGGAGCGCATCCATTCCGCCGGCTTCTTCGAAGATGGCGAAGGAAGCGCGAAGCGGCGCCATCGCGAGGATGGGCGGATTGCTCAATTGCCAGGAATCGGCCGAGAGCACGGGCACGAAATCGGGTTCGAGCTGCATCCGAAAACGGGTCGCCGGATCGTTTCCCCACCAGCCGGCGAGACGCGGCAGATCGGGATTGGTCGCATGCCGCTCGTGCACGAAAGCGCCCGCGACCGCCCCCGGGCCCGAGTTGAGGTACTTGTAGGAACACCAGACGGCGAAATCGACATTCCAATCATGCAACCGAAGCGGAACATTGCCCGCTGCGTGGGCGAGATCGATTCCGACGAGGCAGCCACGCTTCTGAGCCGCGGTCGTGATTTTCGCGATGTCGAAGAGCTGACCGGTGAAGAAGTTTACGCCGGCGAAAAGCACGAGCGCGATCTCTTCGCCATGTTTCTGGATCAACGCCTCGATATCTTCCTCGAGCAAGGCGTGCTCCCCTGTGCGCGGCTGCGCGAGGAGCAGCGACTCGTTAGGGTCGAAACCATGATGCGCGATCTGTGATTTAATCGCGTAGGTGTCGGAAGGGAAGGCGGGGTGCTCCATCAGGATTTTGCGACGCGCCTTCGTCGGCCGATAGAACGTCGCCATCAGCAGGTGGAGGTTCACCGTCAGGCTGTTCATGCAGACGACTTCGTTAGGCTGCGCGCCCACCAGGCGGGCGGCCGGCTCACGGAGGGTCTCGTGGTAGGGATACCAGGGCGTCGCGGCATCGAAATGTCCGTCCACGCCAAGACGCGCCCAATCGTCCAGCTCCTGTTCGACAATCTGCCGCGTCGACTTCGGCATCAAGCCTAACGAATTACCGACAAAGTAAATCAGCGGCTGGTTGTCCTGGCCGACGGGAATGTGAAAGCGCTCACGAAACGAGCGCAGCGAATCCTCTCGGTCCTGTTGCAGGGGATATTCTTCGTTGCCGGAAAATGAATCTGACATGGTGGTTTTCTTAAAGGTTCAAAGCGTCGAGTTACGCCGACGAATCCGTCGTCAGCGGCCGAGCATGGGTGTCTTCCAGTCGACCGAGCGGATCTTTCCAGATACCACTGCTGGCGTAGTCGCGCCCAAACTTTGCAAACTCCGGCGTGACCCAACCCATCTCGACGAACCCTTTAAAGATCGTGCGATCGATTTCCGGCGCGAAAAAACTCCGCACCAGCCAATGCATTGCCCGCCAGTGATCGTCGGCCACAAGGTCAGCTTTGCGGGCGAAAAACATCTCCTGCAGTTGCTCGACGTAGGCGCGGAGCCGGAAGAGCACATCCCAGTTTCCTTCGAGCAGCGAGAGTGTCTGCTCAAGCGGAGTCCCAATGATGGGCGGCGCCCATTCCTTGCGAAAATTCATCGCCCAGGCCTGGCGTGCCTCGATCGCATCTTTCATCAGGGCGTGGCTCGTCTCGAAATGTTGAGCCCTCCGGGTTTCCTCCGTTTGCCGCTGCATTTCCTCGACCTGATGGCGCTGCGCGTGCGCCTGAGAGCGCGCGTAGATGAGCGAGATGGTCGCGAGAATCGCGCCTGTTACGCCGGTCAAAATGCCTGCGTCAATGTTCATGGAGCTTGCAAGCAATGATGGATAAATCGGGGAGGCAGGAAAGCAGGAAAACGAATCTGTGGATTGGAGGAGGCCAGAAATCCTCGCTGACTTTTTCTCGATTCCAAACAAAGTTCTCGTCGAAGACCCGCCGCTCCCGCAGCGTAAAATGCAGTTTATGAAAGATTTTCGTTGCCTGACCCACAGGATTTCCGTTAGGCACTCAATTTAATACCTAATAAATCATGACTACACTTATTGCCTCGGCTCACAATTCGTTACTAGGAATCTTCACAACCATCTTCCTTGCTCAGGACACTACCAATTATGCGGCCAGCGCTGGCGGCGGAGCCTCCGGGATCATTTCGTTGATCCTCTGTCTGGTGATTGTCGTCAGTTTCTGGAAACTCTTCACCAAAGCCGGGCAACCCGGTTGGGCAGCGATCATCCCCATCTTCAATTTGTACATTCTCTGCAAAATCGGCGGACGCCCGGGTTGGTGGGTGATCTTGATGTTCATCCCGCTGGTGAACTTCATTATTTGGATCGTGCTCTCGATTGATGTGGCCAAAAAATTTGGCAAGGGTGCCGGGTTTGGCGTCGGCATCGCCTTCCTCTCCTTCATTTTCGTGCCCATCCTGGCCTTTGGCGATGCGCGCTACGAAGGCACAACGCCTGCCAGCGCATGAGGCTTTGAGAGGCAGAAACCTGCCGGATTCCTCAAGCGCAGGTCTAGAACCAATCTGCGAGCGACGCTTATTATTTTTCGGCTGATCGCGGTGGCTGCATGAACTCGATTGTCGTGCCGTCGGGGTCGCGCACGTAGACGACACGTTTCCCGGCGTTCGGGCCGGCATTGAGAGTTTGCGGGTGCCCAGCTGCTTTCCAACCCGAGGCGGTAATCGAGCCCAGAACCGCATCCAAATCATCGACCACAAACGCCACATGCACCGACCCGACATCGCAAGGACGGGGATGAAAGTGCTCGCGATCGGAAGGTTCCAGATACTCGAGCAACTCGATCTTGTGGCCGTAGCCTTTGAGGACGGCAATGGAAATTTCCGCTCCGGAAACGCCGGTGATTTGGTGCGCCAACTCACCGCGCTGGTGCGGGCGATGTGAGAGTTCGAACCCGAGCACGTCTCGCCAGAAGGCGAGCGAGCGTTCGAGATTTGCGACGGTGATGCCAGTATGATCGGCAGCGAAAATTCGAAAAGGCTGAGAGCTCAGGGCAGCATCAGGCATGGTTGAAGCCGTCTCGAAAAACACTCTCAGCCAGACGAGGCCGCATCATTGTGAAACGCCGCGATCACCTTCAGTTCGATGGCAATCGGAGTCGGCAAAGCACCCACTTCGACCGTTGTGCGGGTCGGATTCGGTTTCCCGGGACCGGCAAAGTATTCCGGATAAATACGGTTAAAGATTTGGAAGTCCTTCTTCATGTTGATTAAAAAAACGGTGACATCCACGATGTCATTCCACCTTGCCCCGGCATCTTCGAGGACGAGCCGAACGTTTTCGAAAACCGCATGACACTGTTTTTCGATGTCGTAACTGACGATGTTGCGCTCCACATCGAGGGTCACGCCGGGGATTCCCTTGCTCCCCCGCACCCGCGGCCCGATCCCGGAAAGAAAGAGAAGGTTGCCGACTCGTTTCGCGTGCGGAAAAGCACCGACTGGTTCCGCGGCGCGTTGGCTTTCGAACGATTCGCTCATCTTATTTTGCGATGCAGACATTCTTCGGCTCGGTAAAAAAGCGGAGCGCTTCTTCGCCACCCTCCCGTCCGACGCCACTTTGCTTCATGCCGCCGAAGGGAACGCGCAGGTCGCGCACCAGCCAGCAGTTCACCCAGACAGTGCCGGTGTGGATCCGTTCCGCGACGCGATGGGCGCGATTCAGGTTTTGCGTCCAGACGCTGGAAGCGAGCCCGTATTCGGTGTCATTGGCATAACCGATCACCTCCTCTTCGTTCTCGAAGGGCGTGATCGTAACGACCGGACCAAAGATTTCCTCGCGGTTGACCCGGCAACCGACCGGCAGGCCGGTAATGACAGTGGGCGGAAAAAAGTAACCCTTGGCGCAGCGGTCGTTAGGCGCAGGCGGCGGACTACCTCCGAGCGTGATCTCGCCGCCTTCCTCGCGGGCGAGATCGACGTAGAACTTCACTTTCTCGAGCTGCGCTTTGGAGACGATCGCGCCCTGCTCGGTCTTCTCCTCCAGCGGATCGCCCTGTTTCAACAGCGCCACTTTCTCGATGAAACGACTGACGAATTCATCATAAGCCGGCCGCTCGACAAAGACGCGCGAGCCGCAAAGACAAACCTGGCCCTGGTTCGCGAACGACGAACGAACGCTCCCCGCGATCGCTGCATCGAGATCCGCGTCGGCAAAGATGATGTTTGGGTTTTTCCCGCCAAGTTCGAGCGAAACTTTCTTGAAGAGCGGCGCGCCAGCTTCCGCCACTTTGCGGCCGGTCACAGTGCCGCCGGTGAAGGAGATGGTGCCGATCTTGGGATGCGCAGTGATGACTGAGCCAACGTTAGGCCCGGTTCCCTGCACAATGTTGAGGACGCCGTTCGGCAACCCGGCTTCGCGGCAAATCTCGCCTAACAAATAAGCGGTCATTGGGGTCAACTCGCTTGGTTTCGCGACCGCGGTATTTCCGACCGCAATGGCGGGCGCGATTTTCCAACTCAGCAAATAGAGCGGCAAATTCCAGGGCGAAATCAGCCCGACGACGCCGCGCGCCTGGCGTAAAGTATAGTTGAAGGCGACCCCATCCATGAGGTGAGCTTCGTTTTCGGTGTGAAGAATGGCGGTCGCGAAAAATCGGAAATTGCTCGAAGCGCGCGGAATATCGAGGCTGCGCGCGAGCGCGAGCGGCTTGCCGGTGTCGATCGATTCTGCGCGGGCAAATTTCTCCAGATCGCGATCGATCAATTCAGCGATGCGGAGGAGAAGGCGCGACCGTTCCGCCGCCGAAGTGCCCGCCCAGGCGGGAAAGGCGCGCTCGGCCGCCACCACCGCCGCTTCCACATCGCGACTGTCGCTGTCTGGGACTAACGAATACGGCTTGCCCGTCGCCGGCTCGATATTGTCGAGATACTTGCCGCCGATCGGAGCCACGAACTGGCCGTCGATGAAGTTTTGAATCCTGGCGAGTTCGGTCATGCGTGCGGGTTCACAATAACTGGCGCAAAACGCGGAGCCAATTGCCGCGCAGAATTTTTTCGATCTGCTCGTCACTGAACCCGCGCTCGATCAGCTTACGGGTCAGGTTGCGGGCATGGCCGTGATTCCCGAGGTCGGGCAGGAAATGCGGCGTGGTGAGTTTCGCCTGCAGCGCCTCGCGCTCCGCGTCCGGCAATTGGCGCCAGAGAAATTCGCAAAAATCGAAACCGATCCCGACGCCGTCGATGCCGATCAGGTTCGCGACGTATTCGATATGATCGACATAACGATCGAGCGTCGCCTCCTCCTTTTTCGGACTAACGAGAATGGCGTTGATCCCGATGACGCCGCCGCGCGCACCGATCATCCGGATCTGCTCGTCGCTGATGTTGCGCTCCATGTCGTAGTAACGGCGCGCGTTGCTGTGCGAGACGATCAGCGGCTTGGTCGTAAGGGCGCAGATTTCTTCGAAGCCGGCGGGATTGATGTGCGCGAGATCGATCATGATGCCGAGTCGATCGCATTCGTGGACCAGATCGCGTCCGAAGTTCGTTAGGCCAGTGGGCGGCGAACCGCTGGCAGCAAAAATTCCTCCGGAGGCCGCGGCGTTGGGACGCGCGTGAGTAAGCGAGATGGAGCGCAGTCCCAGTTCGTGAAATATGTGCAGGAGATAAAGATCGTCGCCGAGCGGCTCGGCGCCTTCCATTGTCAGAATGAGGGCGATCCGGTCTTCGCTCCGGGCCTGCTCGATTTCCGCAAACGTCCGACAAAGGACAAGACGCGTGGTGTGCTCGAGTTCCGCCCTAAGCAGCGCCACCTGCTCGAGCACGACGCGCAGCGCCTGTTCCCCGAGATATTCGTCCTCGACGTAGAGGGCGACGCCGAGCAGCCCGATATCGCCCGCTTCAAACTCCGGGAGGAAATCGGTCGTAACGACGTGCCGGCGCGGGCGGCTGAGGAAAAGGCTGAGAGGCAGATCGAAGTGGAGGTCGACCACTCCACCGTCATGCAGACTCGAAACTCGCTTTTCCATCATGCGTGAATGGCGGGTCCGACCGCTCCGAGAACGGCCTGCGCGGCCGCTCTGCTCGCCCCGCCGGTGCCGAGTTTTGCAATTACCTCGTCGAAATCTGCGATCATTTGTTCGCGCCGGTCGCGATCGTCAATGAGACGGAGCATGGCAGCCGCGATCGCGGCCGGTTCCGCTTTGCCCTGGATGAATTCCGGAACAATCTCGCGATCCGCCAGGACGTTAGGCATGCCGAGATGTTTGACTCGGATCAGCATTCGGCCGGCAAGATACGTCAGGGCCGCCACTTTGTAGACGAGAACGAAGGGCAGCCGGAAAAAGGCCGCCTCCAGTGTCGCCGTGCCCGAGGCGACGACGCCGACTGAGCTCCGCTGCATGGTTTCGGCGGTCTGGCCAACGACGATCTCGACCTTCCCTAACGAACTGGCAAACGGCTCCAGTTGCTGCTGAATGACACCCGCGAGCGCCTCCGAGGCAGCCGCGACTTCAAAATGCAATTCCGGTCTTTGCACATGCATTTGGCGCATGACCTCGATCAAGATGGGGAACAGCTTCCGCACCTCTCGGGTTCGGCTCCCTGGGAAAAGTCCGACCAGATGCGGCGCCCGGGGCGTCGCGATCCGTTTCGCTTCCAGATCTTCAATCATCGGATGACCAACGAAAATCGTACGCAATCCCGATTGCTCGTAGAGCTCGGCTTCGAAGGGAAAAATACAGAGCATCAAATCGAGCCAGCGGGCCATCTGCGGAATCCGACCGCGGTTCCAAGCCCAGACCTGCGGGCTGATGTAATAGATGATTTTCCCGCCTAACGAGCGGTCATGCAGGGCACGAGCGAGCCGCAGATTGAATCCGGGAAAATCGATCAGCACTACCGCGTCCGGCCGGGTGGCGGCGATTTCATTTATCGTCTTGCGGAACTCGTGTCGAAAATAGCCGTAGTGCCTGACCACTTCCCAAAGCCCGACGACGCCGGCCTGATCAATCCAATCGATGAATCGCTCCCCACCGTAGCGCTTCATCCGCGGGCCGCCCCGACCTAACAATCGTAGGCCCGGTTGCATCAGCCGCAGCGCTTCCATCAGAGCGGCGCCGTGATTATCGCCGCTCGCTTCGCCGGCAACGAGGTAAATGGCGCGCGAACGATCCATCAAGCTTGCTGCGCCGCCTGGATCCGTTTCGTAATCTCGACCGCAAGCTCGAGCGCGGCGGTCGCTTCGAAGCCGGACACCTTTGGTTGCAGGCCGGTGCGGGCGCATTCGATGAAGGAGAGAATCTGGCGTTTGAGCGGCTCTTCTTTTTCAATCTCGACCTCCGCTCGCTCGATTCCCCCACCCGCTTTGCGGTAGATCTCGCCCGTCTGGTTTTGATAATCGAGCGAGAGATAGGCGTCCTCCTGGAAGACGCGAATCTTGCGCATTTTTTCCGGACTGATCCGGCTCGAAGTGATGTTCGCAACACAGCCGTTCTCGAAACGGATGCGGGCGTTGGCGATGTCCTCGCGCCGGCTAAGGACCGGCACACCAACGGCGTCGATTGCCTGGATCGGCGACCTAACGAGATGGAGAATGATTTCCAGGTCGTGAATCATGAGGTCGAGCACAACTCCGATGTCGGTGCTGCGATTTGGAAAAGGCGAGAGCCGATGCGCCTCGATGAAACGTGGATGAGTCAACCGCGCCTCGAGTGCGCTCAGGACGGGATTGAAGCGCTCGACGTGCCCGACCTGCAAAACGAGCTTTCGTGCCAGAGCAAGCTCCGCGAGCTGGCTCGCTTCGGCCGTGTCTTCCGCAATCGGTTTTTCGATCAGGAGATGCTTCCCTTTCTCCAGAAGCGGCCGCGCGATTGCGAAATGCGAGTTGGTCGGTGTGGCAACGGAAGCGGCGTCGATCAGGTGGGCAAATTCCTCGAGCGAACTGGTCGCGCGCACCTTGTATTGCTGTGCAACCTGGGCAGCGTTGGCGGCGTCGGTATCGTAGATCGCGGTGAACTCTGCCGTCTCCGTCTCCGCATAAAGGCGCGCGTGGTTTTTCCCGATATGCCCCACACCCACGACTCCAACGCGAAGAGCTGTCATATGCAGGTGGGATTAGAAAAACAGGCCAACATGCGAGAAGCTGCCAGTCAACTGCACCTATGAAACAAACGCAAACCGATTGGGAAGAGGCCTACCAGCGGCGCGAAACACCTTGGGAAAAGGGGCAACCGCATCCCGGACTGGTCGATTTCCTGGCGGAGAACGGCCCGCTTGAGGGCGAGACCTTCGTACCCGGCTGCGGCTCGGGGCACGACGTGCGTGCACTGAGCACGCCAAACAATCACGTGCTCGGCGTCGATCTCGCTCCCTTCGCGGTCAAGAAAGCAAAGTTGCACCCCGCGATCGCGAAGGAAGAATATCTGGTTGCCGACCTGTTTGATCTTCCGGCGAAGTTCGACGGGCAGTTCGACTGGGTTTTTGAGCACACCTGTTTTTGCGCGATTGATCCGAGCCAGCGCGAGGCCTATGTGAAGAAGATCGTTAGGCTGCTCAAACCGGGCGGTCGCCTGCTCGCGATCTTTTTTATCAATCCCGACCATGACGAGGACGGACCGCCCTATCGGGTCAGCGCCGCTGAGCTGGAAGAATTTTTCGGACGCTGGTTCGCGCTCGAGCGGGAGTGGGTGCCGAAACGAACGTACCCTGGCCGCGAAGAACGCGAGCTGATGAGGGTCCTGAGACGGGTGTAGCGGCGACCGTGTCGGCCGCAAAAATGGGTGGCTGCGGGCGAGACGCCCGCCTCTACACTTAGCGGCAGAACCAATCGCATAGTGCGCACCGCCGATTGAAGCACCCCGGGTGCGCATTTAGATTTCGCATTCTGAAGCGCTTCATTTTCATCCTTGCCCTCGCGCTAATTGGAGGCGCGACCGGCATTTACATCGACTGGCATTGGAAACGTCCGCTCTCTCCGCGCGGCGGACGTTACTTCTTCCATCGCGTCGAGTTGCCCGTCCCTTCATCACGCCAGGAGGACGAACGATGGCGCGACGATTCGCTTGGCGGTGTGCCCGAGAACGGCACTCTCGGCAGCGCCGGATGCGCCGTCGCATCGGCCGCGATGGTTTTCCAGTCCTACGGCATCGCGACCGACCCGCAGCAGCTCAACTGGTTCCTTACCGCAGTGGGCGGCTACACTGAGCAGGGCTGGCTTTACTGGGACCGTGCGGCCTGGTGGGCGCCCGGCCGCGTCCGCCACATTTACGAAGACCTGCCTTCTTACGACCTGATCGATTCCAATCTCGCCCGAGGTAACCCCGTCATCGTCCGGCTGCGTCTTCGCAACGGAGTGACCCATTTCGTCGTCATCGCCGGCAAAGACGGCTTCGACTACCTGATCCGCGATCCCGGCGCCGGCGCCGCGAAAGGCTACTACCCTCTGCGCGAACTCGGCAGTGATATCGAGGCACTGCGATTTTATGAACCGCTGACGCCCGCGCAAGGAACGGCAAAAGATGACAGAAGAAATGCGCTCCCCTTAGCGGGATTGCGCTTTATACCAAGCGTAGGTCTGCGCGATGCCGTCGCGGAGCGGAATGGTCGGCTTCCAGCCTAACGATTTGATTTTCGAGATGTCGAGCAGCTTGCGCGGCGTGCCGTCGGGTTTGCCCGGGTCGAAAGTCAGGTCGCCTTCGAAACCGACCACTTCACAGATCAGCTCGGCCAGTTCGCGGATCGTCAGGTCGGTGCCGGTGCCGATGTTGATGATTTCAGGGTTGTCGTAATTCTGAAGGAGGAAAACGCAGGCCGAAGCGAGGTCGTCGACATGCAGAAACTCGCGCTGCGGTTTCCCCGAACCCCAGACGCCAAGCTCGCGGGCGCCGGATTCTTTCGACTCGTGCGCCTTGCGCAGAAGAGCGGCGAGGACGTGCGAGGTTTCGAGATCGAAATTGTCGTTAGGCCCGTAGAGATTGGTCGGCATTCCGGAAATGAAATTGTCGCCATACTCGCGGGCGTAAGCCTGGCAGAGCTTTATCCCCGCGATCTTGGCGATGGCGTAGGCCTCGTTCGTCGGTTCGAGTGGCCCGCTCAACAATGCGCTCTCGGGGATCGGCTGCGGAGCGAGTTTCGGATAAATGCAGGAGCTGCCGAGGAAAAGAAGCTTGCGCGCGCTGTTCTCATGCGCGGCGCGGATGAGGTTGTTTTGAATCTGGAGATTGGCGAGAAGAAACTCGACCGGTCGATCGTTGTTCGCCTTGATTCCGCCGACCTTGGCCGCCGCCACGACGACGATAGCCGGTTTTTCGCGGGCAAAGAATTCGTCGACCGCCTGGCTGTTGGTCAGGTCGAGCTCAGCGCGGCTGCGAGTGAGCAAACGGGCAAAGCCTTCCGCTTCGAGCCGGCGCCGGATGGCGCTGCCGACGAGTCCGCAATGGCCGGCGATAAAGATCGAGTCGTTCTTTTCCATAAGCTCAGGCCAGCATCCCTTTAGCGTTTCCTTTTTCAAGCGGTTAGGCAATGCTCCCGCCGTGGCCAGAAAAGACGCACGCATTCAGGTTCAGAAAACCTACAAGCTTTTCATCGGCGGAAAGTTCGTCCGGAGTGAGAGCGGCCGGGTCGAGCCGACCACGACCGGCGGGCGCGGGATCGCAAATTATGCGCGCGCTTCGCGTAAAGATTTCCGGGACGCGATCGGGGCGGCGCGGAAAGCGCTTCTGGGCTGGTCGAAAACAAGCGCCTACCTGCGCGGACAGATTTTGTATCGCGCGGCGGAGATGCTTGAAATGCGCCGGCCTGAACTGGAAGCCGGACTGATCCGCTCGGCCGCAAAGCGAAACGGCAAGACCGCAAAAGAAACTGGCCTAACGATCGAACGGCTGCTCCATTACGCGGGCTGGACGGACAAATTCAGCCAGATTTTCAGCGCAGTTAATCCGGTCGCGAGTTCGCATTTCAATTTTACAATGCCGGAACCGACCGGCGTGGTGGTGGTGGTCTGCCCTAACGAGCCACCATTGCTTGCGCTCGTTTCGCTTGTTGCGCCGGTTATCCTGAGCGGTAATACCGCAGTCGTCCTGACTTCGACGACACAACCACTTCCCGCGCTGACTTTCGCGGAGATTATCGCGACGAGCGATCTGCCGGGCGGGGTTATCAATCTGCTCTCCGGCAATCCGGCAGAGCTGGCGCCGCACATCGCCAGTCACATGGATGTGAACGCCATCGTGGACGCCTCGGGCGATCCGAAAGTCTCGGTGGCGTTACAACAGGGCGGCGGATACAACGTAAAGCGCTACGTCGAACGCTCGCTATCTCCGGCCGATTGGCGCGGGGCCGCGGCGGAGAACCCGTACTGGATTCTCGACACGGTCGAGATGAAGACGGCCTGGCACCCGATCGGATTTTAAGAAAAGTAAGAAGGCAGAAGGAAGAAATCCTGCGGCCGACACTTCTTACTTCTTCATTCATCCTTCTGCCTTCTCTTCATGCGCGCTCTGCTCCTGGTTCTCGATGGCGCAGGCGTGAGGTCGGCGCCGGACGCGGAGGCGTATGGCGACACCGGCGCCAACACTCTCAGACATATTTTTGACCAAACGCCGGGACTGGTTTTGCCAAATCTTTGCTCGTTAGGTTTGTCCGCTGTTTTGGGTTTTTCTGGCGAGAGCCGCGCGAGCGTTGGCCGGATGCGCGAGCGATCGATGGGCAAGGATACGACGACCGGACATTGGGAAATCGCGGGCGTCATCCTGGAAAAGCCTTTCGCAACCTTTGCGCGCGTTCCAGATGAACTCGTTAGGGAACTCGAACGCACGAGCGATCGCTTCTTTCTCGGCAACTGCGCGCGCAGCGGGACGGAGATTCTGGAGGAACTTGGTGAGGAACACCTGCGAACCAGGCAACCAATTCTTTACACCTCTGCCGATTCCGTCCTCCAGATCGCGGCCCATGAAAAAGTCGTGCCAGTGGAACGGTTGTTTGAAATCTGTCGTCGCGCCCGCGGGATCGCGGATCGCTACCGAATAGGGCGCGTGATTGCGCGACCATTTCTCGGGGAGCTGGGAAACTTTCGACGAACCTCGAAGCGACACGATGTTTCGCTCCCGCCGCCCCACACGATTCTGGACGCACTGGGCGAAGAGGGCGTCGCGGTCACTGGAGTCGGAAAAATCGGCGACATCTTTGCTGGTCGCGGGATCGCGGAATCTTTTCCGACCCCTTCCAATCGCGAGGGCATGAATCGAATCGAGGAGCTTTGGGCGGAAGGGCGCGACGGTCTCATCTTCGCCAACCTGGTCGATTTCGACATACTTACGGGCACCGGCGCGACGTCGCGGGATACGCCAACGCCCTCGAGGAATTCGACGACTGGCTCGGAGTGTTTTTCGGGCGCGTTATGCCTATCGATCTGGTTATCATCACGGCCGATCATGGCAATGACCGGACTTTCAAGGGGACCGATCGTACCCGCGAGGAAGTCCCGCTCCTGGTTCTGAACGGCGGCGCAAGTCGCGACCTCGGGACGCGCTCAACCTTTGCCGATGTGGCTGCGACACTGGCGGATTTTTTTAGACTTCCCGCGCCCTGGCCAATCGGAGAATCCTTTCTCGCTCCATGCACATCCCGATCCTGATCGAGCGCAAGCGCAACGGCGAAGAACTCGCTCCGCACGAGATCGGCGCGCTAATCGATGGGTTTACTCGCGGCGAAATTCCGGATTATCAGATGAGCGCCTTCGCCATGGCAGTCTTTTTTCGCGGGATGACGCCTAACGAAACCAGAGAGCTCACCTCGGCGATGATGCGGAGCGGACGTGTCCTCGAATATCCGACTGGTTCCCCTCCAAAAGTCGACAAGCATTCGACCGGCGGGATCGGGGATAAGGTCTCGCTCGTTCTCGCGCCCCTCCTGGCCTGCGACGAAGTTTGGGTGCCGATGATCTCCGGGCGCGGGCTCGGCATCACCGGTGGGACGCTCGACAAACTGGAGAGCATTCCCGGGTTCAACATCAATCTCGACGAAGGGCGCGCGCTCCGGCAATTGGAACAGATTGGCGTTTTCATGATCGGCCAGACGGCCGAAATTTGCCCGGCAGATAAAAAACTCTACGCGCTGCGCGATGTGACTGGAACGGTCCCGTCGCAACCCTTGATTGCGGCCAGCATCATGAGCAAAAAGCTGGCGGAAAATCTCGACCGCCTCGTGCTCGATGTGAAGTTCGGAAGCGGAGCGTTTATGAAAACGCGTGTCGAAGCCGAGCAACTGGCGGACGCGATGACGACGGTCGGCCAACAGATGGGGGTGGAAGTTTCAACTCTCCTGAGCGCGATGGATGCGCCGGTCGGTCGGGCAGTCGGCAATGCCCTGGAAGTGGCGGAAGCAGTCGAGACGCTGCAAGGTCGCGGCCCCGACGACTTGGTAGAGTTGACGCTGGATCTCGCGGCGAAAGTCTCGACCGCGCCTCGCGGGCGACTCGCCAAATGGCTGCAGGACGGAACGGCCTGGGAAAAATTTGTCGCCCTGGTGGAGGCGCAGGATGGCGACGCGATGGCGCTCGAAAAAATCGCCGCGACGCACAACGCGCCCGTCGTCCATCGCCTCTCGGCCCACAAAGAGGGAGTCATCCGGCGGATGGATGCGGAGGCGATTGGCCGGGTCGCTCTTTTTCTGGGTGCCGGTCGGGCCCAAGCCGCGGATGCGATCGATTTTGCAGTCGGTTGTTCTCAGGTGAAGCAAATCGGCGAGCAGGTTGAGAAACAGGAGACGATCATGCTGATCCACGCGCGCAATCCCGCTGACTTGGACGCGGTGCTGCCGCTGCTCGAGCAGGCAATGCACATCGAATAGCTGCTTTCTTCGGTCCCGAGTCGATGGGGTCAGATTGTCTTGCCGTTTGTGAACTTCTTATGAGAGCCTCCCAGGATGAAGCGGCCACAATCCCAAGGGCCGCGAGCCCAAGTACGCGTGGACCAACCTCCGGGGCGCCAGGCGAGCGGATTGACGGCGGGTTACTCCGGCAAACCCTTGGGGCAGAAACTCGGGATCAAACCGGGATTTACGGTGGCCGCGATGAATGCGCCGGCCAATTATCTTGCGCTGCTGGACCCGCTTCCGGACGGTGTACGCTTCGGTGGTGAACGCGAGGCCCCGCAGGTAATCCATTACTTTTGCACCGAGCGAGAGCGTCTGGCGCGAGATCTCCCACGACTGCGCAAGACCATGGACGACAACGCGATGCTCTGGGTTTCCTGGCCAAAAAAGAGCGCGCGTCTTCCGACCACTGTGACCGAGGATACAGTCCGGGAGATCGCCCTCCCCCTCGGGTTGGTCGACAATAAAGTCTGTGCGGTCGATGAGACCTGGTCTGCGCTCCCGCTGGTCGTGCGATTAGTGCACCGGAAACAGAAGTCGACACGACCGCGCTAAGTGGTGCGGCCGAACTTTCTTAGCTGGGAATCCGAGCGAGATTTCCGAAGGGAAAGGACGTGAGGGAAGATGGCCTATGAGACCGAGCTGACCGATGACTGCATGGGAGTGGTGCACACCGGCAGCGGGATAGTGACCGGGGAAGAAATCATGCGCGGCAGCCTGGCGCTGTCGCAGCTTGTCCAGAACACTGCGAATTTTCACTACGAGTTTGTCGACCTCTCGGAAGCGACCGGTATCCAAATCACAGAGCGCCATCTCAAGGCGATCGCCGCGATCGATCAGTTGACCGCCTTTTTTCGACCGCACGAGATCGTGGTTGTCGTGGCGCCGGATGAACGCCTTTTCTCAATCGCCCAACGGTGGGAGGATCTGGTGCGCAATCTCGGCTGGAACACTCACCTCTCGCGTTCGCGCTCGGAAGCGAAACGCTGGCTGGAAGAAAATTTTGATCCTCAAGCGACCGAGTTGGCCGGTCGAGGATTTCGTTGACAGGTTCAAGTCTCCCTGTTGCATAACGACGCTGCGCAGGACAGCTCAAACGACCCATGGCTTACCTCAACGAAAATTATCTCAAGCTCCAGGCTGGTTACCTTTTTCCCGAGATTGGGCGGCGAATCAAAGAATTCTGTGCCGCCAATCCAAAGGCAACCGAACGCCTGATTCGCTGCGGGATCGGCGACGTAACCGAACCGCTTCCGCCTGCCGTGGTGACGGCGATGAAAGCGGCAGTCGACGAACTCTCCGTTCGCGAAACATTTCGCGGTTATCCGCCCGAGCAAGGCTACGAATTCCTCCGGAGCAAAATCGCGCAGATCGATTACCGCGAGCGCGGGATCGAGATCGAGGACGACGAAATCTTCCTCTCCGATGGCTCGAAGAGCGACTGCGGCTTCATTCTCGATGTCCTCGGCGACCAGAACAAAATCGCGATCACGAATCCGGTTTATCCGGTTTATGTCGATACCAATGTGATGGCGGGACACACCGGCCCCGCAGACGAGACCGGCCGCTTCGAAGGTATCATCTACCTGCCGTGCCGGGCGGAAAACGATTTCGTGGCCCAGCCGCCTAACGAACACGCGGATATCGTTTATCTTTGTTTCCCGAACAATCCGACCGGCGCGGTCGCAACGCGAGCCCAGCTCGAGCAGTGGGTCGCCTACGCACAGGAGCACAAGGCGATCCTGCTCTACGACGCGGCCTACGAGGGTTACATTAGCGAGCCGGGAATTCCGCGCTCGATCTTCGAGATCCCGGGTGCGCTGGAGCGGGCAGTCGAGTTTCGCAGCTTTTCCAAAACGGGCGGCTTCACCGGGGTGCGCTGCGGATTTACAGTCATGTCGAAGCGACTCCTGGCATCGACAAGCGACGGCCGGGATTTGCCCTTGCACAAACTCTGGAACCGCCGCTGGAGCACAAAGGCAAACGGGGTGAGCTATCCCGTGCAGCGCGGCGCGGAAGCGCTCTACAGCCCGGAAGGCCGCGCCCAGGTGCGCGAACTGGTCGAGCACTACATGGGGAACGCGCGCATTCTGAGCGAAGCCGCGAGCGCCGCCGGGCTCCGGGCTTATGGCGGCCAAAACGCGCCCTACATCTGGGTCGGCACACCGCCCGGGCTAACGAGCTGGCAAATGTTTGACCGGATGCTGGAGGAGCTGAACGTCGTCATCACCCCGGGGAGCGGTTTCGGTTCGGAAGGCGAAGGCTATTTCCGCATCTCGGCTTTCAACAGCCGGGCGAATGCCGAAGAGGTCGGTCGGCGGCTGCGTGAGTCCTCCTTTTCCTAGTCGTAATCGATTACAGGGAAGAGCGGGAACGCGGACTGCGCCTTGCGCGAGAGCGGAGCGGCCTACAACTTACCGACTTGGAAAAAAAAGGTGCCGAAAAGTTCTCCGAGAGCCTCCCCCAGCTTTACCGGTTTTGCTTTCTCATGACCGGCGATACGGCCAAGGCTCTCGACTCTTTCCAAAATACAGTGCGCGAAGCAGCCCTCCTCGCTTCTCGCGGGCAGTTGCCGCCCGACCGGCTCTGGTCGTTTCATGAGGCGCGCCACCAATGCCTCGAACTGTCCAAAAACGACGTGCAACCTGAAAGCACGACGGTTCCCGAGGAGCCGATCTCGCCCGAAGCCGCGGCCCGCGTCGCCCGACTCGAGCCCGAGCAACTGGCGGCCTGGATCTCGGCCGCGCCGGAACCGCAACGAAGCGCGCTCGCCTTTTTTTATCTGAACGAATTTTCGCATCGCGAAATGCAGAACCTGCTCGATGTGAAAATGCAGGAACTGGCCAGCCTCATCTCCCATGGCCGCTCGCAATTCCAAGCCTGGCTCAACAACGTGACGGAGGCGCCGTGAAACGCTGGCTTTCGCGCCGCAAACGAGCGCTGATCGAATGCGCTCCCATCAGCGACGCGCCGCCGAGCGATCGCGCGATGCGCTCCGCCCTGGAGAGCGCGCGCACCATTCCCGAAACCGCTGCTATCCTGACCGCGCAACAGCAATTCGACCAGGCGCTGGCCGCATTGGCGCAGCGAATCCAAATCCCTCAGGAAGCAGCCCAGTGGTTTGTCAACGCCGCCCTCATCCGGGGAGCGAAGCGCAGTTGGAAAAAAACCGCCCGTCACCCGGCGATCCTGGCCACGGCGCTGGCGGTCCTCGTCCTGACGGGAATCGGAATTTTCTATTTCGTCGAGCACCTGCACGAATTTCCCGGGTCGGAAACAGCCAAGCGGCTGCTTGTTTTCGCCGCCGCCACGCGGCGTTATCAGTTTGATCCGCTCAACACCGACGCGATCAACCTGGGCGATTATTTTTTCATGAAATCGCAGCTCGAGCATTACGACGTGCCGATGCAATTCGCCGATCTCCGGGCGCGCGGCGCGCGCGTTTTTGACGATGAAGACGGCCAGCGCGTCGCGCAGGTGGCGCTGGCAGAAAACGGCGTGCAGTTTTTTCTCTATCCGGCGGATAAGACGACCGCTCCGAAATCGGGAACCCGTCGGTCGTGGGGCTACGTGGCCGGCGACGGTTGGGCCGGCGCGGTCCAGGAGCGCGATGGAGTCTGTTTCATGATCGCGATGCGCGGGACGGAGGAAGAGCTACGCTCCTATTTGAGCGATCGCGCGCGCTAAAGCAGGCCCGCTTCGCTGGGGCGCGCTTCCGTTGACACGCCGGGCGCGCCATTCAACTATAGCGACTCGCGCCGCCAGGGTAGCTCAGTGGTAGAGCAGGGGACTCATAAGCCCTTGGTCGGGAGTTCAACTCTCCCCCCTGGCACTCCTCTCCCCTCTCCCTCCCACTCCTGAATCGGAGGCCTATTTGACAATGAATGAACGTTCATTCATTGTGCCGGCTCGATGCGAACAAAACGCAGTCACGCCCTCCTCGACCGCCGCGAACAGATCCTGGAAGCAGCCATGATCTCCTTCGCCAAGCGCGGGTTTCACCAGACCAGTATGCACGACATCAGTGCCGAGGCCGGGATCAGCGTGGGTCTGATCTATCGTTACTTTAAGAGCAAAGAGGAAGTGATCGCGGCCCTCGCCGCCGAACATAAGGGACATATTGCAGAGTTGCTCAAACGGGCCGGAGAAGCGCCGACGCTGCTCGAAGCAATGGAAATTCTCTTTACCAGCCATTGTGGGGAGCAGTCGCCGCAGATCATTTCTGCTTTCGTGGTCGATCTCTTTGCCGAAGCGAGCCGCAACCCGCGGGTTGCGAAAATTCTGCGTAACGTAGCCAAGACTAAGTCCGACGGCGTCGCAGACCTGATCTCGCGCTCGCCCGAAGGTCGCAAACTCGCTCCCTGGCTCGATGCCCATCAGATTGCCGAGATGATTTTTGCGGTCAACGATGGCACCATGATGCGAACCGTATTTCGTGCATCAAGTGCGTCCGTTGCGCGGCAGCGAGAACGTCAACTTAATGTCGCCCGGACACTCTGGCGGCTCCTTTTCAGTCGAACTTCACATGCAAACGGCCACAACTAAACTTCCTTCCCGTCCGATAGTCGCATCCGGTTCGTCCGCGCGGAAACGCAGCCAGAAGGGCCCGATCTTCTGGGTCGTGCTCGGCCTCATCGGACTGTTTCTCGTGTTTGCCGGAATCAAGGTCCTCCAGATTTTCACCATGATCTCCGCCGGTAAGACGATGGTCCCGCCGCCGACGACCGTCACGAGCGCGATTGTCAAGCAGGCGGATTGGCAACCGATTTTGAGCGCCGTGGGCTCCATCTCGCCGGTTCAGGGCGCCCTCATCAGTGCGGAAATTCCCGGCATGGTCGCCGAGATCGGTTTTGAATCGGGCAAGCCGGTCAAAAAAGGCGATCTCCTTCTGAAGCTCGACGCTTCCTCCGAAATCGCGCAGTTACGCTCCGCTCAAGCTGACGCCGAGTTGGCCAAGGCCGACTCTGAGCGGGCACACGATCTCGCGGGTCGCAAGGTAATTTCCAAGGCCGAGCTCGACGCAGCCGAATCGAAATACACGCAGAAAAAAGCGATGGTCGATAACATGCAGGCGATCATCGACAAGAAGGAGATCCACGCTCCATTCGATGGCGTGGCGGGCATCCGTTCCGTCAATCCCGGGCAGATGGTCGCGGCCGGCGATCCGCTCGTTTCTCTCCAAACGCTCGATCACGTTTTCGTCGATTTTTCGCTGCCGCAAAATGACCTTGGGAAACTCTCCAACGACCTCCCGGTCCGCGTTACGACCGACGCTGTTCCGGGCCGGGAATTCGGCGGCACGTTGAGTGCGATCAATCCCTCGGTCGATCAGGCAACGCGCAATGTGAAGGTGCAGGCGACGCTCAACAACCAGGACCACGCCTTGCGCGCCGGTATGTTTGCCAAAGTCGAGGTGCTCCTGCCGGAGAAGAATTCCATTCTCTACATCCCGGCGACTTCTGTGGCCTACGCGCCTTTCGGAGATTCGGTTTACCTGATCGAAAAGAAGCACGACGAAAAGACAAAAGAGGATGCACTGGTGTTGCGGCAGCAGTTCGTCCGGTTGGGCGAGACCCGGGGCGATTTCGTCGCGGTCACGGAAGGATTAAAAGCGGGTCAGGAAGTGGTCAGCACCGGCGCCTTCAAACTGCGCAATGGCATGAACGTGGTGATCGACAACAAGCTGGCACCGAAAGCGCAGCTCAATCCCACCCCGAGCGATACCTAACGAAAAACCGCCCGCGTGAAATCGTTCACCGATCTCTTTATTCGCCGGCCTGTCCTCGCGCTGGTCGTCAGCCTGGTGATTATCATCGCCGGGCTCCAGGCGATCTCTTCGCTCAACGTCAGGCAGTATCCGCGCAGTGATATCGCCTCGGTCAGCGTGCAGACGATTTACGTCGGCGCGAGCGCAGAATTGGTTCGCGGCTTTATCACCACTCCGCTCGAACGCGCGATCGCCGCGGCGGACGGCATCGATTACCTGGAATCGCAGAGTTCGCAGGGCGTCTCGACGATCACCGCGCACCTGAAACTGAATTACGACTCGAACAAGGCGCTCTCCGAGATCAGTTCGAAGGTCAATCAGGAGCGGAACAATCTGCCGCCGGAAGCGGAAGTGCCGGTGATCAATATCCTGCCGGCCGATTCCCAATTCGCCTCCGCCTATCTCAGCTTCACCTCCAATATCCTGCAGTCGAACGAGATTACCGACTACCTCACCCGCATCGTGCAACCGCGCCTGACCGCGCTCCCCGGCGTGCAGCGGGCGGAGATTCTCGGCGGTCGCACTTTCGCGATGCGCATCTGGCTTAAGCCCGATCGCATGGCCGCGCTCAACGTCAGCCCGTCCCAGGTCCGCCAGGCGCTGGCGGCCAATAACTTCCTTTCGGCGGTCGGCAGCACCAAGGGCTCGCTCGTCCAGGTCGAGCTGACGGCGAACACCGACCTCCATTCGGTGAAGGATTTCCAAAATCTCGTCGTCCGCCAGGAAAACAACGTCCTCGTTAAGCTAGGCGACATCGCGGACGTGGTCCTCGGGGCCGAGGATTACAACTCGGAGGTTCGGTTCTCCGGCCAGCGCGCCGTTTTCATGGGCATCTTCGTCCTGCCCAATGCCAACTCGATCGACGTCATCAAGCGTGTCCGGACCGAGTTGAGCGATATCCAGAAGGAACTCCCGACCGGCCTGCAGGGACGCATCGCCTACGACGGCACCGAATACATCAACACCGCGATCCACGACGTCTTCCGCACCCTGATTGAGACGCTCCTCATCGTCGTGATCGTGATCTTCCTCTTCCTCGGCTCATGGCGCTCGGTCATCATTCCGCTGGTCGCCATCCCCATCTCGCTCATCGGCGGAGTTTTTCTGATGCAGATTTTTGGGTTCACGATCAACCTGCTCACTCTGCTCGCGATCGTGCTCTCGGTCGGTTTGGTGGTCGACGACGCCATCGTCGTGGTGGAAAACGTCGAGCGCCATTTGCGCGAAGGGCTCAGCCCGGTCAATGCAGCGCTTCTTGGCGCGCGCGAACTAATCGGCCCGATCATCGCGATGACTATTACTCTCGCCGCGGTCTACGTGCCGATCGGCATCCAGGGCGGTTTGACCGGGACGCTCTTCCGCGAATTTGCTTTCACCCTGGCCGGCGCTGTCACCATTTCCGGTGTCGTCGCCCTCACCCTTTCCCCGATGATGTCGGCCCAGCTCTTGCGGGCCAGCGCCGAGGAGCACGGTTTTGCCGGCAAGGTGAACCGGACCTTTGATCGCATTCGCGAGGGCTACGGGCGAATCCTCGATCGCACCCTGCAGATGCGCCCGGCGATTTACGTCGCCTGGATCGGCTTGTCGATTCTCGCCATTCTCCTCCTCAAGTTTTCCATCTCGATGAATAGCGAGTTGGCGCCGACCGAAGACCAGGGCGTCATCTTCGGCATTGTCGATGCGCCCGCCAACGCGACGATCGAACAGACATCGTCGTTCGCCGACGCTGCGGGAAAAATATTCCTCAGTTTCCCGGAAACGAATTTCACCTTTCAGCTCACCTTTCCCTCGAGCGGCTTCGGCGGCATGGTCTTCAAGCCCTGGGGCAAGCGCAAGGAAACACCGTTCCAACTTCTGCCCAAGGTGCAGAAGGAACTCGGCGCCATTCCAGGCATCCAGATGTTTCCGCTCATGCCCCCTGCCCTGCCCGGCGGCGGACAATTCCCGGTTGAGTTCGTGATCCTCTCGACCGCCGAGCCCGATCAGATGCTCGGCTTCGCCAAGCAACTCCAGTTGGCCGCAATGAAGAGCGGTAAGTTCGCCTTCCCGCCAATCATCGATACGAAAATCGATCAGCCGCAGTCCGAGATCGTGATCGACCACGACAAGACGGCTGCGCTCGGTCTCAACCTCCAGCAGGTCGGCGCGGACCTTTCCGCGATGATGGGCGGCAACTTCGTCAATCGCTTCGACATTGCCGGGCGCGCCTACAAGGTCATCCCGCAGATCAAGCGGGTCGATCGGCTCAACCCCAAACAGTTGGAGCAAATCTACGTGACCGGACCGGATGGAAAATTGATCCAGCTCAGCACCATCGCGACCATCCGCAACAAAGTGATTCCGCGCTCGCTTAACCGCTTGCAGCAGCTCAACGCGATCAAGATCAGCGGGGTGTCGATCGTGCCGATCGATCAGGCGCTCAAGGTACTGGAAAGCGAGGCCGCCCAGATACTGCCGAAAGGTTACTCGGTTGACTACACCGGCGAGTCGCGCCAGCTGCGCGTCGAGGGCAACAAGTTCCTGCCCGCATTCGGACTCGCCTTCGTCCTCATTTTTCTCGTTCTGGCAGCGCAGTTTAATAGCTTCCGCGATCCGCTCATCATCCTCTTTGGCTCGGTTCCGATGGCCATGTTCGGCGCGCTCATTTTCACCTTTCTGAAAATGCCGAATCCAAATATTCCGTTTTTCACCAATGGCTGGACGACGACGATGAACATCTATTCCCAGGTTGGATTGGTCACGCTCGTCGGCCTCATTTCCAAAAACGCGATCCTCATCGTCGAGTTCGCCAACAAGTTGCAACTCCAGGGATTCGATAAAGTGGCCGCCGTGTCCCAGGCCGCCCGGACCCGTCTGCGGCCGATCCTGATGACGACGATTGCGACCGTGGCCGGTCACTTCCCGCTCATCCTCGTGACCGGCGCCGGTGCCAAAGCGCGTAACTCGATCGGTCTCGTGCTCGTCGGCGGGATGAGCATCGGCACGATCTTTACTCTCTTGATCGTTCCCTCACTCTATGTCCTGATCGCGCGCACACACAACGAAGGCCGCTCGCAGGAACCCGAGCAGGAAATCGATCGGACAGAGCCGTCCACACCCGTCCTCGTGCCCGACTACGCCGACGTTTGAGGCGTTGCTCGATCTCTTACCTTGACCTTCCGCCGCGAATCACTCATAAAGAACGCGGCCTAACTAATTTATGATCCTTTCCTTCGTCAGCTTGCGGTTTGGAACTCGTCTTTTCCAAACCATTCTGACCCTCGCTCTCGCGCTCGGCCTGACCGGCACACTCTGGGTCGTAACGATGCCGGTCGCGACCGCCAAGCTCATGACGGCCGCCGAGATGATCGAGGCAGGCCTGCCTCCCGGGGTTATGGTAAACACAGCCGGAAAACCGCAATTCCTTACCGCCGTCTGCGGCGCGGTCAAAACCCACCACGATTCCGCCGCCGCGATCACGAAAGTCGCCGTTACGGCGCATCACGAATACGCCGGCGAGATTGTCGCCACCGCGGTCCGCTGCGCCCGTGGAGAAAAAATCGATTGCGACCTTACCGGCGCGATTGTGGCCGCTGCGATCGTTGCCTCGCCGCAATCGGCGGCGGTAATTGATGACGCGGCGCTCGCGAGCGCACCTGAATGCGCCGACTCGGTCCAGACGCGGACCGAAACGAGCGACGGCAAGCAAGTGCTCGACGGGAAAGAAATGCTCGATGGCAAAAGAGTCCTCGAAGAGGATATCCCCGTGGAAGGTCCGGGCTTTGCGGCTCCGGCCACGCCGCTGTTTTTCGGCGGTGGAGGTGGCGGTGTTAACCCGCAGGATACGGTTGTGCCAGTCTGCGACAACGGACAGCAGCGCAGGATCCCAGCGAATCGGCTCAGGCAGTTCCTAAACAACCATCCGGGTTCGTATGTCGGCAGATGCGAAGTCACGCCCTCGACTTCTCGTTAGGCCTAATTCTCGCACCCGTTACTCCGCCCCGCTCGCAGCGATCTCGCTGCAGCCGCGCAGATCAAGTTTGCCAGTCGCCAACACCGGAATCTGTTCCACCCGCTTGATCGTCTTCGGAATCCAGAGATTCGGCACCCCGGCGGCCTGCAGCTGCGCGCGCAGTTGGGTTTGATCGATCTCGATCGTGCTCAGAAGAACGAGCGCCTCGCCCTTCTGCGCGTCGATCACCGAGGTAACCGCAAGTGTTCGTTCACCCTCGTTTCCGAGATTGAGGGCGACCAGAATTTTTTGTTCCACCGTCTCGTGCGGCACCATCTCGCCGCCAATCTTGGAAAAACGCGAAAGCCGTCCTTCGATGAAAAGGAAACCATCCTCATCGAACCGGCCGAGATCGCCGGTTTTCAGCCAGCCCCCCTGCAAGACCTCGGCCGTTCGCGCCGGATCGCGCAGGTAGCATTCGAAAATATTCGAGCCTCGCAACCAGAGCATACCGGTCTCATGCAGCGAAAGTTTTTCTCCCGATTCCGGATCGCGGATTTCGGCCGCGATGCCGGGCGCCATTTTTCCGACTGAGCCGGGGCGCTGCGATGGCTGCACCGGATCGCCGGGAGTGGCCGGCTCCGGGTCGGGCAGATTGACGCTCACAACCGGCGACGTCTCAGTCAGGCCGTAGCCTTCATAGACTGCTTTACCGAAGCGCTCGGCGAAGGCGTCGGCCAGACTGCGCGGCAATTTTTCCGCTCCTGTGATCGTTAGGCGGACACTCTCCATCTGCTCGCGTTCGGCTTTGCGTAGATAGCCGCGCAGAAAGGTCGGCGCTGCGAGCACGATCGTAATGCGATGGCGCTCGATTAGTTCAGCGCATTTCGCGGTCTCGAGCGGATTCGGATAAGTAAGGATCCGTACCCCTTCGATGAGCGGAAACCAGAGCGTGACCGTGCAACCAAAGCTGTGGAAAAACGGCAGCGAAGCGAGAAGCAGATCTTCGCGGGTCGCGTCGAGCATGATGCGAAACTGCGAGACGTTCCCGATCAGATTGCGATGACTGAGGACAACACCTTTCGGATCGCCCGAGCTGCCGCTGGTGAAGAGGAGCACGGCTTCGGCGTGGTCCCCTTCCCGCGGTAACCCGAGCAGCCGGGCGAACCAGCCGCCTGGCAGAACGATCGCCGCCATCCACCAAAGGAAAACGTTCGCCTTCAAACCGGGCAGCACTTCATCGAGTTGCACGACATGTTCCGGCCACGGGAAATCCGTTAGGCGCTTGGTGAAAGCATTGGCCGAGATGGCGACCCGCAAGCCCGCGATCTCCTGCGCGCGTCCGAGGGCGGCGCGCCCGCTGGTGAAGTTGAGGCCAACCGGCACCTTGCCCGCGAGCACGACCGCGAGATTGGCGACGACGCTGGCCTTGCTCGCCGGAAGCACGATTCCGATTCGTTCGTCCGAAAATTTTTTGCTCAGATAACGGCTCAGAGCCGCGGCCGCCCCGAGCAATTTTGCGCGGCTCAGTTCGCTTTGGTCCATGCCGTCGATCACCGCGGTCCGGAAAGGATGCCGCGCGAGACCTCGCACCGCCGCCTGCCCGAGATGTCCGCGCAGGGCCGGCCGGCGGCTGTAACAGTCTTCGCCAAGCTTGAGCAATTGTTCCCGCACCGTCGCGATATCGGCATCGTTAGGCGCGAGCGGGTGGCCGAATTCGACCGTCGCTGGATAGGGAAAGCGCTGGGGCCATTTCGTGAAGAAGCGCCGGCCTTGAAAGGAAAAGATCGAGCCCCACAGCTGATCGAGCCAGACGGGCACGACAGGGCCGTCCGCGTGCCGCGCAATCACTTCATAACCGCGACGCAAGCGCAGGAGAGTACCCGAACGCGACAATTCTCCCTCGGGAAAAAGACAAACGATCTCCCCTTCACGAATTTTTTCCGCCGCGCGCCGCATCGCATCTTTTGCCCGGCGAGAGGTGATTGGGATACAGCCGGCCGCCTGCAGAACGGGATGGAGAAGGCGGTTTTCGTAATATTCCCGGTCGATGATAAAGCGAATCGGCCGCGGACAAGCGACAAGCAGAATCAGGGCGTCGACCCAGGTGATGTGGTTAGGCAAAAGCAAAAAACCGCCTTCCGGCAGACGGTCCAGACCGATCGTCCGAACACGATAAATCAGCCGCATGAGCGGCAGTCCAAAGAAACGCAGGACGCGTTCGGGCGTAGAAATGGGCGGCATCTTTTTTAGGTTTACAATCTGGGCGACGCCCACTGCAATCGGCAATTCGATGATGACTCGATCTCAGCTCAAGCCCGGCGCGTGGACCGCCCTCGCTCTTCTCCTCGGGATCAACCTCTTTAATTACATCGATCGCTATGTCCTGGCGGCGGTCGAACCGGAAATTCGCGCGACATTTTTTTTACCTAACGACCCGAATGCGATGGCAGTGAGCGGATTGTTAGGCACGGCTTTTTTTGTCACCTACATGCTCTCCGCGCCCGCCTTGGGTTGGCTTTCCGACCGCTTCTCGCGCTGGGTTATCATCGGCGGCGCGGTCCTTCTCTGGAGCCTGGCGAGCGGAGCCTCCGGGCTCGCGGCCACTTTTGGAATTTTGCTTTTCACGCGGGTGCTCGTCGGCATTGGAGAAGGCGGTTATGGCCCCGCCGCGCCCACCATTCTGGCCGACCTCTTTCCGATCTCGGTCCGCGGCCGGGTCCTGTCGATCTTCTGCGCCGCCATCCCCGTGGGCGGCGCGCTGGGCTATGTCCTGGGCGGTTTGGTCAATGCTCATCTCGGCTGGCGCTGGGCGTTTTATCTGGTCGCACCGCCCGGCCTCCTTCTCGGCCTGCTTTGCTTCACACAGCGCGATCCGCGCGGTCGCGGCGTCGCGCGCTCGGCTGAGGATCGCGCAAGTTGGGCCGATTACCTCTCGCTTCTTCAGACCCGGTCCTATGTCATCAATTGTCTGGCGCAAACCGCCATGACTTTCGCCTTTGGCGGCCTGGCTTTTTGGTTCTCCGCTTACCTGCGTTATCGCGGCGAGCCAGCTTCGGCGACGGCAGTCTTCGGCGGAATTACGGCCGTCGCCGGGCTTCTTTCCACTTTGCTCGGCGGTGTCGTGGCGGACCGGTTGCAGCGCCGGTATCCAGGTTCCTATTTTTTGGTTTCCGGAGTGGGCATGATCATCGCCGCACCGCTTTTTCTGGCCATGCTCTTTACTCCCTTTCCAGGCGCGTGGGGCTTTCTCTTCGGCGCGGTTTTCTTTGGGTTTCTCAATACCGGACCTTCCAATACCGCACTCGCCAACGTCGCTTTTCCAGCCGTGCGCGCGACCGCCTTTGCACTCAACATTCTCGTTATTCACGCCCTCGGCGACGCTCTCGCCTTTCCCGCGATCGGTTACGTCGCCGGGCACACCAATCTGAACATCGGCTTCGCGATCATCGCCATCATGATGCTCCTATCTGGTCTCTTCTGGCTCGTCGGAATGAAATTCCTCGGCTCGGATACGGCGCGCGTCGAGAACGCCGTTACGCCAACCACGACCTGAAGCGTCCTAGAGCGGAACCGCCGCGCGCCTGCACAGGTGAACGTCGTTCGCTTCCGCCAAAGAGAGCGCCAGCGCGGCTTCATCAGGCCGACCGATCCGGTCAAGGAGTGTGCTCATCATCTGCCAGCTCTCCGCGCGATAGGGCGCAACCGACAGGCAGGTCCTCAATTCTGTAATCGCGCGCTCCGGATAATTCAGATCGGCCAGCGCCTTGATGTAGCGCTTCTCGATCATCCAGTTCGACGACCCGAGCCGGGCTGCCAGCCGCAACCGCGTGAGATTGACTTTGCCGCTTTCCCGGTTCTCGAGCACGGCAAGACTCTCTTCCGCCCGCGCTCGCAGCTCGGGTGGTTCCTTGATCCGTTCCAAAATGGCGCGCACCTGGGGGAAATCGCCCTGCCTGATCGTAACGGCGGCGAGATTAAGCAAGGCGAGCGAATTCCCCGGGTCTTTCGCCAGAGCACGATCGAGCGCCTGACGGGCAGCGAGGAGATTTCCTTCCGTTAATTCAAGTCCGCCGAGATTGATCCACATCCGGGCTGAATCTCCGCCGTCCCGGATCGTGCGGGTGAGAAAAGTGCGCTGATCTTTCCAGTCGAAAGTGCGAAGGAAAGTCCGAACCGGCAGGAAAAGCAGCCAGGTCGTCAGGCAAACGATCACCACACGGGCGCGTAGATTCTTCTCCGTCAGCCACCCTGAAGAAGCGAGGGCCACCGCCACGCCCAGAAAGAGGAAGGCGCTCGGCAGGTAAAGCCAGTGCTCGGCGATCGTGGCGTTGAGCGTGATCAATCCGCTGACCGGTAAATAGCAGACCAGCGCGAAAAGGAGCGGTAGCAAAATCGCCGGCCGCCGCCGCACGCGCCAAAGAAAAAAAATGGCCGCGGCCACGAGCAGGAGACCGAGGAGAGTCTGCAGCTCACGCCAGGAGGCTGCCGCCATGCTCTCCGGGTTGTACCCCGTGGGACGGGTCTCGACATCGCGTTCCATATGCAGGTGCCGGGGAAGCGCGAGCAGACCGGCGTACTCAGCCACCGCCCGACTGGCGACAATTGGCCTAACGAGAAGCGGCGCAGGCGGCGCCACCGGGGCCGGCTGGCGCTCGGCCGTCAGACGCAGACTGAGGTAGGCGCAGAGTACCCCTGCGAGCAGGCCGGCCGTTCCCATTAATGCCCGACGTGGACGTTGCGCGAGGGCAATGATCAGCCAGACAAGGAGAAAGATCAGCCCGATCTCTTTGCTCAGTGCGCTCGCCAAAAAAGAGAGACCGGCGCCAGTTCCAAAACCCCAGCGTCCATAGCCGTCCGCGCGCAGCATGCGGAGGCCGAGATAGAGTCCGAAAAAACCAAACGCCGCCGCCAGCGGATCGGCCCGGCCCGCCACATACACCACCGCCGCGCTCTGCACCGGATGCAACGCCCAGACCAGCGCCGCCCCAAACGCGACCCAAGTGCGACGCGCCGCTTCCATCTCGCAGCGGGCGAGAAATTCCTCCGCGAAAAAGAAGAGCGCGACCGCCGCCGCCGCGTGCCAAAGCAGACTAACGAGATGGTACCCCATCGGTGAAATGAAGAAGGCCGCGTAGTCGAGGGTGTAACTAAGCCGCTGCAGCGGTCGATAAAAATCCGAGGCCGCCGCATCCGTGAAAAGAAAATGGATGAAGCCCTCGCCGATCAGTTGCCAGCTCCGGATGAGCGGATCGCGCAGGATGAGCGCCTGGTCGTCCCAGACGAATCCATTTTGCAAAGCGGGCGCATAGGCCCCGAGCGCGCAGAGGACGAGGAGGAGCGCCGCGAGTTTCTTTGTCATGTCGAATTCAGCTGGACAGATCGCGCCGGCTGCGCGTCTAAGTTTTGAAATGCGCTTCCTTCGCCTCTTGATCGTGCCCGCGTTGCTCTTCCTGCCCAGCAGTGTGCATGCCGCCGGGGTACCGGAAGATTGCCGACAGTTGATTGTGGCGGTCGCACCCACCTGGGACTCGATGCGCGGCGAGTTGCAGCGTTTCGAGCGCTCCGCTTCCGGACCCTGGCAGCCCGTCGGCCAGCCGGTCCCGGTCTTGTTCGGGAAAAGCGGACTCGCCTGGGGCCGCGGACTTGCCGGTCAGGAAGAAAAGGGGCTGCGCAAAAAAGAACGCGACGGGCGGGCGCCGGCCGGTGTCTTTCGCATCGGAAGGATCTACACCTATGATCCGGCCCTTCCGGCCGGGGCGAATTTCCCCTTTCATCAGGTGACCAAAGCCGACGCCTGGATCGACGACCCTTCACGTCCCGACTACAACCTCCATGTTACGATCGCCGACCCGGATAACCCGCCACCCTGGTTTGCGAAAGAGAAGATGCGGCATAACGACTTTGCCTACCGCTGGCTGGTCGAGATCCGGCACAATTCCGACCCGCCCCGGCCTAACGAAGGGAGCGCGATCTTCTTTCACATCCGGCGCGGCGTGTCGCGTCCGACTTCCGGATGCACGACGATGGCGGAGAGCGCGCTCGTCGGATTGATCAAGTGGCTGCGGGAAGACGCGCATCCCTGCTACGTGCTGCTGCCGCGCGCGATCTATGCGGAGAAAATGACGGAGTGGGACCTGCCGGCGGCTCCGCCGCGCGCGGCGCGTTGAAAAATTTCAAAATTCGTGCGGCCTGCATTTGCATAAGCGAAAAGTTGACCTTACGCTCCACTCGTTAGGCCAAAACAATTCTTATTATGAGGAAACGATCCAATCCCGACTCCGAGCAAAACATCAAACGCATCGACACCAAACCGCGCGCCAAGAAACAGACGCATGGTTTCCAGGTCCATTTCGTGCGCGGCTCGTCGACTGGCACGCGGATGTTCAGCGACGCCGTTTACGGCGGCAAAGAGCAGGCCCGCAAAGCGGCCCGCAAATATCGCCGCGAAGTGATGGGCGATCTGCCTCCCCGGACGACCCTCTCCGCCGGCGGCAAGGGCAAGGCGCCCGCCAAAAAAGCGGCCGCCAAGAAAAGCTCGAAGCCAGCGAAAAAGAAACGTTAGGCTAGCGTCGCCTCGTTAGGCGGGATCATTCCCGGATTGGTAAACCCGCCAGCATTCGAGGAAGCCGGGCGCGAAATCGCCCGGTCTTTCTTCAAGCCAGCGCGCCACCACCTCCGGCGCAAAGAACTGCACTGCGTCGATCTCCGATCGGGCCGGCGTAAAAGGTCCGGCGTGCGCGCCGCGGTAGAGCCAGATGAACTCCTGGCCGGTCTTTTCCGAGGCCGGCAGTTGCTTGACGCGCGCCAGGGTCGTCGTCACGCCCAGCTCTTCGCGCAGTTCGCGCGTCGCGGTGGCGTCGTATTCCTCGCCCGCACCCACATGACCGGCTGCGCTCGAGTCCCAAACGTTCGGATGACGATCTTTCCAGCGGGAACGCTTCTGTAAAAGAAGCTCCCCTGCGGGGTTGAAAAGAAAGATGTGAACGGCGCGGTGCCGCAAGTTATTCCCATGCACTTCACTTCGTGCCGCGGCGCCCGTCACGCGGTCCATTTCATCCACCACCGCGAACTGCTCGGCCAGTTCAATCCCTGAGCCGCGCGAGGTCGGCGGCTGCACGAAATTGGAGAGCGCGATCCATTGCGCGAGCGACAGTTCCTCCGCCCGCGCAGTGGGCGAAGCGCCGATCTCTCGCGCGGCGCACCGCCAATCGGCAACTTGTTCCTTGAGCAATTTTCCAAGTTGTTTTCTGCGCTGCGAAAAACCGCGGCGAACAAGCGAAAGAAGCGCTTCCCGATCATGATCAGGCAACTCGTTAGGCGGACGCGGGGTCAGCCGCACAAAAGCGGAATCCACCTCCGGTTGTGGCAAAAAAACACTCGCCGGAACTGTCCGCAAATATTCGACGCGGCATTGTAGTTGTACGACAAGAGTAAGAATTCCATAATCCTTGGAACGCGGAGCAGCGGATAAACGAGCGGCCACCTCACGCTGTAACATCAACACTGCGACAGAGATAGGACTTGGCTGTTCAAGGTAACGCAGGAGAATTTGGGTCGAAGCATAATAAGGCAGATTGCCTAACAACTTGACCGGCCCCATAGGAAAAAGGCGTCGCACTTCAAACTCGAGCGCGTCACCGTGGATGATTTCAAAACGGCGATCCGCAAACCGCGTCCGCAAAAAATCCGCCAATCTCCCGTCCTTTTCGATCGCCAAAACTCTTGCACCGGTATCGAGCGCAGGCTCGGTGATCGCGCCCAGACCAGGGCCAATTTCCAAGACAAACTCCGAGGTGGAAATCCCGGCCTGCTGCACCATCCAGCGGGCCAGGTTTTGATCGTGGAGAAAATTCTGGCCAAGAGTTTTTACCGGAACCACGCGGATTTCGCGCAGCGTGCCTCCAATATCCGACAACTTCATGACGCGCGGAGAAAACGACTCGGATTTTTGCCTAGAGGTCGAAAGCTGTTCACAAATTTGTGTGAACAATATGCGCCGAAAACGCAGATTTATTCACAAGTTATTCTCGGGCTTCTTTGCGTTGTAGACGCCTCCCTCTGCGAGGCGCGAGAGAAGTCTCGTTCGTGGCCTGGCCTCGCCCCGTGCTTCGCAGAGCGAAGCGTCTACACACGCTCGCGCAACGCCCTTGGTTTTTTTCCCGGGAGCGCGATTCGCTTTTTCTTGTTCTGCACGAAGGCCCGACGCGCGTCGCGCAAAGTCGCGCCTTCGATGAAATAGACCGTCGCCGCGCGGCCGATCGCAAAGGTCCCCGCGCCCGCCACCATCCCGCAGACGACGTTCCCCCATCCCGGGAAAAATTTGAGTGCCGCCCGGGTCCCCTCGCGCAGGACCATCCCGAGGCCAACGTTCGCTCCGAGCGCGCCGATAAACTCGGTCGCCGCCCGCATGCTCCGCTCGCGACCGCTGATGTACATGATCCCCGAGACCATGACCAGTTGGAGCGTGGTCAGGACCGGCAGGTCGGCCAGGGGAATCGGCTGAGCACCGATTGCGGCGCAGATCGCGCTGGTTGATTTGACGAGCATCTCCGCGATCTGGCTCTGCGCTTCGCGGTCGCCGCCGATCCGCACCATCTCGACCCGAGCCTCGTTAGGCAATTCACTCGCCAGAGTCGCGAGCAGATTTCTGCCGAGCGCAAAAACGCCGAGCAAGCTGGCCCGGATGGCGGGCGCGTCCGGCATCTGAGCAAGCGGCCAGGCCGAATCGGCGGCATTGTTCCGCAGCTCGATCAATTTCGCGCCGACGCCGGAACCGCTATTCCAGTTGAGCAATTTTTCGAGTCGTTCAGCCTCCCGGCGCGTCGCGGTTTTCGCATCGTGTTCGGCCGGAAGGAAAAAGAAAAAATCGGCCGGCTGCCGTTGCAATTCTTCGCGCACCATAGCGAGAGCCGCTTCATCCGCGCCCCGCGCGTCGAGCAGTTGAATCGATCCGTGGTGCCCGAGCGAAATTGTCTGCCAGCGGTAAAGGCCGGTCAGCGTCTCGCGCGCGGGCGTCTCGTGCGCACCCTCGGCAAAAATCCGGGCGGCGAATTCCAAGAGCGGCATCGGATGGGAACCGGTCAGGACAAAACGAGGCGGGCGCTGCTGGAGGAAAAGTTCCTTCAGCGGGGTCAGCTCGTTCAGGACCGGGTTCCGGATGGAATCCGGGAGCTTCCCGAGGAAACCTTCGAGGCGTTCGACGATGTGGAGGAAGACAGTGTTGTTCATCGATCGCGTGCAACATGAATCGAACGCGAGCGATTTGCGAATATCAGAGCACGAGCAACAGGCGTCTGGCTGGAAACGTGTGCCACTCCGTGCTAGTGAACCGCCCCGGAAGGACCGTCCCGGCCTAACGAATCATGTTTTCACAACTCGGCGATAAACTGCAGGACATCTTCAAGGATCTCCGCGGTCACGGCTCGATCACGGAGGCAAACGTCTCCGATGCGATGCGTCAGGTGCGGCTCGCGCTCCTCGAGGCGGATGTCGATTATCAGGTCGCGAAAAATTTTGTCGCAAGGGTGAAAGACAAGGCGTTGGGCGAAGATGTCCTGCGCAGTGTCACGCCCGGCCAGCAGGTGGTGAAAATTTTCCACGACGAGCTGACTGCACTCCTTGGCGGCGACGCCGCGCCGCTCAATCTCGAGAAGCCGGCCCGTATCCTAATGGTCGGCTTGAACGGCGCCGGTAAGACAACCTCCTCCGCGAAGCTCGCCGCCTACCTGAAAAAACAGGGCCGCATGCCGCTTCTCATCGCCTGCGATTTGCATCGACCGGCCGCGATCGAGCAACTGGCGACCCTTGGACGACAGGTAGATACGCCGGTCTTTACCCCGTTGCCTAGCGAAAAGGACGTGAAGCGCGCAGCTGCCGCGAGCCTTGATTGGGCCGCGGAACAGACCGGCAGCAATGTACAGATTTTCGACACCGCCGGACGCCAAGAGATCGATGCCGTCCTGATCGAAGAGATCAAGCAGCTGAAGGAATTCCTCAAACCGCAGGAAGTCCTGCTCGTGGCCGACGCCGCGACTGGTCAGCAGGCGGTCAGCGTGGCGACGCATTTCCACGAAGCGCTCGGGATCACCGGAATCGTGCTGACGAAACTCGACGGCGACGCGCGCGGCGGCGCGGCCCTCTCGATGCGCGAAGTCACGCAGCGCCCGATCAAGTTTGCCGGCGTTGGCGAGAAGCTGGATCAATTCGAGGCGTTTGTGCCAGATCGGCTCGCGGGCCGCATTCTCGGGATGGGCGACATCGTCGGCCTGGTCGAGAAGGCAGCCGAGGCGATCGACGAGGAGGAAGCCGCGCGGATGGAGAAGAAACTGCGCACCGCCTCTTTCGATTTCAACGACTTCCTCGCCCAGTTCAAAATGATGCGGAAACTCGGTCCACTCGAGAACATCCTCGGGATGCTGCCCGGGGTCGGCAACATCAAGGACCTGAACGTGGACGAGAAGCAGATCAAGCGAACCGAAGCGATCGTCCTCTCGATGACTGACGAGGAGCGCAAGCGCCCCGATATTCTAAACGCGCGCCGCCGGCAACGGATCGCGCGGGGGAGCGGCAGCACCGTGACCCAGGTGAACGATCTGCTGCAGCGTTTCAATCAGATGCGCAAGATGATGAAGAACGCGGGCAAGATGAAGCGGATGATGGCGCAAATGTCGCGAATGAAGAGCTGACTTGCGATTTTCCCGAATTGGGCGATTCGTTCCCTCCCCCGCAGCCCACAACCTCAACACCTCACTTTCAGCAGCATGGCCGTTTCAATCAGATTACGCAGAGAAGGCGCGAAAAATCGCCCCTATTACAAAGTCGTCGTGGCCGATAGCCGCAGTCCGCGCGACGGCAAATTCATCGAGATCATCGGAACCTACGATCCGAAGGTGCAGGGTGAAAACAGCATGCTAAAGGTGGACCGGGTCGAGCATTGGATCGCGCGCGGTGCCCAGCCGTCCGACACGGTCCGCAGCCTCCTGAAAAAAACCAAGGCTCGCGCTGCCGCGGCCCCCGCTGAGGAAGAGGCCACACCGGCCGAAGCCGCCGCGGAGTAACTTAGCCGGGATCGGCGAGCCCGGTTCAGGTTGGACAACGCCTCGAGGCGTCGCTACACTCCGCCGCGTGAGACAGTTCCTCGAGTTTATCATCCGGCAACTCGTCGAATTTCCCGATGAGGTCATGCTTTCGGAAATCCCCAACGGCCGCATGATCGTCTTCCGATTGCAGATGCGGCAGACCGATGTCGGCCGGATTATCGGGCGCAACGGGCAAACCATCCGCGCGATTCGCGCGCTCCTTTCCAGCGCTGCCGCTCGGCATGGACAGAAGGCGACGCTGGATATTGTGGAGTAGTTTGGCCTGCGCCAAGCTTTCTCCCACACGTGCTTCGCAGATTACTTGTAAATCTCGACACTCACCTTGCCGTCGGAGCCGACTTTGCCGCGATACATCCCCGATGTGTTGAAGGGCATCGCATAGTTGCCATCCTTGTCGAGCGCGATAAGGCCACCGGTGCCGCCCAGTTTCTTCGCCTTTTCGAGCGCAAGTTCGGCGGCCTCTTGCACCGGCATTCCTTCGTATTGCATCAGATCCGAGACGGTATGTGCGACGGCCGCCCGGATGAAATATTCGCCGTCGCCCGTGCATGAGACGGCACACGTTTGATCGTTCGCGTAGGTTCCGGCGCCGATAATCGGCGAGTCGCCGATCCGCCCAAATTGCTTGTTCGTCGTCCCGCCGGTGGAAGTGCCGGCTGCGAGATTTCCCGCTTTGTCGCGCGCTACGGCGCCGACTGTTCCGTGGCGATCCTTGTCACCCATCGGCGCAGGTGACGCTTTCACCTTCTGCAACGCTTGCCAGCGTTCCTCGGTGTAAAAATATTTCTGGTCAACTAACGTCACGCCCATTTTCTTCGCAAATGCCTCCGCGCCATCGCCCGCCAGCATGACGTGCGGTGATTTTTCCATCACCATCCGCGCCAGACTGATCGGATTGCGAATGTGCTTCACCTCCGCAACCGCCCCGGCCTGGAGCGTCTTGCCGTCCATAATCGAGGAATCGAGCTCGTTCGTCCCCTCGTGGGTAAAGACCGCGCCCTTGCCGGCGTTGAAAAGAGGATTGTCTTCTAAGACATTGATCGCGGCCACAACCGCATCGAGACTCGACCCGCCGCGCTCGAGCACTGCGTAGCCGGCCCTGAGTGACTGCTCAAGTCCCGCACGGTACGCCTTTTCTTTCTCCGGCGTCATCGTACTACGTTCGATTGTCCCCGCGCCGCCATGGACCACAATGCCAAATTTCATGGGTTCTTCTTTCTCTTGAGCGGTGATGGAACTGGCAAGGAGCAGACTGCACAACCAAAAGACAGTGTGGAATCGGAGCATATTTGGAATTCGAAGGTGGGGCGGAGTGTCCGTCCCATCGCGGTTCAGAAACTTGCCGCTCCGTTGAAGTAAGGCAACTTCACCCGCAATGGCCGCGCAACCTTCCCAGTCGCCAGGGACCGCAGAGACGCTCGTCCATGCGCCGGCCGATATCGTGGCTGACGTCGGCGAGAAGAGCCGCTCCGTGCTCCAGCAAGTCGGGAGCATGTTCTGGTTCGTCATCAATACCGTCGCCGAGACGGCCGATCGCATCCGGCGTGGACGCGTCCCGTTCAGAGCCGCGAGTTTCTTCAGCTACACCGAGCGGGCCGGCGTCGGATCGGTGCCGCTGGTCGCAATGGTTTCGTTCTTTCTTGGGCTCACGATGGCGCTTCTGACCGGCTACCAGTTGGAGCGCTTTGGGACTGAGCGCCTTGTTCCCGGCCTGGTCGCGATTGCCTTCACTCGCGAACTAGGTCCGTTGCTCACCGGCATCATGCTCGCGGCGCGGATCGGTGCGTCTTACACTGCCGAGCTCGGCACGATGCAGGTCTCGGAGGAGGTTGAGGCCATCGAAGCGATGGGGATCGGGCCGCTCCGGTTTTTGGTCGCGCCGCGGATGCTGGCGCTTTTCGCTCTCATGCCCTGCCTGAGCGTCATCTCAAGTGTGGCCGCAATCTTCGCGAGCGCGCTCATTTCGCGCGCCTATTTCAATATCGCCTTCGTCTATTTTCAGGATCTGGTCGTTCACGCGCTTCTCATTCGCGACATCGTGACCGGCATTTTGAAAAGCTTCATGTTTGGCCTGATCATCGGCGCGATCGCATGCTACCGCGGGCTGACCGTCAAAGGCGGCGCGGCCGGTGTCGGCACTTCCACCACTTCGAGTGTAGTGACCGCGATTACGGTCGTGATCGGTTTCGATACCCTTTTCAACATTGTTTACATCGTCTTTTTCCCGTGAACGAGCCGTCGCATCATGTCGTCGAGCTGCGGGAGGTAGAGCTCGCATTTCCCGGGAAAAAGGTCCTCACCGGTGTTTCCCTTAAAGTTGAGCCGCTCGATCGGCTCGTCATCATGGGGCAGAGCGGGAGCGGGAAAAGCACCATCCTGCGTCTCATCCTCGGCATTCTCCAGCCGACTGCGGGCGAAATCTTCTTCAAGCAATTCGAGATCTCGCGTCTGAAACGCCGCAAACTCCAGCAGGTCCGCGCCCGGATCGGGATGGTCTACCAGTATTCCGCCCTTCTCAGCTCACGCAACGTGCGCGACAACGTCGCCCTTCCGCTCGAGGAATTAACCCGCAAGACAACCGCCGAGATCGACAAGATCGTGAACGAAAAGCTCGAATTGGTAGGTATGCTCGAGTCGAGAGACCAGATGCCTTCCGAGCTGAGCGGCGGAATGCGCAAACGTGTCAGCCTCGCCCGCGCCCTCGTCATGGATCCGGAGCTGATCCTGTTCGACGAACCTTCCGCCGGGCTCGATCCCGTCATCAGCTCGGTCATCGACGAATTAATCATCAGCCTGACCGAGCGCTCGAAGGTGACATCCATTATCGTGACCCATGAAATGGACAGCGCCTTTCGCATCGGCACGCGAATGGCTATGCTCTACCACGGTGAAGTCATCGCCGACGCCTCGCCCGACAAACTCCGGCACTCGGACCATCCGGTCGTGCAGCAATTCCTGAGCGGCAGCACCGAAGGTCCCATCCTGGAAGGAAGCAAAGATGCAGTTGCGACGAAATGAGATCATGACCGGCCTGCTCGTCCTGAGCACGGTCGCGGTTCTGGTATTTATCCTCATCATGCTCGGCGCGCCCGGGCTCTTCCGGCCGCTTGTCGTCTACAAAGTTTATTTCGATAACGCCGCCGGGATTAAACTCGGCGCGCCCGTCCTCCTCGCTGGGCGCAAGGTCGGCCAGGTCAAAACTCTCTCCTCGCCCGTCTCGCGCGACGAAGCCGCTCGCGCTCTCGAAGCGGCGGGCAATCTCGGCACCGTCACAGGCTCCGAAGGCAGTGGCCCGAAAGCGCTTCCGCGCTTCGAGGTGCGGATCGATGTCGAGGTTGATCGCACTGCGGTCGTCTACAAAAATTCCGCCGTCCGCCTCATGACCCTGGGATTGTTAGGCGAAACTGCCATCGATATTTCCGGAGGAAACGATCACTCCGGTCGAGCCGAGTCCGGACAGGTCTTCGCCGGCAACCGGGTACCTGATTTCGCGGAAGCGATCGCCAAGCTGCTCGGGATCGTCGGCCCCGTCGCGGCTGAGGCGACCATTACATTTAAGACCTTGCAAAACACGGCCGCGAACCTGAACAAAATCACCGACGAGAACTCGCCCCTTACCCTCGCCCTCGGGAATTTCAAAATCTTCACCGAGCAGATCAACGTCCTGACCGCGTCCGAGAGCAACCTCTCGAAATCGCTCGCCCACATCGAAGACCTGAGCAATCAGCTGACGAAGAACGACAATATCACCGTCACCCTGGCCAATTTCCGAGACAGCTCCGCCAAGCTAAAGAACGCGCTCGACAGCCTCACCCCCGAGTTGAAGGAAACGATCAGCAACACCAAAGACTTCACCGCCACTTTGCGCACCCAGCCGTGGCGATTAATCTGGCCGACGACCAAGAAATATCCGCAGGACATAGCGACTCCAATCCCGGTGCGCAAAGCGATCCCTGTGAAATCGCGCCGCGGAAGTCGCTAGGTTGCAGAGTCCGCTGTCTCAGCGGATCGGACTGGTCGCGCCGCATTCACACCGCAAATTTATGGCAATGTTTCCGGGTCACAAACGCCAGGATCCTTCAGGAGGTTTCCCGGCACTCCAGGCTTGCACGAATCGTTCGCGATCAACAGAATCGGCGCCATGATTCGAGTATTTCCAGCGGGCACACTGAGGTGGTAGCCCTTTCACCCAAATACGATGAACGAGACCAGCACTGACCCTCCGAGCACTCCACCTGCACCAACGGGACGCCACGGCTGTCTCACGATCTATTTGATTTTCATTATCATCCTCAATTCCTCTTTGTCCCTGATGTACCTTTTCGGCTCCGGATGGTTGCAAAGTCGCGGCGCCAAAATGCCCACCTGGGCTTTTGGGGCGTTGGCTCTTTGCGGAGTCGTGAATGTGATTTCGGCGGTGGCGCTCCTGCGATGGCAGCGCTGGGGATTTTGGGCGTTTGTAGCCTCCGCGCTCGTTGGCGTGGTCGTAAATTTCTCGATTGGGTTGGGCCCGCAGGGTGTCGTCGGAGCGGCCGCCGGTATCCTAATTCTCTACGGAGTGCTCCATATAGGGAAAGAGCAGAAAGCCTGGCCGCGCCTGCAATGAGAGAACGAAGCGAAGGTGTGGCGGCGGGCATGGGGCCCACAAATCAGCGAGTCTCGCGCGTGAATCATCGTCGGTAGAAAACCGAGCCTCCTTAGACAAAGCGAGGGAATTTCCCTCGCCAGGGAAAGCTTCACTTCGTTACGCTGATAGACCCATGAGTGAGCGTCTTCCTCTCCATAGCGACCGCGTCCTGCGGGTCGTTACGCAGTCTCCCGGTCGACTCCAGAAAGGACGTTTCGGTCTCTCGTTAGGCGTGGCCACCGTCCTCGTCGTGCTTGCGATTATCTGCGTCGCCTGGGCGACCAAGCGCGAGACCATTCGAGCTCACGGCGAACGCAAGGAACGTTCTACCGGGCGCAACTTCGCCACGCAGACCGATGTGCAATCGCAGCCGCGCGCTTCGCTGGCCGCGACCGGCTGGGATTCGGAGCGTGTCTGGAGCGGGCAGGACGACTGGGAACCATTCGTCGCCGCGGATCGCACTTCCAATTATGTCTATCAGATGACGACCCGGTTCAGCGCGCGGCTCTCGGGAATTTTCATCCGGCGCTCGGCCGACGGAGGGCAAACCTGGGACGCGGACCAACTCGTTAGGCGCGTGCAGGTCTGGCAGGCCGATCCGCAGGTGCAGGTCGACGCCAACGGAACGGTCTTCGCCGTCTGGCTGGCCGGCCTAAACTGGAAGAGCACGTTGATCAAATCCTACGATCACGGAGCGACCTGGACGGAGCCGGTCGTGATCGCGCCTTCACTCGAGTGGACCGATCACCCGTGGCTGGCCGTTTCTCCAGATGGCCAGGATGTCCACGTCGGGCTGAACATGGACGACAGCTATTTGGTTTCGTCGCGCGACGGCGGGCAGACTTTCGGCGCCCCGATCAAGACAAACCGTCCGACCCCGGGTCATTGGTGGGACCCGAACGGCGCGGCGATCGCTCCCGACAGCAGCGTCTATTTTCTCTCGATCGATTTCTTCCTCAATTATCGCGGCCCGGCCGAGATCAATATCGTCAGCTCGCACGACCACGGAGCGAGCTGGCAGAGCACAGTCGTCGATACTTCGGCGCCGCCGCCGGGATGTTCTGGGACGCCAGGGTGCGGCTACGGATTTTTCTCCTCCACCGGGGGCGTGGCGGTCGACCAGACCGGACAAATCATGGTCGCGTATCACGCGGGCGACGCGGAGAAAGAACCGCAACCGATGTGGATCAGGACTTCGAACGACGGAATCAACTGGACGCCACGGGTGCAGATTTCTCAGCCTAACGAGACGAACACGAATGGTTTTCCGGCCATCGCCGCGGGACCGACCGCGGGCGATTTCCGCGTCGTTTGGCAGGGCAGCGCGGATGGCAATAACCGGGCCTGGAACACATTCTATCGCCGCACGACCGATGGCGGGACAACCTGGGGCGACATCGTGCGTTTATCCGACCGCGCCGACGGCCCCCCGTACAAAAGCGCCGCGGGCTACATGTTTCCGTATGGCGATTATCTCAGCCTCTCGGTCGATGGCGCGGGAACGAATCACGTCATCTGGGGCGAAGGCGCGAGCTACAACGGCCCTGGCGGCGTCTGGTACACGCGCGGATTCTGAGAGAAATGCGGGCGGGCGTTACCGAACGCCCGCGACCGTCGGTGCCCCGCCTCGGCGGTAAACGACTCCGCCTTTCATGACGAAATTTACCTTCGTGAATTGCGAGGGATCCTTCAGCGGATCGCCCGTAGTGGCTACAAGATCGGCATAACGACCGGACTGGATTGAACCCACGCGATCGGCCGCGCCGAGCAAGGCCGCGGCTTCGCGGGTCGCAGCTTGGAGCGCTTTTATCGGCGTCAACCCGCCGGCGATCATGAGGCCAAACTCCATCGTGTGATCCCCTTCCCCGATGTCTGTGCCGTAGGCGATCTTCACGCCCGATTTCACGGCGAGCGGGAAGTTCTTCTTCGGGAGCGGGTCGTTCGCTAGTTCTTTCGCTGCAGTTCCCGGCGTGAGGAGCTCGGGATGATCGCGCGCGGCGAGATAATAGATTTCGTAAACGGTGAGCGTCGGCACCAGCCAGGTGCCTTTTTCCTTCATCAGGGTAAAGCTTTGCGCGGTGGCAAAGGAGCCATGCTCGACGGAATCGACGGCGGCGCGCACTGCCGCCTCGATCGCGGCGGCCGGGTAGATATGCGCGGCGACCTTCAAGCCTAACGAGTGCGCGGTCTCGACCGCGGCGCGCATCTCGTCGTCGGTCATCAATTGCTGATGGGGATTATCCCCGTTCGAGGCGATGCCGCCCGAGGGCATGATCTTGATCAGGTCGGCGCCGCGCCGGCGATGCTCGCGCACCCGAAGGCGGGCTTCATCCGGGGTGTTGACGATTCCATTTGACCAACCGGGATGCGAAAGACCGGGATCGAGTCCGCTCCGCGGGTCGCCGTGTCCGGCGGTCGGCCCGAGGGGCTCGAGCGAAACCCAGAGGCGCGGACCCGCCAGCTTGCCGGCGTTGATCGCATCGCGCAAAGCAACCGTGTCATCGCCACCCCCGACGTCGCGCGCGCCGGTGAAACCCTGTTGCAACATGGCGCGACCAAAAACCGCGCCGTCGAAGGCCCTATCGAGTGCGGTGTGGGTCAGCCAATGCTCCGTCGCATTCACCTGGCTCGGTAGTTTTGACGCAATATGCACGTGGCAATCGATGAACCCCGGCATGACCGTTTCGCTGGAAAGATCGATCACTTCCGCTCCGGCCGGCGTGACAAATCCCGGCTCGACCGCGCTGATGCGATCGTCGTGGATGAGAATGGAAACCTTGGTACGCTGCGTGTCGTTGACGCCGTCGAGCAGAGTGCCGGCATGAACGACGACGTCGCGTGCCAATGCGGAGATGGCCAGGAGTTCGAACATCGCCACGCCGCAGAAAAGCTTCTTCATGGGCGACACCGTAGTGGGGCGGCCTCGAGGCGGTCAATCGCGAACCCGGATGAGAAAGCGTCACTGGCCAGCGCTGGAAAATTCTGTTAGGTAGCGGGCCATGCCTTCCGCCGCCGAGTTCCAACATACTCTCGCCAAGGCCGCTTCCCTCAGCGGCACTTCACTCCATACCGGCGCCAAGGTCTCGCTTAGAATCCAGCCCGCGCCGGCCAATTCCGGGATCAAATTCAAGCGCAAGGACTTGGCCGACGAGCCGACGATCGATGCTACGATCGCGAATGTAAAAACGGTCGAACGCGCGACCACCATCGGCGAAGGCTCGATGCGCGTGCACACCGTCGAGCATGTCCTTTCCGCCCTCTCCGCGCTCGAGGTCGATAACGCCGTCATCGAGATGGACGCGAACGAGCCACCGATCGGCGATGGGAGCGCGCTGGCCTATGTCGAAGCGATCAGGAAAGCCGGGATCGTCGCACAGGAAGCGCCCCGCCATTTTTTCCATGTGCGCGAACCGATCTCGATCGAAAGCAAAAGCGGCTCCCTCCTTGTCCTGCTGCCGGATGACGAATTTCGCATCTCCTGCACCCAGTCCGGACCGGACAATCGCTTCACCCAATTCATGTCGACCCCGATCACGGCGGCGATTTACGAACGCGAAATCGCGCCCGCCCGAACCTTTGTGTACTACGAGGACGTGCAGGCCCTGATGGAGAAAAACCTGATCAAGGGTGGAAGTCTGGAGAACGCGATCGTCGTCAGGGGGGAATCGGTCCTGAGCAAGGAACCGCTCCGTTTTTCTGACGAATTCGTTAGGCACAAGATCCTCGATATTATCGGCGATCTGGCGCTTTTTGGCCGCGCCATTCGCGGGCACGTCGTGGCGGTCAAGCCAGGCCACGGGATCAACACCGACCTCGCCCGAGCCCTGGCCAAAGTGCAGGCGGCGACGGAGTCGATGCTGCCGAAACGCAGTTTTCCGAAAGACGAAGGGGCGCTAGATATCAACGCGGTAATGGAAATCTTGCCGCACCGTTATCCCTTCCTGATGGTCGATCGCATTCTTTCCTTCGAAGGCGAAACCAAATGTCTCGGGATCAAATCGGTCACGATCAACGAGCCGTTTTTCCAGGGGCATTTTCCCGGACATCCGGTCATGCCGGGCGTGCTGCAGGTCGAGGCGATGGCGCAGGTGGCGAGCGTGCTGATGATGCGGATCAGCAAAAGTGCGAGTCGGGTTGGTTATTTCATGAGCGCGGATGGGGTGAAATTTCGCAAACCGGTTTTCCCGGGCGACACGCTCTTTATTCACGCTGAGCTGACAAAATCGCGCGGGAACAAACTGGCCAAGGCGATGTGTCGCTGCGTGGTGAACGATGCCGTCGTCTCGGAAGGCGAGCTGATGTTCACCTTCCTCGATAAATGAGCGCGGTCACGGTCCATCCGACCGGGATCGTTGACCCCGCGGCGGAGCTTGGCCCCGGCGTGGTCGTCGGCCCCTACTGCATCGTGGCCGCCGGAGTTTCGTTAGGCGAGAACTGCTGGCTGCAGCATCATGTGACTCTGGAAGGACCGCTCAGCGCAGGGCGCGGGAACAAATTCTACGCCTATTGCTCGATCGGACAGCAAACGCAGGACCTGAAATATCGCGGCGAACCAACCTTTCTCGAGATCGGCGATGAGAACGTCTTTCGTGAGTTCGTGACGATCAATCGCAGCACCGCCGGGACCGGAAAGACGCGGGTTGGGAGCCGCGGAAATTTTCTCGCTTACTCGCACATCGGCCACGATTGCACCGTTGGAGACGCGGTTATTTTTTCCAATAACGGGACGCTCGCGGGCCACGTTCAGGTAGGCGATCACGCGGTTATCGGCGGACTGACGGCGGTCCATCAATTCTGCCGGATCGGGCGCTTCGCGATCACCGGCGGTTGCTCCAAGATCGTGCAGGACGTGCCGCCGTTCATGATCGCCGATGGCAACCCGGCCGAAGTCCGCGGAATCAACCAGGTCGGACTGGAGCGAGCCGGTTATCCCGCGGAGAAGATCAAGCCGATCAAGGAGGCGTTCCGACTGATTTACCGTGGCAAGATGAACACGGCCCAGGCAGTGGAAGCGCTGCGGGAGAAGTTGGGGGCGAGCGAGGAAGTGCAGTTGATCGTGCGCTTCATCACGGAGAGCGAGCGCGGAATTATTCGTTAGGCAGTTGTCGCCGCGAGGAGCGGGCTGTCCCCCGCGGTGAGGATTCCGTTGAATTTCGGGTAGAGAAATTTCGCGACCGGGGCGTTGCTTTTGGCGAGGGCAGTGGCGCGGTGAAGACCGGCGTCGTGCAGCTGGCGAAGCGATTCGCCAAGCAAAGCTGAGCCGAAGCCGCGGTTGCGATATTCCATCAAGATGCAGGGCCCGGGCGAGAGGTGATTTTCGCTTGCCGGATCAGGAATTAGGATCGCGGCCCCAATCATGCGCAAGCCGTGACGAAGAGCGAGGCAGATGCCGGTTTTTTCCGGATCGAAGGCACGTTCCAACCAGCCGTCGAGCATGCCGTTGATTTCGTGAATCGCGACGCCCCAGGAAGTGTCGTGAGCAAAGCAACGCTTGATAACGATCCGCAATTCCTTCTCGTCCGCACGCGTGCCTGGGGTAAAGGAATAATGCGGGGGAAGGGCGATGCCCGGAAGTGGAAGCTTGTCCAAATCCCAACTAAAACGGACCCATTGAACGAGCTTCATGTATGCGCAGTCAAGATTACCATGCCGCCGGACGGGCCCGCAACTGGCCTTTCCAAAAATCGCGTGTGGGAGCGATCTTGTATGGAAAACTTCCGCGGCCGCGGAAGATTTGGGCTCGGCCGTTCCTAGCTCGTCTGCATGACGCGCAGGGCATCCCGGAACGGTTGGTAAAGTTCCTGGTGCTGCGCCACCCCGCGTCGCAGGACAGGGCGGAAATTGGCGACGTCGGCGATGTTCAGAACCTGATCAACGCTCTGCACAAACGCACTCATCGCGTCGTTCGTAGTGCTTCGGTGCGTGAGGAGGACGAGGAAATGCTCCCGGCGCAAGGGACTGGCTCGCCGAACCATTTCCTTGAGGATGGGATTCTCGCCCGCGCTCGCGCCCTTAAAATTCTCGTAAATGATGACCACATCATAGCTGTAGGTGGCGAGCTTGAGCAGGATATCGTCTTCAAAAAGGCCGAGGTGCACCTTGTAGCCAAGCTCAACCAGTTGCGGCACAATCAATTTCTGGTAGGCGGGGTGATCGATGCAGACGAGGGCAGTCTGATCGCCGAGATCGAAAAAGTCGTTTTTTTGGCCGGTCTTCATCGCTTACCTAACGAAAAGCGTTGGAGGGCAGATCGAGCCTCAAGCTCGCTTCCCTTTGGATCTCGATCCCCCGTGTCTTCTGGATGAGATCGATCCCGCGCGTGACGCGGCCTTTTTTGGATGAAAACAAACAGGCGCTTTCTTCAGTGATGACGCCGTCCTCGTAGGCCTTGAGGATCGATTGGTCGAACGTGATCCAGCCAAAGGGTGCGCTTGCTTCAATGATTTCGTAAAAGCTGCGGATTTCGGACTCGCCGAGGGCAACGGCCTCCTGGGTGCGCAGGTTATGGCCCATGATCTCCATCAAAAGCTGGCGCCCGCCGCCGGTCTTGGGCGCGAGTCGCTGGCTAACTACATAACGCAGACTGTCGGCCAGGCGGAGACGAACCTGCTGCTCTTCGCCTAACGAAAAGAGACCGAGGATACGATTGATCGACTGGCCGGCGTCAACCGTATGCAGGGTGCTGAGAACGAGGTGGCCCGTTTCCGCCGCCATGAGCGCGATTTCGACCGTCGACCGGTCGCGCATTTCGCCGACGAGGATGACCTTTGGCGCCTGACGAAGGGCGGCGCGCAAGCCGTTGGGATAATTGTCGAAGTCGTGCCCAAGCTCCCTCTGGCTGAAAGTCGCACGCGCGGGCGGATGAATGAATTCGATCGGATCTTCCAGAGTGATGACGTGAACCGATTGGGTCGTGTTTATTTCGTTGAGGAGCGCAGCCAGGGTGGTCGTCTTGCCGCTCCCGGTGGCGCCGGTTACGAGGACGAGTCCGGTTTTTTCCTTTGCAATCTCCTTACAGATGGGAGGCAGCCCCAGGCTTTGGAATGAGGGAATCTCGGCCTGCAGCTTCCGCATCACGATCCCAAAATTGCCCTGCTGCCGAAAAATGTTCACCCGGAAGCGCGCCTCGTCGGAGAGCGAGTAGCTGCAATCACAAGAGCCGGTATGAAGAAATTCCCGAATCAGTCGGCGATCCCCGTGCATGAGGAGGAGAGCGACCTGCTCGGTTTGAAACGGCGTCAGAGAATCAATCGGCGGATCGACGTAGACCGGTTTGAGTTCCCCGAAATCCTCCACCTGCAGCGGATGGCCCACGGAAAAATTCAGGTCCGAGATGCCCTTGTAGGTTTTCAGCGTCGCGGAAAGGATGCGGTCGAGATCGGGCGTTCTCATGGCGGGGGGGCTTACTCCTCAAAGTCGTCGGGCGGAGTCTTTAGGAATGGGCGGAATTTCCTTCTATCACTCGCCTTGTCGTAGGCCTCCTCAGGCGAAATGCGCATCTGGCGCAGATGTTCCATGATCGCGTCGTCGAGCGGCTGGTTCCCCTTCTTTTTGCCAACCTGGATCATGCCTGGGATCTGGTGGGTCTTGGCTTCGCGTACCAGGTTTGCGATCGCGGTGTCGACCACCAAAATCTCGAGTCCGGCGACCCGCCCTGGTTTATCCACTCGTTTGAAGAGGTTCTGGGCCACGACGCCCTTGAGCGATTCGGCTAGCGTGGCGCGAATCTGGTTTTGCTGATCGGTTGGAAAAACGTCGATAACGCGATCGACCGCCTTCGCCGCGCTCGAAGTGTGGAGCGTCCCGAAAACAAGGTGACCGGTCGCGGCCGCGGTCAGCGCCAGTTCGATCGTCTCGAGGTCGCGCATTTCGCCGACGAGCAGGACATCGGGATCTTCACGAAGCGCGCCGCGCAAAGCCGAGGCGAAAGAGCGGGTATGAACTCCGACCTCGCGATGCTGCACGAGGCAGTTTTGGCTGCGGTGCACAAATTCGATGGGGTCTTCCACCGTGATAATGTGGTCGTGCCGCTGGAGGTTCGCGTAATCCATCATCGCAGCCAGGGTGGTCGATTTGCCGGAACCGGTCGGGCCGGTCACGAGAATGAGCCCTTTTTTGAGGAGCGGAAATTTCTTCAAAACCGGCGGCAACCCGAGGTCGTCCACGGTCAGAATCTTGGATGGGATCAGGCGGAAGACGGCCGAGATGCCGTATTTCTGCTGGAAAAAGTTCGCCCGATAGCGCGCCACGCCGGGGACTTCGTAGCCAAAGTCAACATCGGAGGTTTCCTCGAAAACCTTTATTTTTCCCTCGGGCGCGATCTCATAGACCATCGCCTTGAGGTCGTCGTTTTCGAGCGCTGGATAATCCACCCGGACGAGCTCGCCGTTGATGCGGAGCATGGGCGGATTGTTGGTCGCGAGATGGAGGTCCGAGGCTTTCTCCTCAGACATAAGTTTGAAAAATGCGTCGATGCGAGCCATGGAGAGTTCCCTTCAGCAAAGCTAAATTGATGCCAACGGCGGTGAATTTGCGGGAATCGTCCGGACGGAGGATCGTTAGGCGTCGAGGACCGAGCGAATCTGCTCCATCAGTTTCGCGGCCGTGTAGGGTTTCGGAATGAAACCGCAGAGGCCGCGGTCGAGCATGCTGCGAACCCTGGCCTGTTCGCAAAAGCCGCTGCTCAGGACGACACGCACTTCGGGGTTGATCGCCTGGAGTTCATCGAAGACGGCGTCGCCATCCATGACCGGGAGAAAATAGTCGAGGAGCACGAGATCGATCTCTCGCCCAAGGCGGCGATAGATCTGGAGGGCTTCAATTCCATCGTGGGCGGTGATGAAGCGGTAATCCTCGAAATCGAGGATGTCGCCCGTAATCTCGAGGAGTTCTTTGTCGTCGTCGACGAGGAGAATGAGCTCGCGCCCGCCGTTGGGATTGAGAATGAGAGGCGTGCTTGTGGATTCCTCAGCCACAGCTACTTCGCCGACCGGCATCCTGGTGAAAAAGCTCGGGCTCGAAATCCCGGCTGCCTCTCGCCGCCTCGCAACCGCCGGGCCGGACCGCGTAGCGCTGGCCGCTCCCGCCAGAATGCCCGCGGCGATCCGGTCAAAGATGGCCTGGGAAGATCGGGAAGCGCGTTCGATCTGGTCGCCGAGAGAATTGAGATGCGGGTCTACGCCTTTGTGCAGGCGCATCTGCGCAGCCTGTTGCGCAGACTGCTGCAGGAGGCGATTCAGCTCGCTCGCGTTCGCGGCCAGCCATTTTAGATCTTCGTGATCAAGCATCAGATTTTGTTTCCATCCTTTGCACAAGCCCAGCAAACCGACCCGAGCAGGGCGCAAAAAATAATGATAAAAGAGCTAATCGAGAGCATGCTGAACCGGACCCGCACTGCACGTTTCATGCCCAAGCGGCCACCCGTCTGCAAATGAGTTGTCCCACCGCCGAAAACGCGCCGCTTACGGCAAAACACTAAGTCGTGCCCTCGTCCTTCAAGATCAGCTTCTACTCCGGGGCGCTCCTGGCTGCGATTGTCGGGCTTTGGTTGTCCCAACTCTGGCAGGCGGATGAACAGGTCCGTCTCCACAACGAACATTTCATCGAGCAGATTGCGGAACGGGACTGGTCCGGCGCGGGCGATTTTATCGCGGCTGATTATCACGACGACTGGGGCCACGATCGGAAAGAGGTTCTGGAACGCCTCCGTCTGGTGCTGCGCTTTTTTTCCTCCCTCACAATCGACGCAGCCAATCCACAGGTGAGCGCGAATGTTCCAGCCGGCTGGTGGAGCGCGAAGATCCGAGTCGAAGGCAGCGGCTCAGAATTTGCCCCGGAAATCGTCGGGCGTGTCAACAGCCTGACGGAGCCGTTTGTCCTCCATTGGCGCCGCGAAAGCTGGCGTCCGTGGGATTGGAAACTCGTTCGGGTGAGCAATCCTTCACTCGAAATCTCGGGCGCCGGATTTTAGCACGCGCGCTATCGATTGTCCTGCTCGTCAGGCAAAAATTATTTACCGAGCGCGTGGCGCAATTCCGTTTTGGCGGCTTCGACATCGTTCGCGCTGTGGTGACAGAGCACGATGCCGCGCAATTTTTCCCCCTGGTAATAGCGCAGGACAAAGCGGGCCTTGGCATACGAACCCGTCAGGTCGACCCGCGTCGCCGGAACGTTGAAGTCGCCCACGAAATCGAATTTCAAATCGAACATCTCGGTCCAGAAATAAGGAATCTGCTCGTAACGCTGGCGCTTTTTGCCCGTGATGTTGGCCCCCACGATCAAACCTTGCGCGCGCGCGTTTTCCCAATGCGTCTGGCGACGCATCCCGCCCATCAGTCGGTCGGGATAAAAGGCCAGGTCGCCGACCGCATAGATCCCCTTCTCTTCCGTCTCGAGATAATCGGTCACCGGCGAACCGTGCGGCCCGGAGAGAGGCGTGTTGCGCACGATCTCGAGGTTCGGTTCCGAGCCGCAGCAGACGACCGCCACACCGGCCGCGACACGCTCGCCGCTCTTCGTCTGGATGTTGCGCAGGACGGTTTTGCCCTCAAAACCGTTCAGGCTCGAGCCCATCAGCAAAGTCACCCCGTGTTTCGCGAATTGCTCCGTGACCCAGGCCGCCGTATCCGGGTCGAGGTAGCGATTCAGGAGCGAGGCGTGCCGGTGCATGACCGCCACCTTCAACTTGCTTTGACGCAAACTGGCCGCCACTTCGCAGGCGAGGAGGCCGCCTCCGACTACGACTATCATTTTTTCCGAGAGCGACATCTCGCGCAAGGCGAGCGCGTCCCGAGTGGTGCGCAGATAAATCACATTCCCGAGCCCGATCCCCGCGACCTGCGGCCGGACCGGCCGGCTTCCCATCGCGAGACACGCCTTCTTGAATTCAACCGTCTCCCCGTTCCCGAGGACAGCGAGACGCCGATCGATATTGAATTGCGTCACCACTGTGCCGAGGCGCGTCTCGATCTTATGCGCTGTGTACCAGCGGTCTTCGACATGGGGCAGCTTTTTCAACGGCGGGCTCTTATCGCGCAGAAATTGCTTCGACAACATCCATCGTTGGTAGGGGTAAAAGGTCTCACCCCCGACCAGCGTCACGCTGCCCTTTTTGTCGTATTTACGAATTCCTTCGCAGACACTCGCACCGCCGATTCCGGCACCGATTATCAGATAGTCACGTTGAATCATTTAGGAAAAATGGACCATAGAGAATCTGACAACGGGATGGCGAGGGAAATCTTTTCCCCTTAGAGGACAGCCCGGCAAATGATCACCGAGGCCACCACTCCAGCGAAATCCGCCATTAAACCCGCGGGGATCGCGTGCCGCGTTTGCTTGATCCCGACCGAACCGAAATAGACGGCCGCGACATAGAATGTCGTCTCGGTGCTGCCGTAAATCGTGGCCGCCATCAAGCTCACGATGTTTTCCGGCCCGAGTCGATGGACGACATCGGTGAAGAGCGCCAGAGTCGCGCCGCCGCTCAAAGGCCGCATGAGAGCGATTGGAAGAAGATCGGTTGGGAAATGAAGCGGAGTCAGGATGGGAGAAAGACCGCGGGCCAGAAGATCGATCCCGCCCGCGCCCTTAAACATGTTGATCGCGACCAGCATCGTGACAAGGAACGGAATGATCTTAAGAATGACTCCGAAACCTTCTTTCGCGCCCTCGACAAACTCGTCGTAAACCTTGAGACCGCAGAGCGCGCCGTAGAGAATAAAAAACGAGAGCAGCATCGGAATGGCGAGAAGGGAAAGCGCGCTCACACTTCGTACAAAATAACTCGCTGGCGGGGGAACCGTGCCGAAGGGCAAGCCGAGCGCCTCCGGGAAAATCTGCCTAACGAAAAGCCCAAGAAAGAAAAACCCGAGGAGGCCGAGAAGCCCTTTTCCCCAGAGCGGCACTTTAGGCGCGTTGTCGCCGGGGGCGTCGACCCCAGCCCCGTTCTTCGCAGGCGAATCTGCCTCGGGCTGCATCCGGCCGGGGTCAACGCCCGCGTCGACAACGCTGCCGCGAACGTGAAACCACGGCACTTTCTCGAGCAGCTTCACCATCGTGATTGCGACCGTCGCGGCGCACAAGGTCGCGAGGAGCGAAGTGCCGACGATGCGGGTCGGGTTGGTCGAACCGGCGGCGACCAGAATTGCAATCGCCGTCGTCGGAATGAGCTGAACCGAGCTGGTATTGATCGCAAGGAAGGTGCACATCGCGTTGGTCGCAGTTCCCGGATGCGGATTGAGTCTTTCCAGATCGCGCATCGCCCGCAAGCCGAGCGGGGTGGCGGCGTTGCCGAGACCGAGCATGTTGGCCGCCATGTTCATGAGCATCGAGCCCATCGCCGGGTGATCGTTAGGCACGCCTGGGAAGAGCCGGCTCATGACCGGCCGCAGGAGAAGCGCCAGCCTTTGCACAAGGCCGGCTCGCTCCGCCAGCCGCATCACCCCCAGCCAGAGGGCCATGATCCCGATCAGGCCGAGCGCGATCGTGACCGCGGTCTTCGCCCCGTCGAAGGCGCCTTCGGTCACTTCCTTGAGGTGGCCGTTCCAGCCGCCGATCGTGACCGCGAGCAGGACCAGAGCCAGCCAGATGTAATTCAGCACGCTGTTCTCTAGCAGCGGTCACCGGTCGCCGAAAAGCGATTTGTGCTCTGAAAGGCAACGCCGGGCCGTGCTCAGCTGCTCGCGTTCGTTAGGCGGAAACGCATTCTTGCTGGCCCGGGGCGGTTTCCTCCACCAGCCGATAAAACTGCGTGAGGTCGATCGGCTTCGTGAGGTATTCGCGCGCCCCGGCCGCGAGCAGTCGTTTCAACTGCCCCGGCGACGCGTCGGCGCTCAGCACAACCGTCGGGATTCGCCGTGTCGTTTCGCCGGCTTGCAAGGCGGCCAGGACATCCGCGCCCGACATATCGGGGAGATGCAGATCGAGCAGGATCAAGTCGGGAGCGTGCTGCCGGGCGAGATCGAGTCCGATTCGGCCCTGCATCGCGGTGAGCAATTCGATGCTCTGGTCTTCCTGAAGGATTTGCTCGATCAGGTCCAGGTTTGCGCTGTTGTCTTCGATACAGAGAATGGTCCGCCGCCTTGCCAGCGCGGGCCGCTGAGCGCGCTCGAATGCAATCCTTCCCTCCGCGATCGCAGCGAGTGGCGATTCGGTGCGCGCCAGTTCCAGCCAAAAAGTACTCCCCTCACCCACCTTGCTTTCGACCCCGATTTTCCCGTCCATCGCCTGCACCAGCCGACGCGAAAGGGTCAGACCCAGTCCGGTGCCCTCGACCCCGGATTGTTGTGCGCCGAGTCGATCAAAAGGCGTGAAGGCGCGCTCCAGCATCTCCGGCGCGATCCCTACACCGGTGTCGTGGACCGCCAACCGCACGGTCTCCCCGTTGCGGCTGCATTCGAGCATGACCGCGCCCCCCGCCTCGGTGTACTTCACTCCGTTGTTCAGGAGATTGAGCAGCACCTGTTTCAAGCGGTGATGATCCGCCATCACAAAATGCTCCATCTCCTCGTCCGGCGGCAGGAAAAGATTTATCTCATGCTCGTTGGCGAGCGGACGGATCATGGCAACCGCTCCCTTCAGAGCCTCCTGCACGAAGACCGGTTCGAGCGAGAGTTGCATCCGATCCGATTCGATTCGGCTGATGTCGAGCACTTCATTGATTAATTCGAGGAGATGACGACCGGCGGTCAGAATGTGGTTTACGTGCGGACGCTGTCTGGGTTGCGGATCCTGCCGATCAAGCAACTGGCCGAAACCGAGGATGGCATTGAGCGGCGTGCGCAGCTCATGGCTCATCCGCGAGAGGAATTCGCTCTTCGCTCGGTTTGCGCGATCGGCCGTTTCCTTGGCTTCGCGCAACTCTTTTTCTACCCGCTGCTGCTCGGTCACATCGTGCGCCACGCAAACCATTATTTCGTCCGCTGCCGACCAACTGGCTGACCAGAGCACGTCGACGATCGCGCCGTCCTTGCGCAGACAGCGATTCACGAAATCGCTTCGCTTGCCGCGAACCCGCGTCCCCTCCTCAGCTTCCTTCGACCAGGCGCGGTCTTCCGGGTGCACGAGGACGAGATAGCAGCGTCCGATCAATTCCTCCGACTCATAACCCCACAGGCTCTGGGAGGCGGCATTGGTCGAGAGAAACCGGCCCTGCGCGTCGAGACTGCAAATCACGTCCTGGGAGTTGTCCATGATCAGTTGTGTGGCCTGATGGGCCGAGGCCAGTTGCCGGTTCGATTTTTGCAGATCGATTTCCGCCTGCTTGCGGTGTGTGATGTCGCGCGCCACCTGAAAGAGCGCTCGATCGCTTTCCGACCAATAGGCCGACCAAAGTACGTTCACGATCGTCCCGTCTTTCCGGATGTAGCGATTCTCAAAATCACTCACCGGGTGGCCGGCCATGATTTCGAGGTTCGCAAACCGGCTTCTTTCCCGGTCGTCCGGATGGACCATCTCGACGCAACTTCTCCCGATTAACTCCTCCGGTTTGTAACCCCAAAGCGGCTCGCAGGCCGCGCTCATCGTCAGGAAACGTCCCTCCATGTCGTTCGCGCAGATCACGTCGCGCGAGTTCTTCATGATAAGCTGGTTGAGTTTGCGGCTCGCTTCCAAATCGGCGGTACGGAGGGCCGTCGCCCGCATTTCCCTGGTGCTGCGGAGGCAGGAGATCACGAGGAAGACATCCCCAAACATCACCCAGCCGACGTGTTCGAGCGATCTCCACGGCGTGCCCACGAGTGATCCATAAAGGGAATGCGGCAGGTAGGCATCGCGCAGAAAGTGATCCAGAGCCACGACCAGCGTGGCCGGAATAAAGACCCGCCAGTCGCGATAAAGCGACAGTATAACGAGTGAACAAAAAACATGAAAATGAGTCTCTAATCGGCCGCCGCTCAGGTTGATGAGAATCCCGGAATACAACATCTGGCAGGCGGCGATGGTATAACGGGTGACCGCCGTGCCCGGGCGAAGGAGCGCCAGCGCAACCGGGAGCAACGTGATCGCTCCCCCGAAAACGAGCGCCGTCCAAAGGTGCGCATTCCGGCTCGAAAGCCGGTCCCCAACGCTCTCCGGCCCGACGACCAACGCCACAACGACCAGCGCAGCCCACTCGAGGAGGAGGAGACCGACAAAGAGCCGATCTGTTTCGCGATAGCCTCGCTGCTGCTGTTCTCGGAACAACTCCGCCGCCCGATCAGGCGCCGCAGTCGGGCTCGCACCGATTTCGTTACGCGTTGGGCTGGAATCGTTTTTCATTGAGCCGCCGCAGAGAAATGGCGCGGGCTCTCTTTCAGCAGACCCTGTTCCATCGTCCGGCGAAAATCGACGGACGCGAGACGCGCATTACCGTAACAACGTGGCGGCGTGCCTAAGCGCGGAATCGCTCTTCCCGCCCAGCATGCGAGCGATTTCTTCCTGGCGCGATTTGCCTTTTACTTCCGTCAGTTCGGAAAAGGTGCGGCCGTCCGTCACCCCTTTTGTCACCACGAAATGGTTCGCCGCCGCGGCCGCCACCTGCGGCAGATGGGTGATGCAGAGGACTTGATGACGCTCTGCCAGGGTGCGCATCTTCGCGCCCACTGCATTGGCGATTTCGCCTCCGATGTTCGCGTCGATCTCGTCGAAGACGAGCAGCGGGATCGCGTCCTGTAAGGCAAGCGCAGACTTGATCGCAAGCATGACGCGCGAGATTTCGCCGCTCGAGGCGACGGTGCGCAAGGGCTTCAAGGGCTCGCCAGGGTTGGGCGAAAAGAGCAGCTCGACCCCTTCCGTTCCGCTCAGGCGGAGCGTATCGAACGCCGAGAGCGCGACTTCAAATTCCGCCTGGCGAAAACCCAGATCGGTTAGCTGCTGGCGAATGTTTTTCGCCAGCTTCGGGGCCGCGCCCTGGCGAGCCTTGCGCAGCACCCCGGCGGTGCGCTCGGCCGTTTTCCGGGCTGAAGCGATTTCTTTAGCCAGTCGCTCCAATTCAACATCGCGGCCTTCGATCTTGCGCATCCGCTCTGCCGCCCGTTCGCCAGAGGCGATCACTTCCTTAATCGAGCCGCCGTATTTTCGTTTCAGAGTCTCGAACAAAGTGACGCGTTGCTCGAGTTGGGCGAGCTGCTCGGGGTCGAGATCGAGATTCTCTGCATACCGATCGAGGGTGCGGGCGATTTCGGACAACTCGATCACGGCCGCGGCATGGGCGCCCGCGCTTTCCGTTAGGCCGGGATCGATCTTTTCCAGTTCGCGCAGAAGACGCTGCGTCTCGGCGAGCTGATCGAGGACCGAGTTGTCGGCTTCGGAGAGTTGCCGCGAGATCGACGTCGCCAGCTCGATCAATCGCTGGCTATTGCTCGCCCGACGGTAGCGCTCGTGAATTTCCTCCTCCTCGTTAGGCTCCAGACGCGCCGCGGTGATTTCCTGGATCTGGTGGCGGAGAAGCTCAATCTCCTGCTCCCGCACCGCTTCTGCCCCGCTCACGGTTTCCTCCTCCGCGATCAATCTCTGCAGTCGGCGGAAGGCTTCTTCGTAATCGCGGAGCGCGCCGCCGGCCTGGGCGAAGCCGTCGAGCAAGGCGAGCTGCCGATCCGGAGCGAGGATCGATTGGTGATCGTGCGGACCGTGCAAATCGACCAACTCGTCACCGATCGTCTTGAGGAGCGCGAGCGTGGCCGGCGAGCCGTTGACGAAATGGCGGCTGTTTCCGCCTAACGAAAAAGTGCGCTTTACGATCAAATCGCCGGCGCAAGGCTCGACACCAGATTCCTCCAGCCGCGGATTCAATTCCGAGAAATCATCGCCCGAGAAAATCGCTTCCACTGTGCAGGCTTCTGCGCCGGTTCGAATGAGCGACTTATCGGCCCGCTCCCCGAGGAGGAGCTTGAGCGCACCGATGATGATCGATTTGCCGGCCCCCGTCTCGCCCGTGATCGCAGTGAATCCGGGCGCCAGTTCCCATCCCAGGTCCTCGACCAGCGCAAGATTTTTGATTCGGAGCAAACTAAGCACCACCGCCATCGGGAGAAGTTGACAGTTGAGAGCGAAGGTTTGCCAGATGAAACTTGCGCACTCTGAAGTCCGAAAATCCTCAATCGCCGAGATCGTCGCTCCCGGCTACGGCGCTCCGCCTCACTTTCCTCGGTACCGGCACCTCCCAGGGCGTGCCCATGATCCGCTGCGCCTGCGCGGTCTGCCGCTCCAGCGATCCACGCGACAATCGCACCCGTGCCTCGATTTATCTCGAAACTCCGGAGGGCTCCTACGTGATCGACACCGGGACAGATTTCCGGACCCAATGTCTGCGCGAGAATATCTGGCAGGTCGACGCCGTCATCATGACGCACTCGCACACCGATCACGTCATGGGTTTCGACGATCTGCGGCGTTTCGCCGCGCCCCGGGGCGGCGTGATGCCGGTCTATGCCTCGGCGGAAACGATGGCTGATCTTGAACGAGTCTACGAGTTCGCCTTCAAGAATCCGAGTCCGTGGCCCGGCTATTTGAAGCCGGAACCGCACATTGCCAACGGACCTTTTTCGTTAGGCGAAACCAGCATCACTCCCCTGCCCGTCCCGCATGGCAGCTCCGAAACCTACGGCTATCTTTTCGCCCGGCAGGGCGTGAAACTGCTCGCTTACCTGAGCGATTGCAGCGCGGTGCCGGATGCGATTGCGCAGACGATCGCGGGCGTGCAGTTACTCGTGATCGACGCGCTCCGGGAGAAACCGCATCCCACCCACTTGAGCATCGCTCAGGCGCTCGAAGTGGCGGAGCGCGTCCAGCCGGTTCGGACGCTTTTTACCCACATCTGCCACGAGCTGCCGCAAAGCGCCGAGAGCACATTGCCGGCCAATGCCGGCCTCGCCTACGACGGTTTGAAAATCGAACTGACTCCATGAGGCGGCTACTCGGTCTGCTCATCCTCTTTTCGTTAGGCGGAACTGTTCGCCCGGCCGAGGCCACGACCGAATTGGCCCGAGCCACAATCGTCGTCTACAACCGCAATGCCCCGGACGCGGTTGAACTCGCGTATTACTACGCCAAGGCGCGCCAGATCCCCGACGACCATCTCGTCGGCCTCGAATGCTCGAACGAAGAAGAGATCAGCCGCCAGGAATACGACGCGACGATTGCCGACCCGCTTCGCAAAACCTTCACCGAACGCAAATGGTGGAGCTTGCGAACGGAGGCGAAGGACCAGCCGTCGGTGCGGTCGAACGGCATCCGTTTCGTCGCTCTCATCCGCGGCATGCCCTTGAAGATTCGTGCCACGACCGAATACCCGGGCGACGAAAAGGAACCCAATCAGCAAACCGATCAGAATAACGCCGCCGTCGATTCGGAACTGGCGACGCTCGGCTTTTATTCGCGCCAAATCTCCGGCCCGGCGAACAATCCTTACTTCCAGAGTTTTCGCCCGATTCTCGAGCTCACCGAGATGCCGATCATGCTCGTCGGCCGGCTCGACGCGCCGACTCCTGAGATCGTTAGGCGGATGATCCGCGACGCGATCGCGGCAGAGAAATCCGGTCTCTGGGGACGAGCCTTTGTCGATGGTGCAAACAACACCACCGGCGGCCTGGCCGACGGCGACCAGTGGCTCAAGAGCGTGGTCAAGGACCTGCGGCAGGCTGGCATTCCGACGGTTTACGACACCGAGCCCGCGCTCTTCCCGGCCGGATTTCCGATGAACGATTGCGCCCTCTACTACGGTTGGTACGCGGGGGCCATGAACGGACCGTTCACCGATTCGGGATTTACCTTCGTTCCCGGCGCGGTCGCGGTCCACATCCATTCCTTCAGCGCCAACACCCTCCGCTCGCCCGACGCGAACTGGGTCGCGCCTCTCCTCAGCAAGGGCGCAGCGGCCTCGTTAGGCAATGTTTACGAACCGTATCTCCAGCTCACCGCGCACCTCGATATTTTCAACGACCGCCTCCTTCATGGCTTCACCTTCGCAGAGAGCGTCTACATGTCGCAACGCGCTCTTTCCTGGATGAACGTCGCCGTCGGCGATCCGCTCTACCGGCCCTACGCTTCCTGGTTGCAGCTCGATACGAAGCGCGATAAGGGACCAATGAGCGACTGGCAGATGTGTCATGACTTTGCGGTGAAAAACAGCCGGCGCGAGCGGGGGAACTATCTGGCCGCGGCGCGGAAAGCCGCCACCCGGGCCGAGAACGGACCGATGATCGAAGATCTCGGTTTGAGCGAAAAAGAGAGCGCTAATTTTTCTTCCGCAGTCAGCTATCTGCAACAAGCCCACTCTCTCTATCGAAAGCCAGACGACATCCTGCGCACGATCGTGGAACAGGCCGATGCCCTGATTGAATCGGGGAACAAGAAAGCGGCGCTGGCGTTGATCCGGAGCGTGCCGCGACTGGCGCCTGATTCACCGGCGATCCCGCTCTTGCGTCGGATGGAGCAGGAATTGAATCCGCCGGAGCCCAGCCCGAGACCGTCGCCTTAGCTCCAGACGCACAATCGCTCCCGCTGGGAGGCGCGGACGTACGCTTGGTAGTAAAAAACCCAAGGGCAGTGACGCTTTCTCCCGCTCTTCGCAGAGCGAAGCGTCTACATCACGGTTTCGCGGGAGGGCGCCGCGTCTCAAGACGGAAAATAGTCTCGCCTTCCTTCATCAACTCGAGGCTGTCGCGCGCGATCGTTTCCAGGTAGGTAGAATCGGTTTTCAAAAGCGTGACCCGCTTCGTCTGCCGGGCGAGAAGTGCTTTTTGCTCGTTTAACTCTGCCTGGAGTTTTTCCATCTCCGCCCGGTTTTGCTGCAGTTTTTTGTAGGGCGGAAGGAAGAAACTGATGATGAGGAGCCAGACCGCGATGAAAAGCAGGACGCGCAGGACATGGTTCATCTGTTGCCAGATGGTGGCCTCGCGTCGCGCGCGCAGATCGCCGTAACCGCTCGCTTCCACTAGCGCATCTTACCTCCGTAAACCGCCTTGTCACCCAGTTCCTCCGCGATGCGCAGAAGCTGGTTATACTTCGCCACTCGATCCGTTCGGCAGAGCGACCCGGTCTTGATCTGGCCCGCGTTGGTTGCGACCGCAATGTCCGCAATCGTCGTGTCCTCCGTCTCACCAGAGCGATGGCTGATAACCGAGGTGTAATCGTTCGCTTTCGCGAGATCGATCGTGGCGAAGGTTTCGGTCAGGGTGCCGATTTGGTTCACTTTCACGAGAATAGAGTTGGCTACTCCCAGCTCGATGCCCTTCCGCAAAAATTCGACGTTCGTCACGAAAAGGTCGTCGCCTACCAGTTGGATTTTTTTACCCAGCCGATCGGTCAATTTCTTCCAACCATCCCAATCATTCTCCGCGCAGCCGTCTTCGATCGAGATGATGGGGAACTTTTTCGCGAGCGATTCGTAGAAATCGATCAACTCGTCGGCCGAGCGCTTCGACCCGTCCGATTTCTTGAAGACATAGGCGTTCTGCTCCTTGTCGTAAAATTCGGAAGAAGCGGCGTCGATCGCGATAAAGATCTGCTCGCCCAACGAGTAGCCGGCCTTTTCGACAGCAGTCGCGATCGATTCGAGGGCGTCTTCCGCCGACTTCAATTTCGGTGCGAAACCGCCTTCGTCCCCGATCGCGGTCGAGAGCCCGCGATCTTTCAGCACGCTTTTGAGAGCATGAAAAACTTCCACGCCGTAGCGGAGTGCTTCGGGAAAACTCGGAGCGCCTTTCGGCATAATCATAAACTCCTGAAAATCGATCGGCGCGTCGGAATGGGCGCCGCCATTCAGAATATTCATCATCGGAACCGGCAGGACCTCTGCTTCGCTCCCACCGAGATATCGAAAAAGGGAAAGACCCTCCGAATCGGCCGCAGCATGGGCCGTGGCGAGAGAAACCCCTAACAATGCGTTGGCGCCCAGTTTCTTCTTATTCGGCGTCCCATCGAGATTGATCAATTCCTCATCCACTTCAGCCTGTGCGAGCGCATCCATTCCGCACAGCACCGGGGCGATCGTTTCGTTGACCGCCGTCACTGCCTGGCGGACGCCTTTGCCGCCGTAGCGCTTCTTTTCGCCGTCGCGCAATTCCCACGCCTCATGCTCGCCGGTGCTGGCGCCACTCGGGACCGCGGCGCGTCCGAAGCCCCCCCCTTCCAGGTGGACATCGACTTCAATCGTCGGGTTACCGCGCGAATCGAGAATCTCGCGCGCCAGAATTTTGCTGATGCTGGTGGCCGCCATATCGTTAGGGAATTAGCCGCTCTTCGCGAGGGGCGCAAATCCTCTTTGGACAAGGGGGCTCGAAATTCCGGCCGCGCAGTCGACGGCGGCGAAGTTTACCTACCTCGACGAGCGCTCGCGACGTTGCCGCCAGAGAGCGAGACCGGCCGCGCCGAGCGCAAGGAACCCGAGAGAGCCCTGCTCGGGTATCTCATTCGTCTCGGCGGTGCTGGTCTGGCCGCCTCGGATCGGTTCCCCCGGGTCCGCATACGCATAGTCGAGGACTTTGAAGGCGAAGTTCCGGTTCTGGCCAAAATATTGAATCCGAGCCCAGCCGTATTGGAAGCCCGCACCGTTGTCGAAACGAAACCCAACAAAGCTGGTGCCGCGTTTCAGCCATAGTCCCCGGCCAAACCCATACAAGGTCCCTTCATCCACGTTAAGGAAGTTGCCGTTGGAGATGTATCCGGTGCCGAGCCGTTGCATGAGGTAATACTCGATCACATCGACCGCTCGAACGCCTTCATCGACCACTCCCTTGACCCCGAAGAAGACATGGCCCACGCCGCTAAAGGTGAGGTAATGCTCGAGGCTAAAAAAGTTGCCTTCCTGATCGAGCGGAAACTGCAGGGTCTTCCTTTCATCGGGTCGAAAGGAAGCATCGACCTTTCCGGAGTAGTGGATTTCGGCATCGGCCGCAGTGGCGCCACCCAGTGCGGTGGCCACGCCAGCGCCGGCGTAGGCCAGCCAGCGGGATACGGGAATCTTTATTGAGTCATTTTCTCTGCGCGCTTTCATGCCTTTGAGGCTATCGAACCTGTGCTGCGATGGGAAGGGAAAACGAGCAGGCGTTTCCGCGAGGGCTCTCAAAGCTGGGGAGGTTTACGCGCTCTCCGCCAGAGAGACAGGCCAGCCGCACCGAGGGCGAGCATTCCCAGAGACTCTTCGGCCGGCGCATTTCCGCCGGAGGAGCTGGTTTGCCCAGGCTTGATCTTTTCCCCGGGATCGGCCCAGGCGTAATCCAGCACTGTGAAGGCGAAGTTTCTATTTTGCCCTCCCATGTGGACGCGTGCCCAGCCATACTGGACGCCGGCGCCATTGTTAAAGCGGAACCCAACAAAGTCGGTGCCGCGCTTCTTCCAGGCACCCCCTCCTCCGCCCCCCTTAACCATGGTGGCAAAATAATAGCCGCCCTTGTCGGCGATGAAGTAGCCCTCTGAGATGTAACGATTGCCGTCGCCCTTGATGCGCGAGGCGTAGGCATACTCGAACCCGATAAAATAGCCGACGAAGGCGCCCGACGCCTCGCCTTCCGCGTGAAAGAAAGCGGCCCCGCGGTCATTCGAAAAGCTGCTGTCGTGGCGAAAGAGAAGGAAAGCACCCGGCTCGAGCGCAAACTCAACGGCCTTCGTATCGTTGTGTCGGAAGGGGAAGTCGACGTGACCGGAATAGTGAATCTCGGCATTGGCCGAGCCGACACTGGCTAATGCTGTCGCCGCTCCGGCCCCAGCGTAGGCCAGCCAGCGAGAGGAAGGAATCCGGACGGGATCCGTTTTTCGTGCGTGCGTCTTCATGCCTTCAAGCGTGGCCACCAGACGCGCGATTGACAAGCCTAAAGCGGCCGCGCTAGACGGCCACGTGCGTTAGGCGAGGTTTTCGGCGGTCAAGATTTTCGTCGCTGCCGCCAAAGAGCGAGGCCGGCCGCACCGAGCGCGAGGACCCCGAGCGAGCCTTCTTCGGTTACAGCATTATTCGACGAAGAACTTGTCTGGCCAGGCTTGATAGGCTCTCCCAGATCCGCCCAGGCAGAGTCGAGAACTGTGAAGCCAAAGTTTGAGTCCCGGCCATCCATACGGACGCGAGCCCAGCCGTATTGGTTGCCGGAGCCATTATTGAAACGAAAGCCAACGTGTGAGGCCACTCGCGTGGAACCGCGTTTAGCTTGAAACCCGCTATCGCGAGAACCCAAGAGAGTGTTCCGCCGGAATGTTGGCCTCGGTAGAGCTCGGCTCAACCTACGCGGGAATTCCCGGCTATTACCCCTTGCGCCGATGGAGCGTGGGATCGATCGCCGCCGCCATCGCCGCCTCGTTGGGAAGACGCTCGGCACCGAGAAATTCGATCAGCCGGGATACCCCCGGAGCCGGCTCGCGTACGAGCGCAGGATAATCGATTTCAAGCCACTCGATGTGGGGCATGTTCTCGGCCCACTTGCGCATCTCTTCGCGATGCGCGCGCAATCCGCGGACCAGTTGGTCGAATTCAAGCTTCGCGCCCTGTGTTCCGAGGCGGGTCGTCATTGCCTTTTGCGAATCGACCACCTCCGCGATCGGTCGAATCATGAAGATGACTTTGTATTGATGCTTTGTCGGCAGCGCCCGGAGAAGCATCGAGATGCATTTGATCGCGCGCCCATTCGCGCCTTCGTCATCGAGGAGCTCGGGCTTCTTCGCGATCTGCTTTATCTCCTCCCACTCGTAATAGCCGCGCGGATTATCGACATCGGGCGTGCGCACTTTGTCGGTCATCGCGGGGAGACCACCCGCTTCCAGCATCTGCATCATGAGGGAGGTGCCGGAACGCGGCAGGCCCGAGACAATGACGAAAGTCTTGCCGGACTTTTCCTCCTCCGGCTTTGGATCCGGCCTCTCCTTGAGCAGAGTTGCGAGTCGCTCCTCCCGCTTCGGAATCTCGGGAAGATCAAAAAGCTGCTCGCGTTTGGCATCTTCGGGACGACTACCTCTTTGGCGCCGGGCCCGGCTATGACGCAATAACTCCTCGCGATGAAAACGCGCCTTTTCCGGGTCGCCTCCTTTCTGGCGATGGATAAGAGCGAGATAGCGGTGAGCGTTCACCATTTGCGGGTTAAAACGGAGCGCGGTCTCAAGAGCAAGGACGGCCCGTTCGTTGTCGCCCGAGCGAGCCAGGGCGACGCCGAGATTAAAATGCGCCACTGGCAGGCGATGGAGCAGACTGACCGCCCGTAACGCGCAATCGACCGTCTGCTGATTGTCGCCCAGCCGGCGATAAGCCGTTGAAAGGCCAAGAAAAGCACGGGCATTGTCCTCATCGAGCTCCAGTGTTTTTTGAAAAGCCGTCACCGCGTTTTGTAACTGCGAAAGTCTAAGGTAAGCCTCGCCGAGCTGGAGATAGATATTCGCGTTTTGCGGGGCCGCTTCCTCGGCTTCGAGCAGAGCGCGCAAGGCGCCGCCCAGGTCGCCGCGCGCCAGCTTTACCCGGGCCCAAAGGAGCTTGCCCGCAGCCGAGTCCGGCTCGTGACCATCGGAGACGAGACAAAGCAAACGCTCCGTCTGGGCCAGATAGCCGCCTTGGAAATAACAATTCGCCAATTGCTGGAGGAAGCGATCTTCCCAGGGCCTTCGCCTGACGATTTCTTCGAGGAGGGGTCGAGCAGCATTCGCCTGGCCTTTCCACATAAGAGTGCGAGCGACGTTATATTTCGCCTCGATCTCGGCTGCCTCGGCCGCCTTCTCTTTGTCGGCCCCGGGATCTTCGATATAACCGAGAGCGGCGAATTGCTGCATCAGTTCGTTCGCCTGCGCGGGGTCGAGCTGCTGCTCGCCCGTGTGCATTCCGCTTTCGCCTTCCACCTGCTCCCAGCTCGGGATGGAGTTCACCTTCGGAATCTCTTCGAACGCTTCAAGCAATGGCCGGCCATCCATGTCCTGACCGATCGGCAGATCGAAAAGAGTGAGAACCGTCGGCGCGACATCGATAAGGCTGGCGCCATAAATGCGCTCATCCCGCCGAATCCCCGGGCCAGCCATGACAAAGATACCGTATTGCCGATGCCAGGCCGCCGGACCCGCCGGTTCGCGCGGCGTTCCATGCGGACGCTGCGAGCCGGATTCGAAACCGTGATCCGAGCACAGGATGACCGTCGTATCCGGACCAGCCAGATCGAGCAGACGCTCCAGCATCATGTCGTGGAAGCGATAGGCGCCCTTCACTACATCCTTATAGATGGCGAAGTCTTCGTCCTTGATCCACTCCAGCTTCGGCGGGTGGTAAGGCATGAAAGCATGGGAGAAGTGATCGATCCCATCGTAATAGACCGCGGTAAAATCCCACGGCTCGCTTTCCATGAGCGCAGTCGCGACTGCGTGAACCGATGCGTTATCACTCAGGACCTTGGCAAAGGAGCTCAGCCGCTTGTCCTTCTTCTGATCGATCTTGGCCGCGTCGGGGATGAAGGGAAGAATGTGCGCCTCCGTGAGTTCGTTAGGAAAGACTTTGAAGCGGGCCAGTTCCTGCACTCTCTCAGCGGGATGAATCGCACCCTTGGGGGAGGTCCAACCCTTTTCCGGTTCGAACCTGACGCCGCCAAACGCGTTCGTAACGACCGTGCCATTGATCGGTTCCGCCGGATGGCTTGCCCACCAGCCGATCACATTACTCCTAAGTCCACTTTGACTTAGGATATTCCAAAGCGCCTTGCACTTACGCGAGTAACTGCTGTAAGGCCGCGCGCCACCGTTATGCGGGTCCGGCTCGATGAAGCCGTGAATGCCATGCTTATCGGCAAACTTACCGGTCGCGACCGAATTCCAGAGCATGGGGGACAGGATGGGCTGAAGTGTCGCGAGATTACCCATGACCCCGCGATCAATAAAAGCGTCGAGAGTCGGCATGAGGCCTTCTTCGAGCAATGGAGTGATGTGCTCCCAATCGGCCGCGTCCCAGCCAATGAGGAGGACTTTGCGAGACCTCATGGCGGAGCTGACCTGGCGCTTATCCAGTCGGAGTTGCCCCTGCGTCCCACCTTCCGTCACGCCGATTTGATCGACACCTTGCCCGAGTGATGGATCTCGGCCTCCACGTGAGGAGACGCCGCGACCGCAGTAGCGGCGCCCGCCGCCCCATAGGTGGCCCACCGGGAATTGGAAATCGAACTACTTTGGCAGGGACGACGCGAAGCGCTCATGGCGCGACTGTTTCAGGCCATCGAGAGAAGTAAAGATAAAATCGTCCGAGAAGCCAGAGGAAATCGGTGCGGACAACAGAAATTCCCGAGAGCCCAAGACGAGCCGGCTGCCGCGCCGAAACGAGCCGTTCCTGGCAGCGCTCGTCCCTTTCGGACCGGCGAAGGTACCTCTCCCGGAGTGAGAGTTACCTGTCGTGGCCGGAAACGTCCCTCTCCCGTCAAAGGACGTCCCTTTCCACTCAGAAATGGAGGGTCTTGCGTCAGGAAAAGAACGTTTTTCGGCTCGACTGGTCCCTTCCTGCGGGCTATTTCGCCCGTCCCCGGCGCCAGGCGAGCAATCCCGCTGCCCCTAAGGCAAGACCCCCGAGGGACTGCAGAGACGGAGCGGAGCCAGTGGATTTTTGGCCGGCAAAGACCACATCGCCTGGGTCGCCATAGGCGTAATCGACCACCGTGAACTTATTTCTTCGACCATCCAGCATTTTCACGCGCACCCATCCATATTGATCGCCTGCGCCGTTGTTGAACTTGAAACCGACCAGACCCAATCGCGCGATCCTAGGAAATTCCCGCACGTATACCAGACATTAAAATAAGATTCGAGAGCCAAGATAGCTCCCCTTGGGACAAATGGGCGCGCCGATATCGCGTCACGCCGATCTAGATTTGAGGCGCAAACCTCGGCTGCCATTTGTAGCATGTGCAAGAAACGCCGTTCACAGCGGCTGACTTTGCCCCATTGGAATAAAGCCTGGCCGCCCCGCCAGCAGTGAAGCTGCTAGAACCTGCGACATAATTACGGTGAATAGCGACAAAGCTGCCGCCAGCTGCGTCCAGAGGAAGGGTAACCTCGGTGCCTCCCGGCTATATTTTTATTGATCAAGCCGCTGTAATGGATGGTCGCTTCAGCCGTATGAGCCGCCGCGAAACCGGTCGCCGCCGCCGCAGCCGCGTAGGCCGTCCAGCGGCCAGTGGAGATGGAGTTGATTCTGCGATGCTGCTTTCTTCGGGGTTTTCATCAAAAGTAGTTTGAGTAGCTCGCTGAGAAAAAGTCAATTCAACAATCCCCTCGGCGGGGACCGGACGTTTTCGCCAGGTAAATTCTCGGCCTGCGCTCTGCGAAGACGCCCGGGAGGCATCGACCCTCTTAATCTCCTCAGTGCGGCTTGCTGGGACCCGTCCGCCTTTTCCGCCAGGCGAGCAAGCCCGCTGCCCCAAGCGCGAGGCCGCCGAGAGACTCTAGAGCAGGCGCCGAGCTACGACTTTCTGTTTGTCCGGCTACCACTACCTCGCCTGGGTCACCATAAGCATAGTCGAGCAATTTGAACTTATTAGCTGTCGGTCCGGTCCCCGTTTCGGGCTGCATGCTAACGCGGGCCCACCCGTATTGATCGCCGGCGCCGGTGTTAAACTTGAAACCCACGAACCCAACTCCGTCCACCTGAAATTGGCCGTCGCCGCCATAGCCGTGACACTCACCGTAGCGGACTGCCAGGACCGCAAAGCCCGGGAAAAAAGATCCACCCGCTATCGGATCGCGAAGATTCAGCCTTGAAGCGGAGGCGTGGTCGCCGGCTGCACAAAAGTATGCGCCCTTGAAAGCTGCTCCCGGACCATTAATGAAAAAGTAGGCCTCGCCGCCACCGTTGGAAGTGCTGGGTCCTTTGTGGTCCCAGCGATGCGAAACCGCAAAGCTGACGCCCGAGGCCAGGTCGAACGTAAAAGTTCTGGTGCCCCGTACTCTTTGGTTGATCAGACCGCTGTAATGAATTGTGGCTTCGGCAGTCTGCGCGGCCACTAAACCGGTCGCTGCTGCCGCCGTGGCGTAGGCGGTCCAGCGACCAGTTGCGATTGAGTTAGCTTTGCGCTGCTCCTGTTTCGTCTGGGTTATCATTGATCCAAGTTTGAGTGACTCGCTAAGAAAAGGTCAAGCCAAGAGTCCCTCGGCGGACAGGACGTTCCTCCAGGCTAGTTCTCGGCGTGGCCTCCGCTCTGCGAACGGCGGCAGAAGGATCGACCCTGCTCGTCTCTGCGGTGCGGCTAGCGGAGATTCGTCCGTCGCCTGCGCCAGCCGAGTAATCCCGCTGCCCCTAGCGCGAGACCGCCGAGCGACTGCAGGGCGGGCGCGACGCCACCCGACTTTTGGCCGGCGAACACGGTGTCGCCGGGGTCGCCGTAGGCGTAATCGACGAGCTGCATCCGGTTGAAGGGGCGACCCAGCATTTTGAGGCGAGCCCAGCCGTATTGCACCCCGTCGCCGCCATTAAACTTAAAACCCAGCAGATGGATGCCGCGGTCCCCAAACTGTCCTTTCTCAAGACAGTTGGAATAGACATCATTGACCGCCAGGACGCCAAGATCGGTAAAGAAAGGTCGCGTGGAGATATTGTCGCGAACTTTGAGGGCGGAGACGGACGCTGGATCGCGGGAGTTCAGACAGGTCAAAAAGAATCCTCCGTTGACGCCGGCCGAGACAGCGCCGCTCGCATAACAAAATGCGGAGCCGACAAACTGGACCGAACTGGAGCCTTGCTTAAGGGGCACCTGAACAAGGACAAGGTTGGCATCATCCCCAAGCGGGAAGAACTGCGTATCCCTGTTACCGATCTTTTGGTTAATCAGCCCGCTATAATGGATAGTGGCCTCAGCCGAGTTCACCGCCGCGAGGGTACTAGCCGCGGCCGCGGCCGCGTAGGTAGTCCAGCGACCGTTCGATATTTGGTTGGCTTTGCGCTGCTGTTTTGTCTGGGATTTCATGCCAGTAGGCTGGGGCGGTCAGTCGGAAAATGTCAAGCCGGAAATCCCCTTGGAACGAGGCCTCCGATGAGTCTCGCATCCCTAAAAGGGACGTGAAGAAAAAGCCTCGCTTCGCTCCATCGCAAAGCTGACGAAATTTTTCGCGTTGGCATTGCCGATAGGCGTGGCTAATCTGGGTTCGTGTTTGTCCGATTCGGAAGCGTCCTGATCTTTTGCGTGCTGGCCGGCCAAGGCCTGGCTGCGCCCGAGCCGTCGTCGTCCCCCACCGCTACCGCTGCATCTCCGAGCGCGACCGCCGCTCCTCTCTCCGCGGCGGAAATGGCTCAGGCGATCAAGACCGACGCGGTCACCATCCCGACGCCAGGAGAGCTTTTTTCCGCCCTCGGCAAGCCGGCCAAGCCGGATTGGGCTTCTCGTTATCGCGGGCCGATTCCGATGAATTACAAGACGCGCGCCCAAATTGCGCTCAATCTCGGCGGACTCATCGCCGACGGCTTCATCGCGATCGAGGCGCAGGATTCGCAACAGGTGAAGAACACCGGCGGCGATGTCGTGAAACTCGCCAAGGCACTCGGGGTGAGCGAAAGCATCCTGGCGCGAGGGAACAGCATTAATCAATTCGCCGAAAGCGACGAATGGAGCGCGCTCCAGGAGGAATTGGAAGCGACCCAAAACGAAGTCAAAGCGTCCATGCAATCGCATCGCGATCAGGACCTCGTTATACTCGTCAGCCTGGGCGGCTGGATTCGCGGTACCCAGGTAGTGAGCGGGATAGTGGCGAAAAACTACGACGAGCGGCTCGGCCAGATCCTTCGCGAACCCGAACTGCTCCGTTTCATCCGCTCGAAGATCAGTCAGATCTCGCCCGAGCTGCAGAACGACCCGCTCGTCAGCAGCGTCAACAAGCAGTTGCAATCGATCGAGCAGATTGTCGCCAAACCCTTTGGGCAGCCGCTTACTTCTGCGGAGGTCGCGCAACTGAATGAGCGGGTCAACAAGTTGATAGACGAGATCCAGAAAAAGGATTGATCATGCGCCGCCACATTTCTCTTTGCCTAACGATGTTGATCGGGCTCGCGATTTGCTGTCGCGCCCTCGCCGAAACCGACCAGGAAGTCGCGGCCCGGGAGGTCGCCTTGGAACTGGCAGGTGCTTTCGCGAACGACGGCTTCAAACTCCGGGATGGACATTGGGTCGGCACCCTTGCCAAGGGCGAAAGCAAACTGATCGCGGTCAATCTCTATGCCGGGAACGACTATTGGTTTTCCGCCGGTGCGACTGACAAAGCGAAGAAACTGACGGTCGACTTGTTCGATGAGAAAGGCACCCAGGTCGCCGGAGAAAAATTCAACTCGGGCACGAAAGCGGCTTCTGGACTGTCCGTGGACAAGAGCGGAGAGTATTTTGTCAGAGTGACGCTGACAGAAGGTGAACCTGCGGGCGTTTGTTTCGTTTACAGCTATAAATGAAGGCGCGTTGCCTCCTCCCGTTCGCCACCGCAGCCATGCTCGCGGCCGGTTGCGCTTCTTCCGGCAAGCCAAAGGTTTTTTCCGGAGGAACCGATACCTGGTATGCGGTCGCGGCCAGCCAGACGCCCTTTTATCGTTACGGTCCGCAGCAGGGTAACGGGCCGGACATGCAGTTGCCGCACGACTCGATTATGCAAGTGATCCGGCCCTCGTTCGGTTACGTGAAAGTAAAATTACAGGATGGCGAAAGCGGCTACGTCGCGAGCGAGGATATCCGGCCAGCGGCGGACACGCTCGTGGAGGAGAAGCTCGCACCGCCGCCCGAGTTGACGACCCCGATCGTCGCCAGCCATAGCGAACAAGGGGAACAGTTCGGGCTCGATTCCAACGATCCGCGCCTCATCGCACCGCCCGAGCCGCTTCCGGAATTGAGCCCGGCACCCGATTTCCGTTACGAGCCCGCGCCGCTGCCTGATCAGTAGGCCCTTCCCCGCGCCCGTCTTCGCAGGTCGCATTCTTACAGCGATAAGCTTGCGCGCGCCCGCGTGTTTGAGATAAATACCGCGTTTGCGTCGAGCCATCCCTCGCGCAAGCTGCTCCCTTTCGCCGCCACCGCACCCATGATTTCATTGCAGGTTTTCTTTGAGGGTAACGTCCAGGGCGTTGGCTTTCGCTGGTCGGTTAAGCGCGTCGCCATGGGTTTCGAAGTCGTCGGTTGGGTGCGCAACCTGCCGGGCGGCCGCGTCGAGCTACAGGCGAGCGGCGAAGAACCGGAAGTGCGCGCCTTCATTGAGGCGATTGGGCAAAGCGAATTGCGGGCGCACATCCGCAATCAAAGGGAATCCATTATGGCCGAGCCACCTTCGGCGCGCGGCTTCGAAATTCGCCATGACTGAGCCAGCAGTCACGGTGCAGAACCTGACAAAGGTTTTCCCGATCCCTTTCCGGCGCGCGAAACTGGTAGCCGTCCGCGGGCTGAATCTGGAAGTCGCTCCCGGTCAGGTTTACGGCCTGCTTGGGCCTAATGGATCGGGCAAGAGCACGACCTTGAAAATCATTCTCGGTCTCGTCACGGTCAGCACGGGCACGACAAAAATTTTCGGTCGCGACAGCCGCGAGGTCGGGAGCCGGGAAGCAGTCGGCTTCCTTCCCGAGAATCCGTATTTCTACAAATACCTGACCGGTAAAGAGACACTCCGTTTCTATGGGAAACTTTGCGGTTTGCACGGGAAGAAGTTGCAGGCCCGGACGAACGAATTGCTCGATCTCGTGAGCCTGCAGGACGCGCGCGACCGCCGGCTCGGTGGCTACTCCAAGGGCATGCTCCAGCGCATCGGACTGGCCCAGGCGCTCATTCAGGAGCCCAAACTGGTCGTGCTCGACGAGCCGACGGCGGGCGTCGATCCGGCCGGCTCGCGCGAGATTCGCGACTTGATTCTGAATCTGAAACGGCGCGGTATCACGGTTCTTCTTTCCTCGCATCTCCTCGCCCAGGTCCAGGAGATCTGCGACCGGGTCGGCATCCTCGCCCATGGCGTTCTCGTCAGGGAAGGCCGGGTCGAAGATCTGCTCGCGATCAAGAACCAGACCGAACTCATCCTCGAAAACGCCACTCCCGAAATCCTCGCGCGGATTTCGGCGCTCCTCGAAAAGTCTGACACTCGCCTTGTCGAACAGCGCCAGCCACAGACCACGCTGGAGGGCTTGTTCCTTGAGGCGACGAAAACGCCGCCCGCCGGGGGTGGGACGTAAACGATGTCCAAAATCAGACATCGCTCATTTTCGCCCGCCCGGATCGCCGCCATCACCGGCAACACCTTCACCGAACTCGTTAGGCTAAAGGTCTTTTATTTCCTTCTTATCTTCGCTCTCCTCCTGATCGGGAACTCGCTCTTCATGGCCCGGCTCAGTTTCCAACAGGAATTCCGGGTCCTGAAAGATGTTTCGTTAGGCGCGATGAGCATCTTCACTTCTCTCCTCGCGATCGTCGCCACGGCCCAGCTCCTCCCCCGCGATCTCGAGGATCGCACCATCTACACCATCCTGGCCAAGCCGGTGCCCCGTTACGAATATCTGATCGGAAAACTGGCCGGCGTTCTTCTTCTCCTCGGCCTCAGCATTCTCGCGATGAGCGTTCTTTTTCTTGCTGTTCTTTTCGTTAGGGAACACATGCTGGCAAACGAGATGTTGCGCGAAACAGCCGGACTGCGCCCCGAGCAGGTAGAGTCGGCGCTCCGCAGTCTGAAGGAGTCGGCCTTCAACGCCAACCTCTTCCCTGGCATCCTTGTCATCTATCTCAAGGCCGCTCTCCTCGCCTCCCTCACCCTCTTCATCTCCACCTTCGCCTCCTCCAACATATTCACCATCGTGGTGATGGTTTTCATTTATTTCATCGGTCACCTCCAGGCGACGGCCCGCGAATACTGGCTCCAGGAACACGCCGGCGGCTGGCTGGCCAAGATGTTCCTCGCCCTCGTCGCCCTCGCCTTTCCCGATCTGCAGCTTTTTAACCTGGTCGATGACGTCGTCGCCGGCACCGCTATTCCGCTGGCGCTCTTCGCCCAAACCGCGGTCCTCAGTTGCGTCTACACCTCGATCTATCTGTTCTTTGCCTGGGTTTCCTTCCACGGAAAAGAGTTATGATTCGCGGTGCCATCATCGGCACGCTCCTTCTCCTCTTCGGCGCGCTTCGCCTGCCGATCGAGAGCAGACTCACCGAGCAACATCGGAGCGCATATTTTCATCAGGCTCAGCTCGGGCTCAATCTGCGCGAACAGATCGGGCAGCTCGGTTTCCTGGCCGCGTTGAGCGGATTTCGTTCGCTCGTGGCGGACGTTATTTTCATTCAGGCGCACGTCGCCTGGGAAAGAACGGAGTGGGGTCGTGTTCTCCTCCTCTTTCGGCAAGCGACCACGCTCCAGCCGCGCTCTGTCCTTTTCTGGGACATGGCCGCCTGGCACATGGCCTGGAATGCGAGCGTCGCCGCGCTCCAAGATGAAACCTTGCCTAACGACTTCCTGCGGCGCAAGGCTCAGCGCGAATACATCGACCTCGGAAAAAATTTCCTCGAGCGCGGGATCAAAAATAATCCAGACCGGCCCCAACTCTACGAATCGCTCGCCCGCCTTTACAAAGAAAAACTCCAGAACCATGCCGCCGCCGCCAAGTATTACGCGCGCGCCGCCGCTCTCCCGGGAGCGCCGGAGTACGACAAGCGTTTCGCCGGCTATGAACTCTCCTTCGCGCCCGGCCACGAACGCGAAGCCTACGAGGCGCTCCGGCAGCTTTACGACCTCGGCGAGCACGAGCGACTGCCCACTCTCCTCAGTCGGCTGAAATTTCTCGAAGAAAAACTCGCAATTCCGTTGTATGAGCGCATTCCCGAGAACGAGAAGTAATCCTGCTGCCGATGCGTTTCGCCATACTCAGCGACATCCATTCCAACCTCGAAGCCCTCGAGGCCGTGCTGGCTGATGCCAGGACGCAGAATTGCACCCACTTCGTTTGTCTCGGCGACATCGTCGGCTACAACGCCAACCCGAAAGAGTGCCTGAAAATTATCCAGGAACTCGAATGTCCGGTCGTGAAAGGAAATCACGATGAGCAGGTCTCGATCGTCAGCTCGACTGAAGGCTTCAATGAGCTGGCCGAGGAAGCGATCGACTGGACCCGCGCGCAGCTTTCGAACGACGACAAGGCCTGGTTGGCCGATCTCCGCCTCACGAGACAGGTGCGCGATTTCACCATCGTTCACGCTACCCTCGATACCCCCGGCCAGTGGGGCTACGTCTTCAACGATCTCGACGCCATCGCCAGCTTTACCTGCCAGCATACCTCCCTCTGCTTTTTCGGTCACACCCATTGGCCGACCGCATTCGTACACGATGAAAACGTGCGCCGCATCACCGTGGGGCAGATCATTCTTTCCGCCGGGAAAAGATATTTCATCAACCCCGGCAGCATCGGTCAGCCGCGCGACCGCGATTGGCGCGCTGCCTATTGCATCCTGCATACCGACCGCCAGGTGGTCGAGGAACGCCGGGTCAAATACGATCTCGAAACCGCGCAACGAAAAATCCGCGCGGCCGGTCTGCCCGACCGGCTGGCCGATCGCCTCGCGGTCGGTCGTTAGGCCATCGGACCGGATTAACAGGATTTGGTGGATTCGCTGGATCAGGAAATACTGACTACCAGGCGCATTGGTCCGATCCTCATCATCCCAAAAATCCTGTTACTCCTGTCCAATTGAATCCGGCGATTTCCTCCATCCTGATCATCAAGCCGAGTTCGTTAGGCGACATCGTTCACACTCTGCCCGCGGCGGCCCTGCTGCGCGACGCTTACCCGGAGGCCGACGTCACATGGGTCATCAACCCGGAATGGGCGCCGCTCCTGCGCGGCAACAAGAGCGTCGATCATGTCCACATTTTTCCGCGCGGCGATCTCGGGAGCTTCGGCATGTCGAAGCATCTCCTGCCCTGGCTGCGCCAGGTCGGGCGACTGCGGCCGGATATCGCCTTCGATTTTCAAGGCCTGCTCCGGAGCGCGCTCATCGGCAAGATAAGCCATCCGCGCGCGTTCTACGGCATGAGTGACGCGCGCGAAGGTGCGCATCTTTTTTACCAGGTGACCGCGACGGTCGATCGTCAGGCGCACGCGGTCGAACGCTACCTCTCGCTCGTGGAAAAATTCGGCGTGCCGATCGAGCGACCTTTGCGCTTTCCGCTTCCGACCGGAGACCGGGTGGAACGTTTCGACGAAGACGAACCGTTCGTCCTTTTTCACCCTTTCGCTCGCGGACAAAGGAAGTCGCTCAGCGACCTGGCGGTCGAAGAATTCTGCCATGCTCTTGCTCCGCGGCGCGTCGTCATCGTAGGCCGAACCAGGCGCGACCTGCCCGTGCCCGACAATTGCGTCAACCTGCTCAATCACACCACCATCCTGCAGCTCATTTGGCTCATCCGTCGGGCGCGTTTCACGGTCAGCGTCGACAGCGGCCCGATGCACATCGCGGCGGCGCTTTCCGACCGTCTCATTTCCATCCACACCTGGAGTGATCCGAGAAAAGTCGGGCCTTACAACCCAGATGCCTGGGTTTGGAAAAACGGTGGACTTCTTCGGGTTCGCGAGCTCCCCCTGCCGGCCCGACGGGAGAAGAGCCGCATCTTCAAATCGGCGGATGTGAAAACGCTTCTTCCGCTCGTTAGGCAACACTTCTAAGCAAACGGCCTATCCAGCGTCGCCGAATTTGATCCCGGCTTTCTGTACTTCGCGGTAGGGGAGGAGCCAGACCAACGACTCGTCGTGCAAATCCACGACCTGGATGCGATTGCCAAACGGATCGTGAAAATCGCACCGAAAACCCTCGATCAATTTGAGTCCGTATTTTTTCGTCAGTTTCTCGCGCACTTCCTTCAGTTGCGCCTTGTCGCGCACGATGAGGCCGAAATGTTTCGTTCGGTCGGGCTGGAGCTTTTCAACTTTGAAAATGGCGAGGAATTGGTGCTCGCCGATTTTGAAGAAGGCGTCGCCCTCGCCTTGATCCATTTTCTGGAGCTGGAAAACATCCTTGTAGAACGCGACCGCCCTCGCGACATCGTCCACCTCGATCGCGAGGTGATTAATTCCATAAACCTGCACACTCATTTCACCGTTTCTCTCGCCCGATTTCCTTCGCCAGGCAAAGTCGCCTGGCTGGTGCTACCGAGCGGCTCGCTGGCGGAGAAGGAATTCGGTCAGCCCAATGTCGGCCGGATATGTGATCTTGAAATTTGGCGCTTCGTTAGGCAAAAGCGCCACTTTGCCCCCGACGCGCTCGACTGCCGATATCTCGTCGGTTACTTCCCCTCCCTCTTTGAAAACCGCCCGATAGGCTTTTTCCAAAAGATCACGCCGAAAGATTTGCGGCGTTTGGACGGCGAAGAGATCGGTCCGCTCGACTCCACCCACCACGAAATGATCTCGATCAACCCGCTTCAAAGTATCAATCACGGGAGCGGCGCTGGCGGCTCCGCCATGCGTGCGCCCAAGATGGAAGATCTGCTCGATCAACTCTGGACTAACGAGCGGGCGGGCGGCGTCGTGGACAGCTACAAACTCAGCCGCGGCCTTTAGCTGCTCCAGTCCGCAGCGAACCGAATCCTGCCGCCGCGCCCCGCCGGGGATGACCGCCGAAACTTTTCCGAAACCCTCGTCGGCAACAATTTTTTCATATTCGTGCAGGCGCACAGCGCGCCCAACCAAAATAATGTCGGTGACGGGTTCGGCTCGCTCGAAGGCCGCGATCGAGTGCGCCAGGACAGGCCGGCCATTCAGCGTCGCGAAGAGTTTATCGAACCCCATGCGCTGGCTGCTCCCGCCGGCGACAATGATCGCGGTCAGCATCGCGATCCCGAGAATCGAAATTCTCGGGCCCTCATCCCAACTGCCGCTGGACTTCCTGGCTGAGCGTTTTGCCGTCGGCTCGCGCCGCGACTTTCGGGCCGAGCGCTTTCATGACCGCGCCCATTTGCGCGCGCGAGGTGGCGCCGACTTCCGCGATCGTTTCCCTAACGAGCCGGGAAATATCCTCCGCGCTCATCGCAGCCGGGAGATAGGTGTTCAAAATCGCGAGCTCGCCTTTTTCCTTTTCCGCCAGCTCGGCCCGGCCGCCTTTCTCAAAGCTCTCGATCGAATCCTGGCGTTGTTTGACCTGTTTGCGGATAACCGCGGTCGCTTCGGCCTCATCCAGCTCGCCTTCCGCACCCGATTTTTCGATCGCGGCGTATTTGAGGGCGGATTTCAACATCCGCAGGACGCCAAGCCTGGTCGCGTCTTTGGCACGCATCGCGTCTTTCAGGTCGGAATCGATTTGCTGGGCGAGGCTCATGAAATAATTATCGCTCGGCAACCGCGAGCTCGCGCGGCGCAGTCGCCGCCCGGCGGAAAACCGCCGGCTGGGGGACGGGCGCGGCAATCTCGATCCAGCCGGCTTCGTCGAAAAACCAGACGCGCCGGTCGAGTTTCACAAAAACCGGGCGGCTGACGGCAAAACCGTGCAGCGGCAGAAATATCTCCGCGGTAAAAGCGTCGCCCTGATAACGCCCCACGCAGGCGATCGCGCCAGTCGCGCAATCGATCAGGTCGATCCTCGTGCTGCGGCCCGGAAGAGTAGTGCGCAGACGGCGGAGATCGCCGTTCGCATCATGCCCGAGGAGGTAGAGTGAGGCGCCCTCGGCCCGCAGTGGCTTGAGGGTGAAAGCGACGTGGAGGCGAAGTTCGCCGCAATCGCGCAGGAAGGAACGGACCGGTCCGTCGCAGGCGCGGATGGTTTCACGATTGCCGATCACGAAGCGCTCGGGGCGTTTGGCATAGGCCAGAAAGCGGCGGCGAGAGAGTGCGACTTGCGTGACGTGACAGACAATTGCGCGGCGCTTCAATCTTTTTTCCAGCGGGCTGCTGGAAAGCTCGTGCGCTTCACGAGCAAAGGATTCGCTGGTTCCGTGCACGAGATAATGGAGTTGGGTCAGCCCGTGTCGCGGGGGCAAATGATCGTCAATCGCAACTCCGAGTAGCACGGCCAGCCCACTGTGATCGGGATGCGTATCGGCCGCCGAGGGCATGAGCAGATGGGTCGGTTCCCAGGAACGGATGACTCTCGCCAGGCGTTGCAGGGTTTCATCGCAGCCAGCGAGCAAAAGATCGGTCACGCCCTGGTCGGGCAACGAGAGAAACTCGATGCATTTCGGTCCCACCCCAAGAGTACGCAGGGCGGCCAGCGCCTCCGCCTGACGTCGCACCCCCCAGCGCCGACGGTCGCTCTCGCCGATCCGCACCTTGCCTTCGAGCAGGCGTTGCGGCCAGCAATTCCGCTCGCCGTCGGTCGCATAAACGACCCGGACCGCTGCGTCCGCCGCAACGGCCCGCTGCAGGAACACGCCGGTGGCGAGAGACTCGTCATCGGGATGTGGGGCAAAGAGCATCACGCGGGAGCGTGAAGTGAGGAGCGGCAAGTTCATTTTGGGAATCCCGGTCTTAGCAGAACTAATCGTTAGTGCAAGCCGGGAAGACCGCCCTCTTCCTTAAAGTATCCTGCTTCTGTTCATTTCCCAATAGGATTCGGAACAAACCATCCGACAGGGCTTATCAGACCTGTTTGCAAAAATCCAGGTCCCGTAATTTCTCCACGCAACTCTGCAACGAGGCGACATCGCTCACGCTCAAAACCTCCGTCCCTTTCCGCGTCCGCTGCAGCAATCCGGCGAGGACGCCACCCGGCCCGAACTCGAGAAAAAGGTCGCACCCCATCTCTAGCATGCGCTCCATGCAATCGGTCCAGCGCACCGTCCCGGTCACTTGAGCCTGCAAGGTATGGCGGATTTCATCAGCCGATTCCACCTGTTCCCCGTTCACATTACTGATCACTGGAAACAACGGTTTTTGCAGAACAACGTTCTTAAGAGATTCCCCCACTTTGATGTAGGCGTTTTCCATTAGCCTCGAATGATAAGCGCCGGCCACATTCAAAAGCGTCGCCCGCCGGATTCCATGTTCCTTCGCCAAGCCCACCGCGTCTTCGACTTTCGCCCGCTCGCCCGAGATCACGATCTGTCCGGGAGAATTCAGATTCGCGACATCCACATCGGCCGCCGCGGCAAGTCCGCGGATCGCTGCTTCGTCGCCCCCGATCATGGCCGCCATCGCACCGGATGTGGCTTCGCAGGCCGCTTCCATGTAACGACCGCGTTGCTCGACGAGGCGCAGTCCCTCTTCAAACGAAAAGGTCCCGGCCGCGGTGTGGGCGGTCCATTCGCCTAACGACAATCCAGCCGCCGCGGTGATCGGCAGTTCGCCCGCGATCTCGCGCAGTACGCTGAGACAGGCGAGCCCATGCACATACAGCGCAGGCTGGCAGTTCGAAGTCCGGGTCAATTCCTCGAGTGGCCCTTTCCAAGCGATCTCACTCAACTTGCGGCCAAGCACTTCGTCCGCACGCTCAAACAAATCCGCCGCCTCGATGAATTCTTTCGCCAGATCCTGCCCCATCCCGACGGCCTGTGCGCCTTGCCCGGCAAAAAGAAGTGCGATCTTTCTCATCCTGTTCTCGATCATGCGTCGTGCCGCTTTAGATTCAATGCCGAATCGACCCTTTTGTGTCCTTGCTGCGAGACCACATTTTCCACTAGCATCGCTGCACATCAGTCGCCCACGCGACCGTTCAAGATGATGGAACTCATCTCTTACCTCCGCCGCAGCCAACGAATTATCGTCATCTTCGCGCTCGTCTGGCTCACATTCTCGAGGTCGAGCGTCGCCGATTGTCGCGCGCCAGATTATCACCAGTTCGATTTCTGGATTGGCGACTGGACGATCAAACAAAAAATCCGTCGAGCAGACGGAGGCTGGTTCGAAGCCGACGCGACAACGACCGTATCGCCGATTCTTGGCGGTTGCGCGCTGGTGGAACACTGGAAGGGCGACGTGTTATTCTTCTGGGAAGGAATGAAGGAAGCCGAGCCGCTGCAAGGCTTCAGCGTGCGCGCTTACGATCCGAAAACCAAACAATGGATCCTATCTTGGATGGATTCGCGCCGCCCTCGTTTCGGTGAATTTGTCGGCGGCTTTTCCGATGGCCGAGGCGAGTTTTTCAAAAAATCGTCCACCCCGGATGGCAAGCAGACTACTACGCGAATCACTTTTTCCGATATCACCCAGAGTGCGGTTCATTGGGATTTGGCCGTCTCCTCGGACGCTGGCAAAAGCTGGCAAATACTCTGGGTCATGGAGATGACCCGTGCGGAAGCTGTTCCGAAGGAATAAGAACCACCACGGTTCGATTCCCTTCGCCGGAGACGAGTTTCCTACTTGCGCGGAGGGGCGACGTTGCGAGCATTAAAGCCTCGCATGCCCGACACAACCCGCGAAATCGAAGCACCCGATCCCCTCGCCCGTACGATGCAGGCAGAGGCGGAGACCGCCGCCTCTCGTGACGACCTGGTTGGCGAGAAGATGATCCTCAACATGGGTCCGTCCCATCCCGCGACCCATGGCGTTCTGCGGCTCGTTCTTGAACTCGATGGGGAGCTGGTGACAAAGGCAACGCCAGAGGTCGGCTACCTGCATCGTGGCGACGAGAAGATCGCCGAGAACATGCAATACAACCAGTTCGTCCCCTACACGGACCGGCTTGATTATCTCGCGCCCCTCGCGAACAACGTCGCCTACGCGCTCGCGGTCGAGAAGCTGATGGGGTGGGAGCTTCCGCCCCGCGGAAAAGCGATCCGGGTCATTTGTTGCGAAACGGCGCGCCTCTCCGCGCACCTGTTGGGCCTGGGCGCGATGGCGCTCGATCTCGGGGCGATGACCGTCTTCCTCTACACTTTCACCGAGCGCGAAAAGCTCTATAATTTGTTCGAGCTTCTGACCGGCGCGCGTTTCACCACGTCCTACACCCGGGTCGGCGGGCAGATTCGCGATCTGCCGGAGGCGTTCCTTCCGCAGCTCGAAACTTTTCTCGACGGCTTCATCCCGCAGCTGGACGAGATCGACAAACTCCTCACCCGCAATCGCATTTTCGTCGATCGCACTCGCGACATCGGGGTAATCACGAAAGATCGCGCCATCGCCTACGCCCTTTCCGGCCCGAATCTCCGTGGGAGCGGTGTCGAGCACGATCTGCGGCGCGCCCATCCATATCTCGATTACGAGCAATACGATTTCGAAGTCGCGATCGGGAGCTCAGGCGATTGCTATGATCGCTACCTCGTGAGGATCGAGGAGATGCGGCAGAGTGTGCGCATTCTGCGGCAAGTGATCGACAAACTCCCGAGTGGCCCGATCAATGTCGTCGATTGGAAGAATATGCTCCCGCCCAAGGCGCGCGTGATGACGAAAATGGAGGAGCTGATTCATCATTTCATCGTCGTGACCGAAGGCCTCGACGCGCCCCCGGGCGAAATCTATTTCGCGGCCGAAAATCCGAAGGGTGAGCTCGGTTTTTACATCAACAGCAAGGGCGGCGGCGTGCCGCACCGGCTCAAAATCCGTTCGCCTTCGTTCGTGAACCTCAGCATCCTGCCCGAGCTTCTTCCCGGCAGCATGATGAGCGACGTCGTCGCCATCCTCGGCAGTCTGGACTTCGTGATGGGAGAATGCGACAGATGAAAAACCCTATGAAAAACAGAATCCAGCTCCTCGGACTCCTCTGCGCCGCGCTCGCGCTCATTTCGTTAGGCGCCTGCGACCGAAACGCGCTTTCCGGTTCGAAATTGACGAGCGCGAACTACGACCAGGTCACGCTCGGGATGTCAAAAGCGCAAGTCGAAACCATTCTCGGCAAGCCGACCACGGCGGAAACAAAAGACATGGTGATTTTCAAAAAAACTACCTACCGCTACGAGGACGGCAAGAAGTTCGCCATGATCACTTTCAAGAATGACGAAGTGGACAGCAAGGACACCAACCTGGGACGCGAGCCTTGAGCGAGCCGCGATTTCTTTGAAATGAAAATGCATGCGAAATCGTGGCGCTGGCTCAGCCTGCTGGTGGCCGCCGCGCTCGTCTTCACCGGCTGTCGCGGCAAGCGCCTGACGCGCGCGAACGTGGACGAAGTTTCCAAGGGGATGAGCCGCAAGCAGGTCGAGTCGATCTTGGGGCCGCCCACATCCGTCGACAGCACCAACCTGCTGGTCACGAAAAAGGTGACTTACGTTTATAAGCAGGGCGGCGAGTCGGTCACAATCGTCTTTTTCAACGACGAGGTCTCGTCGAAAGAGAGCAACCTTCACGACTAGCCGTCATCTGTGGAGGCGACGATGACGACCAGCGTTCCGGCCGAACTGGAACGCAAGATGGAGGAAGCAATCGGCCACTACCCGGCCGAGCATAAACGGAGCGCCTCGCTCCCTCTCCTGCATCTTTGGCAGGAATATTTCGGTTTCATCAGCGACGAGGCAGTGATCTGGATCGCGGCCAAACTCGGGCTCGAGCCGATCAACATTCTCGAACTGGTCACCTTCTATCCGATGTTCCGGCAGGCGTCCGCCGGGCGGAAACACATTCGGGTTTGCCGCACCCTCAGTTGCGCGATGGCCGGCGCCTATCCGCTGATGGAAAAGCTGGCCGGCCTGACGAAGATCGACCGCGAACATCAGGGCGCTGGAATGCATAACCCGGTGTCCGTGAGCCCGGATGGGGAATACAGCATCGAGTTTGTCGAATGCCTCGCGAGTTGCGGCACCGCGCCCGTCTGCATGATCGACGACGAACTTCTCGAGCGGGTTGCTCCCGACAAGGTTTCCGCTCTTCCCACGATTCACGATTCACAATTCACGATTCACGCTCCCGCGCCCCATCCACTCGAGCGCCGCTTGATTTTCCAGAACATCGGCCGCGAAGGCTACACCACCGACATCGAGTGTTACCTGCAAAACGGCGGCTACGAAGATCTCAAAGCCGCCGTGAAAATGTCCCGCACCGAGATTGTAAACGAAGTGAAGACCTCGGGGCTGCGCGGCCGCGGCGGTGCCGGTTTTCCTTGCGGCGTGAAATGGAGCTTCATCAAGCCGGACGAGCAAAAGCCGGTCTACCTCATCTGCAACGCCGACGAATCCGAGCCGGGGACGTTCAAGGATCGCTACATCATTCACCAGGATCCGCATCAGTTGCTCGAGGGCATACTAATCAGTTGTTTCGCGCTCAACGTTCACACCGCCTACATTTACATCCGCGGAGAATTTCCCGAGGGCGCGAAAATCCTGGAGCGCGCGATCGAAGAAGCGCGCGCTCATAATTTCCTCGGCAAAAACATGCTCGGTCTCGGCTTCGACGTGGAGATTTACATTCACCGCGGGGCCGGCGCCTACATCTGCGGCGAAGAAACTGGTTTGATCGAATCGCTCGAAGGCAAGCGCGCCTATCCGCGAATCAAGCCACCCTATTTTCCCGCCGTCCTCGGTCTCTACATGTGTCCGACGATCGTGAATAACGTCGAGACCCTTTGCCACGTGAAGCACATCATCGCGATGGGCGGCGCGGAGTACGCCCGTATCGGCCGGCCTAATAACACCGGCACCCGCATCGTCTGCGTCAGCGGCGACGTCGTTAGGCCAGGTTATTTCGAAATCGAAGTCGGCGCTCTCACCATGGGCCAGGTGGTCAATGAGATGGCCGGAGGACCGAAGCCCGGCCGCAGGATCAAAGCAGTCATTCCCGGAGGCAGCTCGGCCAAGGTTTTGCGCGCGGGCGATACCTTCAAATTGAAAGACCGGGAAGTTTCACTCGACGAAATCCCGATGGATTTTGATTCCCTGGCCGCGGCCGGCTCGATGGCCGGCTCCGGCGGCGTCATCGTCCTGGACGATTCACGCGATATGGTCTGGGCGCTGAACAACATCAACGAATTCTACGCGCACGAGAGCTGCGGCCAGTGCACGCCTTGCCGCGAGGGTTCACTTTGGATGAAGAAAATCACCCAGCGCATGCTGGAAGGCGGCGGCGTCACCCAGGATCCTGCGACACTCAAGAACGTTGCCGACAACATCGCCGGCCGGACCATCTGCGCCTTTGGCGAAGCCTGCGCCTGGCCGACGCAAAGCTTTCTCGAAAAATTCCCGGACGAATTCGCGGATCGCGCGCAAAAGCCGGTACCACCGCCGCTGCCGCCGGAATACACATCCGAAGAATTGATCAGCGAGCCGACCATCCCGACCGTCCCCCTCGCCCACGATCCCGGCTGGGAAAAAGCCGGTGCCACCGGAACTGTATGAATCAGGAAAGCAGGAAAGCAGGAAAGGGGTTAAGGAGCCGTGAGATCACGCAGCGGATCATTGGTGCTGCGATCACGGTGCAGCGCGATTTGGGCCCCGGATTCCTAGAATCGATTTATGAAGAAGCGCTCGCGGTCGAGTTCGCGCTCGCCGGAATCGGTTTCGTTAGGCAACAACCAGTCGCCCTTTTCTACAAAGATCATCAAATTGGCGAGCACCGTCTCGACTTCGTCGTCGAAAATTTGGTCGTCGTGGAGCTGAAAGCCATTCGCGCGCTAGAGGATATCCATTTCGCGATCGGACGGAGCTATCTCAAAGCGACCGGACTGCAGGATGGCATCCTTCTCAATTTTGCCACCATCCCCCTAACGATTAAGCGATTCTGTCGCGAAAAAGCATCCCCATCTTCAGGCGACCATCTCGTCCTATGAAATCTTTTCCTGCTTTCCTGCTTTCCTGATTCACCCATGCCCGACTCCGCCACAGCAGCAGCTCCGCAGATGGTCAACATCCAGATAAACGGCGTCTGGCGCCAGTTCCCGAAGGGCACCCGCCTGATCGAAGCTTGCGAGCAGGCCGGCAGCTACGTGCCCCGTTATTGCTATCACAAGAAACTTTCTTCCCCCGGCAACTGCCGGATGTGCCTGATCGAAATGGGCATGCCGAAACTGGGCGCCGATCGCAAACCGGTTCTCGACGACGACGGCAACCCCGAGATCAACTGGATGCCGCGCCCGCAAATCTGCTGCGCGACCGATGTCTCCGAAGGTCTCGGCGTGCGCACCCATTCGCCGCTGGTCGAGGAATGCCGCCGCGGAGTGATGGAATTTCTCCTCATCAATCATCCGCTCGATTGCCCGATCTGCGACCAGGCCGGCGAATGCCGCCTCCAGGAATTCAGCGTCGAGTACGGGCGCCAGGATTCGCGCTTCCTCGAAAACAAAGTGAAGAAGCCGAAAAATGTCGAGCTCGGCCCGCGCGTCACCCTCGACGATGAGCGCTGCATCCTTTGCTCGCGCTGCATTCGTTTCTCGAAAGAGATCGCGCACGACGACGTTCTCGGTTTCATCGATCGCGGGAGCCACACCGTCCTCACTGCGCATCCGGACAAGCGTCTGGAAAATAATTATTCGCTTAACACGGTCGACATCTGTCCGGTCGGCGCGCTCACCTCAGCGGATTTCCGTTTCAAGATGCGGGTCTGGTTCCTCAAGGAGACAAAAAGTTTCTGCACGAGTTGCGCCACCGGATGCAACACGATTATCGGAACGCGCGAAGGCCGGATCTATCGCCAGACGCCGCGCGAAAACGATGCCGTCAACTCCTGCTGGATGTGCGATTACGGTCGGCTCAATTTCGATTACCTGGAAAGCGAGCGCCGCCTCCTCGAGCCGCTCGTGCGCGAGCAAAACCAGCTCCAGCCCGCGACCTGGCAACACGCTATCGAGGCAATCGCCGCGGAGTTGAAACCTTACATCGGCTGGCAGACGGCCATTCTCGCCTCCGGCCGGATGACGAATGAAGAGCTGTGGCTCGCAGCGCGCCTCGCCAAATTGTTAGGCACGACCTTGATCGACATCGTTCCGCGGACCGGCCCCGGCGACGACATCCTGCTCAGCGAGGATCGCAATCCGAACACGAACGGCGCCCGCCTCATCGGGATCGCTTCCGAATCCGGCAATGTTTTATCCCAGATCAAGGAAGCGATCTGGTCCGGCCAGATCAAGGCTTTGATTTCGTTAGGCGAAAACCCGGTCCGCTGCGGAATTTCGACCGATTTCCTGGAACGGCTCCCGGTTTATGTCGTGCTGGACATTCTCTCGAACGAGGCCACCGACTTCGCCAGCGCCGTCCTGCCCTCGTTAGGCTTCGCCGAGAAGCGTGGCTCGATGATCAATGGCAAGGGCCGTCTCCAACGGCTCAACCGCGCCGTCCGCGGCCCAGGCCAGGCGCGCGACGACTGGGAAATATTGCGCGATCTCATCCAGGCCCTGGATGGGGGCAATGGGATTTACACGATCGAGGACGTTTTCCGGCAAATGAGTGAAACGGTCCCGCAATTCGGAGGCCAAACCTTGAGCCGCATCAGCGATCTCGGCGTGCAGGTGCTGGATACCGATCGATCGCCCAACCCGCTGGGAGAGCCGTCCGAGGAAAAAGTGCGCGAACGCGAAAAGGAAAAGCATCGGCAATGAGTAGCCCAAGGATCGTGGCGACAGCTCCGGGGAGGCGCGAACTGACATGACGTTCCTCATTCTCACCTCGCTGCTGAAAATCCTCGGGATCGTTTTTCTCATCATCCTCCCGATGGTCTCGTACACTGTTTACGCGGAGCGGCGTGTCAGTGCGCTCATCCAGGACCGGCTCGGGCCGAATCGGGTTGGACCCGCCGGGTTATTCCAGCCGATCGCGGACGCGATGAAATTCATCCTGAAAGAGGATTTCACCCCGGCCAGCGTCAATAAATTCTATTACTGGATCGCCCCCTGTCTCGCGATGGTGCCCGCCATCATGACGATCGCGGTCGTGCCCTTCGGGAGCACGCTTTTCGGCGTCCCGATGGTGATTGCCGACATCAACGTCGGCGTGCTCTACGTCTTCGCCATCGCGTCGTTAGGCGTCTACGGGATTGTCATCGCCGGTTGGTCATCGAATTCCAAATATCCTTTCCTCGGCGGGGTCCGTTCTACCTCGCAGATGATCTCCTACGAGTTGTCGTTAGGGCTGGCCGTCATCCCGATTTTCCTCCTCGTCGGCCAGCTCCGCCTGACCAGCATCGTCCGCTACCAGATCGAAAACGGCTGGATGATCGCACCCTTCATCGGCCACTGGACCGATGGCTGGAAATGGCTTCTCACCATCCCGATGTTGATTTCGTTTGTCGTCTTCACGATTGCGATTTTCGCCGAAACCAATCGTCTCCCCTTCGATCTGCCCGAGGCCGAGACGGAACTCGTCGGCGGCTATCACACCGAATACGGCTCGATGAAGTTCGCCCTCTTTTTCCTCGGCGAATACGCCGCCATGATTACCGGCTCGGCCATCATCGTGACCCTCTTTCTCGGCGGCTGGCACCTGCCCGTCCCGTGGTGGAATCACGCTCACGGCTTCCACTGGCTCCTGATCGACGGCTCGTTAGGCGGTTGGCGCGGCGTGCTCGGCGGCCTCTTCAACATCTTCGTCTTCTTCGGCAAAGTTTCGGCCCTCCTTCTCGTCTTTATCTGGGTCCGCTGGACCTTGCCGCGTTTCCGTTACGATCAACTTATGCGACTCGGTTGGGTTTTCTTTTTCGAGATCGCACTCGTCAACATTTTCATCGCCGCCATCATCGTGGCTTACATGCCGAAATGAGGATTTCTCTGGCAATCAGAAACGCAGGAATGTGGAATCGGCTTCGATTCGGCGACGTCGAACGCACGAGGCCCGGCAGGACGTTTTTTAGTCTCCCCTTTTCCCAGTCCTTTCCTGCTTTCCTGATTTCCTTAGCCACAAAGTGACCATGGCCATTACCGTTCGACGTCCAAATCTGAGCTGGTCGGAGAAGGTCTACCTGCCCGCGATTGTCAGCGGCATGGTAATCACGTTCCGCCACCTCAAGAACATGCTCACCGGCCGCACCAAGGTGACGATGCAATACCCTGAGCAGAAATGGGACAGCCACCTGCCGGACCATTACCGGGGTGCGCCGGCTCTGGTGAAGGACGAAAAGGATCGCGTCCGCTGCGTCGCCTGTCAGCTCTGCGAATTCATCTGCCCGCCGCGCGCGATCAAGATCGTGCCGGGCGAGATTCCGTTAGGCGATCGCTTCGCCAAGGTCGAAAAATATCCCGAGGAATTCGACATCGACATGATCCGCTGCATCTACTGCGGGATGTGCGAGGAGGTTTGCCCGGAACAGGCGATTTTTCTGCGCAAAGATTACGCAATCACCGGCTACACCCGCGCACAGATGGTGCACAACAAAGAGAAGCTGATCGAGATTGGCGGCGTCATGCACGGCTTGGTTTTGAAATGGAACGACAAGAAGTGAGGAGCCTACCCTAGTGTCACCGTTCTTTTTTTGGGCCGCTTCTGCCTTGATGCTGATTTTCGGCGCGGCTGTCATCATTAACCGCAACCCGGTGGCGAGCGCGCTCAGTCTGGTTGTTTCCTTTCTCGGGCTGGCTGCGCTCTTCATGTCGCTCGATGCGTTCTTTATCGGCATTATCCAGGTGTTGGTTTACGCCGGCGCGGTCATGGTGCTCTTCCTTTTCATCATCATGCTGCTCGATCTGCGGGCGGAAGAACGACGCAAAATCAACTTTGTCGCCTTCGCCGGCGGTGCAGCCGTGGCGGTCATATTTTTCGGTCAGCTTTATCTCGTGATCGGACATTTGCGACAGGCGAAGCTGCCCTTCGCTGCTCTTCCGGTCGCTCCGCACGACGACGTTCAAAGTGTCGGCCTGCTTCTTTTCGGAAATTACAATCTGCCGTTTCAAATTATCGGCGTGCTCATCCTCGTCGCGACCATCGGCGTGATCGTGCTGAGCAAACGGGAGCTGCGCTGACGATGGTTACGCTCGGCGATTACCTTTTCGTGAGCGGGCTGCTCTTCACACTCGGCTTTGCCGGCGTATTGCTGCGGCGAAACATCATCATCATTTTCATGTCGCTCGAGCTGATGCTGAACGCGGCCAATCTCTCGCTCGTCGCCTTTTCCCGCTTCCGGGTCGACGCCGCCGGCCTGCCAAATTACCACGGACAGGTTTTCGTTTTCTTCATCATCACCGTGGCCGCAGCCGAGGTTGCGGTCGGTCTCGCGATCATCGTCGCGCTCTACCGGGCGCGGCGCACGACGCACGTGGAAGACATCAGCAGCTTGAAATTTTAGAATGATTACCGCGCGTCGCAGCAAAACTTCGGGTCGAGAGCGCTACCCAGGCGGCAGTCGCAGAATCGCCTTGCCATGCGCTAATCGGAGGACGGCGCGATGAATTCACTCCTGCCCTGGATCACGCTTCTCCTTCCGCTGGTCTCCGCGCTCGTCATCATGAGCGCGACGCGATCGCTGCGGACGCTGAGCGGCTTTATCTCGGTCGGAGCGGTGCTCGGGAGTTTTGGCTGCGCCAGCCTTATCTTTTTCCAGCAAATCTCCGGCGCGGTTTCTCTCTCATGGATCAACCTGGGACCGGCCTTCTCGGTTCCAATCGGTCTGACCCTCGATCCGCTTAGCCGCTCGATGCTTTTCATGGTCACGGGCGTGGGCGCGCTCATCCACATCTACTCGTTAGGCTACATGGGCACGGACGAAGGCAAATCGCGCTACTTTGCCGGACTCTCGCTCTTCATGTTCTCCATGCTCGGAATCGTGCTCGCGAACAATTTCGTGATGATGTTCATCTTTTGGGAGTTGGTCGGGTTCAGCTCCTATTTGCTCATCGGGCATTGGTTCGAGCGACCGAGCGCGGCGGAGGCGGCGAAAAAAGCGTTCATCACGAATCGGCTCGGCGACTTCGGTTTCATGCTCGGCATTCTGATGGTTTGGTCCGCGACTGGTTCACTTGTTTTCGCCGACATCGCCGCCGGGATGTCGAATTTTACCGGCCATCCAGCTTATCTCGCGGTCGCGGCGCTTCTCGTCTTTTGCGGGGCGGTCGGGAAATCAGCGCAATTCCCACTCCATGTCTGGTTGCCCGATGCAATGGAAGGTCCGACCCCGGTTTCCGCTCTCATCCATGCCGCGACGATGGTGGCGGCGGGCGTTTACATGCTCGTCCGGGTCGGTTTCCTGATCGATGCGTCTTCAGGCGCGCTCCATGTCATTGCCTGGATCGGGACGATTACCGCCCTCTTCGCCGGGCTTATGGCGACGCAACAGAACGACATCAAGCGCGTCCTCGCCTACTCCACCCTCTCGCAGCTCGGCTACATGGTGATGGCTGTCGGGCTCGCTTCCGGTCATGCGGCGATGTTCCATCTCTTCACCCACGCGTCTTTCAAGGCGCTCCTCTTCCTTGGCGCCGGCTCGATCATCTTTATGGTCCACCACGAGCAGGATATCTGGCGGATGGGCGGGCTGGCGAAGCGGATGCCGATCACGTTCCTCACCTTCCTCGTCGGGACGCTGGCGCTGATTGGCTTTCCCGGCTTCAGCGGATTCTTCAGTAAGGACGCGATCGTTGCCGTCGCCTATCAACGCAGCCTGCCGATTTTCGCAGTCGCTGAATTCACCGCGCTCCTGACGGCATTTTACATGACGCGACTGGTGGTGGTGACATTCTTCGGTTCGCCCCGAAGCGAACCCGCGGCGCACGGCGCGGAATCGCCGGGCGTGATGACACTTCCGCTCCTCGTCCTCGCCATCCCGGCCGCGATCGGCGGCTACGGATTTTTTGCGCGCCACTTCCTGGTTTTGCCTAAGGACCCAGAGCATTCACTGATTGTCCCGATCGTCGCCATGAGTTCGCTCCTGATCGGCGGGCTCGGAGCGGCGCTGATTTATCGCAAACGCACCTACGATCCGATCGAGATCCCGCTTTTCCAGAATCGCTTCTACATCGACGAGATCTACGCCTGGCTGATTCGTTGGACGCAGGGGTTGCTCGCATCGGTTACGGCATTTGTGGATCGCTGGATTTTGGACGGTGCAATCGTTAGGGGGCTGAGCGGCGGCACCTGGGGCAGCGGTTTTCTCCTTCGCCTTCTGCAAGTGGGCAACCTCCAGGCTTACGGATTTCTCTTCGGGCTCGGCATCATCGGACTCATTTACTTCACCGTTTTCCACTGATGCTGCTCTTTATCGTTTTCGCGCCGCTGATTACGGCGCTACTCATTTTGATCGGCTCACCTGCCCGGGTAACGGCACTCGTTGGTTCCGCTGCGACCGCGGTCGCGACTCTGCTCGCGCTTTTCCTTTACCAGCCGGCTCCCGGCGGCTTCCAATTCGTAACCGCGTTTCCGATCAGCCAGAGCTGGCGGCTTCAGTTCTTGTTAGGCGCGGACGGGCTCAGCCTGATCATGCTTTTCCTGGCCGCGCTCGTTCTGCTCTGTGCGATCTGGTTCACGCCGCCAATAGAGAAATCCGAGCGGCTTTTCTATGCCTGTCTGCTTTTCGTTGCGAGCGGCGCGATCGGCGCGTTTGCGTCGCTCGACCTCTTCTTCTTCTACGCCTTCCACGAGTTGGCGCTGATCCCGACGTTTCTGCTAATCGGCATCTGGGGATCGGGCAACCGCTCCGCGGCGGCCTGGAAAATCACGATCTACCTTGGACTCGGCAGCTTCGTTTTACTCCTCGGTTTGATCCTGCTCTACCGCAGCGTTCCAGCCGAATTGCGCAGCTTTGACCTGCGCGCACTCCAGGTGGTGGCGGCGAACGGCGGCATTCCTCCCGAGGCGCAGAACCAGATTTTCTTCCTCCTCCTGATTGGCTTCGGCGTTCTGATTTCGCTTTTCCCATTTCACACCTGGGCGCCAGAAGCGTATGCCTCCGCCCCGGCGCCGGCCGCGATGTTGCACGCCGGCGTGCTGAAAAAATTCGGCCTCTACGGATTGCTCCGCGTCGCGCTGCCCTTGCTGCCGGAAGGCGCGCAACATTGGCGGACGCTGCTCATCGTGCTGTTGTTAGGCAACATCATTTACGTCGGGCTCGTCACGATCGCGCAGAAGCGCCTCGATTGGATGCTCGGGTACTCGAGTGTCATGCACATGGGCTACATCTTCCTTGGGATCGCAAGCGCGAATGTCATCGGCCTCAACGGCGCGGCCCTGCTCATGTTTGCCCACGGCATTTCCATCGCACTGCTCTTCGCGCTCGCGGGTGAAATTCGGCGGCGCACCGGCACGCTTGTCTTCTCCGATTTGGGCGGGTTGGGCAAGCTGATGCCCTTTGCCGGCTTTGCTTTCGGGATCGCCACCTTCGCTTCTATCGGGCTCCCGGGCTTCGCCAATTTTGCCGGCGAAATAATGGTTTTCTTCGGAGCCTTTCGAGTCGGAGCCGACTGGCAGAGCTTTCACCTGTTCCAGATCGCAGACGTCCTCGCACTCTGGGGCGTGGTGATCTCCGCAGTCTACATGCTGCGCGCCTACCGGGCGATATTCATGGGCGCGCCTAACGACCACTTGAATGCCTTCCCCGATCTCGCGCGCACGCTCCGGTTGCCGATTGTGCTTCTGATCGCCGCGACCATGATCGTCGGCTTTTTCCCAAACACCGCCCTGCGGCTTCTGCAGCCGACCTTTTCCGCGCCAGTCGCCGCCAACCGATGATCCCCGCGCCCGCTCTTGAAATCGCCGTGCTCCTCTGGGGATTGCTTCTCCTCCTCGCGGAGTCGTTTGCCGGCAAAACCGATCGTCGCGGCTTTGCCTTCGCCGGGATCGGTGGACTCGTTGTCGTGCTGGTGGCGAGTTTCTTTCTTGCCCCGTCGCCAGCCGCGGCTCCCACCGGGTTCTGGAGTTTTTACACAGCTGATCCGCTCGCCATTTTCTTCAAACGCTTCGCTCTCGTCACCACAATCCTCGTTCTCGTGATGGCGATCGACTACGCGCCGACCATTCGGATGCGCGTGCCGGGCGCTAATCCACACGCGGGTTTGGGCGAATTTTTTATCCTTCCGATTTTCACCTGCGTCGGCCTGATGTGGATGGCGTCGGCGATCGACTTCGTCATGATTTTCGTCTCGCTCGAGCTGGTCACGATGTCGTTTTACGTGCTTGTGAGTTTCACGCGGCGCAATCCGGCGACGCTCGAAGCGGGCGTCAAGTACCTGATCCTAAGCGCGCTCTCGACCGGTTTCCTGGTTTACGGGATCACGTGGATTTTCGGTGTCACCGGCGAGACCAGCCTGGCGCGAATCGGCGTAGTGCTGGCGGCGCAACAGGTCGATCCGATTCCGATTCTTTTCGGCATCTCGCTCGTCCTCGTCGCGCTCGGATTCAAGATCGCCGCAGTGCCGTTTCAGATCTGGGTGCCGGATGTTTATCAAGGCGCGCCGACGCCGGTGACGGCTTTTCTTTCCGTCGGCTCGAAAGCGGCCGGATTCGTTGTCCTGCTCCGTGTCCTCGCCCCTTTTTCGATCCTCCCGCAGATCGGCCGGCTGCTCGTCGTGGTGGCGATCCTGACCTTGATCTACGGAAATTTCGCCGCCCTCCCACAATCGAATCTGAAGCGCCTGCTCGCCTACTCGAGCATCGCGCATGCGGGCTACCTGCTTATCGGCGTCGCCAGTTTTTCGGGCGTGGCGGTCGCCTACTATCTCGTCGCCTACCTGCTCATGACGCTGCTCTGCTTTGCGGTGCTGATCGTGGTCGCGAACCAGGGCGGCGATCAAATCGAGGATTACGCGGGCCTCGCAAAGCGCTCGCCCTTTCTCGCTTTTGCGATGTTGATCGGAATGGCCTCGCTCGCCGGCGTGCCGTTCACGGCCGGGTTCCTGGGAAAATTTTTCATCTTTGACGCGGCCATTCGGCAACACCAAATGCTGCTCGTGGCGATCGGTGTGATCACGGTCGGCTGCGGGTTTTACTACTATCTGAAAGTGGTGCGCGCGATGTACTGGCTCGAACCGGCATCCGGCACCGCGCCCATCTCGGTTAGCCCGCTTTCACGTTTGGCGATGACGCTGCTGATCGCGGCGATTTTTGTCCTCGGCGTGTATCCGCAGCCGATCTTGAACGCGCTCGCGCGCTAGTCGCTCAGCTCGACGTTCCAGTAGGCGAGGTCGACGAAATGTCGCCAGCTCTCGTGCTGCTGGCTGCTAAAGGTGACGTGGAGAAACGGCCGCCACTTCGGCCGCTTTGGTTTGCGGATGAGCGTCATGTGCGCCTGATGCGGGAGCCGGTTACCTTTCCGCGTGTTGCACGGGATGCAGGAGCAGACCACGTTTTCCCAGGTCGTTAGGCCGCCTTTGTCGCGCGGCAGGACATGATCCAGATTCAGTTCCTGGCGCTCGAAAACTTTCCCGCAATACTGGCAGGTGTTGCCGTCGCGCTCGAAAACGTTGTGCCGGGTAAATTTCACTTCCTTCTTCGGAAGTCGATCGAACAGAAGGAGGACGATGACGCGCGGGACCCGGATTTTCCACGAAATGGTGGTGACCATTTCATGCTCGGCTTCCGGCGCACTGATCGAGAAGTCGCGCCAACTGTCGAAATCGTGCGTCGCGAAATTATTCTGCTGGTCGGCCGCCACGACCTGGGCGTGCCCCTGATAAAGGAGGGTGAAGGCACGACGCGCCGAGCAGATATTAACCGCCTGCCAAAGGCGGTTGAGGACTAGAACCTGATTTTCAAGTGGCGTTTGCAGAGGTTCCTTCGTGCGGCCCTAACAAATTCTTCCCGCACGAATTGGCGCGAAATTATCACCCGGTATTTTTGTTGTCAATGTAACGAGTGCGTGACAAATGGAATGACCTTGGCGCCGCCGCAGACAAATTCTTCATTTGGCGGCGTCTACGGGATAACTTCATGACCAAATATTTTCGAGGCCTCTGCCGGGCCGGATTGCTCCTTTTGGCTTTCAGCAGCGGTCCGCCGACCGGAAGGGCGATTTCATCGTGCAACCTTCGCTCGCGACTCCGCGCCACCCTTAAAAATGATCCGGCGCAAAATCGCGGTTGCGTCCGATTTCGTCAGAGCCCAGTTTGCCAACTCATTATCCTGATTTCCATGCGTATTCATTTCCGATTTTTCAGCTCACTTTTATTCCTCGTCGCGGTCCTTTACCCGGGCGGCTTCGCCTCCGGCCAAAATCTTCCGGATACGACCCGCTTGCTCCGTTTTCCGACCACCAACGGCGACCAGATCGTTTTCTGCTACAGCGGTGAACTTTACACCGTCGCGAAGAATGGCGGCACGGCTCGTCGCCTGACGAGCGGACCCGGTTATAGCTCCTTCCCGCATTTCTCCCCGGATGGGAAACAGCTCGCCTTCACCTCGCAATACGACGGCAACACCGAGGTCTACGTCATGTCCGGCGACGGTGGCGAACCAAAGCGCCTGACCACCACGGCGACGCTCGGGCGGGACGACATCTCGGATCGGATGGGACCGAACAATCTAGTGATGACCTGGAAAAATACTGAGCCGGTCGTCGTCTTCCGCTCTCGACGGACCTCTTTTAATTCCTTCATCGGCGACCTCGAGACAGTCGGGCTGAATGCCGAGCTGCCGAAGCAATTGCCCGTCCCGCGAGGTGGGTTCGTCTCCTTCGCGCCGGACGATTCGAAGATGGCTTTCAACCGCGTCTTCCGCGAATTCCGCACCTGGAAACATTATCGAGGCGGCATGGCCGACGATGTTTGGATTTACGATTTCAAAACCCAGACGACCGACAACCTGACGAAAAACCCGAGCCAGGATATCTGTCCGATGTGGGGACCGGACAACCACATCTATTTCCTCTCCGATCGCGATGGCCGGATGAATCTTTTCTCGATCGATCTCGCGAGCAAGGAAACCAAACAGCTCACGACCTTCAAAGACTTCGACATCAAATTTCCCTCCATCGGCAAGGGCTCGATCGTCTTCGAAGAAGCCGGTTATATCTGGCGCTACGACCTCGCGAGCGGTCAGGCCGCGCCCGTTCCGATCAACATCAAGGAAGACTTTGCGTCCGGCCGGGCCGCCTTTGTCGATGCTTCAAAACATGTCGAATCTGTCAACCTCGCGCCGGACGGCCAGCGCGCGATCGTGGTAGCGCGGGGCGACCTCTTCTCGGTGCCGATGAAGGACGGCACGGCGAGGGCGTTAACCAAAACCTCCAGCGCCCACGAACGCGACGCCATCTGGTCGCCGGACGGAAAATGGATCGCCTATAACTCGGACGAGTCCGGCGAGAACGAGCTTTATGTCCGCTCCCAGGACGGCAAAGGTCAGCCACAACAACTGACCAAGAGTGCCGATACCTATTATTACCAGCCCGCCTGGTCGCCCGACAGTAAGAAGCTGCTTTGGAGCGATCGTCTCCAGCGTCTGCGCTTTGTGGATGTCGCGAGCAAGGCCGTGACCGAAGTGGCCCATGATAAAGTCGGCGAGATCGAGTCCTACGACTGGTCGCCCGACAGCCAGTGGATCGCGTGGGGCCAGCCGGAGGAAAACGACCTCTCAAAGGTCTACCTCTACTCGCTCGCAGGCAAGAAAACCGTTCCAATCACCGACGCGTGGTATTCCTCCGGCCGCGTCTCATTCAGCGACGACGGCAAGTATCTCATGATGTCTTCCGCGCGCGACTTTAGTCCGACCTTTGGCGACCAAGAATTTCAGAACATCTACGTCGACATGCAGCGGGTTTATCTTGTGACGCTATCCAACGATACGGAATCGCCCGTCGGGCCGCGCAGCGACGAGGTCGGCAAAGCCGAGAAAAAAGACAAGAACAAAGGAGACGAGGAAAAGAAAGACGGCAAGAAGGACGAAAAGACGAGAAAGCCGGTGACGGTGAAAGTGGATACGGATGGGATTCAAAACCGCATTGTGGGTCTCGATATCGCCCCGGGCAACTACCAGGGGATTCGGTTGGTCGACGACAAAGTCTTCTATCTGCGGCGGACAGTTGGAGACAACTCTGGCGACGACGAGGATGCGGGGCCGGGTGACCAAAAATGGCATCTGTGTTCCTATAGCCTGGAGGATCGCAAGGAGACCGTGCTCGGCGACGTCAACGCCTACCAAATCAGCTTCGACGGCAAGAAGATGCTGGTGAAGATCGACAAAGAGTATTCGATCATCGACCTCCCCAAAGACAAACTTGAGACCAAGGATCACACCCTCGTATTGAAAGGGCTCGACGTAATGGCCGATCGCCGGGCGGAGTGGAAACAAATCTATTTCGAAGCCTGGCGCCAGATGCGCGACTTCTTTTACTCACCGACGATGAATGGCGTCGATTGGAAAGCGATGCGCGACAAGTATGCCGCCCTCCTCCCATTTGTGAACCACCGGAATGACCTTACCTACATCATCGGCGAATTGATCGGCGAACTGAACAACGGGCACGCTTACGTCGCAGGTGGAGAACGTCCCGAGACTCCGCGGATCAAACTTGGCCTGCTCGGCGCGGAACTGTCCCGCGATCCCGCGAGCAAGGCTTACCGGATCGATAAGATCCTGCCCGGTGAGAACTGGGATAAGGAAAACCGCTCCCCACTCACCGCAATTGGATTGAATCTAAAACCGGGCGACTACATCCTGGCGGTCAATGGCACGCCAGTCTCATCTCTGCCGAACATCTACGACGCCCTTATCGGCACGGCCGACAAACAGGTCATCCTGCGGGTTAATTCCACGCCGAGCGAGAGCGGCGCGCGCGACATCACTGTCGTCCCGACGGCTGATGAGTCACCGCTCTATTACCTGGACTGGGTCCAGCACAACACTGAATATGTGAATAAGAAAACCGGTGGTCAGGTCGGCTATGTTCATATCCCGGATATGGGTCAGCCTGGCTTGAACGAGTTTACGAAGCGTTACTTCCCGCAAATTCGCAAGAAAGGGCTCATCGTCGACGTGCGCGGGAACGGAGGCGGCTTTGTCTCCCCGCTCGTGATCGAGCGGCTGCGCCGCGCCCTCGTCATGGTCGAGATGTCACGTAATGGCACACCGCAAACTAATCCGCCCAACACCTTCCTGGGACCGATGGTCACGCTAATCGATGAGTTCTCGGCTTCAGACGGCGATATCTTCCCCTATCGTTTCAAGGCGATGGGGCTAGGTAAACTCATCGGCAAACGTACCTGGGGCGGAGTAATTGGGATTCGCAATCCCCTGCCCCTGCTCGATGGCGGGCAGCTTTTCAAACCGGAATTTGCGCCTTACGACAAGGAAGGCAAAAACTGGGTCATCGAAAGTCACGGAGTCGACCCGGATATCGTGGTCGACAACGATCCGGCGAAAGAGTTCAAGGGTGAAGACCAGCAGCTCGATCGGGGAATTCAGGAGATTCAGGAAGAAATGAAAACCAAGAGCTATGAGCTGCCGCCGATTCCGCCGTATCCAAACCGGAATCCGGCCCAAGGTGGTTGAACACGGCGACCTGTGATAAAATAGAGAGTGTTTCTGCCAAACCAGAAAGTCGTGTGTGTGAACGGTCGTTTCCCGCTCGGGATCGAGGAGCTCTATAACGAGCTGCCAAAAGAGGGGTCCACTTACACGATTCGCGACATCTTGCCCGGCGTCGGGCTGACCGGTGACGAAGGCGAGATCGCGGTTTATCTCTGCGAGATCAAGGGCCCGCTCAACGCCCACGGGATCGAGCGCGGTTTCCGGGCCGATCGTTTCGCGCCGCTGCAAACGACCGAGGAAAGAGCCGAGGAAGAATCCTTCATCGGTCTTCCTGATTTCCTTCCGGCCTGAGAGCTCGGCTCATGTTGGCGCGTTCGTTTTCACGAGCTTTTCGGGTTGTTCTCCTGCTCCCCGTCCTCACGGTGAGCGGCGCGGAGCATCCGGTCGCAGGCAAGGAGTCGGCAGAAAAGCGCATCAAAGCGATCGAAACTCGTCTCGGCGGACGGCTCGGCGTCGCGGCTCTGGACACAGGCAGCGGCGGCCGAATCGAGCACCGCGCGGACGAGCGGTTTCCGATGTGCAGCACCTTCAAGTTTCTCGCCGCCGCAGCGGTGCTTCATCGCGTGGATGAGAAACAGGACGCGATGAGCCGCTTCATCCCCTATACCGAGGCCGACCTCCTTGAGTATGCACCGGTGACGAAGGAGCACGTCGAGGAGGGCGGGATGAAACTCGACGCGCTCTGTGCGGCGGCACTTCAGGTTAGTGACAACACCGCGGGCAACCTCCTTCTCCGAATTATCGGCGGCCCGGAAGGCTTCACTCGTTATGCGCGGACGCTCGGCGACAAACAAACCCAGCTCGACCGCATCGAGCCCGACCTGAACAGCGCCTTGCCCGGGGACGAAAGAGATACCACCACGCCTGGGGCGATGGCGGCCAACCTGCGCTCGCTCCTCGTCGGTGAAGCATTGTCGCAAACATCCCGACAGCAACTCGACGCCTGGCTCGCCGCCAACCAGACCGGCGCGGAAACAATCCGGGCGGGTCTGCCTAGCCACTGGAAGGTCGGCGACAAGACGGGGCGCGGCGCGAATGGATCGACGAACGACATCGCGATTCTGCGGCCACCGGGAAAACCTCCGATTCTGCTCGCCGTCTATTTCGTCGGCTCGACCGCTCCGCGGAAGGAACTGCAGTCCGCCATCGCAGAAGTCGCTCGAATCGTCGCTGAGATGTTATAGGCCTGCGGCCTGGCCCTTCGCAGTTGCCCCGGGCCATTCTGCGGTTGCGATTCTTCACCGCAAACGGTAACCCCAGAGGATGTCTGCACGCATTCGCTCAAAGACGCTTGCTATCCTCGGCGGCGTTGGTCTGGGCCTCGTTTTGCTTGGCGTGCTAGGATGGCTGGTCATGATTCGGATGCCGGGGAAGAGCTTTCGCGGTACGGCTGCGCCGCTTTCTGCGGAAGAGAAAGCGTTGCGCGCCGAGTTGGTCGACCACGTGCAGAAGCTGGGGGGCGAAATCGGCGAACGGAATCTGGCTCGTTATCCTCAACTCCTGGCGGCGGCGCAATACATCGAAGGCCAGTTGACGGAGACCGGCTGGAAATTGCGCCGGGATACTTATAGGGTACAGGGTAAGAGCTGTTACAATCTGGAAGCAGAGTTAGCGGGTCAATCGCCCGGGATAGTGCTGATCGGTGCGCATTATGATTCGGTCTTTGGTTCGCCAGGCTCGAATGATAACGGCAGCGGCGTGGCTGCGCTCCTCGCGCTTGCCCGGCGCTTTGCCGGCACGCACAACGAACGCACCCTGCGCTTTGTCGCCTTCGTGAATGAAGAGCCGCATTATTTCCAGACCTCGGAAATGGGTAGCTTCGTCTATGCTGGTCGCTGCCGGGAGCGCGACGATCCCATCGAGGCCATGATCAGCCTGGAAACCATCGGCTATTACTCGAACGAACCGGGCTCCCAGTCGTATCCCGCGCCTGGACTCGGCTTTCTCTATCCGCGCACCGGAAACTTCATCGGCTTTGTCGGAAACGTGGCTTCACGCTCACTGCTCCGCGACGCATTCGAAGCATTTCGTCAGCACGGCCAAATCCCATCCGAAGGCGGAGCGTTGCCTGGCGCCATCCCGGGAGTTGGTTGGTCAGATCAATGGTCCTTTTGGCAGCACGGCTACCCCGGCATCATGGTGACCGACACCGCGCCGTTTCGCTACCCGCATTATCATGCTGCGAGCGATACGCCTGACAAGCTTGATTACGACTCGATGACCCGAGTAGTGGCTGGTTTGGAGAAAGCGATTCAGCATTTGGCCAACCCGGGGAATGAATCGATCGCTCCCTGAAATGGACCAGCTTCTCCATAACAAACCCTGGTCCGAGCCTAGCGGAATCTCTTCCAGACCGACCCGGACGAAATAGAATGGCGGCTTGTTCACATCTCGAAGCGATCACATCGATCAAACAACCGAAACGACACCAATGTGCGGAATGCGTGAAGATCGGCGCTTCGTGGGTTCACTTGCGGACCTGTCAGACCTGTGGCGCGACCTTGTGTTGCGACAGCTCGCCGAATCAACATGCGAGTAAACACGCACGCGCAAGCGGACATCCGGTGATTGCCTCGGCCCAGCCCGGAGAACGCTGGTTGTATTGTTATCCGGACGAGGCCTTCGCCGAATACTAGGGGCGTCAGTGTTGGGAACGCAATTCCTCTTCACTTTACAGCCGCATCGAGACTCACCGATATTCGATCGCACATGAGCACTATTGGAATGGTCGAGAGTCTCTGGCGCTACCCGGTCAAAAGCATGCGCGGCGAGGAGCTGCCTGCGCTTTTTGTCGGTTTCCCCGGCGTCTACGCTGACCGCGTTTTTGCCTTCCATAGTCCGGCCAGCCGGAAAGGCCTGCCCTACCTCACCGCCCGCGAGCAGCGACGGATGCTCGCTTTTCGGCCACGCTTTCGTAATCCGGAAAGGGCAGCCGCGCCTCCCAACCTCGCGGACGCGGAGAGCCTTGGGTCCGGCGCGACTCCGCTTTACGCCGAGCGCGCAGAGCTAATGGTGGATGTCGAAACGCCCGCGGGCACGACACTCGCAATCGACGACCCCGCCTTGGTCGAAATGTTGCAGGACGGAATCGACGACAAGCCTCCGCTCACACTCCTCCGCTCCGACCGCGCTCTAACCGATTGCCGGCCGGTTTCGCTCATCTCCCTTCAGTCAATCAAACAACTGGCCGAGGAGACGGGCTTCACGGTCGACAAGCGCCGTTTCCGCGCCAACATCTATCTCGACCTAACGAAAAGCGAAGGCTTCGCGGAAGACAAACTGGTCGGCCGCTCTCTGCGAATCGGTCCGAAAGCAACGCTCGCGATTCTGCAGCGCGATTCACGCTGCATGATCATCACCCTCGATCCCGAAACCGGCGGAAAGTCGCCTGCCATTTTGAAGGCCGTCGCGCAGAACCACGAAGGCTTTGCCGGAATCTACGCGGCAGTTTTAGTCGAGGGAATGATCCGGGCAGGAGACGAAATCTCGCTTCTCGATTAACCCGAATTTTTGTCTTCAGGCGGAAGCGGATCGACCCTGATGCGAAGTTTATCCGCCGCGCGCGCGACCGCATCCCGGGCTCGGTCGCGCGGCCCGCTGGTCTCGATCTGGATCTGGCCGATGGCTCGATCCATCGCCGCCTTTACGCTCGCGGCGGTTCCGCCTTTCTCGCATTCGCGCACCAGCACGCCTTCCAGTTTTGCGATGACCGCGTCGACCGTGTAGTTCGGGTTCAGGTCGGGCCGATCATGTTCTTCGATCGCACCATAAACATTAATCACTCGTTCGCTGTGCGCGCCCCAGCGCAGCACCTGGTAGAAGATGGAGCCCTGCCGTTCGCCTTTGAAAATGAGATCGATCAGGGCGGCGATGAGCGAAATCGGCATGAGGGCGAAATCGCGAACGTTATCGAGCAACATCTTGAGCTGAAAAACGAGGACGTCGCGGAGAAATTTCCAATGATCGTCCGGTCGCGGTTGAGGTTGAATGGCGAGAGAATCTGCTGCGCTCATGCGCAACCTTAGGCACGGCTGGGGATGGAGGAAAGTTTACCTTCCCTCGCCGCAGTCCGGAGTCGATTTTCAATCGAAACGAGGGTAGGGATCGACCGCTCTGCGCGAACCCGCAACCGCGCGCAAGTCATGAAACCGACGCGACTATTAATCCTCACCCTGCTCGCGATGCTCGCCTTCGCCGGCAACTCGCTTCTCTGCCGCGCGGCTCTGAAAGATCTCGCGGTCGACGCCGCAAGTTTCACCTTTATCCGGATCGTTTCCGGTGCGATCGCGCTCGCGATCATCATGCAAATGCGCCGCACCTCCGCCCAGAAAGCCGGCAGCTGGATTTCCGCCTGCGCGCTTTTTGCCTACGCCGCGGCGTTTTCCTTTGCCTACAACACGCTTTCGGCCGGCACGGGCGCGCTCCTGCTTTTCGGCGCAGTCCAGGCGACAATGATTCTCGGAGGATTGCGCCGCGGGGAACAATTAAGCGCCGGGCAAATCTTCGGGCTCGTCCTTGCGCTTGGCGGTTTGGTTTGGCTCTTGTCTCCCGGTCTCTCAGCCCCGCCGTTAGGCGGCTCTCTTCTCATGTTGAGCGCGGGCGTGGCGTGGGGCGTTTATTCGCTCCGCGGAAAGAGAGAGAAAAATCCGGCCCAGGCGACCGCGGGAAACTTCCTCCGTGCCGTCCCGTTCGCGGCCGCGCTAGCCCTCATCTTTTTGCCCTCGGCGCACGCTGATCGCGAGGGCCTGTGCTATGCCGTCCTCTCGGGCGCGCTCGCTTCCGGCGCCGGTTACGTCATCTGGTATATCGCGCTCACCGGCTTGAAGGCGGCCAGCGCCGCAAGCGTTCAGCTGAGCGTCCCGGTCCTGGCCGCGACGGGTGGCATTCTTCTTCTCAGCGAACCGCTCAATCTGCGTTTCCTGCTCGCCTCCGGCGCGGTTTTGGGCGGGATCGCGCTCGTCCTCCTGGAAGAAGGGACGGACGGCTGACTCGTTAGGCGAAAAATTCGCCCTTTCTAATTTCCGCCCGCACTGGTAACCCCACCTGCGTGAAACGGCTCCTCTGGCTCGACGTGGCAAAAGGTCTGGCCATTCTGGTCGTCGTTTATTTTCATTTTTTCCGGACCTATTTCGAGCACGGCTCACTTCCTCCACCGGATTGGAGCAGCTTCGCCGCCGGCCTAACGACTTTTCTCGGGCTCGCTTGGCTGAAAATTTCCGGGCTCGGTTTTCATGCCGTCGGCGTCTTCATCATCCTGAGCGGCTGGGCGCTCATGCAGTCAACCGCCCGCCGTGCAGACGCCGGGACCATCGCCTGGGGCAAGTGGTACTGGGCACGCTTCATCCGGCTCTACCCGATGTATTGGGTCGCGCACCTTGTTTATCTCGTTTCGCCCTGCACGGCGCGCTTCGAGAAAATCGACGGCCGATTTCTGCTCAGTCTGCTCGGCCTGCGCTTCATCGATATCGAGAACAACTTTTATTATCTCAATGCCGCCTGGTGGTACTTCGGGATGCTGATTCAGTTCTATCTGATTTTTCCGCTCCTCTTTTGGGCGGCGCGCAAACTTGGGCCCGGCCGCTTTTTGTTAGGCGCGTGCGCCCTCGGGTTTTTCATCCGCTACCTGCTGCTCGTCGCCTACCCGCAAAACGGCATGTGGGTTCAGGGCGGTCTCGCGCTTTGTCGCCTGCCCGAGTTTGCCCTTGGGATGGCCCTGGGAATGTGGGATAGCCGGGCGCCGGAGCGAATGGAACGCTTTCTTTTGGGCGGTCTGGGGTTGTTAGCCGGAGTCGTTTTTTATCCCGCCGCGCTCCAACTCTATCACGGTCTCGTTCCCTACATTTTCGTCGACTTCGCGACCGGCGCTTGCTGCTTCCTCGTCCTGGTCGGGCTGGCCGGCTTCATCGCCCGGTTCCCCACCCCCGCCAAAGTGCTCGGCCTCGTCGGAGCGTTTTCCTACGGCGTCTATCTCATCCATCATCCATATGTCATCTGGCTCGGGCTGCGCATTCGCGAACAGCCAATCTGGATGTTTTTCCTGATCACGATTGCGACGCTGGCCGTGCTCTGTGCCTGGGGCATGACCTTGGAGAAAGCCACCAACGCGGTAGTCAACTTCCTCCTCCGCACGAAGGCAAAGTCTGCGAGCTGACCCGCGACCGTGCTTCGCTCTTAGTTCGAACGCACTCTTACCACGACCGCCGCGATGCTCTCGATCTCGACCGCCGCATCGTAGAAGTCGGCTTCGGCCAACTGCGAGATATGGACCAGCTTATCCGTCACCTTCTCCAGTTTGCCGGCGATCTTTTCACCCGATTTCATCCGCAGATCGACCGGCTTTCCGACCTGGCGTTCGAGGACCGTTCGGACAGTGTCGTTAGGCTCAAGCGCCAGCTTGCTTTGCGCGAACGCGCCCGGAGCGACGAGCGCGATCGTCATCAGGATAGAGAGCAACATTTGTTTCATAAGTCCACAGTCTTACGGAAGACGGCGGACAATTGACGAGCGAAATCCGTCGAGGCGTGAAATCCAGCCGCAATTGGCGAAAAAATCCCCCCTGCTAAGTTCAGGCATGAAAGAATCTTTAAGTCACGCACCAGACCTCACAAAACGTCCGCCCCGCAGCCCGCGGGTCCGCTTGGGCGGCTACGTCGTGCTCCCGCGCATTCTCGACAAGGGCCGCGCTGAGCTCGCCGGGGCGGCGGGCGAATTCAAATACAACAATCCGGCGGATTATCATTGGTTCCGTTTCACTGGGATCACGCCGGAAGCTTTGAAAGCCGAACTCGCCACCGGGAAAGGTGACGGCGAAATGCTGAAGTGGATCGAAGGAAAACGCGCCTCACAAACGCGCTCCCTGGGAAATTCAACAGTGGAGCGCCTATTTCAATGAGCGCGGCCCGGACAGCGATCTCGAGACGATGGAGTTTTTCGCCAAGCGGCTCGCCGAATTCAACAAGGACCGCGAAGATGTGAAGACCTGGTTCGACCTGCTCGATCTTGACGACCTTGTCACTTTCGGCGGCAAGGCCTAAGGCTCATCAGCCTTGGTCGCAACGTAAACTGTGCTCTCCGAGGTTCCTTCGAGCAGCGGATTTGGGAAGGTCACGATGTGCGCGCGCGCCGTCGCGAAGACTGCGCCGAGCGCGTCGAGAAATTCGTCCTCCGGTGGAGCGTCGGACCAGAGAGCAAAGACTCCGGCAGGATGCAAATGCGCGGAGAGCGCGCGCAAGCCATCCGGCTCGTAGAGGGCAGCGTTGCTCGGGTGCAGCAGATGGCGCGGCGAGTGATCGATATCGAGGAGGACGGCGTGGAACTTCCGACCCGGGCGAGCCGGATCGAAGCCATCCGTGGCGCGCGCGCAGGCGAAAAAATCGGCGTGGACCATGCGGCAGCGCGGGTCGCCTGTGAGTTTCTCGCCCAGTGGCACAAGACCTTTCTCGTGCCACTCGATCACGGCGGGAAGCGCATCGACGACCAGGAGCGACGCCACTTCGCGATGCTCGAGCGCGGCGACCGCAGTGTAACCAAGCCCAAGCCCACCCACGACCACATCCCACGAGTCCCCGCCCAGCTCGCCGAGTCCGAGATGAGCGAGCGCCACTTCTACCTCGTGGAAGAGGCTCGACATGAGGAAGGCGTCGCCCAACTGGACCTCGTAGACCTCCATCCCGCCCAGCGAAAGTATGCGCCGCCGGCGCAGACTCAGGTCTCCGAGCGGCGTCTGGCGATAATCAAGCTCTTGGAAATCCCGGCTCATCGTCTTCTCCAAAAAGTGCTGTCGCCTGCGATTGCCGGTCGTGCCTTCGGTCCTGTAGCCTACGCTGGCCGCGTCTTTTCGACAAACGTCTCGTAGTCCTGAATCAGGGCCGCGACTTTGGTGTGAAACTGGTCCTGCGCCGAGTAAAGCTCGCCAATTGGTTTCACGAATTCTTTTTGCTTGAGCTCGTCTTCGATCGTCAAACTCAGCTCAGCCAAGGTCTCGATGTTTGCTCGGGAATGAAACTCCATTTCCTTCAGCTTCGAGAGCAGTGCGACCGATTTCTCGTGCTCTTCCACCGCGGCCGTCGTCGGGGCCGGAGTTTCCTTCTCCTTTGGCTCGACCGCTTTCACGGGTGCCGTCGAGTCGTGCACTTTCTCCTGCTTGACCTTCTTTTGGTGGGCAACGTTTCGTGGATCGGACATGTGGGATTATACACCGTTTCGCCGCGAAGGCCCGAGCAGCACGATGTCTTCCGCACCCGCAGACCCACCTCCTCACCCGGTCGCTCGTTACTGCTTTCGCCTTCATTGTCCGATCGCGCCGGGATGAATAACGCTACTCCTTTTGGAAACGGAAGCCTGACAGACTCAAAACTGATCCTCCGCTTTTCGCTTCCCGGTTTCTCGCTATTTGTGTTCAGCGCCCAAACCAGCGAGCGCACCCTTTCATGAACGCTTTCGTAATTAATCTCGATGCAGCTACCGATCGTTGGGCATTCATCGAGAAATCTTTTGCGCAAAGCCGACTTGAACTGCATCGGGTTCCGGCGATCGACATCAAACTCCTTCGCTTTCCGCACCGGGACTACTCCGAGGGACGCTATCGCTTGGTGCACGGGCGCATCCCAAATCGCCGCGAACTCGCCTGCTACCTGAGTCATATCAAAGCCATCGAGACTTTTCTTGCCACCGGTCAAAACCACGCGGTCATCGGAGAGGACGATATCGTCCTGCGCCCGGAATTGGATGCCGTGCTCGAGGCTGCGCTCCGTTACGCGCCTAACTGGAATATCCTGCGACTTAGTGGACTGACCAACGGTCATCCTCTTCGGATTGCTCGTCTCTACGGCGACTACGCACTCTGCGTCAACATGGGTCGGCTGAAAGGCGCAGGCGCCTATCTCCTAGACCGGCGCGCCGCCGCGACACTCCGGTCTCGGCTCCTACCCATGAGTCTGCCCTATGACCACGCGATCGATCGCGAGTGGTTCTGCGGATTGCGAGCGGCTTACATTCTCCCCTTTCCTGTTTCGCAGACTGAGAGCGACTTCTTATCTTCTGTTCAGCCTGGCACTTGGCCGAAACTATCCCGCACCCGCCGCTGTCTTACCACTTATCCCTATCAGGCGTTTAATGAAATCTCGCGCTGGCTCTTTCGCGCTTCCTACTCACTCAGGCTAAAGATTGCCACTCGCTAAAAGCAAAGGTCGCGCCCGGAACAGCGATGCGCGGAGCGTTTGCTGATAGTTTGGCCCGAGCTTATTCGCCCATTTCGGCCTTCATCGCGTCGGCAAGGGCCCCAATCCCGATTGTGCGAATCGACAGAGGGCGCGATATTTTGTCCTGCCACGCGAAAACCATTCAATCGGCTCCCGCCCCGGGTCCCGCCGGTCAAGTATTTCGCCATTCTGCACGGCACGGCCCTGATGATCGGGACCAACCCCGACCCGGGCGGCGACGATTTTGGCCGCACCTGAAGCATGCGCAACAAGGCCGGCCAGATCGTCACCGCCCACGACATGGCCGCGCGCTATTTCCTCTTCGGCGAATCCGGTTGCGAGCAGATCGGGGTCAAGCCGGCCGCCAAATTAGCTGCTCAGCTCGGCGGACCGCTGGAAATGCTCGTCAGCGGCAGGAATTGGCGCATCGACATTCCGAAATCAACAGGACCGCGAAAGACACGCACCGCGGCGCGGCGCAAATCTCCCAGCCAAATTCGAAAAACGCGGCGCGCTCTTCGGCCGGGCTGATTCCACTGCCCGTTTCAGCTTTCTCGAATTTCCCGCGTACTCCGGCACATCGGGTAATTCGCGCATCCCCAGAACTGCGCAGCGGTGCGTGGTCCACGCAGGGCGGTGCGTTTGACCATCGGGACATCGCACATTGGGCAATCCGGAACGCTGTCGTGATCGCGCTTGTTCGCGGGGACATGTGATGCCGATCGGGACCCCGCCCCATGGTGCGCATGGATGGCGCGCGGCACGCTCAGCTCGAGCCAGCGCACCAGAAGCGAAGAAAAAAGCATCGCCCCCGCCTGATGCAAGTTTCACGCCAGAACATACTTCAATCTCCGCCTCCCGTTGGGTCACCTCTGAAGCCACACAGAGTATCCATGTCCGTATTTGACTGCTTTTTGTCCTTCCTCCTTATTCCCCTTCTACTTTCTACTTTTCTTCACCATGCGCCTCACCGTCTCCTCCATCTTCTTCGTCCTCATCGCCACCGCCATCACTCTCCGTGCCCAGACCGAGCTCGGCCTGCCCGATCGCAGCCAGGCCGCCATGGTCCAGCAGCGGCTCGGCGTCACCGACATCACCATTCGCTATCACCGCCCGCTCGTTGACGGTCGCAAAATCTGGGGCGGCCTCGTCCCCTACGGCAAAGTCTGGCGCGCCGGAGCCAACTTCAATACCACCATCGAAGTCAGCGACCAGGTCTCCGTCGAAGGCAAGCCCCTGCCCAAGGGAATTTACGGCCTTCATATGATTCCCACCGCCGACTCCTGGACGATCATCTTCTCCAAGGCCGCCGACTCTTGGGGCAGTTACACCTACCTCCAGGCCGAGGACGCCCTTCGCGTCACCGTCAAACCGCACCCGAGCGAGATGCAGGAAGCCCTCCAGTATTCCTTTGAAGACCTCAAGCCCGAAGCCGTCACCGCCACCATGAAATGGGAAAAGCTGGCCGTGCCCTTTCGCATCACAGTGAACGACAAAGACACCGTCCTGCCCTACATCCGGCGTCAGATGCGGGGCTTCCAGCAATACTTCTGGGGACCGCCTAACGAAGCCGCCCAGGACCGTCTCGAGAAAAAGATCGACCTTCCCGAAGCCCTGAAATGGGCCGACCTTTCCATCCAGGCCGAAGAACGTTTCGAGAACCTCGCCACCAAGGCCGACATCCTCAAAGCCATGGGCAAAACCGACGAAGCCGCCAAAGTCTGGCAGCACGCCATGGAGCTCGCCAAACCCGTCCAGCTCTACACCTATGCCCGCGGCCTCCAGGCGCAGAAGCGCGACGCCGAAGCGATGGAGATTTTCCAGACCGTCGCGAAACAAAGCCCTGACGACCTCTTCGGCCACATGGCCGAGGCGCGGATCAAGTCCCATGCCGGCGATTACGCGGGCGCGGCCGAAGAACTAAAGGCAGCCATCGCCGTCACCCCGGATGGCGCTCAGAAAGAAGCCCTCAAAGGTCTGCTCGATAAACTCATCGCCAAACAAGACATCAATTAGGGTGGCCCGGCCGCCCGGTCGTTTGTTAATTTGTTGCGGGTTAATGCTTAGTTTTCTCGTCGCAGCGCCCACCCAAGGGACGGCGGAGCCACGAATCTAAAATTATGAAGAACAACCGAAACGCGACTCTCACTCGCAAGATCGAAGCGCCCCTCATCACCCCGACTGACCTCAAGGCCAAAGCCACCAAAGACATCAGCGGCGCGCTCAACAGCATCCTGGCCGACGTCTTCGCCCTTTACCTCAAAACCAAAAACTTTCACTGGCACATGAGCGGACCGCACTTCCGCGATTACCACCTCCTGCTCGACGAGCAGGCCGACCAGCTCTACGCCATGACCGACCCGATGGCCGAGCGCGTCCGCAAGATTGGTGGCACCACCCTGCGTTCCGCCGGGCACATCTCCCGCCTGCAAACGATCGAGGACAACGACGCCGATTACGTCGAGCCACTCGACATGCTGGCCGAGCTGCGGGAAGACAACGAGACTCTCGTGCGCCGGATGCGCGAAGCTCACTCCATCTGCGACGACCACGACGATGTCGCGACGGCCAGCCTGATCGAGAATTGGATCGACGAATCCGAACGGCGGGTCTGGTTCCTCTTCGAGACCTGCCGCGCCGGCACCCCGCGTCATTGACCGACCCGCGAGCGATAATCGCTGGTCATTTCAGCTTTCAGTTTTCAGTTTTCAGCTGTCACCTCTCCTTAGCCGTTCTACTTTCTACTTTCCCGAGATACCAAATCATCGCTCCCGCGATCGGCAGCCCAATCAGCGTCCTGAAATCATGGCGCACAAGTGCGTTGATCGTGTCGCCCGCCAGATTCACCACCAGAATCCCGATCGCCAGCCACCGACCCCACACTTTCTGTCGGGCCAGTCCTACCGCGGTCGCCGCGCACGCCGAGCCGACGGTCAACATGAGACCTGCCGAGAGCGGCCGTCCCATTTTCTGAAATCCGTCCTGCGCTTCAGGGTTGAGCCGCCAAACCAAATCTAGCCAGGTCCCGGGCAGTAGAAGAGCCGCCGCCGTTATCGCACAGGCGCAAACCCCAAAGACAAAGAACGCCACCGGCGTCTTCATCCCCCACGGCAAGCGGTGCGACATCCGCCCCGTTCTAGCGATAATCCCGCTCACTGTATAGCTCCACAGATGCCAGATGTTCAGACGTAAGAATGGCCGCTGGCAGTTGTCAGCATTTCAGCTTTTCAAATAGCCAACAACGATTAACCAATAACCGCGGGGCAAAAGCCCCGCTCCATGAAAGATCTCACCCAAGGCTCAGTCGTTAGGCATCTCGTCCAGATGGCCGCTTTCCTCGCGGTCAGCATGCTGGCCCAGACTCTTTATCTCCTGGCCGATCTCTATTGGGTCGGCCGCCTCGGGAAAGAAGCGATCGCCGCCGTCGCGCTGGCCGGCAACCTCACCATCCTCGTCCTCGCTGTTACGCAGATGCTCGGTGTCGGCACCACCGCCCTCATCGCACAGGCCAGCGGACGCAAAGACCAACCGCAGGCCGAGCACATCTTCAATCAATCCTTCATCATGTCGCTCTTCGTCGCCGCCGGCCTCGGCGTTGTCGCCTTCCTCTTCCGCGGCATCTACTGCGACTCGCTCAGCGCCGATCGCACCACCGCCACGCTCGCCCGCGGCTACCTGCTTTGGTTCATCCCGGGTGTTCTTTTGCAATTCCCGCTCGTCGCGATGGGTTCCGCCCTGCGCGCCACCGGCATCATTAAACCCGCCGTCGGTCTCCAGGTCCTGAGCGTCGCCCTCAACATGATCCTCGCCCCCCTGCTCGTCTTCGGCCTCGTCGGACTCCCGCGCCTCGGCGTCACCGGCGCCGCGCTCGCCACCTTCATCGCCGTCCTCGTCGCCGATATCCTCATGGTCGTTTATTTCCAGACGAAATATCACTTCCTCCGCTTCCGCGTCGCGCAATGGCGGCCGCAGCTCCGCACCTGGTGGTCGATGTTGCGCATCGGCCTCCCCGCCGGGGCCGAGTTCGTTCTCCTTTTCGCTAACGTCCTCATCGTCTATGCAATCATCCGCGGCTTCGGACCGGCCGCGCAGGCCGGGTTCGGAGTCGGCTCACGTGTCATGCAGGCCCTCTTCCTGCCCGTCATCGCGCTCGCCTTCGCCGTCAGTCCAGTCGTCGGACAAAACTTCGGCGGCGGCTTTGCTGACCGCGTTCGCCACTCCATCTACGCCGCCATCGGCATCGCCTCCGGCCTCATGGCCGTGCTCGCCCTCGTCGCTCACTTCGCACCTGGGCCACTCATCCGCGGCTTTTCTAATGACCCGCACGTTATCCTCATCGGGAGCGACTACCTGCGCATCGTCGCGCTCAACTTCGTCGCCGCTGGGATCGTCTTCGCCAGCTCGAGCGCCTTCCAGGGGCTGGGTAATACCCTGCCGCCACTCTTTAGCACCTTCACCCGCGTCGCATTGTTCGTCGGGCTGGCACTCTGGTTATCGCACCGGACCGGATTCGATATTCACGAGATCTGGTATCTCTCCGTCGGCACCCAGATCTTCCAGGCTTGCCTCAACCTCTACCTCCTCTGGCGCGAACTGGGAAAAAAACTCACCTTCACCGCCTCGCCCGACACAACTCCCGGCATCGCCGCCGCCTGATCAAACGCATTCACCATCCAGATGAAAAACACCGCCAGCCAAACAATCGTTCGCTCGGTTCGCGTAACCGAATTGTTACGAAATGTTTCTTCCTTGGTTAGAGCGGCATAGCTACCATCACCGCTATGATGAAAACCAAATTCGCGATTATTCTCGGTTGTGCAGCGTTCCTTTCGCTGCTGAATGCAATGGCGGCTACCATCCAGGTGCAGGTCGGGCAGGACGGCCTGAAATTCACGCCTCAAGATGTGACAATCAATGTGGGCGACACGGTCCAATGGATTTGGGCGGCCAGCGGTCACAGTACCACTTCCGGCGTTCCCGGAAGCCCAGATGGCAAATGGGATTCGGGCGTTCAGAACAGCGGCTTCGTCTTCAACCAGACCTTCACTACTGCCGGCAGCTTCAACTACTTCTGCTCACCTCACGGTCTCTGTTGCGGGATGATCGGGTCGGTTACCGTTAACAGCGTCCTCGACCTCGTCACTATCACGCGAGCGCAATACGCCGTTTCGCGCAGCCAGCTCACCGTCCAGGCGACCGATAGCGACAGCAGCGCACTCCTCACCGCGTCCGTCACCAGCACCGGCATGGTCCTTGGCCCGATGCGGAGCAATGGCGCGGGCACCTACAGCGCGAAGTTCTCTGGAATCGAGAACCCGCAAAACATCACCGTCGAGAGCAACCTCGGCGGCAGCGACACCGCCCGGGTCAGGGCCAGGTAACGTCCAATGCGCCGGGTCTGGCAGTCTTTGACACCATGGCCCGGCGCGTTCCCCTCAGGCTTCCTATTGACCGAAGGCCAGGTCGCCTCAATAACCAGTAGCCATTAACCGCGCGGCCCGCGCACCCATGGAAATCCGCAACCTCGAAGCTCAAACACCGTTCACGACAGCGGATGGCTCGACCATTCGCAGCATCCTCGACCGGTCCAACGCGCCAGTGCAAAACCAGAGCCTGGCCGAGGCCGCTCTCGCCGCCGGTCGGTCCACCGAGCGGCATCATCACAAGTTGACCGAGGAGATCTATTTCATCCTGGAAGGGCGCGCCGAGATGGAAGTCGATGGCGAGACGCGGGAGGTCGGGCCGGGCGACGCCATCCTCATTCCGCCGGGCGCGTGGCACGTCATTCGGGCACAAACACGGCTGCGCTTCCTTTGCTCCTGCGCCCCACCCTACTCACACGAAGATACTTATTTTTAGGATCGGGAAGCCGGCTTCGTCTCAAAGTTTCGTGGCTGACTTCCTACTTCCTACTTCCTACTTTGTCTTTTCTACTTTCCATCATCCCGCATCGCCCATGCGATCGCCTCTTCCAGCTTTTCAAAGCTCACCGGTTTCGTTAGGTGCACGGCAAACCCCGCCTCCAGGCTTCTTGCTAGATCGCCGTCCATCCCAAACCCACTAATCGCAATTCCTCGTACCTCCCGCGTTTCTCTTAGCCGAGAAATTAGTTCCACCCCCGTCCCGTCCGGCAGGCCCACGTCGCTGATCAGCAAATCAAAGTCATCACCTTTCCCCAGCTCCGTCGCTGATCGCACATTGTTCGCCGTCGCAACGCGATGCCCACGGCGGGTAAGCAACCGCTCCAGCGCCGCACACGTGTCCACGTGATCATCCACCAGCAGGATACGAAGCTTGCGGCGCGCTGCTCCGTCCGTCCCGGTCTTCTCTTCCCCCGACCTTTTCGCCGGCTCCGTCGTCCTCATCGTGAGGCGGAAAGTCGCTCCGCGATCGCGCCCATCGCTCATCGCCATTAGCGTCGCCCCGTGACCGTCCGCGATCGCTTTGGAAATCGCCAGCCCGAGCCCCAGCCCGCCATGGCGCTTCTGGAAAGATTGATCTCCCTGCTCAAACGCGTTGAACACCCGCCCCAACGCCTCCGGTTCGATCCCGATCCCGTTGTCCCGCACCGTAATCGTTAGGCGCTCGCGCTTTTCATTCGCCGAGGAGATCGTGATTTCGCCCCCGACCGGTGTGAACTTGATCGCGTTCTTCAGCAGGTTCCAGATGATCTGTTGGAACTTCGCTGTGTCCGCTGTGATCCAGCAATGCGCCGCCCGCAGATTCAGCTCCACCCGCAACCGTTTCTCTACCGCGTCGGGTCGGCAAATCTCCACCACGTTCGAGATCGCCTCATGAGCGTCAATCGGCTTCAAATCCAACTTCAACTTCCCCTTCGATACCAGTGTCAGGTCGAGCAGGTCATCGATCAGGCTTCGCTCCAGTTCGATGTTGCGGCGGATCGCGGCCAGCGCGATGCGCGTCGTCTCATTCTTTTCCGGTTCCGCTTCCAGCAGATCCAGGAATGATACCACCGGGGTGAGCGGCGTCCGCAGCTCGTGCGACAACATCGCGAGGAAATTATCCTTCGTCCGGTTGGCCGACTCCACCGCCGCTTTCTGTTGCTCTAACTCCGCCTCGACTCGCCGGCGTTCCGCCATCGCCGCCGCCAGCGTCATCGAGGTTAGCGTCAACACGCCGGCCCAGGCCTGTAACGTCAGAAGCGACTGATTATTCGTCCGCAAATGGAATGGCCCGAAGTGATGCAACGTCCCCCAAAGCGCGATCCCCATGAGGATGAAAATGCCCGTCGCCGTCTCGACCTGACCGAAACGGAAAGCCGTCCAGATGATGATTGGCGAGCAGATAAAGGCGAGCGGGTAATTCTGGAAGAACTCGACAAAGCAACCTCCGAAAACCGCTCCTCCGGAAAGACAGAGTAGGATAAGCACCACCGCCGCCTCTACTTTCTGTCGGGCGGTCCAAATTATTCGCGGCCCCACCCACCAGAGCAGGACCAGCGGTGCGATCACGAGATAGCCGGTTAGATCGCCGACCCACCACGTGAACCATACCCGGCCGAAGTTTGCCCATGGGAGAAAGCCTGCCATTGCCAGGCTCGTCGGCCCGATCGCGGGACTGATCGTCGTGCTGACCACCGCGATCAGCGCAAATTTGAAGACGTCCTGCGCGCGATCGAACACTCGCACGCCCCCGGCATAACGATTCACCAGCCATGCCCCGCAAATCGCCTCGAGCGTGTTCCCGGCGGCGATGCAGAACGACGTGCCGAGATTGCCGGCCGTCGTTAGATTTACGACAAGAGCGCCCAGAAAAATGGCCCACCACCCGTCATACCCGAGCACGAGCAGCCCAGCGAGTGCGATCCCCGCCGGCGGCCAGACGGGCGACGCGCTCGGATCGAGAAAGGCAAGCCGCAAGCCGGCCTTGCCCGCAACAAAGTAGGCAATCGCGAGAACGCCCATTGCCACCCACCTGGAAGAACGACGCGACGACATGGAACTACTGGGACCGTGCTACCTGTATCCCGCAGAAGCCCGGCAACAACTAATAGAATTTGCAGTCCTCTTTGGCCGTATGAAACACCTACATTTCTCCGCACACCTCGCGGCGATTAACACCAATAATTTCGGGGTTCAGACCCAACCGCGGTCCGGACGAGAACCGGATTAAATTAAACTCCATTTTCTTGAAAACGAACTCACGCATTCTCAAAAAACAAAGCGACGAAGGCGTTGCTGATAGAGGCGCGTCTCCGAAGAAGTCCCGTTCAACGATCGAAGACGCGAGGAGCGCGAAAACGTCCGAGGATCAAATGCCGCTCGATGCAACCTCAGATGAGGAGCATCTCCTCCGGATCGGATCGATCGTCCGAACTCGTCGCCTCCTCATGGCCGCATTGCGCGTCTGGGAACTCAAGCACGGCTTTCGCGACTAGTCCCGCCAGCACTGGGCGAGCGAGAGCGATCAAGCTGCAGTCGCTTCAGCCAGGTCACTGCAAATTCATCGCTCCCACCGGCGCAATCTTCGCAGCCGAGCCTTCGAGATGCCGGAGATCCATTCCGCGGGTCTCTGTCCCGTAACGGATAAACAACGCCAGCGAAATAAGCACCGGCACCATTATTATGACTGCCGTTACACCCAACGGCGGGACGAGCGCGAGAATACTCAGGCATTGCGCGAGCACGCCGCCGCCCTTTGTAAACATCGCGACCCAACCCGTAGCCCGACCGCGGATCTTTATTGGGTAACTTTCCGAGGCATAGGGAAGCAGGATGGCAATAATACCATTGCTCCCAATAATCAGAAGGCCCACCGGCCAGACCGGATTACCGCCGATATGCGTTTCCAGTTGCAAGACCCAGAGTAAACCGAAAAGAGTTAGCATGATGAAGACGCTTAACGCCCACTTCGTGCTCCACCGGCTGTAGAGATACGCGCAAAGAAAAACCGTCGGGAAAGCGATCAGCGCCGACTCCGCCAGGAGCTTGCTCGACAGCGCCATGGAATAACCTTTCGCCACCAGATCGTTTGGCATCCACAGCAAAAGCCCGAAATTAATCAAGCCCCACGAAAGTGCCGCGATTGTGAGCGCGGCCGTCTTGCCGATCAAGGCCGGTGTCCACAGTTTCGTTTCTTCCGCCACCTCGGCCGGCGTCTCATGATGTTGATGGCCATGCGAGATCAATTCGGTTTCATCCTCTTCTCCCTCGGCCAGCTTGTGGCTTACAGTCCCGAAACGCCTCATCACCTCGTGCGCCTCGGAATTTCGACCCCGGGCCAGGAGAAATTTGGCCGATTCAGGGATAAAACGGCCAAGCCCAAGGAGGATCAGCCCGGTGGGAAGATTCATCAGCCAGAGGATGCGCCAGCTAAAGATCGGCTCCAGCGTCGCCGCAAAACCGCTCGCCACGAAATATCCGCCCACTGCTCCAAGTCCTCCCACGAGTACGAGCGACCAACCTCGGTGCTTCGAGGGCATCATTTCCGCCAGCAACGCGTAGGTCACCGGTAGCATCCCCCCGGCGCCAAAGCCCATTAGGAAACACATTCCGATATTCCAATTGAGCGACGGCATCGCCCCGCAAATCGAGGTCCCGATGAAAACCACCGCCGATAACAGGATCGCTGCTTTTCGACCATAGAGGTCCGCCAGAATTCCCCAGAGAATAGACCCAGTCGCCGTCCCGATGAGCGCAGAAAATGGAACCAGCGATGCGTGTGCCTTGGTGGTTTGATATTCCCGGATCATTCCCGGGATCGTGAATCCTAAAGTTGCGGGCTTCATCACGTCGATGATTAGCGCGACCGTGAGTGCGGCCATGAGGATCCAATGCGCCCGACTGAGCGGGGCGTCCTCCGGCGCCACCACCGTGATGCGTGACGTGACGGCGGCATTGTAGGCCGCCTTGCTCGGAAGCAGCCCGTAGGCCGCGGCGATTACCCCGGCGATGATCAGGTACATGCCAAAGATCATCCCCGGATCCATCGGCATGCCATAGAGCACAAAGCCGTTGTTGTGCCCCATCCAGAACATCGGGATGTGCAGCAGCACTCCGATTGTCACCCCGATGCAGCCGAGAGCGAATACCCATACCCCCCGCCGGTCACGAAAAACATTCTGCTCCATGATTTGTGGTTCTCCTTTTTAGAGCAGCGAAGTCCGCTGCCGTGCCATTTGCCTTACCAAATTAGCACCTATAGTGCCATTGCTGCCGCCTATACTATTGACAACCGACCGGCGTTTCAACAACAATCGTTCGTATCAATCGAAGCATAATTAAAATCTTGATGCTGCGCGCGGGCGCCCCTTTGCCAGGGACGCTGCGGCGCCCGCCTGCCTTCCCGAGCGCCAGTCGCTCCTTCATTTCGTGATGCACCGCCATCCCGTCATCCGCCTCCTCTACTGCGTCCTCGGCGCGGCCGGCGGCATCGCCATTGCCCTCCACCTCGCCGGGCCGCCCGTCTCGGTTTTCTTTCTTGCTTCCCTCGGCGGTTCATCCGTCTTTCTTTTCGGGCTCACCCGCGCGCCCGCCGCCCAACCGCGGGCCTTGTTCGGCGGCCACCTTGGCGGAGCCGCCATCGGCATCGCATGCTACCAAGCCTTCGGCGACGCTCCCTGGGTCTACGCCTTAGCCCAGGGGACTGCGCTCGCGGTCATGCTCCTCACCCGCACGGTTCATCCACCCGCCGGCGCGAATCCCATTCTCATGATCTATGTCCACGCTAGCTGGTCGGCGCTCATCATGCCCGTTCTCGTTGGAGTCACCGCGCTTGCCGTGAGCGCCGCACTTTGGAGCCGGCTTTTTCCGGGTCTGGTCCGTTATCCGGTCAACTGGCTCGATCGTTCACCGCCGCAGCCACTTTGGGGCGGCTGGGACGATCCCACGGTCGAGCCAATCGTCGGCTCACCACTTTCCTCTCCCGCCGGCGTCCTCGAATTCGCCACCACCCGCAACCAAAAGAACTAACCCAACTGCGCATGCTCTCCGACTGTAGCGAAGACTCTGTTCCCGGCGCTGGTAGATCAAAGCGGTCGCGGTCGGGACAAGCGCGAAAGAAACGCCGCGGCAAGCCAAAGAAAGCCGTCGTGCCTTCCGAAACATTTCCGCCGGAGGAAACCCTCCCGCCGATCGGCTCGCTCACTCGTACCCGCCGCCTCCTCCTGGCTGCGTTACGCGTCTGGGAGCTCAGAAACGGTATTCGCGACTAAGTCCACTCCTCCACCAATTGCTTCGCTGCCACACGTGTTTAGAAGATGACCGTGAAGATAGGAACTACACGTCACGAAAGCGCCCGAGCTGCGTGCCGCCGCACCGCCGGTCTGTAAGAACAAAGCATCGAATTGAGCCTCCACATCGAACGCAAACCGATGAATCGCCAGTCCCGCTACCGTTAATAGAAAGCGCTTCCTCTCGCGCCGGAAGAGACCGATTCCCAGGGTCCGCTCCCATCAAGCGTAGTTGCCCGGGGAGAGCCCGAAGCCTAACAGCATCCAAATGCCCGCGTAGACTCGGCGCCATTCAGATTTCAGTGTTTCAACTTTTGAAGGCATCCTTCTTCCTTCATCCTTCTGCCTTTTTAATTTCCCCACTCGCTCCGTTCTACTTTCCGCTTTGACCCGACCTCGCTGCTGACGAAGTTACCAGTATGAAACATGGCGTGTTGGTTTTGTCTATTTGTGCTCTCGGCTTGGCAACGGCGCAGGCCTTCACGGAGCAGGAGATCGTCAATGCGGATGCAAAAATCATTCGAGACTTTCGGAATATCCCGGAGCAGGCCATCCCGGAAGCGATTCTTCGAAAGGCTCGCGGGCTGGCGATTATCAAGGTGGTGAAAGTTGGTTTCGGGATCAGCGGAAAAGGCGGCGAAGGCGTGGTCGTGGCCCGGACTGGTAATGGCTGGTCAGGTCCGTCTTTTGTCGGAACCGGTGGCGCCGGCTTCGGATTCCAGATCGGCGCGCAAGTGACCGATCTCGTCTTTGTGCTCAACAATGAAAAGGCGGTGCGGGCGTTTTCCCACGGAGGCAACGTCAAGATTGGCGCCGATGCGAGCGCTGCGGCGGGCCCGGTTGGGCGCCACGCGGAAGCTGACATCATGCCGACCGCTGCGATCTATACTTACAGCCGGAGCAAGGGACTGTTTGCGGGCGTCTCGCTCCAGGGATCAATCATCGCCACCCAGACCGAGTCGAACCACCGCTATTACAAGCAGAGAGTAACCCCTGCAGAAATCCTAAGCGGAAAAATCACCCCGCCGAAAGGCGCTGCCGTATTACTCTCCGCCCTCGAGCGCTAGCCGACCCGCCCGCTGGCTTCCTTGCGCCGGCGCCTTTTGATCGGCGGCCGACACTGACAACGGACTGGTGAAAACCCAGCCGATTGCCAGACTTGCAACAATGAGCAGCGATCTGCCGCTCAAGTAGACACATGTCTTTGTCATGCCGCATCCTGCGCCTCCACAGTCCTTCGCGTCAATCACGCACTGCACCGCCCAGATCGTACTTGGCTTTATTAATTTCAGTTTTCAGCTTTGATGCGCTCGGCCCCCATCGCTGCCGCTACCCTCGCGGCGCTCCGTCTATGTCGCTCACGCCA
>CAWFYE010000018.1:0-158960 GCA_963819975.1 uncultured Verrucomicrobiae bacterium | reverse complement strand
AAGCTGGCCGAGGAAATCTACCGCGAATGGTTCGTCCGCCTCCGCTTCCCAGGCCACGGAAACGTAAAAAAAGTCAAAGGCGTCCCGGCAGGCTGGCGCACATTGCGATTCTCTGAGTTATGCGAATTCCAGAAAGGTAAAACCCCGGACGAAACGTTTCCCGACAAAGTGAAGGCTGTCTCCCTTACATAAACGTCGAGTTCTTGGAAGGCCAAGGCATAGAATATGTCCATCAGAAACGAAACAGTGTCGTATCTGAAGACGGTGATGTGCTGATGCTGATGGACGGTGCTAGATCTGGGCTCGTCTTCCGGGCGAAGCGAGGAGTGGTCGGCTCTACGTTTGCGCGCGTTGCAGTAAAGGCCGTCTATCGCGATGTCGTCTTTCAGTCTTTGCGCGCTTCTCGCGATCACATTGTTTCAAACAACACGGGCTCCGCAATTCCGCACGCGAACACGGATTTCATCGATCGCCTTTTGCTCTTCTTCCCTCCGACCGAAGATTTGATTAAAGACTTCAATTCGCAATATCGCGGCCTATTTGAACGCGCATTGAATCTTCGGAAGCAAAATGAGCTCTTGCTGTGCTCGCGCGACATGCTTTTACCGCGCCTCATCTCCGGCAAACTTTCCGTCGAACACCTCCACATCCAATTTCCGCCCGGCATGGCGAAGGAATTAGACGACCCGACAACCGCCATCGCTCATGCCTAACTTCATCTCCGAGGACCAGATCGAGCGAGCGCTGGTGCAGAAGCTTCAGCATTTCCACGGGTTCGACGCGCTCGATTGTCACACGGAAGACCCAGAGGATTTGAACGATGGCTCGGGGCGCGCGAACAAGCGCGAGGTCATCCTTGCGGATCGCGTCACGCGAAGCCGCCGCGCGCCTGAATCCCTGCATTCCGCCCAAGGCGATCGAGGACGCGCTGGAAAAGTTGCTCGACCGTCGGCGGGCATGTCCCTCGTTGCCGCCAACCAGGAATGTATGGGCTCCTGCGCGACGGCATCCCGGTGGAGTTTGATGACGCCAAGGCCGGCCGCAGAAGGAGCGCGTTTACCTGATCAGCTTCAACGCGCCGGACGAGAACCGCTATCTGACCGTGACGCAGCTCTGGGTGCGACGGCGAGCGTGGCTTCCGCCGGCCTGATGTGCTGCTCTACGTCAACGGATTGCCGCTCGTCTTCATCGAGCTGAAGAACTCGAACGTGAAGCTCAAGATCGCGTTCGACGACAACGTCACCAATTACAAGCGGGAAATTCCACAGGTTTTCCTAACGAACGCCTTTTGCGTGCTGACCAACGCCATCGAGACAAAGGTCGGCAGCATTACGGCGGAATGGGAGCATTTTTTCGTCTGGCTGCGCGCGGAGGATGAAAAGGAGAAGATCGACCGCAAAGAGATTGCGCAGAAAGGCACAAGCCTCGAAGCAGTCATTACGGGGTTGTTCCCGCCGCAGCGACTACTCGATTACGTCGAAAACTTCGTCCTCTACTATAAGGAGAAGAGAAAATCATCGCGCAGAACCACCAATTCATCGGCGTGAACAAGACCTACGAGAAGTTTCTGCGCCGGGAAGAACTGGCCGGCAAGCTGGGCGTCTTCTGGCACACCCAGGGCTCGGGCAAGAGCTTCTCGATGATCTTTTATGCGCGGAAGATTTTCCGAAAGCAGACCGGCAATTTTACTTTCGTCGTGGTGACGGATCGCGAAGACTTAGACGGTCAAATCTATCGGAACTTCCTCCACACCGGCACAGTTACGAAAGCGGAAGCCGCGCAGCCGAAGGACAGCGAGGAGATGCGAAAATTCCTCGGCCAGAACAAACGGCTGATCTTTACGCTGATCCAGAAATTCCGATGGCCGAAGGGCAAGGCGTATCCCTTCTCTCGCCGCGCAGCGATATCATCGTGATCGTAGACGAGGCGCACCGCACCCAATACAAGGATCTCGCCGAGAACATGCGCGCTGGACTTGAAGAACGCGCAGTACATCGCGTTTACCGGCACGCCATTGCTGGGTCGCGGACGCAAGACGAACCACCTGGTTCGGCGATTATGTTTCGGAATACAATTTCCAGCAGTCAGTGGATGACGGCGCGACGGTGCCTCTATTTTACAAAAAGCGCGTTCCGCAGGTGCTCATCCAGAATGACGACCTGAGTGAAGAACTCGCGGAGATTTGCGAAGACGAGAATCTCGACGATGCGCAACAGGCGAAACTGGAGAATCGAGTTCGCGCAGGAAATCGAGGTCATCAAACGCGACGATCGCCTTGAGACGATCGCGGAAGACATCGTTTATCATTTTCCCACGGCGGGGTTATCTTGGGAAAGCGATGGTCGTCTCACTCGACAAGTTCACTGCGGTGAAGATGTACGACAAGGTCCAGCGGCTCTGGAAGGAGGAAATCAAAAAGCTGCGAGGGGAGATCAAAAAGACGGCGAGCCAAGCCAGAGAAGAACATCTTCAGAAGCAATTGGATTACATGGATCCGTAGGAATGGCTGTAGTCGTAAGCGAGGACGGCGACGAAGAGAAGAAATTCGCCAAGCAGAAATTAGACATCAAGCCTCATCGGGAGCGAATGAACCGGCTCGACGTTCACGGCCACGACATCGAATACAATTTCAAGGATCCCGCCGATCCGCTGCAATTGGTTTTTGTTTGCGCCATGTGGTTGACCGGCTTCGACGCGCCCACCCTTTCGACGCTCTATCTCGACAAGCCGATGAAGGATCACACGCTAATGCAGACGATCGCGCGGGCGAACCGCGTCACTTCGTGGAAGATCGACGGCATGGAAAAGAAGAACGGCGAAATCATAGATTACTACAACGTTTTCCGAAACATGCGGAAAGCGTTGAAAGATTACGCCCAAGGCGCAGGAAGGGCAGGAAGATCCACCAGTTCAAGGATAAGGATGAGCTATTTCGGTTGCTCGATGATGCGATTGCGGAAGGAAAAGCGTTTTGCCTGTCTTTGGGAGTTGAGCATCGACGCGCTGCTTCAAGAGCAAAGACGTATTCAAGAACGTCAGCGCCTTCAAGGAATATGCGAACCTCCTTTTTACGAAGGATGAGTGGCGCAAGGGCTTCGCCGTTTATGAAAACACCATCACCGGCTTTATGAGGCCTGCAAGCCGGAGATCCTTGGCAGACCAATGTCCGCACGGTAGCAGTCTTTCAATATCTGCGCGGGGTCCTCGACGCGATCATCGACCAGACGGACATCGACGCTGTAGGAGCCCGCGTCGGCGAACTTTTGGACGAAAGCCTGGTTGTGGATCGATCGACTGGATTGTACATGAGAACATCAGATCTGAGTTCCGAATCGCCCAATCCGCGAAATAAATGGGACCTGAGCAAGATCGACTTCGAGAAGCTGACAAAAAGACTTCAAGGCGAGCGCCTACAAGAACATCGAGATCGCTGATCTGAGAGCGTTTATCCAGAAGAAGCTTGATGCAATGCTGAAGGCGAATGCAGGCCGCACCGATTTCGCCACGCGCTTGCAAGAGATCATCGATCGCTACAACGCCGGGAGTTCATCGGCCGACAACTATTTCAACGACTTGATGGCATTTGCGAAAGACTTAAGGAGGAATCCGAGCGGCATATTCGTGAAGGCTTGAGCGGAAGATGAACTGGAGCTCTTCGACCTGATCAAAAAGGACAAAATGACGAAAGACGGAGACGCAAAAAGTGAGGCTCGCTGCGCAGGCGTTACTCCATCGTCTGCGTAAAGAGCCGCCAAAGGTGCTCGTTCAAGATTGGTTCAAGGACTCGCAGTCGAAACTGCGTGTCAGTCGACCGTTGAGAACGTCTTGAATAAGCACCTTCCTGAAAGCTACGACCGGGCCGTCTTCACTGAAAAGTGCAATACCGTTTTTGATCAGATGCTCAATTACGCGTCGCAGGGGCTGAAATGGGCCGCATGAACTTCGGCGCACGGCGGACAGTGAAATCCAATGGCTAACAAAACTGTAGTGAAGAAGCGAAAGGACGGTTCAGTCATTTACCGCCTGAATCGGGAGACGGGGGACGGCGATTACTATGTCAACCCTGAGTCGAGCCAAACAAAGTTCATCACTGAAGTCACGCTTCATGGTTTCCGCACCTTCCCAAAAAGCTTGTCTACCAACAGGATTTGGGTTACGGGTCTCGGGAAACCCGCTTCTGCAAGAACTTCACAATCAGTATGGCGCGAGGCTTCGGATCACTCTTTCAGCAAAGGCGCCCTCGGCCATCAAATCTAGCGCTCGGATTGTTCGGGTAACTTTCAACGAGGGATTCCCTCGTCCAAGTCAATCACGTCGTATCAGACGTCAAACGCAAGCGGGCTGAGGAGATTCGGGGAATTGTTGGCGAGCTTTTAGGGAAAGAGTTTCCCTCCGAGTTCACTCACCAAGATACAGGCGCCCTGAAATACAGGCCGAACACAATCGCGGACCTTCTTGAAGATGAAAGCGTTCTCGAGGGGCTGTCTGAGCGGGACGAGAACGCCCTCAAGGCCATATCAGCACACTTGATTAGCGACATGAAGTTTACGCTTCGCTCTGCGAAGCAGGTCAGAATCATCTCAGAGACGATCAAGACAAGCCAGAAGGTGTAATTGGAGAAAACTATCGAGGAATTCAAAAAGAAGCTTTCTACCACGAGTAGTGAAAGTGTTTGGCAGAAATTCTTGCGGGACCACATCCTCACGCTGCTGAACGTTTATGCGTTTGTGATCGAAAAGCAGAGCGTGGATCTCGCGGGCAAATTCCCCGACTTCATGCTGATCGATGCCTACGGCTACGTGGATATTTACGAGATCAAGAAGCCTCAGACGAAGCTGCTGCGATATGATCAAGGTAGAAGCAATTATTTTTGGGATACGGAAGTCTCGAAGGCGGTCATCCAGACCGAAAAATATATTTCAAACGTCGAGCGGCACCGTTTCGAGCTCGAAAGTAAGTTGGAGCAAGAAGGCATCCGAAGCGCGTATCGTCCGCCCATCCGGCTTCATCATTGCCGGTAGACGATCCGACCTGAAAACCGCCGAAATGGCGGAAGACTTTCGAGTTCTTGAACGACAGTCTCAAAAATGTGGATGTGATCTGTTTCGATGATCTTCTGGACAACCTTACCGCCCTTCATCACGGCTAACCGAAAGTGACGCAAATGAGTTCGAACTCTTCGAAACAACCAAGATCATGAGTACCCAAGCAATGGAAGGCCAACGTTTTCTTTTTACTTCGCAAATGCACAAAAAGCCACGAGATAACCCAGCCCTGTATTTACGACCGATGGGCCAAACTTAGTGCGCCGTCCGGCGGCCATGCAGAGTCACATGGCCGGACTACCCTTGTCCTCCAAATCACAAGGCAGTCACCTTGGAGCCGAAGATCGTGCAAATGTCCCGGCGAAAGGACATCGCCGAACAGTTTAACATTCCCTGAAACGCAACGATAACTCCGGATCGCCTCTATAAGGAAAAACCGCCAAGAGCCGAAACCCGACCTGGAACGAGAAAAACGAAAAAGGCCGCTGGCGCGCCTACACTACGAAGAGCTAATCAAGCGCGACAAGATCAACCTCGACATCTTGATTCCTTCGCTTCCATTCGCTCAGTCAGCCTCTCGGCCTTCCCGTCTGATTCGCCGCTTCCCAGCCGCTCAGCTCTGGCTCAAAGACGAGGCCCTCGAAGACAGTGCCAACCTCCCCGCCCCCGAAGTAATCGCCGCGGATATCGTCGAGCGATCTCGAAGCCGCCCTCGAACAATTCGCCACAATCGCGGAGGATCTTAAGTAAATAATATGGAAACCTACCTTGTGACGTGGAAACCAGTGTGGGAATCCACCGCGTGACCTATAGATCGAGGCCTCACGAGATATTTCATCGCGAAGGAAGTTGAAGATCCGTTGCAGCGTCGGGCGTAATCAGGGTGGAATGGAGGAGACCGAGTTTTCCTTTTCGACAGGGCCGCAGAGACGCCGGTATACTCGGCACCGGAGTCCTCGTGACAGGCCCCTACCCAGCGAAGCATCGGTACCCGCGCGACCGAACGATGAGGCCAGCTTCTCCTTCGTATGAAATGCGGATCGTCGACCTCGTCGTTTTCACCTCCGAGCGAGATCGCGGTTCTAAATCGGACGAATGAGGTCCATCTCAATTCGGTCCGCCACGCCTAACGGGCGCTATCCGCAACAACGACGTTAAGTGGCTCGCGCACATTCCGCCGGACGAAGTTCTCCGCAACGCAGACACTTTATGAGTTGGTCCGACGTGCTGAGCTTCCTCCGGTTAAAAACTACCCGATATTTCGAGCGGCAAACGAAAGGAAGAGGATCCCCCGGAAGTAGAGAACGAAGAGATCGGAGCCAGCAAAGTGCGGCGGAAATCGATGTCGAAGCGACCGGGGCCGACCAGATCGCCGACGCTGATTTCGGCAAAGTTCATAGGGCACGGCCAAGCAATGGAGGGAGATTTGGGGTCAGCTTCAGAATCTCGCTCGCCTTCGCTCCTGCGGTTCCGACCGAATTGCCGCTATGGGGACAGCGGAATTCTGAAGCTGACCCCAGTAACCACCACGAAATCGCAAAGACAAGCATGAAGCGAACAAGCGTCTTCCGCTATGAAATATTGGGTTCAATGTGTGAGTGGCCCGTGATCGTTGACTTGTCGCGAAACGAGAGAGCAGGTCACTGGACTCTTTACTTCCGATTTGTCGATCCTGAGGCCCGTCATGAAGAGAGGGTTGTCGCGCACACAGCGTCTGAGCTCTACCGAGCCTTGGTTAGGCAGTATGTCTCTGTCCCTAATTTCGCCGACGCCATCTCGCAAAATGCAGGTTGGGCGGAATACGACGTCTTCGCGGCGAAGTTGACCGACTTAGCCGCAGATCTTCGTGCTCTCAAACCTCGTGAAGAGGCTTCGGAAACGATAGGTGATTTGGGTGAAAATCGGCAGCAGCATCCCAGCCCTGCCCCAGAATTTCCTGGCGTCGATCTGGCGCGGGCTCTTTACGAGGCCGCGTCATGTCACGGCGATCCTGTTCCTGCGGACGGCGAGGCTTGGCTTTGCGAGACTGCGGGCGTGGTCGTCGCGGTCGATCTCGACAGCTACGACCGCCAAGATATCGAAGATAATCTCGACGCAACGGTTTCCAAGGAAAGGCTGAGAGCGATCAAACGCGGAGCCGCACTCACTTCTGAAGAGGAATCTCGTGTCAAGTGCTCGATAGCAATAGAGGATGAAAGCGGGTCCGGAACCTCGTTGGTTCTGTATTCCACCTGCACAGAGGATAAAACTTTGTGGTTCTACGTGCAACGGATTGGCGATGGGGAGACGAGATTTCCACCAGTGGCCCATTTCGCGATAATATCCCTCCGCTTTCTGAATTTCTAGGAGAGGATGATGTCCTCGTTTTGGATGACGATTACTGGATCTCCTGCACCTCGAATTGGGAAGGCGATCTAATGAGCTACGCGTCGTGTTGGGAGGACGACGATCTTCCTCGCCCCAAATGCGTTCCAGCAAAAGCGCCCGACCGCAACAGTTTGCAGCGCTAGCGGTTCACAGGCTGACTCCATCCCCGGCTGTCAGAGCCGAGTTTCTTGCTTCAGAGGAATCGCTTTTTTCTGCTCGGTACTGCGGCGCAAGCCCAAATGGTAGTTTGATGTTTACGCGCCAACCACGTCTGAAAATGCCATTGTCGCTCGTTTCCGTACGGCGTTGCGCCATTCGCAATGCTTCTTTAGGGCCGTCGAAAAATAGTAGAGGTGGGGGTTACCCAAGATCATTCGATATTCCCGATCAGTAATCTCGATAAATTCATTAAATGACTCGCCGTAGAAATATCTCCCGTCGAGCTCGAGCAAAAGGCAGGCGGCTTTGACTAAATGGTCATGTTTCATTTTTGCCTGCTTTCGCACATCCTTTTGCAGCGCCGCGCCACACCACCGCGGTCCTGCATCCGCGGGACTCGTTGATCCTCACGAACCCCCAACACAATATTCTTCTTCGATTATCCGGAGAAAAACATCCGGCTCATCCGCCGGCTCCTTCATTCGCCTCGTCGCTTCCTCCAACTGCTGCGGCGTCATGTCCGATTCCATCACGAATCCGGACCAACGGGGACTCTGGTAGAGCAGAGCGCAGTCCCCCACCGCCCCGCGCAACTCGCTTTGGCAGTCCCAACTGTTGGCCATGTTCAGGGCGAGCTTTTCGAGCGGGATGCGCAGCCGGTCATCGACCCGAATCTTGAGGTAAACATAGCCGGCATGAAATGCGATGAGGTTGGAAGCGCCTCCGCATACATCCGATAAAATTTGTCGACTCTGCTAATGTGCTCTTCGTTGATCACTTCCAGACTGCGAGCCGACTTTGGCTCGGCAGACCCCTCCCCGTTTTCTTTGTTGAGGTCCGTTGCTTTTGCCGGGCGAGGGCGCGCCGACTCGATGTTTTCGTTGTTTTGCATTTTTGCCTCCTTTGGCCACATCATCTTGCAGCACTCCGCTGCACCACCGCGGTCCCGCATCCGCGAGACTCGGTTGGCGGCGCGTCACGATCTGTGGCGCGCGCTCTTGATGTCTGAAGCAGCTTGCCACGTTTTACATCAACAGGTCAAGGATTGAGAGTTCGGTGACTGCAGGAAAATGAGGTCAGGAGAATATCCTTGCTTTTGACGCCGGCGATCGATTCGATTGGGGATGTTCCGAGCGGCAAGGATATTCACCGGACCCCGGTCGCGGCCCGACTGATCTGTCGCTCCTTAGCGACCGGTTTCTGATTGGGTTGCCTAACAGAATCACATGCCTCTCTTTGAAATAACGCCCAACAACTTCCGCCCGCTCAAGCGAGCATCTTTCACGGATCTGAAGGTTCGTGAGCGTGCCGACCTGCAACGACTGCTTCGAGTTCAGATCGAAGTCCTAGGCGACGGCCTCTACGTGTTAACCGAAGAATTCGGCGAGTGGGAAGACAGCCGACGCCGAATCGATCTACTCGCCCTCGATCTCGAGGCGAATCTGGTGGTGATCGAGCTCAAGAGGACAAACGACGGCGGGCAGATGGAACTACAAGCGGTGCGCTATGCGAGCATGGTGTCGGCCATGACTTTTGCACGCGCCGAGGAGATTCACGCCGAGTTTCTGGCCCGAATGGGAGAACCTGCGGAAGAAGCGCGAACCCGAATGCTGACCTTCCTTAGTTGGGAAGAGCCAGATGAGGAAAATTTCGCGCCTGATGTGCGTATCGTTCTGGTCTCGGAAGACTTCGGGAAGGAACTTACCACGGCCGTGCTTTGGTTGCGTGAGCACGACATTGACATCCGATGCGTCCGGCTGCGGCCTTATCAGGACGGTGATAAGAGTTTGATCGATGTGCAGCAGACGGTCAAGGATCACCTGCCGCCCGAAGATCCTGCGCAAGACGCCGACGGAATTTAGCTTTACGCATTCTGTAATCGGGAGTCGCGCGCGGGCGGCGTCTCGACGCTTGATCAATTCTCGCGCACCCGCAGCAAGCAGCTGTTTATTTCACCGCTAATTTCCCACACATAATAGAGAGACGCGCGTCCGTTGCTGTAGACGAACGTCTCATCTGTTCTCGAATGGCTAATGCCTTTTTCCTTCCGGACTTCGCGGTAGCGCCGCCCGTTCACCCAGATATCGAAGCTCATCACGTTATTGTCGTGCACACGCACAGTCGCCCCGCCGCCCGGCATCGGGACGAATGAATCCTTATCGAGCGGAACTGGGTGGTCGGTTCCCGCAGCCTTTTCCTCTTCTCGACGCTGGCGCTCGGCGTTTGCTCTCATTTGATCGGCCAACGCCGCCTGTTCCCGAGCTGTCTGTTCACGCTGGCGTTTCTCGGCCATCAGGCGCTCGGTGTTCGCGGTCGTGCTGTGGCGGGGGGCTGCGCGGCGCCCGACTGCGAAGGAGGGTGCGGGCGTAAATTGCGCCACGACCGGAAGATTTGCTTGATTCTGCGGAGGTCGAGATACTTCGCGAGGTTTTCACCGGCCTAAGCTGCTTCCAGAGCAAAAAGAGACCTGCAACAATGATGAGGGCAATGGCAGCACTCGCCAACGCCACGGGCACAGAGCTGCGGTTGCGTCTGGGCTCTTCCGACTCAGACAATGTCTCCTCGGGCTGATATTTAAGCAGAGGGAACAGTTCATCGATCGTGCGCCAGCGACCGTCGCCGACCGGCTTGCATGGCGCCTGGCGGCCGAGGTGTCCGGCTCGGAAGAGCCGAGAGATTTCTCGCGAGTTCAAGGGGCTGTGAAAGCCTCGCTCCTTCACATCGTAGAGGTCCATTCTTCTCCGGGGAGCAAAACTGGTGCCTGCCAAATGGTCTTGACTTCCGCTGGATTCCCCGAGTAAACCCTCGCTGGTTCTGTAATTCTTATGACTTCTCTCACCTCCCGGCTTCCCGCCCTCTTGATCTCCCTGGTCGTTCTCCACTACGTCCCGGCCCTGGCCCAACAGACTGCCCCCACATTTCAGCTACTGGTGACCTTCGATTATCCGGGAAGTTCGCTCACCATCCCGCACGGGATTAATCAGCGTGGCGATGTCGCGGGCGAATTTTCCGATATTTCCGGGGCCCACGGCTTCGTCCGGTATCACAATGGAACGTTTGGCCCGCCATTGACCGATCCCAACGACCCAGCCGGCGAGACGTTTGCCTTTGACCTGAACCGGAGGGCGGTCCTCGGCATTTATGTCGATCTGAACACCTTCTTCACGCACAGCTTTTTACTCGTGAATGGAAGCTATAACGATATCGACCTCCCCGGCACTGTCTCCACCACCGCAATCGGGTTGAACTCGAGCAGTGATTATTGCGGCTCCTTCGATGATGGATCGGGAGCAATGCAGGCCTTTGTGAACATCGCCGGCGAGGTGACGGATTTCGTCGTGCCGGGCGCGACGTTTACGTCGGCGAACGCGATCAATGACCGAGGTTCTGTCGCGGGCGTTTACCAGCTGGGGGATGCCAACAATCACGGTTTTATTCGCGATGCGTCCGGTAATCTGACCTTCCCGATCGATTATCCTGGGGCGGCTAACACTATCCTTCGCGGGATCAACGGCAATGGATGGATCGCGGGCGGCTACGTCGATTCTGCGCTTGTGCAGCACGGTTTCGTTTTTCGGCCCCCACACGGTTTCGCCTCCTATACCTACCCCGACGCGATCTTCACGACCTTCGAAGGCATCAATGATCATAATCAGATCTGCGGCCAGTATAAGGATGCCGCCGGGCGACGGCACGGGTTCATTCTGCAGGTATTCTAGTGCTCCTGATCGGCCAGGGAGCAACCTCTGCCCTCATCCCGGCGATCATCGTTCTGCTTTTGATTATCCGGGCGATTTTCGGAGGTCTACTCGGGCATTGTTCTCCGGGCTTCCGCGTCCATAGCGGGGGCTTGCCGATCGCTGGAATCCAGTAAGAGGCGCGATGGTTCCGAAATTTACCGGCCGAGTCATTGAGTGGGATGCCGCTGGCGGCCACGGTTGGGTCGAGACGGATGGGCAACGGATTCTTCTGCATCGGCGCGATTTTGTGGAGTTGCGAAAGCAGGCGATGTCGTCGCGGCTATGGGGGCGTGAAACCGTAAATAGGGTCGGTGAAACGCAATCGGGGTTGTGTCTCGCCAACGAGTTTGTTTCGTGGATATACGTGACTCACGTATATCACCGCATCCCCCTTTGCGGGATTGGGGCGTTAGCGGGGGCGAATTGAGCGCCGATTCCAGCCTGTTACCATTTAGGCTCTAGGCCGACTGCTTGCTCCGTGTGGAGCCTGCCAAGATTAAATTCTTGACTCGCCACCATCGAATTTTTGCCGTGCAGACATTCCTGCGGGCCGAGGCATGTGGTCGCGAACCGCAATTGGGTCGGCGCAATGCAAACCGGTGTCGCGTCTTCGCCAAAGAGTCTGTTTCGGTGATATACGTGACTCACGTATATATCACCGCGTTCCCGTTTGCGGGGGGCCGGACCCACATGTGCAGGTGGATGCCCTCGGCTCTGCCGGCGAGACCAGTTGGAGCGCAATCACCAGCATCATGGTGGTGTAACTCTCTTGTAGGGGCGGCCGTGCCGGCCGCAGATTGGAAGGAATGTGCACGGCTACGCAGAGCCGTGGCTACAGGGACGGAGCTGCGGGCGAGGCGGCTGCCTCTGCAATTCTTGCGTGAGGAGCAAAGCCGGGGTCACCGATCCCAGCTACAATGGACAGGTCGGCCGGGGTCACCGCCCCCGGCTACAAGGAGCTACAAGGAGCGCGGGCGACCTGGGCGCCCGGGGAGCATACGCGCCCTCGCGTGTCCGGCGCGGCGACTCGCCGCCGCCGCCTTCCCTCCCGGCACCGACGGCGCGGGTGCCCGCCAGTCCGCGTCCGACACGGCCGCCGCTACACTCCGGCTAGACGGCCCCAATTTTTCGACTTGATGCAGCTGGCTACTCTTTGTCGTAAACGGCTTTGCTTTGGTACTTCTTACCGTCGGCGTCGGTCCCGTTGATGGTGACAATGCGCGTTTTGCCGTCCTTCGAAACGGTGATCGTTCCGCTCCAGACAACTTTTCCGTCTTTCATTGTCGTGATTTGGTTCGTCCGCTCATTCACTGCTTTGTAGGAGGCGGCGTCCCACGGCAGGTTTCCCTTCGAAGGGTAAACCTTCCCATCGAACTCTCCGACCCATACGCCGTGCCTTGGGCTTCCATCCTTGTCCACGCCTTCGACAGTTACTTTGATCTTACCGTTATCCTCAGTGTAAGTAACGGTCGTGTTTTTGCCCGCATCGGGCCTGAGATCTGACTTTGCTTCGTCCAGCTTCCAACTGCCCATCTGTGGGCTCGCGAGGCAGGCACCTCCGATAAAGAAGGAAAGCGCCAGCGTTAACACCAAACGTCTTGTTTTCATGGCGACGATGGAGCGCCGTTCCTTAATGGCCGTCAAGATAAATCGAGCGCGTAACGAATTTAGCCTCGCTCGCCCGCACGGCAGCGGTGATTCCGCACACCGTTTGGTCGCGGCACGCAAACCGTCTCGGGCCAAATTTTGCCGCTAAAGATCGGCTTTCTTGCGGTAGTAGAAGCGTTCCCGGCTGGACCTTTCCTTCGTCCTGGGCAGAAGTACCGGTCAGGAGAATATTCTTGGTATTGCTTTCTTCTCATCGCGTCAGACCGCCGGCATGGTGATCGCCCGGAAACCTCCGGCATGGCAACTGATTCATGCCAATTGGACACATCATTTTCTTACTTCTGTCCTGTTCATGCTTCACTTCACACTTGATGCGCTCACATCCCGCTCGCTTTGATTGACTCGAACTGTCCCCAGTCCTCGGGCTGTGCCCATGCTTCGCATGTCTATGTCGGCGCGGCTCCATTGACTCGAACTGCCCCAGTTCTTGGGCTGTGCCCACGCTTCGCTTGTCTATGTCGCTCACCACAGTCGCTTCGTTGTAACTTTAGCCTCTTAACTTTCTACTTTCTACTTTCTATCCTTCTTCCATCTTCCATCTTCCTTCTTACTTCTTACTTCTTACTTGATTCAACACCTCCTGGTTATAGTATCTATAACGTGGCTATTGGGGAGGACGGGCAACATGCCCGCCCTACCTGTCTGCGTTTGGAGGAAAGCAGCGGTCCCGAAAGATTTACGTTGACTCGCAAGAAGAAACTTGTTCCAAGTCGCTCCATGAAAACAACTCGTAGTCTGTTAGTCGCTGCGACGCTGTGGATTACCACGGCTGCAGTCTCCCTGGCGGCCAGTGCTCAAATGGGCACCTGGAAGCTGAACGAAAGCAAATCGAAATTCTCCTCCAAGGCCAGAACCAACATGGTCACCTACACCGACGCCAAAGGCGACATGGTGAAGGTGGACGTGGAGGGAGTGGGTCGAGAGGGAGAGCCCGTCCATTGGACATGGGTGGGGAAATTCGACGGCAATCCCTACAAACTGAAAAACAATCCGATCGCCGATATGGCCTCCTACAAAATGGTGAATGATCACACGAACGAGATCACCATGACGAAGGATGGAAAGACGGTTGCGACGAGCACGGTCAAGGTCGCGAAAGACGGCAAGTCTCGCGTCGTCACGACCACATTTATGGATGCTGACGGGAAGAAAACGACCGATAAAGGATACTACGATAAGATGTAGGAGGGGCCGGTAAGTCTGGAATGGGCGCGACTGCCTTCTCAAGGCAGCCGCGCCGCCATGCGGGTTTCTGCTTGCAAGGCGGGCGCCCCGCCTGCCGCTGGAGGGACGTGCGCTGTCACGTCCGTTTTTCTGGTTAGCGAGGGGGGCGGAGGCATGGGTCGTCTCTCGACAATCAACATATGCGAAGGAATTCGGGACACCCTGCCATTCGCCGCGGGTTCGCGCCTCGGTTAGGATGGACGAGTGAAGAAGATGTGGATTGCGCTTTCTGTTTTGGTCCTGGTGGCGGGTCTGTTTCTGGCGAGCTGTCAGGTTTCGCGCGCGGGCTACGAGTCGGCGCCCTATCAAGTGGTGCGCAGGGATGGTCAGGCGGAGGTGCGGGATTACCCGGCGTTGCTGGTGGTGGAGACGCCGATGGCGCGGAGTGGGAACGGCGACGACGGCAGTTTCCAGCGGCTATTTCGGTTCATCACCGGCGGCAATGAGGCGAAGCAGAAAATCGCGATGACGACGCCGGTTTTCATGACGGGCGACGAAGCGGAGGCGACGATGTCGTTTGTTTTGCCAACGAAATTGAAAACCGGGACCGTGCCGAAGCCTTCCGATGCGTCGGTGCGCGTGCGCGAATTGCCGGCCGGACGTTTCGCGGTGGTGCGCTTCCGCGGTGGACGCAACCGCGCGAACGAGGTGGAGGCGCTAGGGAAGCTGAAGGCTTGGATGGCAAAGGAAGGTCTGCGCGGAGAAGGACAACCGATTTACGGCTACTTCGATCCGCCATGGACGCCGCCGTTCCTGCGGCGGAACGAGGTGATGTTGCGGACGCAGAAGCAGTAACGCGCTTCGCTCGACCCGGCGCTCGTCTTCCGACCGGATTTAATGAGCGATCAATTCTCCCTCGCCCGCGACGGGCAAATATTCAGCATGCCGCTGATCGCTGCCCGCAAAGGCCCTCCGGCCTGCCGCTAAAGATCGGCGTTTTTGCGGTAGTAGAAGCCGTCCCGGCCTGGCTCGACTTTTTCTTCGCCTTCAGGAGTCACCGCAACCCAATGCTTGACCGTCGTGTTCCAGTGCAGGTCGCCGTCTTGGATGACCTCGCCGACTTCGAGCCGCCGCGCGTTGTCGGGTGGAGCTGGCTTGGTCTCGTCTGTCGCGCTCATTCCGCACTGTAACCACCGCCACCCGGTATCTCTTCGAAGGGCTCACTCCTGGCCAGACCTACATCGCGCAGGTGAATGCCGTCGGCTCGGCCGGTGAGACCAGTTGGAGCGCGATCACGAGCATGATGGTGGTGTAGTTCCCGGACGTTCCCGTCAAAAGGAATTTTCGTTCAACGCCGCGGCGGAGAGCAATCTCTGCCGCGGTTTTTGCTTCTCTTCTTGTAGCGTCCGCCGTCTCAGCGGAGGATTCGGGCGGCGGCTGATACAGCCGCCTCTACGCTGGAGTTTTCTGCGGCTGACACAGCCTTCTCTACACCTTGTTTTATGGCGATTAGTTCGGTCTCCCCTTTCGTTTTCTGGCTTTCACCTTTCCACTTCTGTTTACTCTCGCTAAAACCATTACGTTATGACATCCATCCGGCGGGTTTAGTAGATTTGGATGTCTCCGCTCGTGAGGGCGCCTTCGACGGAATAGCCACTGCTCAGCCTGATCGAAATGATGTCGGAAGTCCCCGGCTGACCGTTATCAGTCACACTAACGCTGAAGGTGAGTCTGCCTTCCGGGGAACACCCGATACAACGACCAGATCCATTAAAGACCGCGGTGTTGTCAGTTATGGAGAGACTTTGAATGCTGGCATTGCTCAGGCGGAAACCAGCAGCCGAGTCATGCAATGAAAATTGACCAAGGGAACTAAGGTTATCGGTCTGGGTCGCGCTAATCCTGAAGCTGACTGGATCACCCTCGTGGTCCACGGTGCCGCGCCCAAAAACCGTGGTGGCGACCACGCTTCCCGGGTCATAGAGTTCCGCACTCGGCAGAGAGTGGAGGACGATGGTACCGCCTGCGACCAGGACCTCGCCGTTGTTCAGCAAGGTCGCTGTGTGCCCGCTTCGCCCTGTGTTGAGCTTGCCGGTGTCGGTCCAAATTCCAGTGGCCGGGTCGTAGAGTTCCGCCTTCGCAAGCTCACGCGGGGGAAGGAGGCCACCTGCGACCAAGACCTTACCGTTGGTCAGCAACGTTGCCGTGTGCCCACTGCGCGCCGTATTCAGGCTGCCGGTGACGGTCCAATTTCCGGTCGCTGGATCGTAGATTTCCGTGCTCGCGAGATAGTTCCCGTTAAAACCCGCTGTCACGAGTACCCGGCCATCGGAGAGCAAGGTCGCCGTGTGATGGCTCCGAGCAGTATGGAGGCTGCCAGTCGGCGTCCAACTTCCCGTGGCTGGATCGTAAAGTTCCGCGCCCGTGCGATTGTCGCCGCCAAAGCCACCTGCCACGAGCACCCTCCCATCGGAGAGGAGCGTCGCGGTGTGTTCTAACTGAGCCGCGTTGAGGCTGCCGGTGTTGGTCCAGGTTCCCGTAACCGGATCATAAAGCTCCGCGCTCGCGAGATAGCCGGTGGTCCCGTAACCGCCAGCGACCAGCACCTTGCCGTTGGTCAGCAAAGTCGCGGTGTGCTCTCGCCGAGCCGCATTGAGGCTGCCGGTGTCGGTCCAGGTTCCCGTGGCTGGATCGTAAAGTTGCGTGCTTGCGAAGGGATCCCCGCCGTTGTAGCCGCCGGCGACCAGGACCTTGCCACTGCCGAGCAAGGTAGCCGTGTGGAGGTATCGACCCGCATTGAGGCTGCCGGTGACGGTCCAAATTCCGCTCGCCGGACCGTAGAGTTCCGCGCTCGCGAGGCCGTCAAGACCTTCTCCTCCCCCCACGACCAGCACCCTGCCATCGGAGAGCAGCGTCGCCTTGTGGTTCTGGCGCGCGGTGTTGAGGTCGCCGGTAAATTCCCATTCCCCGGGAGCCGCGGCGCACGGTTGCATCGAGACGAGTGCGGCCGCGAAGGACAGCAACAGGATCAAAACCAGCCGCCTCGCGGGCGAGACGATAGCCGGTGGAGTGATCGAGGGGATGAGGCGGACGAGAGTTTTCAAATGTGGTCTCCTTTCACTTGGTTTGAGGTTGAGCGAACGAGGGGCCCAGAGAGTTGCAGGATTTACCCTCCCCGCCTGCAACGTGGAGACATCGTAACAACCACGCGCTTCGTGGTCAATGTTCATATGGCCGCGAGCCCGGGCTTTGCGGGAGGGCGCGGAGGGCGTATACACCATCTGTCATTCAACAAAGGAGACTCCATGAAAATGATTCAGTCGTTGGGTCGAATCGCGCTCGTTCTGAGCGTGGCGCTGGTGGTTCTAAGTGGTCGGACGACAAGTGCGCAGGACCCGTTGAAGAGCGGGAAAATCCTGCAGCGCACCGATCTGGTGGATGCGAAGGGACTGGAAGCCATCCTAGTGCTGCGAGAGCTGCCGCCGGGCGGAGAGAGCGGCAAGCATACCCAGCCCGGGAACGAGTTCGTCTACGTCCTGGAGGGTTCGGTCATTTTCGAGGCGCACGGGAAGGCGCCGGTCACGCTCAAAACTGGAGAGTCGTTCCGGACCGTGGCGGGCGAAGTGCATAACGTGAAGAACGCTAGTGCGACCGCGCCGGGTAAGGCGCTCGCCTACTATATCGTGAAGAAAGGCACCCCGATGGAGGAACTCTCCGTTCCGGCCAAGTAGGAAAAAGCGCTGACGCGCTTTTTGGTTGTCGGTTGCTCGTTATCGGTTATCGGGCGCTCTCCAGCGCAGGCGCCGCGAGGAACTCGTATAACTGTTCCATCGCTGGGAAATAAAGCGCGGCCGGGCGGCCGCTACTCCGGAACGCAGCCTACTACTTCATACCGCGATGAAATCACGGGAGCGGCCGAGCTCCGGGGAGCCAAGTTAAAGGGGTCAGCTCTTTTAATCTTGCAAAAAAGGCTCGGGCCAAATTTGCCGTTAAAGATCGTTCTTGCGGTAGTAGAAGCCCTCTCGGCCTGGCTCGACTTTTTCTTCGCCTTGGGGAGTCACGGCAACCCAGTGCTTGACCGTCGCATTCCAGTGCAGGTCGCCGTCCTCAATTGTCTCGCCGACTTCGAGCTGCCGCGCGTTGTTGGGCGGAGTTGGCTTTGTCTCGTCTGTCGCGCTCATTCCGCACTGTAACAACCGCCCACACGATCGTCACCTCAAAATTGCTCCAAGCCGAGGCGCTCCAGGCGCGGGGACGCTGCGCGGCGGGGCGAGGCAGGAGCGGTCTGCGGCCGACACGGCCGCCCCTACACTCCCGCTACCTTGCGGCATTAACGGCGGCGTCTATTCCTGGAGCGCGGACGTCACGTGAGCTGCTGGCGAGGGAGGCGTCCTGTCCGTCGCGCAAATATCTTGCGGATGCGGACGTAATGCTGGACGCCATCGGTAGCCTCGCCGGCTCCGCGGAAGTGGAGACGAACCGCGATGCCGGTATCGGCGATGGCTGATTAAAGTGAGAATAGGCCATCCACAGGAGGATGAGGGCGACGAGCGCCCCGGCCATCCGCGCCGGACTCGGGCCGCGTTTTGGCTCTTCCATCTCATACAGCCTGCCGGACTCATATTTCAGGACCGGGAACAATTCGTCGATCGTTCGCCACTGCCCTTCGCCGACCGGCCGGCATCGCGTCTGCCCATCAAAACGCCCGGTTCGAAAGAGAATCGAAATCTCCCGCGAATTCAACGGGCTGTGAAGTCCGCGCGCCTTCACATCGTAGAGATCCATTCTTTCCGGAGAGCACAATGAGTGCCCTGTCCATTAGCGTTCTCGATGCATGACGAAGCGCTGCCGGCGAGACCAGTTGGAGCGCGATCACGAGCATGATGGTGGTGTAAGTCCCGGACGTTCCCCTCGAAAGGACTTTTCGGTATGCGCCGCGGCGGGGAGCAATCTCCGCCGCGGTTTTTCTTTTCCTCCAGCCAATGCGGGAGACCTCGCGGTTTGCCGTCTATTTGATTCTCTGCGACCCCGCATCGAACCCTCCGGGCGTCGTCTATCCAGCACAGTTCCCACTGGCTGTATTCGCGCCGCCCTGCACGCTTAGTTCCCAGCGGTAGCCGTCGGGATCGTAGAACCAGAGCCCCATATGTCGCGACCCTTCGGCTTCTGGGCCGATCTCGTCGCCGGGATCTTCGACTTCGACTTTTAGTTTCTTCAGGTGATCAAGCGCTTTGCGCAGCGCGATCATGTTCGGCAGATGAAAGGATATGTGACCGAGTGTTTTTGGTGACGGCTTCCCTTTGTGCAGGGCGATCGTGATGTTGTCGTTCCCGACCGCCACGCCGCCCTCAAACTCGAACTCCTTACGCAGCCCGAGCGTCCGCTGCCACCATTTCGCGCTCTTTTTCGGGTCCGGCACGGCCAGTCCGAAATGGCCCACCACTCCCAGGGTAAATGGAGCTTTCATGGAGAAACTCTAGCGCCCCTTTGTTAGCGCAGCCAGCCGGGTCAAACAGCGTAAGCCGCGACGGAATGGCAAAATCAATGCCGAGCCTGGGGATGAGCCTTCGCGTAAAGATCGTCGAAAGCGTGCAGGGCGGAGGCGACCGAGGAGCCAAAGCCGACGATGCCTCGATTAATGGAGCGACCGAGCAGGGCGACGTATCTGCCGTGATCGACCAGGATGCGCGGATGTCGTCGCGCCGCGGGGCTGTGAGGGTGCGACTTACGGTACTCGGTCAGGTCCTTTCGGATGTCCCTGTTCACAATATCCTTCGACCGCTCTTTCGCCGTCGTGTTCATTGTTCGTCAAGCGTTCATCCTCAATCTCGTCCGCCGCCGGGCGGTCGCTTAAAACTAACGGAATTCTTCTGTCGGCTTACAACTGCATGCAGACTGATTTTGTCTCGGTATAAAGCTTGAGCGCTTCGCCGCCCATCTCGCGGCCCCAGCCGGATTGGCGGTAGCCGCCGAAGGGCAGCGCGGCGTCAAAGATGTTGTAGCAGTTCACCCAGACGGTCCCGGCGCGCAGTTCAGCCGCGAGCCGATGGGCTTTCGACAAATCACGTGTCCAGATCGCGGAAGCGAGTCCGTAGATCCCGGTGTTCGTGGCCCGCACCACTTCCATCGGATCCTTGAACGGAACCGCGCAGACCACCGGGCCGAAGATCTCTTCCTGGATCACTTTCATGTTGGGCTTTGTGTTCACGAGCACGGTGGGTTGCACGAAATAGCCGCGCTTCCCGGCGCGGGCGCCGCCGGCGGTCGACTTGGCGCCTTCGTCTCGCCCGGAATCCAGGAAACCCATGACGCGCTGGAGCTGCTCCTCGGAAACGAGCGGCCCCATCTCGGTGTCGGGCTCGTGACCGTGACCGAGCTTGATTTTTTTCGCCGCCGCGGAAACGCCGCTCACGACTTTGTCGAAGTGCTTCTTGTGGACGTAGAGGAGCGAACCGGCGGCGCAGCACTGGCCGTGATTAAAGAAGATTGCGTTGGCCGCGCCGGGAATGGCCATCTCCAGATCCGCATCTTCGAAGACGATGTTGGGCGATTTGCCGCCGAGCTCGAGTGAAACCTTTTTCAGGTCATTGGCCGCCGCCCTAACGATGAGCTTCCCGACTTCGGTCGAACCGGTGAAGGCAATCTTATCCACGCCGGGATGCGCCGCGAGCGCCGCCCCGGCCGTTTCGCCGAGACCGGTGACAACGTTCACTACGCCGTCGGGGATGCCGGCTTCCTGGATCAATTCCCCGAGCCGGAGAGCGGAGAGCGGCGTCTGCTCAGCGGGTTTAAGTACCACGGTGCAACCGGTCGCGAGGGCCGGGCCGAGTTTCCATGCCGCCATCAGCAACGGGAAATTCCAGGGGATGATCTGCCCGACGACGCCGATCGGCTCGCGCAAGGTGTAGCTGAAAAACCTCGCGCCGGGCGCGTAGGGCACCGAAACCGGAAAGGTGTTGCCGTGAATCTTCGTCGTCCAGCCCGCCATGTAACGGAACAAATCGATCGCGAGCGGGACGTCGGCCACGCGCGCCACGGTGAGCGGCTTCCCGTTGTCGAGCGATTCGAGCCGGGCGAATTCTTCGAGATTTTTCTCCAGCAAATCGGCCAGCTTCCAGATCGCCCGGCCGCGATCCGACGCCGTCATCTTCCGCCAGGGTCCGGTCTCGAAGGCTGCGCGCGCCGCCTTCACCGCGCGGTCGATGTCTTTTTTGTCGCCAGCCGCGACTTCGCAGATCACATCGCCGGTCGCCGGGTCAAAGGTCGAGAATGTTTCGCCCGATGCCGCCTCAACCCACTGGCCGTTGATCAACATCCGGCGCGCTTTGCTCGAGACGCCCCGCTTGACGCGATGGGAGCCATTGCCGCTGACACGATTTTTCCGAGAAGGTGAAAGTTTTGTTTTCATAGGTCCGCTCCGCTCCTTGTTGATTTAACAAATTGTGGACCCCGTTGGTCGCGAGCGCAACGGGCGGCGGGCACCTTCATGCCGCGCAACTTCACCACTTCGCGGGCCGATCCTCGTGAGGCGTCGGCTGATGTCGTCGGGCGTGAGCACCGACCAATTGCCGCAGGCCTCGCAAGACCTGCGGCGGTTATTGGTCGTACACCTGACTGTCGGCCTCAGTTCACCACAACGCGGGAGATGGTCTTCTCACCCCCGTTTTTGGCAAAATAGACCTGCACATGCGCGCCGGGCCTGACTGCGGTCGTGACTCTCTCACCCTTGCTGTTGAACACATGCCCGGGACCGTCGAGAACGTACTGGCCCGAGCCGCTGTGGTTAACAACGAGTGTCCCGCGGGGCTGATAGCTGGCTGCTTCGCCGGCTTCAACCGTTATCGTCGGGCTCTGGCCTGTTACTGTGACTCCCTTTTCCAGGGTGGCCGTCTGCGGACTTTGTCCGAATGCCAGCGGCGCAACCAATGCACAGCAGGCGATACTTAGGATTAGGTTCTTTTTCATTATTACATGTCCTCCATGAGTTGATTGTTACTTGTTATCTGTCCCCCAACGCCGTCGCATAACACGTGCCGCGGTCTCCATTAGGGCGCAAAAGCCCATCTGCTAGGAACTTAGCTTTAGGACATGACTTTCTTTTGATCGGTCCACATTCCCAAAGCTGGGATTGCCTTGTGTCACCTCCGGGAATAACTCGATAAATCGCGCCGGAGGGCGATCTTTCGCCGCCTTTTTCCCAGATTAGGGCCGCTCCGTACTACCTTCTAACTTTAAAAGTCCTATTTGGTAGGACTTAAGTCCTGAAAGTCACTGGATTTCACTGAATTGTTACGTGATTCTCCCGAGACAGTGCGGCCAGGGCTATCTTTCGGCCTCAACCCTTCCCTTCGCTATGTCGCGGCTCCTTGCTCGCTCCATTCCGCTACCTCGCGGCTTCGACTGTTTCGCCCCGTCCACGATTTCAGCTTTCAGTTTTCAGCATTTCAGCTTTTGGACTTCTACCTCGCTCACCATTTCAGCGTTCAGTTTTCAGTTTTCAGCGTTCAGCGTTTCAGCGTTTCAGCTTTTGGACTTCTACCTCGCTCACCATTTCAGCGTTCAGCGTTCAGTTTTCAGCGTTTGGACTTCTACCTCGCTCACCCCAATCGCTCCATTGATGCGCTCGCAGCCCGCTCGCTCACCGCTACCTCGCGGCTTCCCGTCTATGTCGCTCACCCCAATCGCTCCATTCCTGGTTTCCTGGCTTCTAGATTCCATATTTTCTGCATTGAAGCCCGACCGTTCGCTACTCGAGCTGTTACGGCCTGATTGACGGGTGAGTCCGGCTCCGCGGCTAGACAATTGCCACGCTCACCAAGATAATCTGTCGCTGAAACGACGCTTTTGACCATCGAAACGCACGATTATTTCCGGATCAAGACGGTGCGCAGCTTTGCCGAGTTGGTAGCGACGCCACTTGCAGACGGGGTAAATGCGCTCTGCTGGCCGCGGGCGCTCCCGGGGGATTTTGGCGAAGTCGTGCAGAAGCTGGGCAGCGAGGAGGAGATTGCGACGATCGAGGAAGATGAGCTGCTCGGTCTGTCGGTCAGCGCCGCCGGGCTGACGGCGATCGAGGTGCTGCGGGAAGATCTGAGGGATCTGCGGGAGCATGGCCGCGATCCTGTGCTGAATTGCGTCCATCATTATCGCCGCGACGAAGGACCGGCGCCGGTGCGAACGGATGTCTTTTCCTTTCACGTCGATAGCGCGCCGGTGGAAACCGATACCTGGCTTTGCACTTACCACGGGCCGGCGAGCGAAGGACTGCCTAACGAGGAAGCACGCCGCTGGGTGGAAATCCCGGAGATCCGGCAAGAGCTCCGCAAATTTCTCGGCGAACCGGAGGATGACGCCGAGTTTCGCGAAGCGCTGCGCACGCACTGCTACGATCTCCACTATGCGCCTTTCCCCGAGGCGCGGCCGTTTTCCTTCGGCCTGGGCAATCTCTGGCGGATCGCGGTAGACTGGCCCGGGAGCCCGGTGCCCCCCTGCATCCATCGGGCACCAGAAACGCTCCCAGGTCAGCCACCGCGATTACTGCTGATCAGTTGAGCCGCGCCATCGTCGCAGGCTGGCCAGCGACCATGATCTTGCGGAACTACGGGACGAAGGCCAGGGCATTGAGGTTCCCGACTGATTCGCCGAGCTCAACCCCAGCCCCCGTGATGGGGTCGATGGTCACGAGCCAGCGTTGACGATTGCTCACGTCGGCCTCGTCGATCGTATCGGGGTCGCTCTCGTCGATCGTATTCGAATCGCCGTATGAGGCGTTTCCTGTGCTCCCGCCGCCTTCGATACCATAAAGCACGCCACTAGGGCTAAAGGCGAGTGCATCGACGAAGTAAGGAAGATTGGTATGTCCCACCGCGGTAGCCGCACCGGTTATGTCGTCATAGATAAAAAGCATGTCGTCGTTACATCCATACAACAGTCCCGCCGCACTGGAGGCAAATCCACCGCCCCGATGAGGAAATAGATTGGTATTTCCAATGCGAGTGTCGAGTCCGGTATCTTTATCGACCGAGTAGAAGTACTTCGAGCTGCCGGAGATCGCGTAGATGATGAACGTCCCAGGTTCTATCGCGATATCCGAAAGCCTGGAGCTGAAAGGTCCGCCCACGTACGTGACTAGCGCCGTATCTCGATCCACGATGACGAGGGAATTTGGAGACGTTTTTGAAGACCCGGTAATCCCAAAGAGCAGACCTGTGCTAATATCGTATCGTAGTCCTGTCAGCCCATAGTTATTCCCCCTGGAATCATTGAGTGGCCCAACATCTGAAATGACGGACCCATCAGCCGGATCAATGATGTAGAGCTCGCCGATTGAGCCGGCAAATCCGGTCGCGGCATAAAGCTGTAGCGCCCCGTGCGCTGAACTAAAGGCGGCGAAGGCAAGAAGCAGGATGCAAGAAAGGGGTTTGGCATGAAGACGCGAAAGAAGACGAGTAAGCATGAGTTGAGTGGTTAGTTTAGTTTTTAGCTGGTGGTTAGTTTTGTTTTGGTGACGTGTTAACCATTTTGGGCAATGGCGGCCACGTCCCCGCGATCTCGAAACGAAGCCCTGGCTCATCCACTGCCCTGACAACCCAGCCAGGGCGGTGTTTCGAAAATCCCGCCGAGGTATTATCAGAGAGAACATTGCCAGGCCGTGACATCCAGATGAATTTTTCCACGTCCTCATTGTCGAAACAGCCAAAGTTGATGGCGGGGCCGATCGCAGCTGCGAGGAATCGGTCGATCGGTAGATGCCACGATCGGCAGGAACAATTGCCCCCCGCGCGCTCCGGAATCCAATAGATCCTGAACTTTTCGTCGAAGTCGAGGTGCTCGTTCTTGATTTCCGCCAAGAACGTTTCAGAAACCGCCGAGAGCTTTTTTGTAGCGTCCGCTGCCCTCAGCGGATCACTCTCCCCCAACACGCTGGGGAACAGCGCACGAGACAAACTCTGAAGCGCGCATTATTCCTTCATTTCCAAGGTATTCCGCTTGACGCGCCGTTCTGGCGGTCGCTAGCGTTCGTGGAAACACGCGTGTCGAAGCGCGCTGTCTTCGATGTGGCCCAGCCTGGAATAACGATATCCCAGCGAGCTTCCGTTAACCTCAACACTAGAAAGCAACTCACATATGAAATTGATGATACCAATTGTTGCCCTCACCGCTCTTGTGGCGTTTGTGGCCGCGCCTCCGCTGCGTGCCCAGGGCGATAGCAAAGCGATCAAGTCCGCGCTCAAGAAAATGGAAGATGACTGGGCTAAATCGCAGATGAATGCGGATCATGGCGCTGCGGCGGTAAGCGAAATGCTGGCAGCAGATTATGCCGGCATTAGTTCCATGGGGGTGATGCAGGATAAGAACGCCTACGTCAAACGAATCAAGGATGACACCGATACCTACACCTCCTCGGTCAATGAAAAAATGGAGGTGAATGTGTTTGCACCGAACCTTGCGATCGTTCGTGGCAGATCGACTGAAGCCGGCAAGGATAAGGACGGTAAAGCATTCAGCCGCTCCTATGTCTGGACCGACACCTGGATGGAACGAGACGGGAAATGGCAATGCATCGCCTCGGCCGGCGCGCCACTGAAGAAGAAGTCGTAGGCGAGCGCGAAACGCTCTTAGTCTGAAAACAGAGCTTTTTCAGAGGCTTCTTAAGCGAGAGGTGTCGTCGGAGACGACACCTCTTTTGCTATTGTGAAAGGCAAAAAGGGGTGGTCCTTGAGGTGTGAGAAAAGAAGGACTTCCGCCATCTTCCTTCTCCTTACCCCTCTTTCTCACGCCGGCTCGGTGTCGTGGAGGCGGCCGTAATCGACGGTCAGGCGCCCGTCGCCGTCGTCGGTATAGATTTCGACGAAACGCTCACCAAAACGGACATCCCGCCAGGTGTAATCCTGTTGAATCTGGACCGCTGCCGGAATGACGGGATCGATCCCGACGACTGAGGCGATCAGAACGACCCGGCTCTGCTCGAGTGACTCAGGGGTCGCGCCGTAGAGCGGGCTCTGCTCGTCGATGACATGGCGCAGAGTGAGCGCGGCGGGAAAGGTCGGGAGCCGGTCGAACTGAAGTCTGAGGGGGTAGAAGTAGCGAAAATCGCCGCCTTCCACGAGCGGCTCATCACGGTTAAACAGAACCCGAAATTCAGCCTCGACCATGCTCCGCTGATGGAGGTTGCCAATCCGCAGCATGAGGGTGGGTTTGCCGTTGAGGGGCGCGATGACGATCGAATCGCTAAAGACGATGTGGGCGCTCGGGCGTGAGAAGCGGACAAAGATGAGCCCGGCCATGACCGCGACGAGAAAGATGCCGAACATGATCTCGATTGTGGTGAGAATGTTGCCGTAGAGATTGGCTGGCGACATGTTTCCATAGCCAACGGTGGCAACGGTCTGCACGCTGAAGAAGAAGGCGTCGAAAAAGGAACCGGTCCGCATTCCAGTTACGCAATCGGGGTCGAGCCGGTAAAGCGCGGCAAAAAGAAGATTGAGCGAGACGTAAACCGCGCCGACAAAGGCCGCGAACTGCGGCCAGCTTAGCCCAAGGAGCCATTGGTAGGCGTCGCGCCAGTGCCACTTCTCGGTGTTAAGTTTGACGAATTCGATCTGGCCAGAGCGGACCGAGATCGGGGTGCGCTTCCTTTTCATCGGCAAGAGTGTAGCCAATTTTCGCCCGTCCGCAGGGGCTCGACTCGCACGCTTTTGCCATGATTTTTTGTCGCGCCGCCCCGCTCACCCCAAGCGACCTGCCTTACGGTTCCGAGGAAGGAGGAAGAGGTCAGCGCTAACTACCGGCACTGGCTGGCTCTTCTTGCGGCTTCGTCGGGGTAAGGAATTCGCGGAACTGCTCCATCGCCGGGATATACCGCGCGGACAGAGCCTCGGTGACTTCAGCCACGACGACACCGTCGTAGTTGTGGGCCATCAAATTGCGGTGATCGAACATATCGATCCACACTTGCCCGTCGCTCAGCACGCCGGCCGCGACTGCTTGCCGGAGCACTTCGCGCGGCGTGACCGGCGCGATCCGCAGACCGGCATCTTCCAGATATTCCCGGGCGGCTTTCCAGGCCAGATCGAGGCAGTATTCGAAGCGCCGGATGGCTCCTTCTTTTTCCAGCGGGCTCAGGCCAGCCGGGCGGCGCGTCAAGGCCTGGCGGAGCAGCGCCAGGCTGCCATCAAACTTCTCGAAGTGATCTTTTCGGCAGGTATTGGCAAACATTCGAGTCATGACAAGAGCAGGAATGATGCGCCGATTGGTCTGGAATGGATCGGGTGCTCCAACACCGCCCGAAAAATCCCTTCAAACTCCAGGATTTCTCACGGTGCTGCCGCGATCACCGATGCCGCTACAGCCGCGATGGCTCCGATTGGTCGATTTCGTAACACCCGAGGTCGCTATTGCTACCGACGGGAAGCGGTCGGCTATTGCCGTCAAGGTCTTTGGGCGGGGCGTATCGGTTGTCACCAGCATTGATGCAGAAAGAGCCAGCCTGAAGGTGAAAGTCGGCCGCGGAAACGAAGAGTGGATCGGAATTAATGTTGGTGCTGCCTTCTATTCCGTTTCTAATGTCGCTGTAGTGAATCGCGGCGGGTCTGGAGAAGCTGTCGACTTCATCGCCGTCGCCCGGATTCCATAGAATCGAGTTCACGACCGAGGCAGTGCGCGCGTTGGCGGAGGAGAAGAAAATGGCGGTTCCGGCAACGGGAGCGTCATCCTTTCTCGCATTGGAGGCGATAGTCGAGGAAACGATCGCGAGGTTCGTCCCTTCTCCGTAAAAATAGACTCCGGCTCCCAGCAGAGTAAGGGTGCTATTTTGGGGCTGCGAAATGTTACGTGTGATCTGGCTGCCAATGATCCTGACATTGGAAAGGTAGCTGAAGACGGCCGTGCCTTTGACGGCTGCGAAACCCGGCAGAAGTGACTGAGTCGTTTTGGCCGTGTTGCCGTCGATCTTTACCGATTGCAAAACCAGATCGCTGGCAAAGTCATAAATTGTTCCCAGGGCGACCTCGCTAACTGAGATTGTGTTTCCTTCTATCTCTGTGTTTTTGATCACCGCGGGCGCGCCGTCGAGATGGATCGCAGCGCCGTCGCCACTGGTTGCCGCGGAGACCACGTTTGCAACAAAACGGCAGCCTTCGATCTGGTTTAGATTGCCGGCGGGCGTGGAGACGAGACTCAGTCCTGCGCCGCCAGCATTATTCTGGATCGCGAAGGTACTAGTGATTTCGTTGTCGCGGATAACGCACTGCGAAAGGTCCAGGACAGCATTGCTGACGAAAATTCCCGCCCCGCTCAGCCCGGTATGTGCCGGGACGTCGAGAAAACCATGAGTGACGACAAAGCCGGATATCTCGGCAGTGAAGACACCGTTGCCAGTGGCTTCGATATCTATGACCCGGCCCGCAAAAGTTCCGTCAATCGTTGGTTTCGTGGCATTGGCTGGATCTGTGAGCAAATGCAGATCATTGGTTTGTGGCCAGACGAGATTCTCGGAGTAAGTGCCGGCCGCGACGAGGATGGAATCGCCCGGACCCGCCGCATCGAGAGCTTCCTGGATGGTGGCGTACTGGGACGGTACAGAAAGAGTGTTTGCGCTAGCTGCCACAGAAGAAAGGGCGAGCAAGAGGACGGAAAGGAGTTTCATAGAGACATTCTTGTCAGAATAGGCTGAGTTTGATGGTTTTGGTTAGGTGTTATTAAGAGTGCTTCTGTCGTCCATCGACGGGCGACGGCAGCGCCTCCTTACTCTATGTCGGGCTTGCCTCCTAATCCTTTCAAAAAAAAGAGAATTTCGGCCGATTCCGTCGCGATTACCCTAAACAAAGAGGCGGAGCGCCCCTGTCGATTTTCGGCCCGGAGCTGGAGCTCTTTCCCGAAGGACGCAATGCGTAGTTGCGGTGGATTCCCCGCGGCGAATCAGGGCGTTGGCTGGTCACCGTGCTGCTCTCGAGGCGTTGCAGCGTCGTTGGCCTTGGCATGGGAAAGCGTTGGATGATCGGACGCGTCTCCGGTGTCCGCAGCAGGCTTTGGCGGCTCCTGCGGACGTTCCGCCTCCGGCTGCGCCCCATTCGTTTCCTTTGCGCCTGCCTTAACTGGCTGTTCGCGCGCCCTTTGTGCCGCGATTTCCTCTTCGCTGAATCCCATCCGGTTCATCAGGTCTGAGGTGGCGTGAGGGGTTGCTTTCGCCGTTTCGTGTCGCGCCTGGGCCGCGACCTGGCGTTGCGCTTGCTCGCGAGCTCTTGCGGCTGCCCTCGCTTGCGCCTGAGATGACGCGCTGGAGCGGCGATCGGATTTAGTTTTCGCTCGTGTCGGTGCTGATTCGGCCTTGGATTGAAGCGCGCGCCTTCGCTCCAGCTGTTCCTGGCGCCGCTGTGAGCCCGGACGCGCAAGGCGGTTTCGATAGACCGGTGTGGGACTCGGGGTGGGCTCATCGACTGCCAGAGCGTTTTGTCCGAAGCAGGCGAGGGCAATAATTATGGCTACAGTTTTCATCTCTTTTTAGCTGACCGGTTGCGGACCATTTCCTTCGATCCCCTGGGATTGACCGCCGAGCTGCGGTCCCGGCACTCGGCGGTTCAAAAAGGCAGCATTGCACGTGCCAGAAACATCACGCTGCGGCTCGTTGAGAGCCGCCGTGTCCTCCAGCGTATGCCAGAAGCAACCTTAGCGCCGCGGTCAGCGCTGCTGGTTTGAGATTTGTTTGTTACTCGCTTTCGCCTTGGCCGGCACCGATGATCCCGGTCGCGAAGGAGTCCTGATCGCCGATCCCAACTGCGGCTGTTTGCTGATCGAACGCGAGAGGACGCCATAACCCGCCGTGGTCATCAATGGCGTGGACCTTTCGCTCGTAATTAGCAACGGTTTGGCGAATGCCTGAGTGAGATTTTCCGTAATGTGAACCTTTGGAACCCCCGGCTGAATCAGCGGGCGCGTCGTCGGCCGGAGTCGAGCAAAGTTAGGTCGAATTATTGGATAGGTGGTCGGAACCAAGTGATCAAACCGAGCCTGAATAAACGGCTGCTCGTAATTCGTGTCGTTTCCCATTGCACAAAGGGTGCTGATCGTCAGGGCTGCACCGCCTAACGCACACCGGATGCTACGCGTGGCTCTCATGCCGCGATCATGATCAGATCGTGCGACTGAAGGCAAGATAATTCATCACAGCAATGGGACTGCCATACCGTCGGCACCGGCAACGCGGTGTCATCCAGGTGCGATTCCGGCGAACGATGAGCCGCTAACTATCAACTGGCGCCTTGCATCTCAACCGACACGGCCGCCTCTACATTTGGCCGATTGGCTTATCCTGATTCTTCATTGATGATTCCATCTTCCTGATTAGCCTTCCAGCGCATGACTGAGTGGAACGCTGCCGACTACTCTCGACACTCCTCCCTCCAAGAAGCGATGGCAGAGGAGGTTCTGTCCCTACTCGAGCTGAAGGAGGCGAATCGAATCCTTGATGTCGGATGCGGCGAAGGCAAGATCACGGCAGAGATCGCCGTGCGCGCGGCCGAAGCCTCGGTCGTGGGAATCGATCCGTCACACGATATGATCGAATTCGCGAAAACTCACTTCGGCCCGGAGACGCGGCCCAACCTTCGCTTTGAGGTGGCAGACGCGCGTTCTCTGCTCTTTGCAAATGAGTTCGATCTCGTTGTCTCCTTTAATGCGCTCCATTGGATTCCCGCACAGGATACGGCTCTTCTTTCGATCTACTCGGCCCTCGTCGCCGGCGGGAGGGCGCAGCTACGAATGGTGGTGGCAGGAGCGCGGCAGAGCCTCGAGTCTGTCGTGGAGGAGGTAAGGCAGATGCCGAAATGGAGCAGTTTCTTCGGCGACTTTCACGATCCTTATCTGCGGCTGACAGCAAAGGAATACGCAGAGCTGGCCGAGCGTCACGGCTTCGAGGTATTGAAGGTCAGGATCAGGGATCATGCGTGGGATTTTGGATCGCATGAGGCCTTTACGGCTTTCTGCGCGGTTGGTTGCGTGGAATGGACGCGGCGGCTACCTGAAGCCGATCGACCCGCGTTTATCGATGATGTCCTGGAACGCTATCAGGCCGTGGCTGCGAACAGCGTCGGGGAAGAGAATACCTTTAAGTTCTACCAGATGGACATTAGCCTGCGCAAAATGTGACTCGAGCCGATAGGTGGAGTCAGCAACGGGAGATTCTCACGTCTCCTCCCCGACTCGACAACACGGTGCCCTTCGATTCGCAGCCGACCAGACTTGAAAGTGGGCGGCCAACTACGACAGTGCGCCGTGAAGAAGAAGAGAAAGAAGTCGTCGACGAAAAAGAAAACGCGCATGGACGTGGTTTCTCCTTTTCGGGACAGGCTCTGGGAGTTGTTCCGGGAGACGGCCAGCGGGATGGATGGGGCGGATGTCGTCGTAGCTCTGAAGCAGGCCGGTGAAGAAATATGGGCGGTGGGAATCGACGATACCTACAGCAACATGAGCCAAAAAGACCAGGACGCGGAGCCACTCGGCAATGCTTTTGACATTACCTGGCTCACAGTGGTTTGCATCAAGCTGAAGGAGTTCAAGCAAGGAAAGAAGCCAAAGATCCGAATTCGAGCGTAAGAACGTCCCGGACACGATTCGATCGTGACTTGGGGAAGAATTTGCAACGGGAAACGGGGATCGCTGCCTCCGGCCACGAGAGTCCAGCCGCTGACACCGTTTCTGTACTCTCCACTCGTTCTTCTTAATTGTTGCCGTCTGGCTTGTTGGCTGATTTTCTTTTCAGTGATGAATTTGTGCCGGGTCGATCAGATCGTCGCTTTTCCATTCCGGGAGGAAAATCCCAAAACGGTTTCAAGGTTCCGGCAAAGCTCGGGCATTGCACTCTATATTCTCGCTACGCTGGCGAGTGGAGCGGCTCTATGTTTTCCCGGAAACGCTGACTGGCTCATGGGCCTGGGCGCGATACTCGGGCTCAGCGGGCTGTGGTGCTTTAGCGCTTTTGGATTTGGCGCACAGCGGGATCTGCGAAAGTTGTATGCAGGCGAAGCGGACGCTTTTGCCAGGCCAGAGGAATCGGAGGAAAAAATATGAGTGATGCACACGGCGATACGAGATTCACCGGCTCGGTGCCAAAACTTTACGAGCGGTATATGGTGCCGCTGATTTTTCAGACCTACGCGCCGGACATTGTGGCCCGGTTGCCGACCGGCTCGCTCTCGCGCGTGCTCGAGGTCGCAGCCGGCACGGGGGTAGTGACCAGGGAACTGGCGCGCGTTCTGCCGCGCGAGGTTGCGATCGTAGCGACGGATTTGAACGAAGCGATGCTGGAACACGCCCAATCGCTCGGGACTGCGCGGCCGGTGGAATGGCAACAGGCCGATGCAATGGCGCTCCCCTTCCCCGACGAGTCGTTCGATGCGGTGGTCTGCCAGTTTGGGGCAATGTTTTTCCAGGATAAAGCAAAGGCGTTTGCAGAGGCGCGGCGCGTCCTGAAACCGGGTGGAGTGTTCCTCTTCAGCACCTGGGACCGGATCGAGGAGAACGAATTTGTCGATACGGTGACAAAGGCGCTGGAGCCGCTCTTTCCCGATGACCCGCCGCGCTTTCATGCGCGAATCCCACATGGATATTCCGATCGCGCGACGATCGAGCGCGACATGGCGGCGACTGGATTTAGTGAACCGGAGATCGAGACGGTGGCGAAGGAGAGCAAGGGCCGGTCGGCGCGTGACGTCGCGATGGCTTATTGCCAGGGGACGCCATTGCGCAACGAGATCGAAGAACGGGATGCGTCACTTCTCAGCGATGCCACGGTGATGGCGATCAAGGCACTGACGGAGCGATTCGGTAAGGATCACCCGATCGGGAAAATCCAGGCGTATGTCGTGAAGGCGACGAAGTAAGACGAGCGGGAGCGAAAGGAGAGATAATGAATCGAGTCACTGGGATCGGCGGAATTTTTATCAAAGCGAAGGATCCCGATGCTTTGCGGGAATGGTATCGGAAACATCTTGGGATGGATATCCAGGACTGGGGCGGGGTGAGCTTCCAATGGCATACGCCGGAGCGGCCTAACGAGAATGGAGCGACGATTTGGAACGTGTTTGAGGAGACGTCAGATTATTTCGACCCGAGCAAGGCGCGTTTCATGGTGAACTATCGGGTCGATGATCTGCACTCTTTCCTCGCGCAACTCCGGGCCGAGAGTTGCGAGGCAGATGAAAAGACCGAGGAATCGGAGTTTGGGAAGTTTGGCTGGGTGATGGACTGCGAGGGAAACCGGGTGGAACTTTGGGAGCCGCCAAAGGGGACATTTCCATCGTAGAGAGGTTCCGGTAGACCGCCGCTACAAAGAGAGACCGCTGCCTGCGGCGGGACTTTCCTCTGCGGCCGACACGGCCTCTACACTACCAAATGTTAGCGCGGCCTTTGGCTGGGCGAAGCATGGGACTGTCATCCGGCAGGTCGAAGGCTTTCTGGAATTCCGGCATGTTACTCACCGGACCGATGGTGCGGAAGCGACCGGGAGAATGCGGGTCGGTGTTGAGCCGCAGTTTCAGATCTTCGTCGCGATAGTTGGCCCTCCAAATTTGTGCCCAGGCGAGGAAGAAACGCTGGTCGGGAGTGAGGCCATCGATCTTTTTGTTCGCTTCCTCTGGGTGCCCGGCCTGAGCCTTCTTGAAAGCGGCGTAGGCGATCTTAAGGCCGCCGATGTCGGCGATATTTTCTCCCTGCGTCAGTTCGCCGTTGATGTGCAGTCCAGGGAGCGGCTCATAGGCGGCGTACTGGTCGACGATCGCCTGGGCGCGTCTGTCGTAGGCCCTGGCGGAGGCCGGCGTCCACCAATCGCGCAGGTTACCGACGGCGTCGTATTGCCGGCCTTGGTCGTCGAAACCATGCGTCATTTCGTGGCCAATGACCGCGCCCATCCCGCCGTAGTTTACGGCATCATCGGCCTCAGGATTATAGAAGGGCGGCTGAAGAATGCCGGCCGGGAAAACGATTTCGTTCAGGTTTGGGTTGTAATAGGCGTTCACGGTGGGCGGGGTTATCCCCCACTCGCTGCGGTCGACGGGCTTGCCGATTTTATCCATTTCGCGTGCGACTTCGAATTGATCGCTCCGCAGGACGTTAAAGACATAGGGGCCGCGATCGATTTTAAGAGTCGAGTAATCCCGCCACTTATCGGGATAACCGATCTTAACCTTGAAAGCGGCGAGTTTCTTAAGCGCTTCCTGCTTGGTCGGCTCATCCATCCAATCGTTAGTCTTGATCCGTTCTGCGAGGGCTTCCTTGAGGTTGTTGACCATCTCGAGTGCCCGCTTCTTGGCTTCGGGTGGGAAATTGTCGGCAACATAGAGCTTGCCAAGAGCTTCGCCGATCTCGTCATCGATGACCGAGACGACACGCTTCCAGCGCGGCTTGAGCTTTTCCGAGCCGGTCAGGATCTTGCCATAAAACGCGAAGTTTTCGTCTACGAAAGCCTGCCCCATTGTGGGCGCGACGCCATGGATGAGGTGCCATCGGAGATAGGTCTTCCAATCGTCGAGAGAGACTCTCTTGAAAACGTCGTTCGCGGCTTTGAAGAAGTCGGGCTGTCCGACATTGATCGCACCCGGGACAGGCAGTCCGAGGACCTGGAAGTAGTCATTCCATTTAAAATCCGGCATGAGCTTTTGCAGCTCCGCCTGCGACATCTTGTTGTAGTTCTTTTGCGGATCGCGCAGCTCGACCCGGGTACGCGCCGGTTTGGCGAGCGCGGTTTCGATCTTCATCACCGTCCGAGCGGCGGCGGCGGCGACGTCGGGCCTGTCGCCGAGGAGCGAAAGCATCGTGGTGACATGGGCGACATATTGTTCGCGGAGCTTCTTCGAAGCATCGTCCTCCTTGGTGTAGTAATCGCGGTCGGGTAACCCGAGGCCGCCTTGGAAAGCCTGGGCGATGACCATCGTGCTCTCCTTGTCATCCTGTCCGGAAGTGAAACCAAAAAGGGCGCCGATCCCGAGGCTGTGGAGGTGACCGATTTCGGCGCTGAGCGAGGCGAGGTCGCTGATGAAATCGATCTGTTTCAACTCGGCCTTCAAAGGCAGAAGGCGGGCGGAGTTAATCTGCTCCTCGTTCATGCCGCTGGCGTAGAAGTCGCCGACTTTTTGCACTTCGGAGGCGGCTTTCTCCATCTTGGCCTGGCCGGAATTCTCCGCGGAAAGTTTCGCGGCCTGCTCGGCAATCTCGTGCAGGGCGTCGTTATTCTTCTCGATCAGCTCGTTGAAACTGCTCCAGCGCGAATACTCCGGCGGAATGGGGTTATTCTTGAGCCAATTTCCATTGGCATACTTGTAAAAGTCATCACCTGGCTTGACCGAGGTATCCATGTTTTTCGGGTCGAGCGGCGGCAGGGCTTTTTTCTTCAAGGCCGGCTGGCCTGCGGCGGCGGCGGAAGCCTTTGGAGTGGGCGCGATCGGTGGTGGCGCGCTCTGCTCACTCGAGGGCGGCGCGGCATCTGAATGGGAAGGCTCGGATTGAGCGCGCAAAAACGAAGCGGCGCAGAGCAGGCCGAGGGTCGTGCAAAGGACGGTTTTGATCATAGGACTAAGGGTTTGCTATAGGCGTCGCCTCGCGCGATGGCAAATCAGCGGACAACGCGCCCGGTTTCAATGCCCGAAGGCGACAAACCCCAAGTGAGACTCGCGAACAAGGCCGGGCGTTCAGATTTGATAACGAGCCGTTCGCACAACGGAGCGGCCCGAAAGGAGCCTGCCAGCCTAGAGCTGCTCGATCTTGTAGCCCTTCTTTTGCAGGAGCTCGATCACGTTGTTCGGCCCGCAGAAGTGTCCCGTTCCGACGACAACCGAAGTCGGCACGCCGGCCTTGATCGCACCTTCGATCTTCGGGATCCAGCGCAGATTCCGATAATCAAGAAGGCGAATTTCCGCCCCGGGATTCAATTCGCGCTCGCGTTTTTGCTCGGCCACGATCGGCCCGATATCGCCATGCTTCCAGCCGTCGCGGGTGGCATTGAAATCATCGCGGCGTTTGTCTCCCCTAACGAGTGTATCGAGAAGAAGAATCTCGGCATCGATATCGGCCATCCCGCGCAGGACATCGACATGTTGCTCCGGGGTTTCGAGTGCGCCGGTTGCTTTCCCGGTGCGGCGCGCCTGGTAGAAGAAGTAGTTGTCGACCCCATAGCTGCCCGAGATGTCGCTGTAGCCGCGGATTCCCCAGATGTAATACGCGATCGCCCACGGGCGCAGCCGCTGCATGTCCTCGATGTAATTTTCTCCAAAATAAAAACCGTGCCCGAGATAGTTGGAGATCCGGAATTTTTTGGCGAGAAATTCCCAGGTCTTAGGGTGGATGTGACGCCGGATATCGTCGCCCTTCGGGTAAGAAGCGGCGCGCTCGAAGCGCGGGCCGAAGTCGCTCCGCGGATCGACATCGACTTCGAAGTAGAATTGCTTCGAGTCGTGCAGCGCCTGCATGTAGGGCTTCGGAAGCGGATAATCGTGGCCGCTCAAGGCGTGGATCGTACCGACGAGATAAAAGGACGCCGGGGCGTTAGTCACTCGCCAGACACAGGCGGTCGCGGCGTGAGCGGATTGAGCAGAGACGAGGAAGGCTGCGAACAGAGCGCAGCACGCAATGGTCCCAAAGGGGGAACGATTTCTTAGCATTTCGCCGGTTTAACAGGAGCATCCAGAATCGTCAAGAGTTTGCAGACTGGCGCGGGCGCGGCATCTTCGACTCGCAATGCCGGCCATCAATTCAAAAGCGCAGCAAAAGGATAATCTTGAACTGCTGGCCGAAGTGAAACGGGTCTATGCCGAGCTGGCGACGCGGCCGGTCGAGCGACAGTGCATCCGGCGAACGGAATGTTGCCAGTTCAAGCTGACCGGGCTGACTCCTTACCTAACCAAAGGCGAAGCGTTGGTCGCGGCACGAGCCTGGCGGGCGAGCGGGCGCACCAAGCTCCCCTCGCCCGCGGACGGCGCCTGCCCGATGCTCGAGACGCAGTCGGGCCGTTGCCTGATCTATGCCGACCGGCCGTTTGGTTGTCGCACACATTTCTGCGCGGCAGCCGGCGGCCCGCTGGCGCGACGCGAGGTCGTCGATCTGATCCGGAGACTGGAAACACTCGATGCGCAGCTCGGCGGCGATGGTCCGCATAAATTGCCGGGCGCGGTCGCAGCGGCGCTGGCCGACTTAGCCTAACGAGTCGCGCCGGTGCGACAAAGGGCTGACCGGGCTGAGGCAGGGTCAGGCCGCTTTGCGCCCGCTCGTTTTGGCCTTCCTGCTCGTTCGCTTCTTCTTTCTCCCACCGTCCGCTTTGGCAAGGCTCTCCTGCAGGACTGCAACCAGATCGATAACCTTCGAGGAAGGCTTCTTTGTCTTCGGTTTTTCCTCGATGTCCTCGCCGCCGGATTCCACCTTCTCCTCGATCACTTCCATGAGAGCATCGCGGTAATCGTCTTTATACTTCCTCGGATCCCATTCCGAAGTCATGCTTTCGACGAGCGCTTTCGCCATTTCCATCTCGCGCTTCCCGGGTTCAGCGGATTTCTTGGGCACGTTTAACTTTTCCACATCGGACAGCTCCTCCGCGAAAAGCATCAACTCGAGGACAAGGGCGTGCTTGAGCGGCTTCACTCCGGCGAGGTATTGGCGGGTCTTGATGATTACCTTCGCGATCCCGATCTTGCCCGTTTTCTCGAGGGTCTCGCGAAGCAGGGCATACGCTTTGTCGCCACCTTTCTGCGGCTCGAGGTAATACGGTTTGTAAAAATACATCGGATCGATCTCTTCGACGTCGACGAAATCCTGAATGTCGACCGTCTGCGTCGCCTCAAGGTCAACGCGATGGAAATCTTTTTCGTTCAGGACGACGAACTTCCCTTTTTCGTACTCGTAGCCCTTCACGATTTTGTCCCAGGGCACTTCTTTGCCATCCTTCTCGGCCACGCGCTTGTAATTCACCGGGCTGAGATCGCTGCCGCGAAGAAGTCGAAATTTCAGATCTTCCCGTCGCGTCGCCGGGTAAAGAGCGATCGGGATGTTGACCAGCCCAAAGCTGATACTGCCTTTCCAAATTGCGCGCATGCCATAAGGAATTCGCGTTTGGACGGGCGTTTGCGCGGCTGAGGGGCTTGAGCGGGCGCCTTCCCTCGGAGAAGTTGCGCGATGGAAGGACGCTGCGCGCTCTGCGACCGAAAGGAGCGCCTCACCCGGCATCATCTTGTCCCGCGGACTCGCCATCACAACAAGCGGAATAAACGCGATTTCCTACGAGGCGAGGTGCGTGCGGTAGTGGGCCTGTTCCGCTCGTGCCATTCGCAGGTTCACCAGCTCTTGACCGAGAAGCAACTCGAACGCGAGTTTAACACGGTCGCGAAACTACGCAGTCATCCGGAGATCGCGAAGTTCGCTGACTGGATCCGGGCGAAACCGAGCGGCTTTCGGGCAGCGATGCGCAGCGCGAAAGCGGTGCGTGCCAGTCGTCAAGTCGTTTTCTGAACCGAGCCAACGCCTTTGCGATAACAGTGCTGCGTCTTGATTCGCGCATACCCCATCCGCTCGTAGAAGGGATGGGATTCGAGCCGCGCGGCATTGGAGCGAACGCGGATGGACGGCTGGCCGCGTTGTCGCGCCCACTCTTCCGCCGCGGCCAAAAGCGCCTTCCCAACCCCGAGCCGTCGCACACCTTGCCTAACGACAAGTCCCACGATTTCGATTTCTTCGCCGATTTCGAGTAAAAGACTGAATTCCGCACCGATCCAGCCAAGGAGTGAACCGCCGGAACCTTCCGCCACCGCGACGAAATAATCGGGATCGACCAGGAGCCGACTTAGCCGATTTGAGATTTCGGCTGCGCTCGCCGGATATCCGAGCTGGCCGGAAAGTTCCGCGATTTCAGCGGCATCGGACAAACAGGCCGGGCGGATCGAACATGAACCGTCGAGGAGACTTTCCACGGCGCTCGTTAGGCCGCGGCGTTCAGCTGTTCGATCCCGATCCCGCGGAGCTGGAATAGCCGGATGAGCGTTTCTTCGATGAGATTGTTCGGGCAGGAGGCGCCGGCCGTGATCCCGACGACGACCGGGCCCTCTGGCAACCAGTCCTTCGCCACCACTTCGCGCCGCTCGTGCAGGTTGTAGTGGAGAATTTCCTTATCGGAGATCAGCCGGCTGGCGTTGAGCAAAAAATAGGTCGGCAACTTTTCTTCGCCCATTTCCGCGAGGTGCGAAGTGTTGGAGCTGTTGTAACCGCCAACGACGAGCAGCAAATCCATCTTCACGTTGAGCAGCTCGCGCAACGCATCCTGCCGTTCCTGGGTCGCGCCGCAAATCGTGTCGAAGAAGCGGAAGTTTTTCGTCGCCAACTCCGCGCCGTCGCGGTCGGCGATCGCTTTTTGGATGCGGCGCTGCACTTCCTCCGTCTCGCCCCGGAGCATGGTGGTTTGGTTGGCCACCCCGATCGTCTGGAGGTGAACGTCCGGATCGAATCCTGCCGAGTAGGCGCCCCGGAATTTGTCGAGGAAAGCCTGCTTATCGCCGCCGTTGCGTATGTAATCGCAGACGTAATCGGTATCGGCCAGCGTCAGCACGACGAGGTAATGCCCTTTGCCGTCGCCGAGCGCGCGCGAGCTGGTCGCCTTGGTCTCCTCGTGCTCGGCCTTGCCGTGGATGATGGAGGTGGCCGATTCGCTGGCGTATTTACGCACCCGTTTCCAGACGCTCATGACGTCGCCGCAGGTGGTATCGACGATCTGGCAGCCGCGATCCGTGATCTGCTGCAGAATGGAAAGCTCGGTCCCGAAAGCGGGCAGGATGACAACATCGTCGGGCTGCAACTCAGAGATGTCGGCTTGCTTGTTCGCGCCGGTCAGGTTCTTGATGCCTAACGACGAGATCTGCTCGTTGACCTCGGGGTTGTGAATGATCTCGCCGACGATGAAGAGACGGCGCTCCTTGAAGACCTTGCGCGCGGCGTAGGCGAGATCGATTGCGCGTTCGACCCCGTAACAAAAGCCAAACTGTTTCGCGAGCCGCACGGTCAAGTCGCCGATCGCGACGATGCCGCCGGTCCGCCGCACTTTGTCGACGATGTCGCTCCGGTAATGCGCCTCGACCTGCTCCTGCACGGCCGTCATCACCTCAGGGGTGCGAAGGTTGACTTTGTTTCGCGCAGTCGTGCCGCTGGAAATAAGGTTCGCGCTCATGGCTGTAAACTATGCGGTCGCTGAGCACCTTTTTCCAGTGCGCAACGACCGATAGAAATCAGGGATCCCTTTTTCGCGGCGTTTAGCCGTCGTTCAGGAGAGGTCCCGGCGGGTCCTTGAACCAGGCCGACGACATCATGAACGAGCGGGGCGGATCGGGATCGCGGCTTTGATCGAGCGGCATGACCTTGCTGGCATACTGGGAGTCTTCCGGCTGGGTGGTAGCGATGCTGACCGGGGTCCCAACCTTCACGAGTGCAAACAGGCGGGCAGCGGCTTCGCGATGCATGCGGATGCAACCGTGGGTGTGCGGATAGGGATGCACAAACCCCTCATGAAAGCCGTAGGCGGGTAGAAACTCGCACCAGTAGGCCATCGGATAACCGGCGTCCGGCTCGCTGACCCGGCGCTTGTTCTTGATCTTGTCGGTGATGCGGAAGTTGCCCTTGGGGGTGGAATTGTTTTTCCCGACGTTACCTCGCGCGGCCATCAGAAGCCGGTCGCCTTCCATCACATAAACGTTCTGCGTCGAAAGCGAAAGATCGACTCGGACCTTGTCGGGGTTGTGCGGCTTGAGCGCTGTGACGTGATATTTGCCGGCAGGCGTCGGCGCCATCGTGTTGCAGCTCGTGAGCAAGCCCACCCCGGCCAGCGGGACGAGGAAGAAAAGGCGAAATGAAAAGCGCATAATTTTCCAACTGGAGAGCTTATGACGAGGCATTTGTCAACCGACGCGCGCTCTCGACAGGCCCGAATAAAGCGAAAACCGCTCTACGAAAGCGTCGCAGAGCGGCTCCTTATGGTACCCCCGCAAAAAAAAGACCGGGAATGCCTAACGATGGAACTTAATATAGCCAAAAGGCCGTGCTCTTCTTCCACGATCCCGGCCGTGAAATAGACCGCGTTGCCAATGACGTGCAGCGCCCAGAGCTCGTCCAAACGGAGCGGCGTGCCATCCGGTTTCGACATCGCCCAGAGAAAAAGCTCCGGCATTGATATCGTAACCATTGATCTCGCCGTCGCCAAAATTCCCGACCAGCAACGCGCCAGTGAGATTTCCGAAATTCCGATCCGGCTCGAGCGCCAGGCCCCAGGGCGAGTTGAACGCGCCACGCGAAGCTAGGCGCTGTACGAAGTTACCGTCCGCATCGAAGACGCTAATGAACCCGTGGCCGGGCCCGGGGAGGTCATCTTCGCCGTCGCGATCCTATGAGTTTTCGGCGCAGCAACGCTCGCGACAAGAAGTGCTCAGTAACAGTTCTGTTACTGTTGTAGCCAGTCCCGGCGGCGATCATCAGCTACACTAGAACGCTTGAGCCGGAGAGATAGCTACGGCACGACCGTCAACGTGAAATCGTTGCCGTCGCCGCCTGCGTAGCTGGCTTGGAAGTTGTTCCCGTTCACATTCACGATCCCGCCGTCGGGCAGGTTGCTAAACGTTCCGGCGATCGGTGTCACGGCGGTGTTCTTGATCAGGGTCAATATTAACCCCTCGGTGAGATTCTCCTGGGTCGTGCCGCTCAGGTCGATCGTCGCTCCTTCGTTGATCGTCACCCCGTTGGCCACCACCTTGTCGATCTTAGATCGGTTTCCCTTAGCTTTGAAGGTGTAGGTGTAGATCGCGTCGGAGTCAAAAGTCACATTGCTTTGAATTGTAAGAGCCTGTTGCTGGTTGCCACCATATGCTGGAGCGAGGAAAGCGCCCGTGCCCCTGCCTGTGCCGATCGTTACCGCCCCGGCGATGATGCCGCTCCCGCCGAGTGTGCCCGCCGGCACACTGACCGCACCTGTGCCAGTCGCCGAGCCGGATCTGTTAGCGACGACTAGTGTGCCCAGGCTAACAGTGGTGCCGGCTGTGTAGACGCTTGCGCCAGCCAAGGTGAGTGTGCCAGCGCCGATTTTTTCCAAAGCCCCCTCCCCGCTCCCACCGCCGGGCGTCCCGGGCTGGAGCTGCCCGCTGAAGGCCGTGCTGCGAGGGCTACTGCCCACGACGAGTGTCTTACTCCCGAGGTAAACGATCCCGTCGCCTTCCAGGGAGCCGATTGTGAGGCTGGGGCCCTGATAGGCGCTCATGTCGAGATAGCCGTTGCCAAAGAGCTCCACTCGCGCCGTGCCCCCGCTCGAGCTGTTATAGAAGGTAAACGATCCGCCGCCTCCGCCGTTCATGCCGCCATTGGCAATCAGTGTCGCCCGGTCTGCCGTCGGGGTGTTGAGGACAAACTGGGTCGCGCCGCCACCCGCGCCCGGAGCCGTTCCTCCATCATTAATTATGGTGCTCCGCTCCGCGTTGGCTGCCGCATACCAGAAATCGGTCCGGCCTCCGACTCCGCCTGTGACACTCGCTCCCAGGTTATGGAAAGTCCCTTCCCCTGAGCGGCCCATTGTAAAGGTCACTCTGGGAGGAAGGGCATCGCCGGCATTGAATGGGTGCTGCGTGAAAGTAACCGGGCCAGTAATCGTGTCCGGTTCGTCGTTTATGTCGTGGAAGCCGAAAGCGCCCGACGAGGTTTCATCTGCCAGGCACACAAAATTCTGCTCCACGCCCGAGTCATTCACGATGCCATTCTCGATTACGAAATCCACTCCGGGCGGCGCCGTGATCGTAAAAGCCTCGGCATTTGCAGCGAAAAAAGATTCTCTCGGTCCCGGTCCCTGCAGAAATCTCGATGTCCCGGATCATCGAGGTGCTGAAGTAGGTGGCATCGTAGGCGCCGGGGACAGAACTCGGGGACCAGTTGGCCGGATTGTTCCAATTGTTATCGACGGGATTTGTGATCCAAGAGAAGTCGCCGGGGTAAGCGGCGCGCCCGAAGAGGAGGATGAAACAGACGGACAGAGCGATTGCACTTGGAGGGCGAAGAGCATGAGGTTTCATAGTTTGAGATGGTTGGGGTTGATCCCGAATCGAGTGAAGCGGGAAGTTGGAAGTTGGTGCCGCTAGGCAGCGGGGTAATTCGCGAATTTCTTGGGGTCTTGTGAGGTCACGACCCGAGGAGAACAAAGAACCGCATATATCGTCAAGACTATTGCCCCTCTCTTTCCGACGGGAGAGCCTGCGCCGGCGGCTGGTGCGCCGCCGTTTACCTTGGCGCTGCTAAGCTCGGGTCTTATTAATCATCCCAGATTCGGCCGGCGCTACGAGCGCCTCGTCGAAGCGCCGCACTGGATGCGCATAGAAGGGGTAGGGCCGGGTGGAATTCCTCGGCCGGAAACGCCAAGACTTGTACATCCAGAGCCACGGAGACGGGTTCCGCTGCACGACGGGCTCGAATTGATCCCAGCACAATTGCGCGATCTCCCGCTCGGTCGCCCCGGGCGGGATCTCGAGTTTGGGGTGAAAAACGACCCGGCAACGCCCGCCCGGCAGCGGCTCCTGGTGCACCGGGACGATCGGCAGTCCGGTCCGCAGATGGAGCCAGGCGTGTGCGTAGGTAACCGACATTTTCATCCCGAGGACGTCGATCGGAACCGAGGGCTGGCGCGGATGGACGGTGAGATCGACCAGGATGGCCGCGGTGCCGCCGCGCCGAAGGTTTTTGTAAAGCTTCACGATCGCGCCTTCGCGCTTGACGAAGCGGTGGCCTGATTGCTCGCGCAGTCGTTGAAAGATGGGATCGAGCTTTGGGTTCTTGAATTCCTGCGAAACGATCGTCGCAATAAGCCCGGCGTACCCGGCGGCGAGGCTGAACCATTCGAAGTTTCCGTAGTGACAGGCGGCGATGATGCAGGGCCCGGTCGGCCCGACGGTCCGGCAGAATTCATCCCAGCCTTCGAATTCGATCAGCTTGCGATAATTGTCTTTGTTGATCCGCGGATTCCAAAAGAGATCGATCATCGTGCTGGCGAATTGCTGATAAGATTCACGGGTGATGCGGGCGCGATCGGCCGCGGAAAAGCGATCGCCAAAGACCGTTTCCAGGTTGCTCAACGCGACCCGTCGCCCTGGAAAATCGAGGCGTGCGGCGAGCGCGCCGGCGACGCGCGCGAACTGCACCGCCATCGGCCGGGGGAGACGCGGAATGAGCACGGCGAGCAATCTCACGCCCATCCATTCGAGTCGATGACGGAGCGATCTCCAAAACGATCTCATGGTGGAGAAGGATTTCTCACGAACGCAGGAAAGCAGGAAAAGAGATCAGGGAGGATCGCACGTGAAACACGCGGGACTTTCATGGCTAATACGGCAATCAATTCTTGTTTCGCCGGCCTCCACCTTTCCCAATCTTTTCCTGCTTTCCTGCTTTCCGGAGCGATCCCTGCCTTCTCTTGCGCCGGCAGGCAGCCCGGGTTCGTTGACTTGCAGACGTTTAATTTTACCTTGGCGCAGGCCGCCGCCGTCGCGTCTCGCATCATTGTGAAATACGTCCTTTTTGTCTGTACGGGTAACATTTGCCGCAGCCCAATGGCCTTGGGACTGTTCCGCCGTTTGCTCGGCAATCGCAAGGAGATCGAAGCGGACGCGGCTGGAGTGCACGCCGTTAGGGGGCAGCCACCGAGCATCCACGCAATCGAGGTTTGCCGGCAACGCGGAGTCGATATCTCGTCGCTCCGGAGCCAGCCGCTCACCGCCACCCTGGTCGATCGCGCGACGCACATCATCGCCATGACCAGCGCCCACCTGGAGACGATCCATCTCCTCTTTCCCCAAAGCGCGGAGAAGACTTTTTTGCTCCGCGAGTTTGAAGAGCCGGGCGAGACCCTCTGGCGTGATCTGACCGACCCGATCGGCATGGGGCGCAACGTTTATGAGGAATGCGCCGATAGCATCGAAAGGGCTTTACCGAGTGTCCTCGCGTTTGTAGAACAAACCGAATTGGCGGTCCCGCGCTACGCTGGCGCGGGCTCAACCCCACGATCCACCATGGAAAATATGCCTCATCATCTCGAATCCCAGGCCGGCGATCAGCCTTCGCAAGGCTCGTTAGGCGGTCCGCTCCGCAAGGTCGATCCGGAAATCGCCGAGGCTGTGGCCGAGGAGGAACGGCGCCAGCGCGAGAACATCGAATTAATCGCCTCGGAAAATTTCACCAGCCGCGCGGTCATGGAAGCACAGGGCTCCTGCCTGACGAACAAATACGCGGAAGGTTATCCGGGGAAACGTTGGTACGGCGGTTGTGAAAACGTCGACGTCGTCGAGCAGCTCGCGATCGATCGGGCGTTGAAAATTTTCGGTGGCGATCATGTCAACGTGCAACCGCACAGCGGGGCGCAGGCCAACATGGCGGTCTATTTCGCGGCCATCAAACCGGGCGATCGAATCCTGACGATGAACCTCGCGCATGGCGGCCATTTGACGCACGGGCATCCAGCGAATTTTTCCGGCAAGCTCTACCAGGTCACCCAATACGGCGTGAGCGAAAAGACGGAGCAGATCGATTACGACGCGCTCGCCAAACAAGCCGAGGAGGTGCGCCCGCAACTCATCACCGCCGGCGCGTCCGCCTATCCACGATTCATCGATTTTCCCCGGATGCGGCAGATCGCCGACTCGGTTGAGGCGCTCCTTTTCATCGACATGGCGCACATCGCGGGACTGGTTGCAGGCGGCGAACACCCGAGCCCGGTGCCGCACGCGCATTTTGTCACCACAACGACGCACAAGAGCCTGCGCGGACCGCGTGGCGGGATCGTGATTTGCCAGGAACAATTCGCCAAGGCGATCGACTCCTCGGTTTTCCCCGGCGTCCAAGGCGGACCGCTGATGCACGTGATTGCGGCCAAGGCGGTTTGTTTCCACGAGGCGCTTCAGCCGTCCTTCCGCGACTATCAACATCAGGTAGTCTTGAATGCGAAAGCGCTCGCCGCCGGAGTGGCGAAGCATGGCTTCCGGATCGTCTCCGGCGGGACCGACAATCATCTCATGCTGGTCGATCTGCGGCCGAAGGAGATCAACGGCAAGGACGCGCAAAACGTGCTCGATCGGGCGGGAATCACGGTGAACAAGAACGCGATCCCGTTCGATACCTACCCGATCTTCAAGCCGGGTGGGATCCGGCTCGGCACGCCTGCGGTAACGACTCGCGGGATGAAAGAAGAAGAGATGCTCGAGATCGCGGATCTGATTGCGGAAGCGCTCATCGGCCGCGACGACGAGCGGGAGATCGGCAAGGTGCGGCAGCAGGTGCAGCAGTTGACGAGAAAGTTTCCGCTGCCGGGCTAACAGTGCCGGTCGTCCAGCCTCTGCCTACAAATCAAGATCCGCCCAAACAAGGGCATGATCGCTCGCAGAATTACTGTCGCCGGTCACCGTCGTGAGAGGCGGATACTCAGCAACAATCAAAAAACGACGGCGCGCTTTTTCGTTTATCTTTCGCGCGGTGATCTGCCTAAGTTGTCGGAGCCATTCCAAGACATGACCGAAAAACAGCAACCCAATCCTCTTCGCGAAGGCCTCTCGACCCGGGCCGTGCCGCAGCCCTGCGCAGTAGTGATTTTCGGCGCAACCGGCGACCTGACGCATCGCAAACTCGTGCCCGCGCTCTACAACATCGCGGCCGATGGCGAGCTGCCGCCCGCAGTTGCGGTCATCGGTTTCGCCCGCCGCCCGAAGACGGACGACGAATTTCGTGCCGAGATGGAGGAAGCGACGCGCAAATATTCCCGGCAGACGGTGCGCGACGAAATCTGGGACGGGTTCGCCAAGTCGCTCTTTTATCACCAGAGCGAGTTTGGCGACGAGGCGGGTTACGAAAGCCTGGCCAAGCGACTCGACCAACTCGACCAGGAAAGCGGGACGCGCGGCAATCGGCTCTTCTATTTCGCGGCCTCACCTGAGCAATTCGAGATGATCATTCAAAACCTCCAGAAAGCGGGTCTGAACAAAGCGCCTAACGGCGGCTGGGCGCGGGTGATTCTCGAGAAACCTTTCGGGACCGATCTTAAATCCGCGCGCCATCTCAACCGCGTCGTGCAGCGCTCTTTCTCGGAAGACCAGACTTACCGGATCGATCATTTCCTCGGGAAAGAGACGGCGCAGAATATCTTGGTCCTCCGTTTCGCGAACGCGATCTTCGAGCCGCTCTGGAATGCGCGCTACATCGATCACGTCCAGATCACGGCCGCGGAAACGTTAGGCGTGGAAAACCGCGCCGGTTATTACGAAGGGGCCGGCGCCCTGCGCGACATGGTGCAGAATCATTTGCTTCAATTGCTTTGCCTGGTCGGGATGGAACCGCCGACCGATCTCGGGGCGGACAGCATTCGCGATGAAAAAGTGAAAGTGGTCCGCTCGCTCCGGCGCTACAAAGAAGACGAAGTCGGCACCCAGGTCGTGCGCGGCCAATACGGCGCGGGCGCCATCGCCGGGAAGTCCGCGGTCGCTTACCGCGAGGAAGAGAAAGTCGATCCGAATTCACAGACGGAGACGTTTGTCGCACTCCGATTGCGGGTCGACAACTGGCGCTGGGCGGATGTGCCGATCTACGTCCGGGTCGGGAAGCGGCTGCCGAAATCCGGGACCGAGATTTCGGTTCATTTCAAGAAGGCGCCGCAGGTTTTGTTCAATCGCGAGTCACAGGCAATCGACCAGAACGTGCTCGTGATTCGGATCCAGCCGGATGAAGGCATTTCGCTCCGGATGCAGGCCAAGGTCCCGGGAACGAGTTTCCGGATCGAATCGGTGAAGATGGATTTTCATTACGGGACCTCGTTTGGGAAGGCGAGCCCCGAGGCCTACGAGCGGCTCCTGCTCGACGCGATGGCGGGTGACGCAACGCTCTTCGCCCGGCGCGACGAAGTGGAGCAGGCTTGGGCGTTCATCGATACGATCGAGGAAGCGTGGGCGTCCAAGGAAGGTGCGCCGAGATTGTGCACTTATCCGGCGGGTTCGTGGGGACCCGAGGAGGCGGATGAATTGATGGCGAGGGACGGGAGAGCGTGGAGGAGATTGTGAAAAAAAAAGAAAACGTCCAACGCTCAACGTTTAACGTTCAACGTCTCAATTCAGAGATTCTCTTCGAAGACGCGTTTTCGTTTCAGACCTCTTCCATTGAAACGTTGAACGTTAAACGTTGGGTGTTGGACATTTTCCCCTGCTCCACAGCCTGATCGTCATGCCCGTCGCCACCGAAGCTTTCACCGCCGGAATTCCGGTCGAGATCGGTCAGATCCAGCGCGAGCTGAAAAAGCTCTGGGACGCGGGCGACGGGGTCATGACCCGCGCTTCGCTCATCAACCTCGCGGTTTACAGCGAAGCGCCGGGTTCGTTAGGCAAGAACACCGCCATCCTCTCCCGCCTGACCGAGGAGCACGCCTGCCGCGCAATCGTGATCGCGGCCAATCCGAGCGCGGAGGAAAGCCGGGTCGAGGCCTGGATCAGCGCGCATTGTCACGTCAGCCGCGCCGGGAAGAAGCAGGTCTGCTCGGAACAGCTCTCATTTTCCCTCCAAGGCAAACAATGTGGATTTCTCCCCAACATCGTTTTCGCGCAGCTCGATTCCGATTTACCGCTTTATCTTTGGTGGCAGGAGGAATTCCGCGCTCCGCTTGATCCGCAGCTCTGGGCCTGGGTGGATCGGGTAATTTACGACAGTCAGATCTGGCGCGATTTCGGCGAGCAGATGAACCTGGTCGAAGACGCCCAGCAGGAGGCACGACATCGCATCGTCCTTTGTGACCTCAACTGGGTCCGCCTCGTCCATCTCCGCCTCGCTCTCGCGCAGTTTTTCGATCATCCGGTGACCCATCATCATCTCGACGAAATCAAAACACTCGAGATCGAGCACGCACCGGAATTCCGCTCGACCGCGCTCCTCCTCGTCGGCTGGCTGGCCGGTCAGTTGGAATGGGAACGGAGTCGCGGTAAGACGAATTCGTTAGGCTTCACGAAAGAGACGGAGGCCGGGAAACGAAAAATCAGCATCGCGCTGCGAGAGAAAAAAGGCGAGCCGATCAGCGGCTGCCAGCTCACGACAGATTCGGCCGAATTCCGAATCGAGCACCGCGAAGGAGCCGATCTGCTCGACGTCTTCTTCGGTCGGACCGGCGGCCGAAAGATGCGGCAGATGCTACCGGCGAGCAAAAATGAAGTGGTCGAGCTGGTCGAGGAAGAGTTGATGCGGGGCGGCCCGCATCGCGTTTACCTGCGCGCCGTCGAGAAGGTGCGCGATCTTCTGTAGACGTTTCGCTCTGCGAAAACGCGGAGGAAATTGTCGCCGGCGCTGACATTGCTTATGCCAGCGTCGCCCAGAGGGCGACGTCTACACCCGTCAGCGGTCTGTCAGGGTCATACGGTGCGCTACTTCGCTTCGTTCAACGACCAGTCATAATTCTGGTAGGTGATTCTGGTGTCGTTAGGCAGGGGCTGGTTGCGCCGCTTGTTAATGAAGGCGACCGGGCCACCGATAGCTTTGAAGTCGTCTTTGTACCAGTTGAAAATCGCGGAGAGGGCGGCAGTTTTTTTGCTCGCGTTGTAGTCAACACCGTTTGGCGAATTGACGAAGGCGACGGAGAGTTTTTCGAGTTGCGCGTCGAGCTTATCGGCCCGGAACGGCTCCGGATTCAAGGGCGGACAACTGCGGCTCGCGCAATTGAGCGCGAAATGAATCCGGGGTTCGTTGAACTTCGGCCGGATGATGTCTTTCTCGAGGTGATTGAAGCTCATCTCCTCCCCGGCGACCTTGATGCGTTTCCCGGTAAAAAAGGTGAAGAGCAGATCCTTCACGCTCTTGGTCGGGTATTTGCCGAGGGCTTCATGCAGGATCCAAGCGTTGTAAGCGTTGAGGTAAAAAGCGAGCTGCTCCTCTTTGCCCAGGCCGGAAATTTTTTCCTGCGCGATCCCGTCGACGACCTGCTGGATGGCTTGCATGTCGGTCGGGTTACCTTTCCAGGCGGCATACTTCACCCCGCTGCTCGTGCCGTACTTGGACAGGAGTCGGGCGTAGCTGTCACGCCACGTTTGCGCCTGGCCCGCGCGAACCACGTCTGGGGCAACGGCGAGACAGAGGAGAACGCCAATCAGCAATGAGGAAAGACGGTGTTTCACGAGGAGACTCTTGATAAATAGAAGGGGGCCGGCAAGGTCGATTTGCCGGCCGGATATGCGACGAATCTCGTCCGTTGGGGGAAGTCGACAAAAGTTCCCGGGCAAAATCGTGAGCTGCTTTCCGGGCGTTTGTTGCATTAGTGCTTATGAAACACGCCATTAGATACGCCTTAACAGGGTCCCCGGTTGCCGACCCAAGGCACTTACGTTCATCCGCTCGTTTGATTTGCATCGGGATTGCCTCGCTTCTCTTGCTTGCTGCGCCGTTCGGGTTTGGCGCCGCCGGCGATCTTTACGTAACCGAGATCGATGAACTCGTTCCGGCCTACGGTTCAGTCCTGCGGATCAGCCCGAATGGGACCAAGGAAGTCTTCGCTTTTCCGGTGGGCGATCCTTATGGCATTGTCTTCGACTCTGAGCGGCAATTGCTCGTTGCCTCCGATCCCGACAACACGATCTTCCGTTTTTCACCCGATGGGGTGAAAAGCACTTTCGGCTCCGGACTCGCCGGACCGATCGGCCTCGCCTTTGATCAGACTGGGAACCTTTTCTCGGCCAATATTCGCACAAATTCGATTTTGAAGTTCGCCCCGAACGGAACTCGAATTACTTTCGCCAGCGGCATCGGCAACCCACTGGCGGTCGCGACGGATGCGGGAGGTAATGTCTACACTGGCGGATTACTCAGTGGCACGATCACCAAGATTTCGCTTTCGGGCGTGAAGAGCACCTTCGCCACCGGCCTCAACCGGCCCTACGCAATGGTATTTGAACCAGACGGCAACATGCTCGTTGCGGAACGGACCGGTAACCTTGTCTCGCGAATCACACCGGGCGGAAGTCGAACCGTTTACCGCTCCGGTTTTACGTCTCCCTTCGGGCTGGCTTTCGATGACGCGGGCAATCTGTTCGTCTCGGAGCATGATGGCGGCCGAATTTCCAAAGTCACTCCGGAAGGTGTCCAGACGGTATTCGTCAGCGGTCTCAAATCACCCGCCTTTATGGCTTTCGAGCCGGCGGAAGGCGCGCCCCTCAACATCTCGACACGGCTGCGAGTGAAGACCGAAGACAACGTCCTGATTGGAGGATTGATCGTTAGCGGCAACGTGCCGAAACAGGTGGTGGTGCGCGCGATTGGCCCCTCGCTCGAAAGCTTCGGCCTGACGGACGTCTTGCAAGACCCGGTGCTCGAACTCCACGATTCCACCGGCGCCCTGATCGCGAGCAACGACGACTGGCGGGAATCGCAGGAGAGCGAACTGGAAGCGACTGGACTCGCCCCGACCAACGATTTGGAATCGGCCATCGTCACGACCCTCATGCCCGGGTCGAACACAGTCATTGTGCGAGGAAAAAACGATACAGAGGGCGTTGGATTGGTGGAGGTTTATGATCTGACCCCGAGCCCGGATTCGCGGCTCGCCAACATCAGCACGCGCGGCTTCGTTGATACGGAGGACGACGTCATGATCGGCGGTTTCATTGTGAACAATAACGGCGCTCGCATCCTGGCTCGAGCTCTGGGGCCATCCCTTGCCTCCGCTGGCGTCATGAACGCGCTCTCGGATCCGGTGCTGACGCTTTTCGACGCCAATGGCAGCGCTATCGCCAGCAACGATAACTGGCAGGATTCCCAGCCGACCGCGGTCGGAGCAACCGGCCTTGCGCCCACCGACGATCTGGAATCCGCCATTGCCACGACGCTGGCAAACGGCGGCTACACGGCCATCGTGTCGGGAAGCGGCGGAGCGACCGGCGTGGCGTTGGTCGAGATATACGCGTTCGAATAATCGCGCCTGCGCTTTTCCGAAGGCGTTCGACTGCGAGTCAACGCGCCCAGCGTTCAAAGAGTTGGCGCAGATCCGCGGCACTCTTTTCAGTCGCGAAGAGTTCGGCGGCCCGCTGGCGACCGGTTCGGCCCAAAGAACGCGCCAGTTCGGGGTCGAGAAGCAAACGGCGGAGGGCGCCGGCAAGAGCGGACGCGTCGCCCTCCGCTACGAGCAACCCGCTCCTTCCTTCCTCGACCATTTCGGGCACGCCACCGAGCGGCGTCGAGACGATCGGCAACCCAGCGGCCATCGCCTCCATTAGAACCGTGGGCAGGTTATCCATGCCGCCGCCCTTTTCGGCGACGCAGGGGAGGACGAAGAGTGTGCTCTGCGCCAGGCGCTCGATAACACCGCTCTGCGGCAACGGCCCAGCCAGCGTGACCGAATTCGTTAGGCCAGCGGAGGCGATCTGTTCGCGGAGGGCGGGTTCGAGCGGACCCTCGCCTATGATTTCGCATCGAAATTCAATCCGATGCTCGCGCAAGATCCGGCAGGCCTCGATCAAATCCTGAAAGCCCTTTTTCTCAATCAATCGCCCGACGGAGATAATCGTCGGCGGCGCTCCGGAAAAATCCGCACGCTCGAATCGTTCCAGGTCGATCCCATTGTAGACGCGGCGCACCCGGGCCGCGCCTTCCGGATATTTCTCCTGCAGAAAGCGCACGCCAAAGTCGCTCACCGTCACAACCGCGCGGGCGGCGTCGATCAATTTGCCTAACGAAATCTCAAACGGTTTAGGAGCAAAGATGTCGTTCGCGTGCGCCGTGAAGCTAAAGCCGATCCCGAAGAAACGCTCGATCCAGAAGGCGGTCCGCGCCGCCAGCCCGGCGAAATGGGCGTGCACATGCCGCACGCCGAGTGCCTGCAGACGCGGCCCGAGCCAAGCGGCCTGGTAAAGGCGGAGAAAATCAGTTTTACGTCCCCATTCCTCGATCTCGCGGACCGCGGCCTCGGGCAATTTTTTTTTCCGCGCCGCCCGATCGACCTCTCCGACCAGTTGCTCGTCGCCCGGAAGATATTCCACCCGGTCGACGATCGTCGCGTCCCAATCCTGCGGCGGCTCATCCACCGGGCGCCGCACGGAAAAAATGGCCGGCACCACCCCTTGCCGTTCCAATTCCAAGACCTCGCGATAGCAAAACGTCTGGGTGAACGAGGGAAAGCGCTCAAAAAGATAGACCAGCGCGCTCATGGCAGAGGATTTACCGGCGAATCGGAGGCTTGGAAAGCCCCTTCCCGGTGAAAATTGCAACGCACTCGGTGTCCTGCACGACTCTTGCTACTTCCCAAGAATGGTCCAACGCGACTTCTTTGCCTTTTGCAAGTCACTCAGGCTTGTCGAGCTGAAGGCGATTGGCACTCTTTCAACGGTCAAACACTTCGGAGAAAATGAAGTCGTCTATTCCTACGAAGATGAGGGAAGCCAGCTCTTTATCGTGACCCGCGGCGCGGTGGAGTTGTTCCCACAAAATGCCCGGCCCGGCGCTCCGACGACGGTCCTTTCCCGGGGCGATATTTTTGGCGAGACCGGCGCGCTGATGGAACTCCCGCGCGATCACTCGGCCCGCGCCTGCGCCGCCTTGAGCGTGCAATGCTTTCGCCGGAGCGATTTTCCGGAACTGCTTCAGCGGGTGCCTTCCTTTTTCCTCTTCCTCGCCGAGAAGCTGGCCAACCGTCTCTTCCAGGCGCGCGAACTGACCCAGTCGCCCAACACCTCTCTCGAGCTCACTGGCAGCCTGGCCAACTTCGACATCGTGACCATATACCAGACGATCATCCAGTCGATGCAGACCGGTCTCCTGTCGATCGCGAACGAAGAGGGCGAGACGATTTCGACCTTCTATTTCGAAAAGGGAACGCCGCGCTGGGGTCGCTTCGAGCATCTGAGCGGCGAGGAAGCCTTCTGGCAGCTCTTCCTTCATGAACACCGTTCCGGTTCCTTTTCATTCTCAAACGAGACCCAGGTCCGGGCCGATTGGGGCGAGAGCGCCGCGCTCACCGCCCACGGAGACGAGATCCTGATCAATGCCATCCGGATGCGCGACCATTACGATCATTTGCGGAAGCGAATCAAGGACCGGTCGCAGCGCCTAAAGCGGCAGAAGTTGAACTTGGAATGGAGCAACCCCGACCTGCAGGACCTGCGCGTCGTGGCGGAAGAAATCTGGCAACTCGCCTACAACCGTGAACTGACCCTCGACGAGCTGCATAGCCGGAGCGCTTTTTGTGATCTGAAAGTTTATCGCGCGGTTGACGAGATGGTCCAGAGCGGACTTTTCGCCCTCCAAGCGTCGAGCGATCAATTGGAACTGATGGAAAAACGATGAAAAACCTCTATCGAGCCGGTGCCTGCCTGGCAGCGGCAGCAACACTTCTCTCCGGCTGTTCGATGCTGACCGCGCAAGGCCGGCAGGAGCGGGCCTACTCGCGCTACGTGAACAAGATGAGCGCCGGCCGGGTCAAGCAACAGAAACGCTTCTTTTCGAAACAGAAAAACACCATGCCCGTCATGCATCCAACTGAGCCGACGGTGACAAGCGAAGTCTCGGGTCCGGAATCGGTCGGCACGGGCAGCGGGTCGATGAGCGAGAGCGGCGGGCAATAGTCGCCTGACGAAATTTTCAGTCCCGCTGGACCGGCATCGGTTTTCCCGTCTGGTCGATCGCCACGTAGGTGAAGACGGCCCGGGTCACGAGTGTCTGCTCCGTGCGCATGTAACGCTGCACCCAGACTTCGACCGGGATTTTCATCGAGGTGCGGCCGATCGATTCCACGCGGGCATAACAAGCGACCGTGTCCCCTACCCTGACCGGCTGGAGAAAAGACATCCCATCAAGAGCCGCGGTCACGACCCGAGTCTTGGCCATTTTCGAGGCCAGAATGCCACTCCCCAGATCCATTTGTGACATCAGCCAGCCGCCAAAAATGTCACCGTTGGGGTTGGTATCCTTCGGCATGGCCACGGTGCGCGTGACCAGCTCGCCGGTCGGTTTACTGGGAATCTCGGATGCGTCCATGGCGCGAGGCTAGCACATTGTAGACGCTTCGCTCTGCGAAGCGCGGGGGAAATTCCGGCCGGGGAAATCGACCTGCGTTCTGCCCCAGGTTCCGCGTTTTGCAGAGCGAATCGTCTACAAAATGAGCATGCAATCGCCGTAGCTGTAAAAGCGGTAGCGCTCACGCGCCGCCTCGGCGTAGGCGCGCAGGATGAATTCCCGGCCGGCAAAGGCCGCCACGAGCATGAGCAGGGTGGAGCGCGGGAGATGAAAGTTGGTCAGCAACCGATCGACCCCGCGAAATTCGTAGGGCGGATAAATGAAAATACCGGTCGTTCCTTCCTGAGCGACGAGGCGACCGTTCTGTCTGCCGGCTGACTCAAGCACCCGCACCGACGTTGTGCCGACCGCAAGAACGTGCTCCGCCCGATTGATCGCTTCCGCCGCTTCACGCGTCATCGTGAAGCGCTCCGAGTGCATCCGATGCTCGGCGATGATTTCGCTCTGCACCGGCCGGAACGTGCCGGTCCCGACATGCAGCGTGACAAAAGCATGCGGAAGTTGTGCCAGAATCTCCGGAGTAAAATGGAGGCCCGCCGTCGGCGCCGCGACCGCGCCGGGCTCCCGCGCGTAAACCGTCTGATAGCGAATCGTATCCTCGGCGTCCGCCGCCCGGTCAATATAGGGAGGCAACGGCATTCGCCCGCCGCGATAGAGATCGATCTCTCGTTCCAGCCTAACGATTCGCTCACCCTCGCTTTCGATTTCTTCGACCGTCAGCTCCACTCCGTCGAGCTGCGTCGTAGCACCGACGCGCATCTTTCGTCCCGGTTTGACCAGACAACGCCAGCGCTGCGAAGCGATCTGCGCAAGAAAAAGAAACTCGATCGTGCCGTCGTCGGAGAAGCGTCGCGCCGGCCGCACCGCGGTATTGTTCAAAACCAGGAGGTCGCCTGGCCTAACGAACTGCGGGAGCTCGACGAACTGTCGGTGCGCGACCGTCTGCCGCGCCCGATCGAGGACCATCATCCGAGCATCCTGGCGCCGCGGGAGCGGGCGGTCGGCGACCAAATCGGACGGGAGCTGGTAGTCGTAGTCGCTTAGACGGGTGCTCATCAGGTGTGCGGCGAAGGTCAGGAGGTTAAGCGCAAAAACGGGGAAAAAGAAAACTGTTGCACGATTCCAGAGTGCTCTATAAAATAGAGTCAACTACGGAAGCATCCTCGCCTTCGTCCGATCAATTGCGCGCCGATCTCCACTACCTCCGCGGGACGCTCGAGCGCCAGAAACTGCTCCATCGCCGCCTCCTCCCGCTCCCCGGCGCAATCGTTCTCGGCCTCTACATTCTTTCGCTTTGCGCCCGGCGCGATCTCGCCCCGGGCTGGCAGAGTCCGTTCTTTGATCTTGCCGGTTACGCCGTGCTTTTCGTCCTGGCCGTTTACCCCTGGATGGACGCGCGCCGACGCGGCGAAGTTGTCCGCTGCGCACCAGCCGATGCGTGGCGGTTGCTCCTTCCCTGGGCCGGCCTCGGGTTCGCCATGATCCTGCTCTTCCAGATCGTCGCTCGGCTGGCTGTTCCGGAGGAAGCCGTCTCGGCGCTCCTCATCCTGCTCGTTAGTCTGACGGCCTTTGTGACCGGACTGGGCGGCTTTCCGACCTTGCTTGGCGTCGGACTGGCGTTGGCCGCGGGTCTCGCCACCCGGCTGCTTTGGCCGCAAACTGGCTGGCTGCTATTGGGCGCTCTGGTTTGTGCCGGTTTGATCGGTGGCGCGTGGATGGAACATCGTGCCGAAAACCAATAACACCGCGGTCGACCAGGTGCGGGCCGGGACCCGCGCGATGGATCGCCTGCTCGAGCATCGCAGCCGGCTCGGCGCCTGCCTCCTCCTCGCTCAAACCGAGATGATGAATTTTACTCGGTTGCGCGAATTGTTAGGCGAAACCGACGGTAATCTTGGCGCGCACCTGCGCAAACTAGAGGAGGCCAAATACATCGAGGTGCGAAAGGAATTTGCCGAACGCAAACCGGTCACCTGGTATTTGCTGACTGCGGCCGGAAACAAAGCGCTCCGGACGCACATGGGCGCGCTGGAAGCGCTGGTAAATTCTACGGCCTGAGATTTGCCGTGGCAAAGGAATTGCCGTCGTCCGCAAAACCGGCAAACTGGTCGCCGGGATGAGCGAGTTCACGAAAGCACTGGAGATCACGCTCAACGCGCTCGAAAATCTCCGAGCCGCGAGCGACCATCCGCCGCGCGCGAGTCGGGCGGCACTCGCTCGGTTGCGCGAGACACGTCCCGCGCCTAACGAATCGGTGGAGACCGATAAACGCACGCGTCTCAGCCAGATGGAAGCGCGTGTCGCAGGCTGTTTGAAATGCCCGCACCTTGCCAACTCGCGTACCCAGACCGTTTTCGGGGTCGGCAACCCGGATGCGGACCTGATGTTCATCGGCGAAGCGCCGGGCGCGGACGAGGACCGGCAAGGCGAGCCGTTCGTCGGTCGCGCGGGTCAATTGTTGACCAAAATCATCGCTGCAATGGGCTACAGCCGGGAGGACGTTTACATCGCTAATGTTTTGAAATGTCGGCCCGACATGCCGGCCGGGCAGCCGGGAAATCGAAAGCCGACTCTGGCTGAAATGGCGACCTGTCTCCCTTACCTGACGGAGCAGATCGAGATCATCGGACCGAAGGTGCTGGTTGCGCTCGGCGCGACCGCGGTCGAAGGCCTGCTCCAGATTCGCGAACCGATGGGAAAACTTCGCGGGCGCTGGCATTCCTATCGCGAGACGCCGCTCATGATCACGTTTCACCCCTCGTATTTGCTCCGGAACCAGATCAACACCGAGAAGCGCAAAGTGTGGGAAGACATGCTGCTGGTGCTGGAGCGTCTGGAACAATCGATCAGCGAAAAGCAGCGCAATTTCTTTCGTTAGGCGCCCGCTACCTAACAATCCAGAGATTGCACGGGATCACGTCGGTTACCCAGGCGATACGGCTTGGGAGTTTTGGCTTCGGCTCTGGCCTGGTTTCGAGCGGGACGACGAGGAGGTTGGCTTCGACCGCCTGGACGAAATTTGAGGCCGCAAAACCGGTGTTGCCGCGGATGCATCGCGCCTCGATCGGGACGTCGGTGTTGCCGGCAGCGAGGATGAATTCCTGAAGAGCGATCTCCTCTTCTTCCAATGTGCGGACGACCGACTTGCCGCTCTTATTCCGCCGCGCCGCGCGCGCTTTATCGAAGCTGGTGTAATTGCGAATGACATAAAGCCGTTCGCAATTTTCCTTCTCAGCCAGGCGCAGCGTGCGCCGAAGGGCACCCTGCGCGTGCTCGGAATATTCCGCCATGAAAACGATATGACGGAGCGGTTTCGGTTCCAGTTCCGGCTGAGTGAAAAGCATGACCGAACAGGTCGACTCGCGCACCAGGCGTCGTGCCACGTCGCCGAGGAACTGACGATGGACCGCGGTTTTTTCCAGGGCGCCAGCGATGAGGAGGTCGACCGCTAGTTTCCGCGCCGCGGTCAGGATTCCGCTCGCGGGATCGCCCTCTTCATAATGGACGACGGAATCGCGTGGCAGTTTCAGTTGCGCGATCGCCTCGGCAAATTTCTCCTCCGTCGCGGCGTCGCGTTTCCCGACATAAATCATGCACAACCGCGCGCCGAACCGATCGCGGACGCGATTCGCCTCTGCCAGCACCTGGTGAAAGCGCGGTGAGAAACCGGCGGCCACCGCGATTGATTGGTAGGGGGTTTCGTTCATTCGTTTTCCGCTACTGTCGAGCGTCGCGCGCCAGAGGCAAACCGCCGGGCGGGTTTGGTGCGTTGAATTTCGCCGTTCCTCTGCGAATTTCCGGCCCATGCGACGCGCGATCTATCCCGGCAGTTTCGATCCGGTGACTAACGGCCATCTCGATGTGATCGAGCGAGCGCGGAAACTTTTCGACGAAGTCGTGGTCGCGATCGCGTATAACGACCAAAAGCGACCGCTCTTCTCCCTCGAGGAACGGCTCGATTTCCTCCGCCGCACGACCGGGTCGCTGCATGGCGTTGTCGTTCTGCCTCTCGATGGGTTGCTGGTTGAATTCGCCCGCCGGCAGGACGCACACGCGGTTGTGCGCGGGCTGCGCGCGGTCTCGGATTTCGAGTTTGAGTTCCAGATGGCGCTCATGAATCGCAAACTGGAAGCGACCGTGGAAACGATCTTTCTCATGCCGAAAGAGGAGTACACTTACCTGAGCTCGCGGATCGTGAAGGAAATCGCCCGGCTCGGGGGCAATGTCGGAAGTTTTGTGCCGGCTTGCGTGGTGGAGGGTTTTGCGAAGAAATTGGGCGAAAGGTTAGACCGGTGAAGATTCATTTGCGCCAAATCCCGGCCGAAGGGTTGCACCTCGAAGGCGAGGAGGAATGCCAGCTCCCGCAACTCGACCCGGCCGAGGCGCGTTGTTCGGGGCCGCTGCGTTACAACCTTGATGCGGGAATTTCCGAAGGCTCACTTTGGGTCAACGGTTCTCTCACCCAGCCGGTCGAGCTGCACTGTGTTCGTTGCCTGGAGGCGTTCCCGTTTGAGATCAAGGTCCCGGAATTCGCCGTCCACACCGAACTGGCCGGACCCGAGGCGATCGACCTCACGCCCTTCATGCGCGAAGACATCCTGCTCAATTTGCCACCCTATCCGCATTGCGACCGGGAAGGTGGCCGAGTCTGTCCCGTGCCGGAAGTGTTGAAGAAAGCAGACGACCCCGGCGTGCTCGAAGCACGGCCACCGGATTGGAGCGCGCTCGATCAGTTAAAGATCCGTGAATCGTGAATCGTTGCGGTTGATCCCGATTTACGAATTCTCGAATCTCGATTCACGGAATTTGTATTTTCCCGAAACCCTGCTTTCCTAAGCCGCTCGTATGGGAGTCCCAAAACGCAAAGTTTCAAAAATGCGCCTGCGCACGCGCAAGGCCTCGCATCGCTGGCAGCCGCCGCAGCTCAACAAATGCACACAATGCGGCAGCACCGTCGCCTCGCACACCGCCTGCCCTTCCTGCGGATACTACAAGGGGCGCCAGGTCCTGACCGTCGACGCCGGTTAATTCATCGACCCCGCGCTGGGGTATCATCCGGCTGCCCGCCCGATAAGGTTTGAATCCGTGGGCGTTCATTCGTTGTCGTCAAGGAAACGGAGAACTCGCGTCCGTCATGGGGCAGCTCCGATCGCCCGATGATTTTTAAGGCTCACGCGCCCAATGGCTTCTGCGATCAGTCGCATTTCATCCACGACTTCAAGCGTTTCTCCGGCTTCACCCCACGCGATACGCCGAGATTCACTCCCATTATCAAAACTATCTGCCGGTCGGATAAGCAAATTCTTTCCAATACAGCTGCAACGGGCCCGGTCAGATTTGCCTCAGGGAAAATCTATACATCAACGTTTTTGTGTGTGCGATCTTGAGCCTGGTGTTGGGCGGGGCTCTGGTGGTCGCCTTTTCTGTTCCAAAAGGCCTGGCAAAGCGAGACCGGCCTCTCCGATGAGCAATTGTCGAAGGCCAACCCGCTCAAGAGCTTCGGGCCATCGTTCCTGCTCGCCTGGATTATTTCCTACAATCTGGCGTTTTTTCTGGGCAATACCGGCACCACCTGGCGCTCTTCGACACCCTCGTTAGGTTCGTAAAGACGCATTTCCCGAGCGCGATCGTCCTGCCGAAAAAGACCTACGTTTCCATCCTGGAGAAACGAGAGTTTGCCGGCGTGAACATTAAGCCGCAGGAATTGCGCGTCGGCCTCGACCTGGGTGATCGGCCGTTCGATGCCACCGTTTCCAAAGCAAAACTGACCGGCCCCATGCCACGCATCTCGCATATGTTCATCCTAACGAACGCGCGGCAGCTGAACGCGACCCTGGCCGACCTGCTCCGGCAATCGCACGCCCGATCGCATTGATTAGCAGCGGCGCGGGCGACGCGGCCCGCGGCCAGGACCGCCCTCCGTCGCCACTTTCGTTTTGCAATCGCCGCCCGAACCCCTCAAATTGGCAACTCGATGAAAATCGCTCTCGACGCCATGGGTGGCGATTTCGGGCCGCCTAATCTGGTTGGCGGTGCCGTCCTTGCGTTGCGTGAGTATCCCCAGCTCGACAAGCTTTTTCTCGTCGGCGACACGCCTCAGATCGAGGCCGAGCTGAAGAAGAGCAGATGCAATGATCGCCGGATCGAGATCGTCCATTCCACCCAGGTCGTGGAGATGTCCGACGGCGCGGTCCAGTCCGTTAGGCGGAAAAAAGATTCGTCCGTCAGTCGTGCGGTCGATCTCGTGAAAAAAGGCGACGCAGCCGCGATCGTAAGCGCGGGTCATACCGGTGCCGCAGTGGCCGCGACCACGATCAAATTGCGCACTCTCCCAGGAATCGATCGACCCGGTATTGCCGCCATCATTCCCTCAGAGACGAACATCTTTGTCCTGATCGACGCCGGGGCGAATAGCGACGCGCGTCCCGAGCATCTCCTTCAGTACGGCATCATGGGTTCGGTATATTCGCGCCACGTTTTGGGCTACAAGAATCCATCGATCGGCCTGATGTCGATCGGCGGTGAAGACGTCAAAGGCACCGACCTGACGAAAGAAGTCTTCAAAATGCTAAAGCGGAGCGCGCTGAACTTCCGCGGCAACGTCGAGGGACATGATCTCTTCGCCCACCCGGTCGAGGTGGTGGTCTGCGACGGCTTCGTCGGCAACGTCATTCTCAAAACCTGCGAGTCGGTCGGTGACGCCATTTTCAAATGGCTCAAGCACGAACTAACCAAAAACAAATTGCGGATGGCGGGGGCGTTTCTCGCACAGGAAGCTTTTAAGGCGATCAAGAAAAGAGTGAACTACGAGGAATACGGCGGCTCGCCCCTGCTCGGCGTGAACGGCATCTGCATCATCGCGCACGGCGCCAGCACCCCGCTCGCGATTAAAAATGCCCTGCGCGTCGCGGCCGAGTCGATTGAACAGCAGGTCAATCCACATATTATCGAGGAAGTCAGTCGCTATAATGAAACGCACGCCCCGCTCGAGCCCGCGGTCCGCTAAACCGCAACGCACCGTTTCGATCGTCGGCACCGGCAGCTACGTGCCGGAACGGCGCCTCACCAACGAAGACCTCTCCAAGATCGTGGAGACGGATGACGAGTGGATCACCACTCGCACCGGGATCAAGGAACGCCGCGTCGCAGCGGACGACGAATACACCAGCGACATGGGGGCGAAGGCCGCCCTCGCGGCCATGGAGCAGGCGGGCATCAAAGGCGAAGAGATCGATCTCATCCTTGTCGCGACCGCCACGCCCGATATGGTTTTCCCGGCCACCGCCTGCTTCATCCAAACCAAGATCGGTGCCAAAAACGCAGCCTGCCTCGACATCTCGGCGGCCTGTGCGGGATTTCTCTTCGCGATCGAGATCGCACAGCAATTCATCACCTGCCATACCTACGAGACGGTGCTGGTGATCGGCGCGGAAAAATTGACCACCATCACCGATTGGACGGAACGCAACACCTGCGTCCTCTTCGGCGACGGAGCCGGCGCCGCCATCCTGCGCCATCGCGACGGCGGGAGCCACGGCGTGATCAGCACGCACATCGCGAGCGACGGAGATTTTGCCGACATCCTCTGGATGCCCGGCGGCGGCTGCCGTCACCCGATCACGAAGGAAAACGCCGATGATCACCTTCAAACGATCAAGATGTCAGGCAAGGAAGTTTACAAACAGGCCGTCATCGCGATGGTCGATGCCGCCCGGAAGGCGCTCGAAAAAGCTGGCCTAACGATCGACGACGTTGCCTGCGTCATCCCGCACCAGGCCAACATCCGCATCATCGAAGCGATCGCGGGCCGCTTGAAAATTCCGGTCGACCGTTTCTTCGTGAACCTCGATCGGTATGGCAACACTTCGGCCGCGGCCGTTGCTATCGCTCTCGACGAAGCGAACCGGAGCGGCCGGATCAAAGCCGGCGATTACGTGCTCATGGTCGTCTTTGGCGGCGGGCTGACCTGGGCTGGGTCTGTCATCGAGTGGTAGCGGCGCCGGCCGCGAGCCTCGGTCCGACCCGGGGAAAGGAACGCATTGTTCTGATCGACGCCTTGCGCGGGTTTGCGCTCTTTGGCGTGCTCGTCTCCAATCTACGCGACCTAAGCCCGCTCGAATGGATCTGGCGCACGCTAACCTACGGCAGGCGGCAGGCCTGGCTCCCGCAGTCACGCTGCATAAAACGGAGACCTTCACGCTGCTGTGGCGCCCCGCGCCGTCGGGCGTCCGAAACTCAAACTCGCGGGCAGGAAGCGCATGCCACTTAAAATTTGTTCGCAAGCGGATTGCTTGCGCTACCTTCTTCGATGCTGATCGATACCCATGCGCACCTCGACTATCCGGATTTTCAGGCAGATTTTGACGACGTGCTCACGCGGGCGACGGAAGCCGGCGTCACGCGCATCTTGACGATCGGAACTTCGCTGGCGAGCAGCCGGCGCTCGGTCGAACTAGCCGAAAAGTACTCGAACGTTTTCGCCGTGATCGGGGTACATCCCAGTTATGCCGAGGAAGCGGAAGAGGATGTGATTACGCCTCTGCGCGAACTGGCGAAGAGTCCGCGGGTCGCGGCCATCGGCGAGACTGGGCTCGACTATCACAGCCTGCCGAGCGCGCGGGTAGCAGGGGAAAGAAAAACACAGGTGATCGACGCGCTGCAAGCCGACACCGAGGATGAAATCGAGGGTGGGATCCATGATGGCGCACTCAAGAGCAAACAGGCCAGCCTCTTTCAACAGCAGCTCGATCTCGCGGTCGAGCTCAAGCTCAATGTCGTCATCCACCAGCGCGACGCCTGGGGCGACACGCTCGATATTCTGCGCTCCTACGGCCGGACCGTGAGCGGCGTTTTTCATTGCTTCGGCGGTTCGCGCGAACAGGCCGAGGAAGTGATTGCGCTCGGGCATCTCGTTTCCTTCACCGGCATCGTCACTTTCAAGAACGGCGCCGAGGTGCGAGACGTCGCGGCAGGCTTGGCGTTAGGGGAATTCATGGTCGAAACCGACTGCCCGTATCTTGCGCCGACTCCTCACCGCGGAAAACGCTGCGAGCCCGCTCACACCCGGCTGGTTGCGGAAAGTATCGCCCACGCGCGCGGCATCTCGCTCGAAGAACTGGCCCGCGCGACCACCCAAACCGCGGAAGAATTTTTCCGGCTCGACCGGGCATGAGCTGGCCTTTTTTTGTTCGATCTCTCGCTGCCTTTTTCTTGATCACGTTAGGCGCTTCCTGCGCCACGGTCGATCGGCGCCACCAGGTCGTCATCAGCATTCCCGAGCAACGCATGGCGCTCTTGCAAGATGGTGCGCCTCTCGCCACCTATCCGGTTTCAACCTCGAAATTCGGTCTCGGCGACGTGCCCGGGACGAGCTGGACGCCGCTGGGAAAGCTGGAAATCGCGAAAAAGATCGGCGGCGGCGCTCCGAGCGGGGCAGCTTTTAAGAATCGACGACCGACCGGCGAGATCGTGGCACCAGACGCGCCGGGCCGCGACATCATCGTGACCCGCATTCTTTGGCTGCGCGGCGAAGAGTCGCAGAATGCCCTGGCCTACAACCGCTTCATCTATATTCACGGCACGCCAGAAGAGCGAAACATTGGCCTGCCGACCAGTTACGGCTGCGTTCGCATGCGTTCAAGCGACGTGATCGAGCTTTACGGCATCGTCGGAACAGGCGCGCAGGTCACGATCGCCAACCAGCCGCTCGAAACGCTTGTCCCGGGGCTGACGCCGGTCCCCGACCGTTTCGTCTCGACGCACAACTTCGCCCCGACGCAGATTCGTTAGGGCCGAACGTTTGACTTTGTCTCAGGGAAGCTGCCCAAGGCGCTTTTGCACCGTCGGCTTGGCCAGTAGATCCATGTCGGCATCGACCATAATCTCGACCAGTTCGCGGAAGCGGACTTTCGGTTCCCAGTCGAGCAGCTTCTTGGCTTTTGTCGGATCGCCGATCAGGAGGTCGACCTCCGCGGGACGCTCGTAGCGCCCATCGTGCTTCACGTACTCTTTCCAATCGAGATCGGCCCGGCCGAAAGCGATGTCGAGAAATTCGCGGATAGTGTGCGTCTCGTTGGTCGCCAGAACGAAATCGTCGCCTTCGTCGTGTTGCAGGATGCGCCACATCCCCTCGACGTATTCCGGGGCGTAGCCCCAGTCGCGTTTCGCCTCGAGATTGCCCAGGAAAAGCTCCTTTTGCAGGCCATGCTTTATGGCCGCAACCGCGCGAGTGATCTTCCGCGTCACAAACGTCTCGCCGCGGCGCGGGCTCTCGTGATTAAAGAGGATGCCGTTGCTCGCGCAGAGGCCGTAACTTTCGCGGTAGTTCACCGTCGCCCAGTAGGCGAAAACCTTCGCCACGCCGTAGGGGCTGCGCGGCCAGAATGGCGTTGTCTCGGTCTGGGGCACTTCCCGCACTTTCCCAAACATCTCACTGCTCGAGGCCTGATAAAAGCGCGACCGAATCCCGGTCTCGCGGATCGCTTCCAAGATGCGGATCGTGCCGAGGCCGGTGACGTCGGAGGTGTATTCCGGGATGTCGAAACTGACCCGGACATGGCTTTGCGCGGCGAGGTGATAAATCTCGTCCGGCTTCAGCTCGTAGATCAGCTTGACGAGGTTGACCGAATCGCTCAAGTCGCCGTAATGCAGGAACATCCGTACGCCGTTAATGTGCGGATCGGCGTAAAGATGATCGATGCGCGAAGTGTTGAAGGTGCTGGCGCGCCGGATGATGCCGTGAACTTCATAGCCTTTCTCAAGAAGCAGGTCGGCCAGATAGCTGCCGTCCTGCCCGGTGATGCCAGTGATCAGTGCTTTTTTCATGCGCGCCTCGCTCTAGAGCAAACCGCGGGCTCCGGCAAACATTTTAGCCCGCCGCGGCGCTCGCGTCCCCCAGCACCACTCGCTGCGCCGCGATTAGGTCGGCGATCCCTTTTCTGCCTAACGACACCATTTCGAGGAGTTCTTCATGTGAAAATGTCGCCTCCTCGCCTGCGCCCTGGACTTCGACCAAAGCGCCCCCTTCGGTCGCGACCAGGTTGAGATCGACTGTGACCGCTTTGTCTTCCTCGTAATTCAAATCAAGCAGCGCCACGCCTTCGCTCACACCCACGCTTACTGCCGCGACGAGATCCTTGATCGGGATCTCGGCGATCTTCTGTTCCTCGACCAACCGCCGACAGGCGACAAAAACGGCTACGCTCGCTCCTGTGATCGCAGCCGTGCGGGTGCCCCCGTCAGCTTGCAGAACATCGCAGTCGACCCAGATGGTGCGCGGGCCCAGTTTTTCCAGGTCGACGACCGCCCGCATCGAGCGGCCAATCAGGCGTTGAATCTCGCTGCTCCTTCCATCGAGCCGGCCCTTCGCGATGTCACGCGGCTTCCTCGTCAGCGTCGAATACGGAAGCATCGAGTATTCTGCCGTCAGCCAGCCCCCGCTGACTCGCTGGTCTTTCATCCAGCGCGGGACCGACTCCTCGATCATTACGCCGCAAAGAACCCGTGTGCTCCCAAAGGAAACCAGAACCGAGCCGCTGGCATGCGGGGCGATTCCAAGTTCGAAATTTAGCGGGCGCAATTCATCGGCGCGGCGATTGTCCAGGCGCTTCATTCCGCCCAAACTAGATGAAGTCGTCGCCTGCGCTATCGTTAAATGCCTCTCAGGCGACCGGATCCGAACAGTCGTCAGCGTCTCCTGGCTGAAAATTTTTAAAAAAAGTTGCGCTTCCTGGTTGACGCCGCACAGGAGTGGGATATTTTCGCAATCCCGCAGGAAGCGGGGCTTCACCAGTCGAGAGACCGACGGAGCTTGGTTCTCGCAAATTTTGGGACTGCAAATTGAACTCAATTTTGTCCCGACATGATGATCGGAAACGAAAATTATCGTCGGCGCCGAAGTTGAGTTTTTTGTCGCCCGGAAGTTGCGCGGAACCGCTGGTTCTTTGAAATCTACATACAGGGTAGTAAATACAACTTTTTAGAGCTGAGTCTGAATCTTAATAAGCTCCGATTCGCAAGGATCGGAGCGGAGAGTTTCAGTTATCAAAGATATCTGGTCCCGCGAGGGATCGGAACAGATTGATCAAGCTACAAAGAGCACATAATGGATGCCTTGGTGCCAATAGGCGATGAAGGACGTGGCTAACTGCGATAAGCCTCGGAGAGCGGTAAACACGCTTTGACCCGGGGATTTCCGAATGGGATAACCTGAGTGGGGTAATACCTGCTCGAGCTCATGTGAATCTATAGCATGAGCATCGCGACACCCGGTGAAGTGAAACATCTCAGTAACCGGAGGAAAAGAAAGCGAAAGCGATTCCGTCAGTAGTGGCGAGCGAAAGCGGAAGAGACCAAACCACCAGCTTGCTGGTGGGGTTGTAGGAGCCCGATGTGGTAGTGCAACGATTAGATGAAGCGAATGGAAAATCGCTCCAGAGAGGGTGACAGGCCCGTAATCGAAAATCCGCGCACGCCTAGGGATTTCCTGAGTAATACGATGCACGTGAAACTTCGTATGAATCCACGCCGACCACGGCGTAAGTCTAAATACTAATTGGCGACCGATAGTGAACAAGTACCGCGAGGGAAAGGTGAAAAGAACCGCTGTGAGCGGAGTGAAATAGTACCTGAAATTATGTGCTTACAAGGTGTCAAAGCCCGCAAGGGTGATGGCGTGCCTTTTGCTTAATGAGTCTGCGAGTTAGTGTCAGTGGCGAGCCTAAGGCGTTCTGCGCCGGAGGCGAAGCGAAAGCGAGTCCGAAATGGGCGACCATAGTCGCTGGCACTAGACCCGAAGCCGAGGTGATCTACCCATGAGCAGGTTGAAGATTGCTTAACCGCAATTGAAGGACCGAACCCGTGAAGGTTGAAAACTTCTGGGATGACTTGTGGGTAGGAGCGAAAGACTAATCAAACCCGGTGATAGCTGGTTCTCCCCGAAATAGCTTGAGGGCTAGCCTCGTGTGCTGACCTGCGGAGGTAGAGCACTGGATGAACTAGAGCCCATACCAGGGTATCGAATTCAATCAAACTCCGAATGCCGCAGGGTGTAACACGGGAGTCAGTGCGTGAGGGATAAGCTTCACGCGCGAGAGGCAAACATGCCAGACCAGCAGCTAAGGTGCCCAAATACCGTTCAGTGGAAAGGATGTGAGGTTGCTTAGACAGTGAGGATGTTGGCTTAGAGGCAGCCATCATTTAAACAGTGCGTAATAGCTGACTCATCGAGCGATCTCGCGCCGATAATGATTGGCGATAAGCGGTATACCGAAGCTCTGGAAGACGTTTGGTTTCGACCAGACGGATTGGTAGGGGAGCGTTCTAGCGACATTGAAGCCGAAGCGGAAGCAACGGTGGAGTTTCTAGAAGTGAGAATGCAGACATGAGTAGCGACAAGACAGGTTAAATTCCTGTCCGCCGTAAACCCAAGGTTTCCTGGGGAAGGTTCGTCCTCCCAGGGTTAGTCGGGACCTAAGCTGAGGCCGAAGGGCGTAAGCGATGGACAGCAGGTTTAATATTCCTGCACCGACTGTGGTTAAGTTGAATTGTACATATGAGTAGAGACAGTCCGTCGATTGAAAGTGACGGTCCCGCAAGGGGACGCTGAGGCCTCTGGCCAAGGTGGATCTGTTGACACTTGTATCAAGAAAAGCAGTTCAATGTTCCCACGGTTGCCCGTACCGTAAACCGACACAGGTGGGTGGGTAGAGTATACCCAGGCGCGTGAGTGAAACCTCGTTAAGGAACTCGGCAATCTAGCCCCGTAACTTCGGAAGAAGGGGTACCTCCAGCAATGGAGGTCGCAGTGAAATGGGTCAACCGACTGTTTAACAAAAACACAGCACTCTGCCAAGTCGTTAAGACGACGTATAGGGTGTGACACGTGACCAATGCGGAAAGATTACGGTAAGTGGTTAGTCGCAAGACGAAGCTACGAGCCCAAGTCCCCGTGAATGTCGGCCGTAACTATAACGGTCCTAAGGTAGCGAAATTCCTTGTCGGGTAAGTTCCGACCTGCACGAATCGTGTAACGAGTTGACCGCTGTCTCAACGAGGAGCTCAGCGAAGTTGTAGTGGCGGTGAAGATGCCGCCTACCCGCAGTAGGACGGAAAGACCCTATGCACCTTTACTACACGCTGTTACTGTTGTTTCGATTTTGATGCTTAGCGTAAGTGGAAGACTTTGATGGAGCCCTTTCGGGGGTTCCTGAGTCGCCAATGAAACACCACCCTTCGGAATTGGAACAACTAACCTCTTGCCATTATCTGGCAGAGGGACACTGGCAGCCGGCTAGTTTTACTGGGGCGGTATCCTCCCAAAGAGTAACGGAGGAGTACGAAGGTTGGCTCAACCTGGTTGGCAATCAGGTGACGAGTATATGGATATAAGCCAGCTTAACTGTGAGACACACACGTCGAGCAGGTACGAAAGTAGGTCCAAGTGATCCGGTGGTTGAATGTGGAATTGCCATCGCTCAACGGACAAAAGGTACGCTAGGGATAACAGGCTGATCCTGCCCAAGAGCTCATATCGACGGCAGGGTTTGGCACCTCGATGTCGGCTCATCACATCCTGGGGCTGGAGAAGGTCCCAAGGGTCCGGCTGTTCGCCGGTTAAAGTGGTACGCGAGCTGGGTTCAGAACGTCGCGAGACAGTTCGGTCCTTATCCACTGTGGGCGCAGGAGAATTGAGGGGTTCAGACCTTAGTACGAGAGGACCGGGTCTGACGAACCGCTGGTGTTCCGGTTGTCGTGTCAACGGCAGTGCCGGGTAGCTATGTTCGGAAAGGATAAGCGCTGAAAGCATCTAAGCGCCAAGCCTGTCCCAAGATGAGTTCTCCCTGAAGAGTCGTGGTAGACCACCACGTTGATAGGTCACTGGTATAAGTGCAGTAATGTATTCAGCTAAGTGATACTAATAACTCGTTCGGCTTGGTCATTTACTTTTCAATTAACCCGTCGCGTCGGCTTTAAACCTGACGCGGCGGCAAATTGAGGGGAATGACAAATTAACAAAACGAAGCCTAGACTGTTGGAAATAACTTCCTGTATGTAGATTTCAGAGAATCAGTGTTCTTTGAGAAATTGTTTATTGCAGCGACGCAAGTCGCCGCCAGAAACCTGGCTCGAGATCTCGGCCCAGCTTTCTGGTGATCATAGCGCAGTGGCCCCACCCGTTCCCATTCCGAACACGGAAGTGAAACGCTGCAGCCCCGATGGTAGTGCATCTATAGGTTGTGCGAGAGTAGGACGTTGCCAGAACTTACGCCCGGCATCTTGGAAACAAGGTGCCGGGCTTTTTCTTGCTCGAGCGCGATTCCGCGCTCGCATTTCCCGGCGTCCAACCTAATCATTTTCGGCATGGCTCACGCCCTCACCCCGATGATGCAGCAATACCAGAGGCTCCGCGCCAGCGTGCCGGCTGATACCCTGTTGCTTTTTCGGTTGGGAGACTTCTATGAGCTCTTTTTTGAGGACGCCAAAGTGGCGTCAGGACTGCTTAACCTGGCCTTGACCAAGCGCAATGAGGTCCCGATGTGCGGCATGCCCTATCACGCGGCCCCGGGCTACATCGCCAAGCTTATTAGGGCCGGCCGCCGCGTCGCGATCTGCGACCAGACGAGCGAACCCCAGCAGGGCAAAATCGTGACCCGTGACATCACGCAGATCATCAGCGCTGGAACTGTAAGCGATCTCGACCTGCTGGAATCGAAGCGCGCCAACTACCTTGGAGCGGTTTTTTTCGAAGATGGTGTTTACGGCTTCGCTTACGCCGATCTGAGCACAGGCGAATTTCGTCTTCTGCAAGTCGCGGAATCGCGTGCTCTTTTCGACGAACTCGCGCGCGTCACGCCGTCGGAGTTACTCATCAGCGATCAGCAAACGGTGCAGTTCGGTGACTGGGAACGTGCCCTGCCCTACGACCACTACGCCTTCCTGACCGAAAACGCCCGCTTCACTCTTTGCGAGCATTTCAAAGTGAAATCGCTCGACGGCTTTGGCTGTTCCGACGTGCCACAGGCGATCTCAGCTGCCGGTGCCATCGTTCATTACCTAAAGCATCAACTGCGCAGAAAAATCGATCACCTTTCTTCGCTGCGTTGTGATACGCCCGCCGATCACGTTGTGCTCGACGCGGCCACCCAGACGAATCTCGAGTTGGTCAGTTCCCGCGGAGGGCGTGACACGAGTCTGCTCGCAGTGCTCGATCGCACGATGACACCGATGGGCGGACGGCGGCTGCGAACCTGGATTTTACAGCCGATTCGCGACCTCGATGAACTCACCTCCAGGCAGCAATTCATTGCCGATCTTTTGCAAGAGCCCGATTTGCTCGCCTCGCTCCGCGAATCATTGAAAGCAATCCGCGACCTGGAGCGGGCTACCGGGCGCCTCAGCCAAGCCTCGGGAAATGCGCGTGACCTGGTCGCGTTAAAGGTGTCGCTCGAGCAGATTCCGGAGCTAAAGCGAGAGCTGCAAAAATTCCTCGACCGCGTCGCCTTTGGAACAAATCGCCCTGCGGAAACAAACGATCGGGAATTCCTCGCCGAACGCCTACAAAACGGACTTCACGAGATGCCTGTGCTGGCAAAGAAGTTGAGCGGCGCGCTTCTCGATGATCCTCCCCTCGCCCTCAAGGAAGGTGGCATTTTCCGCGACGGCTTTGATCCGCAACTTGACGAATTGCGCAATGCTTCGCGTGAGGGAAAAAAGTGGATTACCGAGCTGCATGACCGGGAGATCGCGAGCACTGGAATCAAATCGCTCAAGGTGCGTTTCAATTCCGTCTTCGGTTATTTTATTGAGGTCACGAAGTCGAACCTTGCGAACGTCCCGCCCCATTACACCCGCAAGCAAACCACCGTCGGCGGCGAGCGCTTCATCACGCCGGAACTGAAGGAACTGGAAGCCAAGGTTCTCGGCGCCGACGAGCGGGCTCGGCACCTTGAATACCAGCTTTTTCAGACCCTGCGCGAAGAGACGTTAGGCGAATTGGCGCCCATTCAGGAGACTGCCAGCGCCATCGCCACTCTCGATGTCATCTGCTCGCTGGCCGAGACGGCGCGTCTCTTCCATTACTGCAGACCCGGGCTCGACAACTCGCTTCGTCTTTTTCTAAAAGACGCGCGCCATCCAGGTACTCGACCAAAATCTGGCAGAAGAGAAATTCGTACCTAACGACACCGACCTCGACGGCGAGAGTTTACGACTCGCGATTATCACGGGCCCAAACATGGCCGGTAAATCCACCTACATCCGTCAGGTCGCGCTGATCGTTCTGATGGCCCAAATCGGCAGCTTCGTACCCGCCGCGAAAGCCGAGATCGGGCTCGTCGACCGTCTCTTTACCCGGGTCGGCGCGAACGACGACCTCTCCCGCGGTCAATCTACCTTCATGGTCGAAATGAATGAGACGGCCAACATCGTCAACAACGCGACCGAGCGCAGCCTGATCATCCTCGACGAAATCGGACGCGGCACCTCCACCTTCGACGGACTTTCAATCGCGTGGAGCGTGGCGGAGTTCCTGCACGACAAGATCAAGGCGCGCACCCTGTTTGCCACTCATTATCACGAACTAACGAAACTGGCTGAGGAGCGTAACGGAGTTTGCAACTTCAACGTCGCAGTCCGCGAATGGAACGAGCAAATCATCTTTCTGCGCAAGATCGTTCCCGGCGGCGCGGACAAGAGTTATGGCATCCAGGTCGCGCGACTGGCTGGCTTGCCAGCGGAAATTCTCAATCGGGCCAAGGATATCCTGTCCCATCTCGAAAAGCCCAACGGCGCGACCGGCGTCGAGGCAGTGCCGGCCACAAAGCGGCGGAAGCGCGTGTCTTCACCAGAGGTTGCAAAACCGCAAATGAATCTGTTTTGAACCGAACATTTCCTCCATCGAAACTTGGTGTCGCGCGGCCAGCGGATACGATGCATGGACGCAAGTCGCGGGGTTGAGAGTAGCCATCGAGAGCCCAAGAATTTGTTTGGAAAATTCAAAGCGTCCCTGAGCGTGCGGCAATGAGCAGATTCGTCATCGCCGCTCTGTCGCTCGCACTCTGTAGCCTTCATTGCGCCGCTGCGGCGGAAACCAAACCCAATATTGTTCTGATGGTGGCGGATGATCTCGGATTTGGCGACCTTGGCTGCTACGGTGCGACGAAGATCAAGACGCCGCGTATCGACCAGCTCGCGACGGAAGGCGTCCGTTTCACAGACGCACATACGATCAGCAGCGTATGCGATCCGTCCCGTTACGCCATTCTGTGCGGCACTTACATCTGGCACGCTCGGCTGGAGGCGGATTACGCACTCTATTTTCACGACGGGCAGATCACCCTGCCTTCTCTGCTGAAGTCGGCGGGTTACCACACGGTGGCGCTGGGAAAGTGGCACAATGGTTTCGGGCGCGGCAGGGACGAGCCGGATTGGAACGGCGAGCTAAAGCCAGGCCCGTTGGAGATTGGCTTCGATTACTTCTTCGGCACGCCGAGAACGCACGATGGGCCACCGCTGGTTTTCGTGGAAAACCATTACGTTGTCGGCTTGGATCCCGCCGATCCGATTCGGATAGATCACTCGCCAAAATTCGGCCCGCAGGGAAAAACTGTCGGCGGTGCGAAAGCTCTCGCGGCGCGACCGGATGAGCGCATCGACTCAATCGTAACAGAGAAAGCGCAGCAGTTCATCGCGCGGCAAACCCCCAAGGCGCCCTTTTTTCTTTATTTGGCGTTCACGGCGCCACACGTCCCAATCGATCCTGCGCCGGAGTTTCGGGGCACCAGCCAGGCCGGGCGCTACGGCGATTTTGTTCAGGAGCTCGACTACTGCACTGGGCTCGTGCTCGATGCGTTGGAGAAACATGGCTTCGCAAAGAACACGCTCGTTATTTTCACAAGCGACAACGGCGGCGTTTTGTTTAGCGATACGCTTGCTGCCGGCCACCGTTGCAATGGAGAACTGCTCGGCCAGAAGACCGATGTCTGGGAGGCCGGGCATCGGGTTCCGTTGATCGTACGCTGGCCGGAGCATGTGCCGGAGGGCACGGTGCGGAAACCGCTATTTTCGCAGGTGGATCTGATGGCGACCATCGGAGAGGCGGCACGCATCGACATGCCTGCTGGGGCGTCGCCCGATGGCGCCGGTGAACTGGCCGCATTCACTCGTCCGGAGAAGGCGCCATCTAAACGCAAAGAAACGGCCTTCCTTGGCACCAAGAGCTATGCGCTTCGAGAGGACGACTGGCTTTACATTCCCAAGCAGGGCAGTGGCGGCGGAAGCGCTCCCCATACCAATAGCGCGTCTTGGCAACAGCTCGGTTTCGTCAACAGTGACATCGATGACAAGGGCAAGATCAAACCGGGCGCTCCCCGAAATCAACTCTACAACCTCGCGAACGATCTTTCTGAGGAACACAACATCGTGCTCGACGAACCGGAGCGCGCCGCCGCGATGCAGGTGCGAATGAACGCGTTGAAATTAAATTTCACGGTCCTGGAAGCAATTGGACAAGTTAAATGGCCCAAAGACCACGACAGGCCCGCGCCCACGACGCCGGCATCGCCCACGCCGAGCCCTCGGCCTGAGACCGGCGCCTTGCTCGAAGGTCGTTAGGGCATGGTCGGAGCGATGAGTGAAGCGAGCCTTTCTGAATCGGTTGAAGAACGCCTGGCCTTGGAGTTGGGCTGGGACCTGAAACTCTTCCACGGAGCTTCTTTCCAAGTTCCAGGTTTGAATCTCCGTATGCGCGCGGAATACGCGATTACTAATCCGCGCGCCTTCTTTCTGCCCGGCCAATCGCGTTTGAATCATTTGCAACTCACGAAGTGGCTCAAATTTGGTAACTCGATCGAGCAGTTGCATCATCTCTTCCACCTTGCAAAAGCTTACAGTTTGACCCGGATCGTTTTGCCGCCAAGCAAGGTCTTTGAGGCGACCAGGATGGGTGAATTTGAGATGGTTACGGCAGAGAGCGCTAACATTGCGGAGCTCGGCGTTGGGTTGGCCGGCGTGTTTTATTATCTTGAGCCGTTCTGCCTGAAACGGCCGACTGACGAGCTCTTATCAAGTGTGCAGCGCAATGTAAGACCGATGTTATCGGATACCCTGCGCGAACCTGATCCGCGAGTCGGGCAGCGCGATCTTGTCCTGCATTTTCGCTCTGGAGACGTCTTCCATCACCCGGTCGCGCATTATGGGCAGCCACCGCTAAGCTACTATCTGGCCGCGATCGAGCGGGAAAAGCCCCAGCGCACCTGGCTGGTCTTTGAAGATCGGGCCAATCCCTGCATTGAAGGTGTCGAAGCGTGGCTCCGGCGACATCATCTGGAGACCGTAATCCAGTCAGGTTCAATGGAGGAAGATCTTCAGGTATTGCTTAGCGCTCGCATTTTGGTCATTGGCCAGACATCCTTCGCCAGCGGCGTGGCGATGCTATCGACGCAGCTGCGCCGCCTCTATACCTTTCGCTGCGAAGCCTGGGACTATTTGCACCTTCCAGAGGTCGAGATGCTCCAAGGGGTCGACATTGCGGGAGGGTATGTAAAGGCTGTGTTGTCACAAAACTGGACGGCCTCGCCTGAGCAACTCACGCTCATGTTGTCCTATCCCGCCGAATCGATTCGGTTCGAGTGAAAAAATGCCGATGGATCTCGAGTTTTTCGCCCGATCCACCGTCATTTTTCCAACTTTCAACATCCGCGGCGGCGCATTTTTTCCTGACGGCGCGCTCGTTTTTGCGATATAGACTAACGATTCGACATGGCGGCAAAAAACGAGAAAGACCTGAGCAACCAGCAACGAGGCTACTGGCTCAAGGCCGTCGCCGCGATCGAGCTTCGTAACTTTGGTTACGCGATCGATCTCCTCCAGAACCTGCTCAAGCAGGAACCAGAGTTCCTTACCGGACGCCAGATGTTGCGCCGGACGGAAGTGACCCGGGCCAAGACGGAAAAAAAAGGCTTTTTCAATATCTCGACCGCTCCGCTTGCGGTCATGAAGGCGCAACGGGAGTTGAAGAATGATCCGGTCAAGACCATCGAGCTGGTCGAACAAGTCCTCGAGACGGGACCTTACAATCTCCAGGCCAACATGCTCCTGAAGGACGCGGCCGTAGCAGCGGAATATCCGGAGATCGCAATCTTCGCAATGGAGACGCTGTTGGAAAATGATCCCCGTGACGTCAAGATATTGCACGAGTTGGGCCGCCTCTATCATCAGTACGATCGGAGCGACAAGGCAGCCGAAATTTACAATCGCATCACCGAGATCGATCCGGTCGATCCAGAGGCATCCAAACTCGGGAAAAACGCCGCCGCCCGCGCCTCGATGAAACAAGGAGGTTGGACTGAGGCGGAGAGCTACCGCGATTTGATCAAGGACAAGGAAGTGGCCGTCTCTCTTGAGCAACAGAATCGCATTCAGTTAACCGGCGAATCGCTCGAGCAGCAGATCAACGAAACCTACGCCAGGCACGAAGCGGAACCGGAGAATGTCGATCTGTCCAAACGTCTTGGCGTCCTCCACGACCAAAAAGATGACCTCGAGGGCGCGATCGCCTGGTACCAGTACGCGGTTGACCTAACGAACCGGAGCGACCCGGGATTGCTCAGGAAAGTGACCGACCTGAAAATGAAAATGCTCGAACGCAAAATCCGTGACGATGAGGATTACCTCGCAAAGCACGGAAGCGACTCGGAGCAATTCGTCGAAAAGAGAGCTGCACTCGAGGCCGCTAAACGCCAGCGGGCCGAGGTCCTGATCGAAGACGCGCGCAGGCGGCTCGACCGCAACCCAACCGATCTGCAATTGCGCTACGAACTGGGCGAACACCTGACCAATGCCGGGCAATTCCGCGATGCGCTACCCGAACTGCAGCGTGCCCGCCAGAATCCAAACGCGCGGCTCAAGGCGATGAATTTGCTCGGCCAATGCTACCGCGAACTCGGAATGCTCGATCTCGCAGCCAAGCAGCTCGACGATGCAGCGCGCGAAATGTTGGTCATGGACGCGGTGAAAAAAGAGATCCTCTACAACCTCGGCTTGGTCTACGAGCAGATGGGCGACGCCGATAAATACCTCGACGCGATGAAGAAAATCTACGAGGCGGATTACGGTTATCGCGACGTCGCGCAGCGGGTCGAGGACTCCTACGAAAATCGCGGCGCCAGGGGACGCACAATCGATTGACGCCAAGGCGCTACTCCTTCGACTGACGAAAAAGTTAGCCACTCCGCTGCGTCCGCCGCGCCATCCCGCCACGAAACAGGGATGACTGGGTATCCGGTCTAACAAACAAACCAAGCTACCGAAATACAATGAAGAAAAGTCTACACCACACTTCACGCGCGGCCCTCGCCGCCATCCTCTCCACCGGGCTCTGCCTCGCCATCACGGCCAAAGCCGCCGACGAGAAAATGGAAATCAAGACCGAGAACAAATTAAGCGCGAACGACAAGAAATTCGTCAAGAAAGCCTACAAAGGAGGCCTCACGGAAGTCGCAGAGGCTAAGGTGGCAAAGGAAAAAGCCAAAAACGACACCACCAAAGAAATCGCCGATCGCATGATCACCGATCACAGCAAGGCAAACGACGAGTTGATGGAAATCGCGAAGGAAGAAAACCTCGATCTTTCCAAAGTCAAAGCGAAGAAGCCGGTAACGATGTCAGACGCAAACTTCGACAAGGATTACCTGGCGGAGCTGAAGAAGGATCACGAGAAAGACATCGCGATGTTTGAGAAAGAAGCGAATGACACCGGTGGGAAGGAAGATTCCGACGTCGTGAAATTTGCGAAAAACACTCTCCCGACACTGAAGGAACACCTGCAACTGGTGGACGACGCGATCGCGAAAACGAAATAACGCGGAGCGGACACTCTCCAAGGCGGCACCTCTGTCTGAGGTGCCGCCTTTTTTTGGCAGGCTTGGGTTCGAGGAAAGATTGTTCCCCGCGCCCTTCCCGCCTAAGTTCCCGCCGAGCTCCTCACCCTCCGCTTCCCGTTAGGCCATGAAGTTCTTCAAATCACTCATTCAAAAATTCGCCGGCAAACCGGTCGACTGGGACGAACTCGAAGAGATGCTCATCCGGAGCGATCTCGGCGTTCCGATGAGCCTGCGGATCGTCGAAGCCCTGCGCGAACGCGCCCTCACACAGACAATCACCGCCCAGGATGTCGCGGAAGTGGCGCGCGAGGAAATTCTCCGCGTCCTGCCGATTCAGCCGGCTCCGATTCGTCCCCTCCCCGCGAAGCCGAAAGCGATTCTCATTGTCGGAGTCAACGGAACGGGCAAGACGACCTCGACCGCGAAGCTCGCCTACTATTTCCAGCGTAACCGCCACACCGTCCTGCTCGCCGCCGCCGATACTTTTCGCGCCGCGGCAATCGAGCAGCTCGCGGTCTGGGCGGAGCGCTTGAAAATCGAGATGATCAAGGGTCAATACAACGCCGACCCGGCGGCACTCTGTTACGAAGCCTACCAATCAGCCGATCGTCGCGATATCGAGTTCCTCATTTGCGACACCGCCGGGCGTCTCCACACCAAGAGCAACCTCATGGCCGAGCTGGAAAAAATTAAGCGCTCGCTCGCGAAACACGATCCCGATGCGCCCCACGAACGCCTGCTCGTAGTCGACGCCACGACCGGCAGCAATGCCCTCGCCCAGGCGCGAGAATTCCACGCCGCGGTCGATCTCACCGGCCTCATCGTCACCAAGCTCGACGGTAGCGGCAAAGGCGGGGTCGTGATCGCGATCCAAAATGAGCTCGGAATCCCCACCCGCTTCGTCGGCACCGGCGAAAAGCTGGAAGACCTCGAGGAATTCAACAGCCGATCCTTTATCGAGCAAATGCTGTGATTTTTTTCGGTAAGACGAATATTCTCGTCACCCTGCGATCGCCCTCAACAACTCCCTGCCTCAATGGCAGGGCACGCGCCGGCGCCAGGAACGCTCTCGGGACCTCCATTCCCTGAAAGGTTTGCGGCGAACGAGTGAGGGCCTGAACGCTTTTGGAACCTCGGAGAGTCGCTGGCTCTGATCGCGTAAAATGCACAGGCGGCCACGGTGAAACAGTTGGTGACCAACAGCAGACGTCCGCTTCACGCTCCCGGGGACTTCTCGTAGGATAATCCCCTTCCCTTCGGGCAAAATCTGTCGATTCTTTCCCCCGGTGAACAAGCCAACGATCAGAGCCGCCGACGTGGCAGCGGAGAATCCGCTACCAGTGAAGACGGGGCTGGGCGGGTTTCTTGCCAAGTTTGGAGTGCTGAAGAACGCGCGGCGCGAGCTCTGGCTCACCTTTCTGATCAAGTTCCTCATCTACACCGCCTACTCGGTTACGAACAAGACGATGGTCCTGTGGCTCTCGCGGGACCTCGGTTTCAGCGATCAGGCGTCCGGGGCGTTGGTTGGCTGGATCTGGGCGCCGGCCATGACGGTGTTCACATTGCTCGCCGGCTCGCTCACCGATGCGATCGGTTTGCGCCGGACGTTTTTTCTCGGGGTCGCCATTTGCACCTTCGCACGCAGCGTCATGGTCGTGACCACTGTTCCCTCTCTGGCGCTGACCTGCGGCGTGCTTCCGCTCGCAGTGGGCGAGGCGCTCGGGACGCCGGTGCTACTGGCGGCGACGCGGGTGTATTCGACGACCCGGCAGCGCTCAATCGCGTTCTCGATCATCTACATGGTGATGAACATCGGTTACGTCGCTGCTGGATGGATTTTTGACTACATCCGGCAATTGGATCTGCATCTTCGGTTTTTCGGGTTCCAACCAACCACCTACGAGCAGCTCTTCCTCGTCAGCCTCACAATCGAAATCTTGGTTTTCCCGGCGATTTATTTTCTCCGCCGCGGGGAGGAGGAGAAAGAGCGGGAAGCGCGGATGATTGCGGCAACATCCGGCTTCTGGCGACGCATCGCCGAGACGGTCCGACAAAGCGCGGTCGAGACCGCCCAGCTATTCAGGCGTCTCGTCGGGCAATCTGCTTTCGCTCGCATCCTCGTCTTCTTTCTCCTGATCGGATTTCTCAAAGCCATCTTCTTGCAGATGGATTATGTCTTTCCGAAGTTTGGCGATCGCGTGCTCGGTTTTCATGCGCCGGTCGGCAAGCTCGCCAACATCAACGCAATTCTAATCATCGTGCTCGTTCCCACGATCGGGGCGCTGACGCAGCGGTTTGCAGCTTATCGCATGGTCGTGATCGGTGGTGCCATCTGTGCGGCGGGAGTCTTCATCATGGCACTCCCGCCGGCGTGGTTCGTGCCTGCGGCAAATAGCCAAGTCGGACTTTGGCTCGGACACGGCTATCTCGGGCTCGAGGGAAGCATCAATCCCTATTACATTATGACGGCACTGTATCTGATCGTCTTTTCCGTCGGTGAAGCTTTTTATTCGCCGCGAGTCTACGAGTACGCGGCCGCCATCGCGCCCGCGGGCCAGGAAGCCTCATACGGCGCGCTGGCCTATCTTCCATTTCTCGTCGGCAAGCTCCTCGTCGGCACGTCGGGTTGGATCCTCGCGGCTTTTTGCCCGGCGGAAGGTCCGCGCCGCCCCGCCATGATGTGGCTCATCTTCGCTCTCGCGGCGACGGTCGCGCCAGTTGGGTTGCTGGTTTTCCGGCGTTACATACGGCTTCCCGAAGCGGGCCGCCAAGACTAGGTCGCGGCCTGGGTGACCGGCGCGGCGGCGTTGCGCGGAATAAAGAGTGACCTAGAATCGTCTTACGTAGGATGAAGAAAAACAACGAACAAAGCGCAACGCGGCCCGATCGCCGCGCGACACTCTGGCAGGGAGGAATCATCTTCGCCTTGATCGCCGCGACGTCCCTTTACATCGGGCATGCCGGCGAGAGAGAGTCGCCCACTCCAGCCCCATCCGCCGCCAACTCAACCACTAGCCCTTCTGCAACCACCACCGACAATAAAGCCATGTCAGACGATGAACTCCGCAAAAAACTCACCTCCGAGCAATATTACGTGACCCGCCAAAACGGAACCGAACCGCCATTTCGGAATGAATATTGGAACAACCACAAGCCCGGGATTTATGTCGACGTGATCAGCGGGGAGCCGCTTTTTTCTTCGGCGGATAAGTTTGAGAGCGGCACCGGCTGGCCGAGCTTTACGAAGCCAATCGACCCCGCAGATGTCGTGGAAAAAAGCGACAAAACGCTCTTCATGGCCCGCACGGAAGTGCGCTCGAAAGAGAGCGACGCACATCTCGGTCATGTCTTTGATGACGGCCCCGCCCCGACTGGATTGCGCTACTGCGTGAACTCCGCCGCGCTGCGTTTTGTGCCGGTCGAAAAGATGCAGGAAGAAGGTTACGGAAAATATCTCTCGCTCTTCGATGAGAAGGCGAAGAGTGAGAAGGCCAAGAAGTAAACGAACGGCACGCGTCCCGGAGATTCTCGAGGCAAGCGCTACGACCGCGCAACCGCGCGGCTAGATTCGCGCCCTGTGGCGCTAACTGCGACGGATCAAACTGCTCTTGACCAACGCTCTGCGCAAAATGAGCGGAGCGCGTCCCAGATTTTGACGAACACGAGGGAAAGCGCCACAAACGGCAGGGTCGCGACCCAAAAAAACGCGGCCCCGGTCAGTAAGGCGGGTTCCAGCAGGGCAGTCATCAGTTCCATGAAGCCAAACGAGTGCGAGGCGAGAGCGGAGTCTGGATAGGTCGTTGTCATGGCAGTGGTGAATTTTGGTTCACTATACATGAGCAAAACGCATGCCGGAGCTGGTATCCTCGCTTTCGAGCAGGCACCAGGAGATTGGCTCTACCCCTTTCCATTCTCCTCTCGACGCGCCATCTTCCCGGCATGCGAAAGACAGCGGGGCTGGGCTTTTTCATCGGGGTAATGCTGGGCTGCCTTTTTGGCGCCGTCATGGGGATCGCCCCAGGGGGAAGTGACCGCCCGCAGCAAGAAATGCTGAGCGTGAATGCAACCACGGGCAAGCCGCAGCTCCACATCAAGGGCAAGCCCGAGATCAAGTAGCCATCCCGCCAAATCCGCTTCGCCGCTGGGAAATTCCGGGGTTAAGGGATGAGCACGATCTTTCCGAAGGCGCCCGATTCCAGCACCGCCCTGTGAGCCTCGGGCGCTTCCGCGAGGGGCAATTCCTTCGCGATGATCGGCGACAAATTGCCTTCTTCGAGGCCGGCGACGAGTGCGGCATGAATGCTCGCCAGCTCAGCCGGTGGCGTGTTTGGAAGCACCATCCCGCGGATGTCGGCGTCACGCGCCATGGTTTCGCGCGCATCAATTTCCACCCGACCCCGATTCCCGATCACAACTACCCGTCCGCGCGGCGCGAGGATCGTTAGATCTTTTCCCAGGTTCACGTTGGCCAGCATTTCGAGAATCACATCAACGCCCCGACCGGAAGTCGCCTCCATGATCCGCGCCAGATAATCGGCTGCGTGATGATCGAAAACCGCCTCCGCGCCTTGCTCGCGCGCCAGCTCGCATCCCCGTTCGGTTCCAGCCGTCCCGAAGACGCGCATTCCACGGGCGACCGCGAGCTGCACCGCCGCCGTCCCAACCCCGCCACTCGCACCGTGGACAAGGACCGTTTCGTTCGGCTGAGCCTGGCCGCGCTGGAAAAGCCCGCGAAACGCGGTCGCGTAGGGCGTTCCGATCGCCGCCCCCTGCGGAAAAGAAGTGTTCTCCGGCAAGCGGTGCACCTGGGCGGCGCTGCAGAGCGCATATTCGGCGTAGGTCCCAGTGCTTGATCCGGCGAGGTAAACTCGATCGCCGGCGCGAAACTCATTCACCCCCTCGCCCACCTTTTCGACGACACCAGCACCGTCGTTCCCTGGAGTGAACGGCAACGCCGGTTTGCGCGCATAGGTGCCGGCCCGGATGTAGGTCTCGACGGGATTCACTCCAACCGCGCGCACCCTCACAAGTAGCTCTCCCGCTCCCGGTTCCGGCATCGGCACGTCGACCAGTTTCATGACATCGGGCTCGCCAAACTCCTCCACACGGATCGCTTTCATCGCAGCTATCTTAGCGCTCGGTCTTCTACTTTCTACCTTCTACTTTCTACTTTATCCTCTCCCCATGCCCACCCTCGCCGCCGGTTTCGGAAACGATATCACGGTCAACGTCCTCGCCTCCATCATCTGTTCCGGGATTTTCCTCGGCCTCGGTTTTGCTTGGGGCAAATATAAGGAGCGGCATCGCTTTGGTCGAAAACTGGAGGACTACGACTTCTACCCCTTCACCATCAACCGCGACAATTTCTCGGAATTCAATCTCGTTAATTTCCGGCTCGGGATGCATTATTTCCTGCGCAACACCGACCCCATGGCGGCGCGCCAGCTCATCTTTATCGGCGAACAGAACAAAATACGGGACCAACTTGAGCCGGCCGAACAGAAAGTTTACGAACGCTTTTTCACCCGTTACGACGGCAAAAAAGTCCAGGACGATACCCGCGAATATCTGGAGAACTTCACCCGCATCGTTCACCTCATCGGGAAATCATTTCCCAACACCGGCATCGAAGTCCTGCTTCATGATCTTTCCAACCCCTCGCGCTCACTTGTCGCGCTCGAGAACAACGTCACCGGCCGGCGTCTGCATGACGGCACGACAAATCTAATCATCGACCTGAAGAAGCGGCAGATCTCGCAAGAGGACAAGTTGAACTACGAGCTGAACCTTGGCGCGCGGAAATTCAAGTGCACCACAATCCCGATTCTCCGCAAGGATTACGGCGTCGTGGGCGCGGTCTGCATCAACGTCGACTCTAACTATCTCACCGAGGAAGTGATGAGTTCGGCCGACAAGGTAGTCGCATTCTTCCAAGCTTTTTGTCGCACCGACACGCAGCTCGACGAGAACATCCTCAGCCGCGACGAGTACGCGAAAGCGCAGAAAGGCAAGCGCCACTTCAAGGACGATCGCTTTGAGTAAAGCCGGCGCGATTCCTTTTATTGCCGTCGTTAGCCATTTACTCTCGTCCCCCATTCGACGTTTGGGACCTCAGCCGAGGAAAACTGCGAGGACGGCGTTCGCCGCCCCAGCGCTCAGCCGGTTTACTTCCAGGTTCACCCGAGCAGTCTACGAGGCCGCCACCTTTCGATCGGCCGACATGTCCTGGACCGCACGAACTTCGACCGTGCCGCTATTCTGAAAAATTGGGCATCCCTTGGCCAACTCTGCCGCGTGATCCAAATCGCGCGCCGTCACCAGGAGATAGCCGCCCACCTCCTCTTTGCCTTCGGCATACGGTCCGTCAGTAACCGCCTGACCACTCTTCCCTCGCAGAACCTTCCCGCCGTCCTGCAACGGATCGCCGGCTTGGAAATAACCTTTCTTTTTCAGATCATCCATCCAGGCAAACCACGCGTCCATGTTGCGTTGCATTTCTTCGGGCGACATCTGGTTCATGTCGACGCCTCCGCGAAAGATGTAGAGAAAACTATCCGATTCAGTGCTCATCTGTGCCTCCTGTGTTGAGTTGAAGTGTTGTGTTTATATCCTATTGAACGAACAGCCAGGCAATCTCAGGACACGCCGTTTTTATTTCAGTTTTCAGAGTTTCAGTGTTTTCTCTCGGAGTGTTTTCTTCTTTCGAGCTTCGGCGACTCCGGGCCTTCAAGACGCCACTCGGCATCCAGCGTTTCCTCGACAGCATCCCCTATCACCTCGCCCCGACCGCCTGGTCGCCCCGGCGCGTGCTCCGCGAAGGAACCGCACATTGCCTCGAGGGTGCTACCTTCGCCGCGGCCGCCCTACGGGTGCTGGGTTATCCGCCACTGGTGCTCGATCTGGAAGCGGAACAGGACACCGACCATGTCATTGCCGTCTTCAAAGTGCGCGGCCATTGGGGCGCGCTCGCCAAGTCTAACTTCACCGGATGCAGGTACCGAGAACCGGTCTATCGCACTTTGCGCGAGCTGGCTCTGAGCTACTTCCACATTTATTTCAATTTGCGCGCCGAGCGCACCCTGCGCCGCTATTCGCGCCCGGTGAATCTTACCCAGTTCGATGACTACGAATGGATGACCTCGGAGGAAAACGTCTGGGTCGTGCCGAACCATCTTTGCGATATCCCGCACAAGCCTCTCCTCACCCCCGCGCAGGTAAAAAATCTCACCCGGGTCGACCGTCGGACCATTCACGGTGAGATCACGGGGCACCGCCGAGACCAGTCAAAGCCGCCTCCACGAATCTTTCGCAAAGTCTAACTTTTCTTTCTTTCAGACCAAAGTTTTCCTGACCATCGCCAGTCGTCTGCCGCAAGAATGTTTTGCGTTTTGCCCTGAGCCGCTAGGTTTTCCGCTCAGCAATCAACCAGGAGCAAAATTACTATGGGCATCATGAGTTTCATCCGCGGGCAGTTGATCGAGGTTATCGAGTGGACCGACGACTCGCGCGACACGATCTCTTTCCGATTCGAAGACAACGACGCCGAGATCAAGCGCGGTGCGCAGTTGATCGTGCGTGAATCGCAGGTCGCGCAGTTCGTTTACCTGGGCGAATTCGGCGACACTTTCGGGCCGGGCAAACACAGCCTAACGACCGATAACATCCCGATCCTGACGACGCTCAAGTCGTGGAAGTACGGCTTCGAGTCGCCTTTCAAGGCGGACGTTTATTTCGTCACCACCCGCCTTTTCACCGGCAACAAATGGGGCACTTCGAATCCGATCATGATGCGCGACCAGGACTTCGGGATCGTCAGGGTGCGTGCCTTTGGAACCTATGATTTCCGGGTGAGCGATCCCAAGTTGATGCTCAAGGAAGTCGCGGGCAGCGATCGCAATTTCCGGCTCGACGAATTCACCGAGACAATGCGATCGCGCATCGTCAGCATCTTCAGTGATGCGCTCGCCAGCGCGAAAATACCGGTGCTCGATGTCGCGACGCGCTACCAGGAAGTGGGCGAGGCGCTTCTCCCACTCATCAACCCGATCATCCAGGCGAAGTATGGAATTGAGTTGGCCAGTTTCGTTCTCGAAAACGTCTCCGTGCCGGCAGAAGTCGAGCAGGCGATCGACAAACGCTCCAGCATGGCCGCGGTCGGGAACCTGAACGATTACGTGAAATTCCAGATGGCCCAAGGGATGGAAAAAGGCGGCAGCGCGGGCGGTGTCGCAACTGAAATGGCGGTCGGCCTCGCCATGGCCCAACAAATCATGCAACAACAAAACTCGATGCAGTCGACTGCGCCTTCGGGAAGTCCGGCTACCCCGGGTGCGGCGGCGCCGATCGCTTCCGCGATACCGGAACTGCTTTCTCCGGTTCAAGCCGCGGAGGCGTTAGGCGTGAGCGAAGCCGATGTGATGCAAAGTCTCGAAAGCGGCGACCTGAAAGGAAAGAAAATCGGCGCCAGCTATCGGATCACGCGCGCGGCGCTGAACGAGTTCTTGCAGAGCTGAGATATGGCGGAGGTTATCGCCCGCGAGCGTTTCGCCTGTCCCTCTTGCGGCGGCGCGGCCGAATGGTCGCCTGGGAAACAAGCGCTCGTCTGCCCCTTCTGCGGCACCATTTCTCCGATGCAACCGCCTGCCGCTACCGACGGTGCGGTCAAAGAACTCGACCTGGCCGAAGCCCTGCGCGCCATCCCATCGAGCGATCGCGGCTGGCAAACCCCCACTCGTTCCGTGAAGTGCCAAAGCTGCCAGGCAATCTTGGTTTTCAAACCCGAACGGGTCGCTCAGAATTGCGACTTCTGTGGATCGCCGGCGCTCGTTCCTTACGACGAAATCAAGGCGCCGATCCGGCCGGAAAGCGTGCTCCCATTCAAGCTCGACCAAGGCGGGGTGCGCGACAAAGTGCATGATTGGTATCGTAGTCGATGGTTCGCGCCGAACCGTTTCAAGAACCGCGCCTTCACCGACACGATCCACGGTCTTTACCTCCCCTACTGGACCTTCGACGCGCAGGTCGCCGCGCAATGGACCGCGGACGCCGGTTACTATTACTACACGACAGAGACTTACCGTGACTCGAAGGGCAATACCCAGACACGCCAGGTGCAACACGTCCGATGGGAGGATGCGAGCGGCGCGCTCGATCATTTCTTCGACGACGAACTTGTCCCCGCCTCGCGTGGGGTGCCGGCCGACTTACTTCGCGCGATCGAGCCGTTCCCGACCAAAGAACTCGCGCCCTACGACGCTGGTTACGTCTCCGGCTGGGTGGTCGAGCAATATCAGATCGATCTCGTGGCCGCCGCGCAACGTTCGCGCGAAGTGATGGACGCCAAACTACGCCAGCTCTGCGCCGCGCAGATCCCGGGCGACACCCATCGCAATCTCCAGGTCGACGCTGACTACAGCGCGCAGACTTTCAAACACGTCCTTCTCCCCGTCTGGCTATTGAATTATCAATACAGCGGTACCACCTATCTCATCGTCGCCAATGGTGTGACCAGCGCGCTCGCCGGAAAATATCCGAAGAGCTGGATCAAGATCTCTCTCCTCGTCATCGTCCTGCTCATCATCGGACTGATTATCTTCTACTTCGCCGAAGGCTAAGCAACCTCGCACACTCTGCAGTTCCTCGACGCCGGGTCTGCCAGCGAATTAATCCTCGCGCCTCTCCTGCGGAACGTTCCACTCTTCCAGCTTGCCATCGCGGAGATCGAGCGCCACCAGGTGTTCACTCGAACCGGTCACGCCCTTTTCCGTCTCCTGCACGATGCCGTATAGCAGCAGATGGCCGGGGCTTTCGTAACGGTTGCGCAGATCGTGAAAGGGCAGTGTCGCGGTCCACTGCGTCTTCAGTTGGTCATCGAGCCGGGTGAACGCCAGCCGTCCCTCCTCGTCCAGTCGTGTCCGGTAGAGGACTAGAAATCCAGCCGGATCCTGCAAACGAAGCGCATTCCTCGTTCCTTGCTGGATGAGAAGTCCCGCCTCCAAATACTCCGGCGCGCCGGGCACCTGAGTCACGTCAAAGAGGCGGTCGTGCGTGCCTTCGGAGAATTCTTTTGTCTTGCCAATGCGGGCTGTCCAGAAAGTGCGGCGCGCCCTCGAGCTTTCAGCGTAAACCACGTCTGGCTTGGCCAGATGATCGCCAAATTCATCTTTGCCCGCGTCTGCAGCTTCCTTGTCCGAGTAAAGCCCGAGCCAGTTCCCATTCCGCATCATCTGGTGGCAGAGGAAATCCTTCGTGTGATAACCGCCATTCCAGCGGGTCGACATGAATTCGATCTGCCGGAAATATTCGTCGTTAGGCGGAGTATAAGGCTCGGCACGAAACTCGGAGCCCTTGATCCGGAATCGCCGCCCGTCCGCGGCCGTGATTACGAGCCCGCCATCGTAAGCGTAAAAATCGAGGTCTTTCGGGATCAGGTCACGCAACTCCGGATTTTGACGCTCGAGCGTGCCGCGATCAGCCAACGTGCTTCCATCTTTGCTCGAAACCGCGACCGGCTGATCATTCATGAACGTCCAGACAACCTCACCCTCCTGCCCCAGGAGGCGCGCCTGCGCAGTATGGCCCCCGGCGTCGTCCTTCACCGTGAGGAGATGTTTTTTCCAGAGCCGGTCGGCCGTTGCCGGGTCGTGCGCCTGAAGATGGAAATGGTAGTAGGTTTCGGTTACCCACTTCCCGATCATGCGACCGCCCCCGCCAATGTGCCGCATGCGTTGCTCTTCCTGCTTGAGCAACAACCAAAGTCGCGGCTCGCCGGCCGGCTGCTGCACGAGGGCGGGCGGCCCTTCCCGTTCCACCGGCCGGAAAGAACTCCGACTGCACGATGAAGAAAGACTGAGGAGCGCCAGTGCACCTGCCGCCCAGAGAGAGGATCGCAATTGAGTCATGTCGATTTTCCTTTCATTCCAACGCGCTGAAGGAATCGAGCGTCCCTTCCGGCCGTCGGTTGAGCGCAGTCTTTGCGCCTAACGATATCTTGTCGAATCAAATATTGCATTCCCGCTTCGCCGGGGGAGTCCTTGCGAAAGGTTCAACAAAACGTTGACAGATAATCGCTTGAATGATGACCTGCCTTACACGCCGGGTAATTCTTGCCTTGGCAGCAAAGCAACCACAACCTTTAACCAGCTACCAACTACATCATGAAATACATCAAACCATTGACACTTATGGCCACCGCCGCGCTCGCGTTGACCGCCTGCAACGACAAGACCGCAGAAACGATCGAACAGAAATCCGACGAAGCGAAGCAGGCAGTGGAAACCAAGAGCGAAGAAGCCAAGGCTGCCGCTGAAAAGAAGATCGATGAAGCGCAGCAGGCCGCGAAGGAAGCCGCGCCAGCCGCCGCCGCCGCGGTCGATCAGATGGCGGATCAGGCCAAGGACGCGACGCAAAACGCTGCGGACGCAACCAAGGACGCCGCCACAGACGCGGTGGACAAAGTCCAGGACGCGGCGACCAATGCGATGGATTCCGCGAAAGACGCGATGTCGCCGGCGACTGCTCCGGCCGAGTCACCGGCTGAGTCACCGAATCCATAAAGCGACGATTCGCCCCGAAACATTCAGCCCCGGCTTCGAAAGAGGCCGGGGCTTTTCCTTATCTCTTAGCCCATCGTTAGGCCGCTCGACCGGTTCGAGTTCACCTCATCCTCCACAATCGAGTGGTGAATCCCGTGCGGCGAAAGTCCCCAGAGTCAGAAGAACTCCCAGCCAAGCCGGAACATTTCTTTCACGAACCTGTTTCGGCATCTCTTCTAAATCGCAGCACCGCCTCCAACTGCTCGCCCCGCGGCCACTCCGGGGAACTGAAGCCGTCGCTACTCTGTGCGCAAGGCCGTCATCGGCGTAACTCGCATCGCACGCCGTGCGGGCAGAAAGCAGGCGAGCAACGCCGCCGAGCCGAGCATCACGCTGGCCGCGATCAACGCTACCGGATCGCTTGGGCTCACTTGATAAAGCATCTGCGCCAGCACCCGGCCGAGGCCGAGGGCCATGAGCAAACCCACGCCGAGCGCAAATGCGGTTTGAAGCGCGCCTTGTTTCATAATCAGAGTGAAGACATCGCCACGATCCGCGCCCAGCGCCATGCGAATCCCGATCTCCCGCGTGCGGCGCGCCACGGCATACGCTTTCACGCCATACACACCCACGACCGCGAGCAACAGTGCGATCCCACCGAAAATCCCGAAGAGAATCGCGCCGAAACGCACCGCCCAAAGGCCGATATTCTTTTCCACGATGTTTTCGAACGGCTCGATGCGGAGGATCGGCATCGCCGGATCGACTTCGCGCAGCGTCTGACGAACCGTCGGGATCATGGCCGCGACCGCGGCCCGATCGTCTCGCGCCAGACGCACCTGCAGAATCACGCTACCGCTGTAAGCCTGCGCGAGGGGCGCAAAAATTCGGCGCGGCATTTCATCGCCCAGCACTTCGTGACGATGCTGGCTCACGATCCCGACAATCGTGAATTCGTTAGGCGAACCGTCGCTCGGCGGCAGGGAATAGCGCAAGTGCTGCCCAAGCGCGTCCCCTTTCGGGAAAAGTTTCTTCGCCAGTACCTCATCAATGATCAGCACCCTCGGTGAATCTTTGTCCTCCGCCTCGGTATCGGTGAAATCCCGGCCGCGCAGAAGCCGCACCCCGATGGCATCGAACCACCCCGGGGTGACGGCGGTGAACAATCCGCTCGCGCCCGACTCCGGGGCATTCGGGTCGGTTTTGGCCACCACCGCTTCATCCATCCGCATGACGCGCCGGGCGTTGGTGATGTTGCCGTAGGGCAGCATCGTCGTCAGGGCAGCCGCTCGCACGCCGGGCAGCGCCCGCATGCGATGGACGGCGGCAAACATCGTCCGGCGCGCAGCCTCGTCGTCCTGCCTGCCTAACGTGAAGTCCATTTCCGCCGAGAGCGCGCCCCGGCGATCAAAGCCGGGATGGAGCGCACCCGCCTTAAGCGCGCCGCGGAAGAACAACCCGGCGCTGAAAAGCAGAGTGAGCGAGAGCGCGATCTGCGTCATAACGAGGAGGTGGCGCGGCGCAAAGAAGCGATTGAGACGCCCGACATGCGCCGGTTCGCCGACCTGCTGTTTCAAGTCGTTAACCAGGTCCGCCCGGGAAGCTTTCAAGGCTGGCCCGAGACTGAAGAGCACAGTGGCGATGAGGCAAATGAGGAAAGTAACTGTGAGCACCGTCACATCAGGTCGCAGGTGAACGACGATGGAAAAGTTCATCGACCCAAAAAGATTGCCTAACGAGCCGAGGAGAAGACCATTGCTCCAGAGACTGACGAACAAACCGAGCCCGCCGCCGACGAGGGCGAGCAGCATCCCTTCGCAGAGCAGTTGCCGAACGATTCGCCAGCGGCTCGCACCGAGAGCGAGACGAAGCGCGATTTCCTTGGAACGATTCGCGCCTCGGGCCAGGAGCATGTTCGCGAGGTTAAGGCAGGCGATAAGGAGAACCGCGCCCGCCATCGCGAGCAACAAAATGCCGATCAATCCGATCGGCCCGTCATCCGACGGCGTCGTGCTGATGCTGAAACGTGACGGAGTCTGGATCTGCAACTCGCGCCCGCCGGTCGCGTCAGCCGGCTGGATCGCAGTCAGGCGTTTGGCGAGCGCGGGCAGACGCGCCTTGGTTGACTCCATCGTTAGGCCGGGACGCATTCGGGCGATCAGATTGAGGGTGTAATTTTTCGGCGAATTGAGCGGTAGCTTTGCAGTCGTGTCGCTGAAGGCCGTCCCAAGCTGCGAGTAAACGCCCAGCGGCACCCATAGATCCGGGGCAAGCAGGGCATTCGCGCCGGCAAAGCCGTCCGGCGTCACGCCAATCAGAGTGTAGACCTGCCCGTTCACCGTCAGCGGTTTCCCGATGAGATCGGCCCGGCCCCCGAGTTTTTTCCAATAGGGATAACTCGCCACCACCACCGGGATGCTGGCATCCGGCCGGCATTCGGCCTCGCTGTAGAAGCGACCGACCGCCGGTTTCACCCCCATGAGCGAAAAGAAATTCGCCGAAGTCAGGAAGATGAAACTGCGTCGCATCCCTTCGTCGCGTCCGATTCCGGCGAGACCGAATCCCATCGCCGCGACATCCGCGAAGACATCGTTGTTCTCCCGCAGCGCGGCGAATTCGTTGTAGGAAAAAGGCCGGTAATCATGCGCCGCACCCTGCCGGGCGGTGAAGACGTTGACCACTTCCGCGGGGCGCACCTGGACGACCGGCCGCAGGATGACACCATTGACGAGCGCGAAGACCGCCGAGTTGACCCCGATTGCGATCGCGAGCGTAAGGACAGCGATGGTTGTAAAACCCGGTGTCTTGATCAACTGCCGGAAAGCGAACCTAAAATCCTGTATCATCGCCATTGGGATGCGGTTGGCGCCGGCTTTGGATTCAAAATTGTTTTGCGTTTGCGCGGACGTCGGTCCGCCGCAGTTTGGATACGCCATGGGAATACCTATCCAAAGTCTCCATATCGGAATGCAGGTTCGTCACCCGCGTTACGGCGTTGGAACGATCAAGTCGCTCACCGAACACACTGCCGACATCTCTTTCGACGACGCTCCCCGCACCGTTGATCCCGCCTCGAGCGACTTGAGCGCTGCCGAGCCAAGCGCGCGCCTGACGGAAATGGAAATGCCGCTTTCCGCCCTTATTCGCCAGACCGCGCAGGCGATGGTCGACGCGCTCGGTCTGGAAAAACCCGACGAACTCGTCGAAGGCCTCGCCACCCGTTGGCAAAGCGGCACTCTCTCGCTCCAACCGGCCGATAGTTCACTGCAGGCAAAAGAAGTTCCGCTCGAGACTTTCTTTCACAAGATCGTCATGATCCGCAACAACCTGCGAGTTCTCGAACAGAGGGTAAACGCAAGCGACAAGCTGAGCGACGCCGACAAGTTCGATCTCCAGCAATACATCACCCGCTGCTACGGCTCCCTCACGACCTTCAACGTCCTCTTTAAGGAGAAGGAAGATCAGTTCGGAAGTTAGGCTTCCAGCCTAACTTCCGCGTACCACCGTCTTGGCATTCATGAATTCACGTATGCCTAGCGAGCTGAGCTCGCGACCGTAGCCAGAGCGTTTCACTCCGCCAAAAGGCAGCCGCGGATCGGAAGCCACCATCTCGTTCACAAAGACCATCCCGCACTCGAGTTCCTGGGCAAAGAGCTTCTGTTCCTTCGGATCGTTCGTCCAGACGCTCGCCCCGAGGCCAAAGTCGCTCTCATTCGCGAGGGCGACCGCTTCCGCCGCGTCCTTCACTCGAAAGACGAGCGCCACAGGGCCGAAGACTTCTTCGCAAAATGCCGGTGCGTCTGACGGAATTTCCGCCAGCACCGTCGCCGGATAGAAATTCCCCTTCCCTTCCATCGGCTCGCCGCCCACGAGGAGCTTCGCCCCGGCCGCAACCGACTTGCGCACCTGCTCATGCACTCCCTGACGAATCGAGGGCGTCGCGAGCGGACCGATCTCGGTCCCGTCCTCGAGCGGGTCCCCAACTCTTAGCGCTCGCATTCGCTCGACGAACTGCCTGACGAAATCATCGTAAACCGCCTCCGCGATCAGGAACCGCTTCCCCGCGATGCAGGATTGCCCGCTGTTCTGGGTGCGCGCTTTCACGGCCGTCGTTAGGGCAGTTTCCAGGTCGGCGCCCGGCATAACGATAAAAGGGTCGCTCCCGCCCAGCTCCAAGACACACTTCTTGATCTCTCGCCCCGCGGTGGCCGCTACCGCGCTCCCCGCCTTGTCGCTGCCGGTCAAAGTCACAGCGCGCACGCGCTTGTCCTCGATCAGTCCGGCGACTTCGTCGGATTCGATCAACAGCGCCTGGAAAACACCCGGCGCCGCGCCAGCGCGCCTAAAAATCTCCTCAATCGCGAGCGCACACTGCGGGACATTCGCGGCGTGTTTGAGGAGCCCGACATTCCCTGCCATCAGGGCCGGGGCGGCAAAGCGAAAGACCTGCCAGAAAGGAAAATTCCACGGCATGATCGCGAGCACCGCGCCTAACGGCTGCCAGCACACCGAGCTGTGCGCAGCGGCCGTCTGGATTACCTCCTCCTCCAGAAAACGCGCGGCATTTTCCGCATAATAGCGGCAGCCGCCGGCGCATTTCTGCACCTCCTCGCGCGCTGCACCGATCGGCTTGCCCATCTCGCGCGTGATGACGCGCGCCAGCTCTTCGACATCCTCCTCGAGCAGATCGGCGACCGCCAGCAGGACTGCTACCCGCTCCGAAAACGAGGTCGCACGATGAACCCGAAACGCCCGTTCCGCCGTGGCCAACTTTTCTTCGATCTCGGCCTCGGTCAGCGCCTTGAACTCGCGCAACGTTTCCCCAGTCGCCGGGTTAATGGATGCAATGGCCATCGCTCAATCAACAGCGTCTTGCGAAATGAGACAAGAAGCCGGCTTCCGCCGGAATGCCGATGTCGTCAGCGAACACCGGCCACCTAGCTTCGCGCTGGAGAGGAGTCGGGATCGACGGACGGCGAGGAGCGACTTGCACCGCCATAATCTGCGGCGACCTGCACCGGGATGCTTCGACTCCAGCAGAGATCGATTTCCCAAGACAAACATTTCTGTTTGCCAGCGCCCGGGGCCTACACGGCCATCGTACGAGACCGCAGCGGCCAATCGGGAGTCGCCTTGATCGAGGCTTACGACCTTGACCCGGCCTGCTCCGCCCTGGCCGATATATCGAAGCGCGGTCGTGACGCTCTACTCCGGCAGCTACACCGCGATCGCTCACGGCCAGAACAGCACGACCGGTATCGCCATGGGTCGAGGTCTACGTCGCGAAAGCACCTCAATGGCTTTGAAGTAGCGGCGCCTCACGCCAACGTTCCCTTTGCGGTGCCTCTCCTACCGAGTTCTAATTTGAACGCAGCGTCCGAAGAGAAGACAGGGTAAAGGAGATTTCGAATCTGCGGCCAAAAATTTGCCGCACAGGGTGTCGCCGCTGCCGGACCGGCGGTATATTCCTCCGTGAAGATGGCCGAACGTTCCATCGTGCTTATCGGCTTCATGGGCACCGGCAAATCCTCCGTCGGACGACGGCTTGCCCTGAGCCGGGGCTGGCCGCGTCTGGATACGGACGCGATGATCGCGACCTCGCTCGGGATGCGGATAACCGAAATTTTCGACCGAATAGGCCAGGAACAATTCCGCGCGGAAGAGAGCGCGATTCTGGAAAGGATCGATACGGCGCAGCCGGCGGTGATCGTCACCGGTGGCGGAGCGATCCTGCGCCCGGATAACGTCGCGCGCTTGCGTGAACTGGGGACGGTGGTTTGCCTGACAGCGGACCTTGACACCCTGCTGGAGCGACTCGGACGGCGCTCCGACCGACCACTGCTTCGGACAGAGGACCCGGCAGCAACGGTGGAACATTTGCTCCACGAACGCGCACCCTTCTACGAGGAGGCGGCTGATTTCACCATTGACACGACCGGACTCAGCCACGACGAGGTGGCGCAAGCGATCGAGGATTCCATTGCCCGCGGCGCTTGAAACAAAATCCGAGCTGGTGCGACGCGCGCTGGCCGCTGGCTTCGATGATTGCCGGATCGCGCGGGCGGGAAGTCCGCCACACGCGGGAGACTTTCGCAATTGGCTTAAGCAGGGTGCGGCGGGTGAGATGGATTGGATCGCGCGCGGGGCAGAGAAACGCTGCGATCCCGAGCTGGTGCTCCCGGGGGCGCGCTCAGTGGTCGCGCTGGCGATGAGCTACTTCCAAGGCCGTGGGAAAGGCAGAAGTCAGAAGGATGAAGGAAGAAGTGGGGCGGTCGGAAGGATCGCTCGTTATGCGTTGGGGGATGATTATCATGATGTGATACTCCCGAAGCTGCGGGAACTGGAGGAATTTCTGGGTTCGTTAGGCGGCAGGCAGAAGATTTATGTCGATACCGGGCCGGTGCTGGAGCGCGATTTTGCGGCGGAGGCGGGTATCGGCTGGCACGGCAAGAGTACGATGCTGCTCAATCGCGGGCTCGGAACCTGGTTTTTTCTTGGAGAGATCCTGACGACGCTGGAGCTGCCGCCCGATCCGCCGCAGGTGGCGCGGTGCGGGTCGTGCACTCGTTGCATCGAGGCCTGCCCGACAGGCGCGATTACGGCGCCGCACGAGTTGGATGCGCGCCGCTGCATCTCTTACCTGACGATCGAATTGAAGGGGAGAATCCCGCTCGAGTTCCGGCCGCTGATAGGTGATCGCATTTTCGGCTGCGACGATTGTCTCGATGCCTGCCCATGGAATCGCTTCGCCCAGGTTTCGCGGGAGAGCGCGTTTGCGGCGCGGCCGGCGGTCGCTCAGATGGCGCTCCGGGATTTTCTCGCACTCGATGACGAGCGGTTCCGGACGCTCTTTCGCAGGTCGCCAATCAAGCGGATCAAGCGGCGTGGTTTACTGCGCAATGTCTGTGTCGCGCTGGGGAATGTAGGAACGGAAGAAGACCTTCCGGCGCTGGGTCTGGCGGCGCGCGATGACGAGCCATTGATCGCCGAACACGCCTGCTGGGCGATCGCACAAATCCAATCGCGCTCCGCGAAAGAACGGCCGCCCGCTCTGGAAGCGAGCCGCGGAAGCTGAACGCGAAAAGTTTGCATTGGTCTAAGGAGCCGTTAATCCTCCTCATAAACCAACCTGTCATGCATCAGACCGCCACCCCCGCACCAACCGTTCGTCGGAAGCGAAAGTCGCGCCGCAAGCTCTACCTCGTGCTTGGCAGCGCGGGGGTTATTTTGCTCCTCATCATTTTCTCAGTGATCGCGAGCAAACGCGAACAGCCGATTGCGGTAACGACGGAAAAGGCGGCGCGGCGTACGATCATCGAGACGGTCTCGGCGACGGGCAAGGTGCAGCCGGAAACGGAAGTGAAAATCTCGCCGGAAGTGGCGGGTGAGATCATCGAGTTGCCGGTGGTGGATGGAAAAGAGGTGAAAAAGGGCGAGCTCTTGATGAAAATCCGGCCGGATTCTTACAAAGCGCTACTCGAACAGCAGCAGGCCGCGATCAGCACCGCGGAAGCGGTCAGCGGGCAGCAACAAGCTGCGGTCGAAAAAGCCGAGCAGGATCTCAAACAGGCGAAGGATCTTTACGACAAAAAATTAATCTCACAGACGGAAATGCTGGCCGCGCAGACAAGCTATGACGCGGCGAAATCGATGTACGAATCGGGTCTGCACAGCATCGAGGGAGCGAAGGCGAGCTCGAGCCAGGCGCGCGATCAACTTTCCAAGACAACCATTTATTCGCCGCTCGATGGCGTGGTCACGGTGCTGAACAGCAAGCTCGGCGAGCGGGTGGTGGCGACGAACCAATTTGCCGGCACCGAGGTCATGCGGGTGGCCGATTTGAACCACATGCAGGCGGTAGTGGACGTGAACGAGAACGATGTCGTGCACGTCAAGATCGGGGACTCGGCCAAAGTCTCGATCGATGCCTATGGCGACCGGAAATTCCCGGGCGTCGTCGAACAGATCGCCAACACCGGAAAGACGACGGGCACGGGCACGCAGGAAGAAGTGACGAATTTCGAGGTGAAAATCAGACTCGAAGGGAATGGAATGCGGCTGCGACCCGGATTGAGCTGCACGGCTGAGATCCAGACCAACATGGTGAAGGATGTCGTCTCGGTGCCGATCCAGAGCGTGACGATCCGGACCGGCGACAGCGACATGAGCCCGGAAGAGATCGAAAAGAAAAAGGAAGCGAACGACGCCAAAGAGAAAGCCGACAACGCCGCCGAGGTGGAAAACGTGCGCCTGGCGAAGCAGGCAGAAAAGGCCGCGCGGGAGAAGCTGCGAAAAGTGGTCTTCCTGAAAGACGGGAGCAACGCGAAGTTGGTCGAGGTCACGACCGGGATCGCAGATGACGCCAACATTGAAATCAAGAGCGGCGTAAAACCGGGTGACGAAGTGATTTCCGGCAGCTACAGCGCGATCAGTCGCAAGCTGAAAGACGGCGCAAAAGTGGAGATGGAGAAAGCGGAGAAGAAGAAGTGAGAAATCTAGCCGCAGAGGGCGCAGAGGACGCAGAGGAATGCATTTGTTTCATCCAATTCTCTGCGGCCTCTGCGTTCTCCGCGGTTAAGAAATGAATTCTTCGACTGGCACGCGCGCTCCCGGCCCCCTCGTCATCGATATCGAGAACATCACGAAGGAATACGTGATGGGAGAAGAGATCATCCATGCCCTACGCGGGGTGACGCTGCAGATTCGGCGTAACGAGTATCTCGCCATCATGGGGCCGAGCGGGAGTGGAAAATCGACCCTCATGAACATGCTCGGCTGTCTCGATACGCCAAGTTCAGGCCGCTATGATTTCAATGGCAAGAACGTCTCGGAGATGGATGGCGACGAATTGGCCGAGATCCGAAACCGCGAGATCGGTTTTGTTTTTCAGACTTTCAACCTCCTCCCCCGCTCCACCAGCCTGCGCAATGTCGAGCTGCCCCTGATTTACGCCGGGGTCGATCCTGTCGACCGCGAGGAGCGCGCCGCCCAAGCCCTGACCAGTGTCGGGCTGGGCGATCGTTTGTCGCATAAGCCTAACGAACTCTCCGGCGGCCAGCGCCAGCGGGTCGCGATCGCGCGCGCCCTGGTCAACAATCCTTCCATCATCCTGGCCGATGAGCCGACCGGGAACCTCGATTCCAAGACCGGCGAAGAGATCATGACGCTCTTCGAGAGTCTCTATCAACAGGGCAACACCGTCATCGTCGTGACGCACGAGCCCGATATCGCGGCCCATGCGAGGCGGGCGGTGCATTTGCGCGACGGCGTGGTGGAGAGCGATGAGATGACGCCCGTAACCGCAAAAGTACCGATGACTGTTGGTTAACCAAAGAGAGCGCGATGAAACGATTCCTTTACGAACTGACCGAAAGCTGGAAGATCGCCGCTGCCCAGATGGCTGGAAACAAGACCCGCTCCATGCTGACCGCCCTCGGAGTGATCATCGGCATCGTCGCGGTGACCCTGATGGGCACGGCAATCAACGGCATCTCGACCGGTTTCGACAAGAGCATGGCGATCATCGGCGACGACGTGCTCTACGTCTCACAGCGACCCTGGACGCGGATGAACGATTGGTGGAATTACCGCGGCCGCCCAAAAATCCGGACCGAATACGCCGACAAAATCAATCGCACGATCGCCGCGAGCCCGAACAGCACCCTCGCAATCGCCGTCCCGACGATGAGTCTTCTGCGCAGAGTGAAAGCTGGCGAGAATACGGTCGAGAACGTCTTCATCCTCGGCACGACGACCGATTATACCCTGATCTCGACCATCGACTGCAGCGAAGGCCGCTTCTTTAACGAGATGGAATCGCGCGGCGGCGCGGAAGACTGTGTCGTGGGCTACGACGTGGCAGACGCGCTCTTCGCCGGTCGTTCCGCGATCGACAAGAAGATCCTGATTAATGGACACGCCTTCAAAGTGATCGGGACGCTCACCCGCCAGGGATCCTTTCTCGGGCTTTTCAGTCTCGACTCGATCGTGATCATTCCGCTGCCGGCCTTCAAAAAATATTTCAGCGCAAAAAGCGAAGCCGACGTGCGGGTGAAAGTGCGCGACAAGTCCCACATGGCCGACGCACGCGAGGAGCTGACTGGGATCATGCGCCGCCTGCGCTCGCTCCCGCCGGAAAAGCGCGACAATTTTAGCGTCAATGAGCAACAGGCCTTCAAGAGCACGCTCGATGGGGTGAAGGCGACGATCGCGATCGCGGGGCTTTTTATCACCGGCCTCTCGCTTTTCGTCGGCGCGATCGGAATCATGAACATCACTTTCGTGAGCGTGAAAGAGCGGACGAAAGAGATTGGGACACGGAAAGCATTGGGGGCGCGGCGGCGGACGATTTTATTGCAGTTCCTGATCGAGTCGACGGCGCTTTGCCTGGTCGGAGGGCTGATCGGGCTGCTCGTCGCCTACCTGATGTGTTTTGGAATGGCGAAGGCGTTTCCGTCGTTCCCGATCAGCTTTTCGTTAGGGCTAGTGCTCGCGAGCATGGTGGTGTCGGTCCTGACGGGATTGGTTTCGGGGATCGCGCCGGCCTGGAGCGCGTCGCGGCTCGATCCGGTCGCGGCGCTTCGCTACGAGTAGGGGAGAACAATTAACCGCAGAGGACGCGGAGAGAGCAGAGGATTTTTGGATGGAGTTGAAGCAGCTAACTGAAAGCATCATTGGCGCCGCCGTGGAAGTGCATCGGATGCTTGGACCCGGGCTGCTGGAGTCAGCCTACGAAATGTGCATGTGCCGCGAACTCGCATTGCGCGAACTGAACTTCGAAAGACAGAAGGCAATCGCGGTCGAATACAAAGGGGTGAAACTCGATCGCGGGTATCGCGCGGATTTGATTGTTGAAGGATTGGTCCTGGTCGAGATCAAGGGGGTTGAGGATCTCACTCCGCTTAACGACGCACAGCTTCTTAGCTATCTGAAACTGGGTGGTTGGAAGATCGGTCTCATTTTTAACTTTAACGTCCATCTGCTTAAACATGGTATTCGCCGAAGGGGGCTGAATCTCGAGGAGGGCTTCTGTCTTTGATTCTTCCCTACTCTGCGCTCTCTGCGGTTAACTTCCCATGCAGTTTCGTGAAATCCTAACGATGGCGCTGGCTTCGGTCGGGGCGAATAAGTTGCGCTCCGCCCTCACCATGCTTGGGATCACGATTGGCGTTTTCTCCGTTATCTCAGTCATGACCGCGATCGGCGCGATGCAGGCCTCGATCGAGAACGGCCTGACGCTTTTTGGCTCGAACATTTTTCAGTTCGCGAAATACCCAGTGACGGTGAACGCCGGCGGAAGAGGCTCGGAAAAATACGAGAATCGCCGCGACATCAACTATCAGGAGGCGCAACGCTACGCCGATTTGATGGAAGGAATCGCGGCGGAGGTCTGCCTGAAGGTTTTCAGCGGGGGCAAACAGGCCGTCTATAACGGGGTGAAAACGACACCGAGCTTGGAGACGGTCGGCACGAACAAGAGCTTCCTCGCCGCCAACGCCTATACGCTCGGTTACGGACGCAACTTGAACGACGAAGACGTCGCCTTGAGCCGCCGGGTCGCCGTCATCGGTCACGCCATCGAGGAGCGCCTTTTTCCGCATGAGTCACCCATCGGCCGGGTCATGAAGCTAAGCGGGCACACCTACACGATCGTCGGCGTTCTCGGCACCCGCGGCACTGCTTTCGGGCAAAGCCAGGACGATATCGTCATGTTGCCGATCACCCGCTTTTTCGAGGACTTCGGCTCCGCCAACCGCACGATCAATATCGCCACTCAATCGTTTTCCCAGATGGATTACAGCCGCACCTTCGACCGCGGGGTGGGCGCGATGCGGATCGCCCGCGGGCTAAAAGCGGAAGAGCCTAACGACTTCGAGATCTACACGAACGACTCCCTGAAGAGCGCCTTTGTCTCGATCGCGGGCGTGATCCGGATTGGGGCCTTCGTCATTAGCACGATCGCTCTCCTTGCAGCCGGGATCGGGATTATGAACATCATGCTGGTGAGCGTGACCGAGCGGACGAAGGAGATCGGAGTGCGCAAATCGATCGGGGCGCGCAATCGAGACATTCTGCGGCAGTTTCTGGCCGAGGCCGTCTTTATTTCGGAGGCGGGCGGGATTTTGGGGATCCTGCTAGGCGTACTCGGGGGCGATCTACTCGCGCTCTGGCTGAAAGTGGACCTGATTTTTCCCTTTGGCTGGGCGATCGCCGGCCTGGTGGTATGCTCCGCGATCGGGATTGGGTTTGGACTTTATCCGGCCTATCGGGCGGCGTCGCTGGACCCGATCGAGGCCCTCCGCTACGAATAGTAGAAGCACCCGCGCCTAACAATTAGCGGGAGGGGCACGCAACTTGCAATCGCGTTGCTTTGACATCAACGACGCATTTTCTATTCTCGAACGCCCTCTCTCTGCCTAACGTGCCTGCCAACCCTCGATCTTCAGTTTCGGCAAATCTTCCGCGCGGCATTCTTCTGGTTGAAGAATACAGCGCCCTGGGGGTGGCGATTTCTTCTGCCCTGCAAAAGTTTGCCCCTCTTCATGGCGTGGCGATAGCGCACAGCTTTGCCGAGGCGGAAGCGCTCGCGGAAAAGATGCGGCCCGAGCTCTTCCTCCTCGATCTCGATCCGCCGCCGAGCGGAGAGATTGAGTTTTTCAACAAGCTCAAAACGCAATATCCCGAAGCCCGCGCGCTGGTGATCGCGGCCGGCACCTCGCCGGAGCTGCGCGCCGAGCGCGGAACATCAGGCGCGATTCAGTTTATCGAGAAGCCGTTCGATCTGGCGGAGTTTGGGGCGGCGGTCCAGGCCCTGCTCGGTCCGTGGACGGTGCCATCCACCGCCAGGGCTCGCGGGACGTTGCGGGACCTGCACGCGATCGATCTGGTGGAGTTGAAATGCGTTGCCGGGGCCACCGCCCTCATCGAGGTCGAAGCGGCCGACGGACAGCGGGGCGAAATTCATTTCCAGAAAGGCCAAATCTGTCATGCGATCACGGGGACGGGCGTAGGCCAGACGGCCTTGGAGCAAATTTTGCGCTGGAACGGAGCGCGGCTAAGCGAAACGGAAGTGCCGCTGGACATCCCACGGACGATCGACGCGGACTGGCGCCTCGTTCTGATCGAAATGATTCGGTCCCTGGAGCGCCACCGGCGGCACGATCCATCAGCCATCGTTTCTCCTCTCCAGCCGATGGCCCGGAAAACGGGCAAGAAGATCCTCGTCATCGATGACACGGAGATGCTCCTCATTTTTGCTGCCGACGTGCTCGCGACGGCGGACCAGAATTTTCAGATTCTGACCGCGCAAACCGGCGCGGATGGTCTGCGACTGGCAGCGAGCGAGCGGCCCGACCTCGTGCTACTCGACTACAGCCTGACGGATATGACGGGCGACAACGTCTGCCGTAGGCTCCTCGAGGACCCGCTGACGGCGCGTATTCCGGTCTTAATGATGTCGGGCCATCTGACCGAACTGGCGAAGACGGCCGAGGAATACGGGAACGTCGCGATGGCATTGCCGAAGCCGTTTTTGTCATGCGCGCTGATCAACACGGTCGAGAAACTGCTCGCCGCGGGTCCCCTGCCAAAAACTCCGCGCCGGAAACCGGCCGCAAGACCGGCGACCCAGCTTTCGCCTAACGGAATCGACAGCAAGACCGCGGCCGTCCCGGAGCCTTCGCCGCAGGGTTTTCCTTCTCCGGCACCGCCGCCCGCGACACCGAAGGGCCTGCTACCCGAACGGCCCGCTCCGACCCCGTCTCCAGCCGTCCAGACGACGATGATCCGCCCGCCGGACGGGGTTAGCGTTAATCCGACCGAGCTGAGCGTGACCCTCGCGCTGAAGATTGTTGCGATACAGTTCACCTCTTCCCTTGAAATCGAGACGGCCTCGATGCAGCCGTTCGATCGCATCGTTTCGGTCAAGATGGGCGAGGAGACGGACCTGCATGGGATGCGGCTCGAAACCGGATTTCGTCTCGGCGAGATGACACTTGGAACCGATGGACAGATCGAGACGCTACGTCTAGTGCCAACCCGCCAGCCACCGCAACTACCCTTCCCGAGTTCCTCTTTCACGGTCGCAACCAGCCGCTTTGGCGAGGCCAGGACAGATCCGAAATTGCAATTGGTCGCTCCCTCGGAAGGAGCCATGCGCGTGCGGCTGGCCGCGCAGTTTGAATTACTCGCGGTGGAATTGTCGGTCGGCTTCGAAGTCACGGCCGTTCTGCTTCGGGCCTGCTCTCAGTCGATCCTGATCCGAAATGACGGCGCGAGCGCTGGGCGACTCTTCACGGTCGATGAGGTACAGCTCGATCCAGCGAACGAATTCCAGGGGCTGCTCGTTAGGGCCGCGACCTGATTGCCGGGCGGTGCGCGTCCGTCCCAGGGGACGGCTCCGGAATTTGATTCGGCGGAAAGCTCAGGCCTTCACCCGTTCATGCGTGAACCAGAGAATCACGAGAACGGCGAGGATGGAACCGTTGAGCACGAGATGTGAGGTGAAGGTGAGATTGCTGCTGGCGGCGCCGAAGCAACCGCAGGCAACGTTGATCCCCTGCACCTTGGCCCAGATGGTGGCCGCGATGAAGGCGAGCATGAGCGCGCCGGTGATGGCGAGCGCGCCGGCAAAGAGCCGGTGAAAAATCAGTGCGAGCCCGGCCAGGATCTCGAGCCAGGGAAGATAGAAGGCAAGACGGACGCCGATCGCCCAGGGCAGGAGGTGGTAGTTGCTCAAGTCGTTCGCGAATTCGACCGGATCGCGCACCTTCAAGACACCGGCGTAAACAAAAACCGCCCCAGCCAAAACAGCGAGCACCCGCGTAACGATAAGTCGCGTGCGGCTCCCGGTTGGTTCGTTTTTCAGGGCGCCTTCTGCCATGCCTCCCATCCTCCTTCCAAGACATAGATGTTTTTTAACCCGGCTTCATTCCGCAATCGCTCCGCGACCGCGTGGCTCGCGCTGCAACTCTGCGCACTGCAATAGACGACCACCTTCCGCTCCGGCGACCAGGCAGTGAGAAAAGTCCGAAGCCGCGCATCCCAGTCGTCTTCGTTCAAGAGAAGCGCGCCCGGGACGTGAGCGCGCCCGAATTCCGCCTCCGGGCGCGCGTCGAGCCAGATGACCGCGTCGCTCCAGCTCTTTGCCTCCGCTACGCTGACCAGCGCGGAGTCGACCGGCGGATGATGCCAGGAAACCGCATTCCGATAATAAATCGCCTGACCGATCGCAGGCAGAAAGGCCAGCCCGAGGAGAAGCAGAACCTGGCGGACTAACGACGGGCGCACGCGCTATTTCGGCGGCATTTTTGCCCGGCTATCGACGCGCACATTGGCGTAGAAGGTTTTCGGGGCGTCCTTCGGAAAATCGGGCTCGATCTTGAGCGAAGCGTTGATCGGCCGGCCGGCCTCCTGTGGGGTCACGACAATTTGGAATTCCTTCTTCTCCTTGTTCGGCACGACTTCGGTAGCGATCGATTTGTCGGTCGAGGTAATCTTCAGATTCGTGACCGGAAAATCGCCGCCGACTGTGGCCGTGATCGTCTTTGGCTTGAGCTCATCCTGGGCTGACCAGTAGACGAAGACCGGCTGGATTTGGAGCAGCTGCGGAATGGTGGCGGTCAACTTCAGGATGGTGGCGGCTTCCGGACTGTCGTCGGTTCGGACTGTGATCGTCTTGTTTTGCACGCCGGAACGATCGCCAATGTTAAAGGTCGCGGTGATCTCGCCGCTCTCGTTGGGCTCGACCACGTTCTTGGCCAGGGCGGCGGTCGTGCAGCCGCAGGAGGGATGGACGTCGGTGATCGTGACCGGCTTGTCCCCGGTATTCTTGTATTTGAAATGCGCTACCGCCGTCTTGTCGGACAAAGTCGGGTGCAGGTCGGCGGACTTCGCTTCCCAAGTGAGAGAGGCACGGGCAGGCCCGGCGGGGAGCAGAACGAGAGAGAGCAAGACGAGTGGAATGAATTTTTTCATGGATTTCCGGTTAAGAGAAGGAAGCCGAAACCGGCGTTTCCGCCAACGGAATCAATCCCCGGCTGGGCTTCCTTATTTCGGCGCGATCAAACGCCAGCCCGGAGCGCTTGTCAAAACATCCCGGAGCGAGCCCCGGCGCCTGTCTTGCCTAACGATAGTGATCGCGCACATAGTCGGCTACCGCTTCATGCCAGTCGCGCGGAGCGACGCCAGTCAGCCGCGCATACTTTTCCGTCCCGAGAACGGTGTAAACCGGCCGCCGCGCGACAAAGTTTTTCATTTCACCTAACGACACCGCGCCGACCGATTTCGCCTGCATCGGAACGCCAAATTTGTGGCAGCAATCGAGGGCCCATTGCGCGTATTCCTGCCAGCTGCATTCCCCGCGGTTGGCAAGATGCAGAATGCCGCTGCCCGAGGCCTCCTCAAAGAATGGCCGGAGCATGGCCGCGATATCGGGTGTGTACGTCGGGGTCGAAACTTTATCCGCCACCGCCGCCACCTCTCCTTCGGTTCGCGCTTTTTTCAGGATTGCATCGACAAAACTCGGCCGGTCCGGACCAAAGACCCAGGAAACACGGATGACGAGCGCGCTTGGGTTCGCCTCCAGAACTTGAATTTCCCCCGCCCGCTTCGATTCGCCATAGACGCTAATCGGCTCCGCCGGGTCCTCCTCTGTGTAGGGCGAGCGCTTTGCACCCTCGAAAACGTAGTCGGTGCTGACGTGGATAAAGCGGCTCCCTTTGGCCCGGCAAATTTCCGCCAGGACTCGCGGCGCCCCGGCATTGAGACGCATCGCCTCGTCGCGATGATCTTCGCAATAATCGACGTTCGTTAGGGCGGCGGCGTTGATCAGGACGTCGAAGGGCAGCGGGGCGAGCGTCGCGCGCAAGGTCTCCTGTTGCGCGAGGTCGAGCTGCGCGTGGGTGAACGACGTGATTTCGTGCTCCGGGCCATACTCGCGGGCGAGCGCTGCCCCGAGCCGGCCGCCGGCGCCGAGGATTACGATTCGCTGCTTCGATCTTGCGGGATTCTGCACAACGGGGTTGATCAATCACACTTGAGCGCTGCAATCAAGGAACCACTGCGGGGTCGAATGGGCCGCCCATTTTTTTCGAAAGCCGGAGAGCGACCTGGTTCTCCTGGAAACCAGGCTCATCGCGGAACGGCCTCGAGAATGGATGCCGGAGGAGAAGCCCGAAACGGAGACAACGGCAGGGCCGGTGACCGTTCTTAGCTCCTGCAAAGCCGCAGACTTGCCTCCCGTCCAGGCGCGAATCGTGGCCACGTTTCGCAAAAACCGGTGCCACCAAACAGGACAGATTATCATATTCGTTAGTCTTGACAGGTGGCCCGGAAGTAGCTGACCGTTTGCATTATGCGCGCGATCTGGAAGGGCAGCATCAACTTCGGTCTCGTCTACATCCCGGTTTCCGTCTATCCGGCCACGAAGGAGGAGAAGATCAGTTTCCGGCAACTGCGGGCGAGTGATCTCAGCCCGATCCGCTACAAGAAAGTTGCCGAAGTCGATCAAAAGGAAGTTCCCGCAGACCAAATCGTGAAGGGCTTCGAATACGAAAAGGGGAAGTGGATCACTCTTCGGGACGAGGATTTCGAGAAGGTTCAAATCGAATCCACTCACTCGGTTGAGATCACGGATTTTGTCGATCAGGGGCAGATCAACCCGAAGTTTTTCTACAAACCGTATTTTCTAGAGCCACAGAAAGGCGGCGAGAAAGCGTACGCACTTTTGCACAAGGCCCTAACCACGTCGGGAAAGGTCGGGGTCGCGAAGGTTGCGATCCAGAAACGCGAGTATCTCGCCGCCGTCAAACCGGATGGACTTTTTCTGATTCTGGAGCTGATGCATTTCGCGCAGGAAGTGCTCGAACCCGCTTCTCTCAACAACGGTGCGGATCGGAGCGTTTCGCCGCAGGAATTGAAAATGGCGACTGCCTTGATCGACGCGATGACAACCGAATGGGAGCCGACAAAATACAAGGACCAATACCAGACCGCGCTGATGCAGTTGATAGAAGAGAAAGCGCAGAAACGAACCCCCGCGCCCAAGGCGCCCGCGCCCCGGGTGCAGCCTAACGTCATCGACATGGTCGCCGTCCTCCAACAAAGCCTGCAACGCGCCGGCTCAAAGGTGAAAGCGTCAAATGGGCGAACCGCCTCGTCCAAATCCACTTCTTCGCTGGTCAAACGAAAGCGCCGCTCGGTCGCTGCATAAGCCGACCGTCCGCTCTCGCGAGTAGGACGGATGCGATCCTTCGCTTGCTACCCTGATGTAAGTGCGGACAGAGACCAGATAGAAATGGCCAAGAGACCACAAGGCCGGACCGCATCGAACATCGTCCTGCAAACCCTGCTTTTGAGGGCTACTTCTCGCTCTTCGGTAAAAAAATAAGTCGCTTTCTTTCAGCATGGTAATTTCGCGGTCATGCTCTGTTTCCCTGCGACATGCTCCTAGAGAGAGTCATGCACTTTAAAGAAGGCAATCGGAAGGGCGGGCTTTTCGCCCACAGTCGTTTCGCACGGACATGCCGGCCTTCGGGACTTGAAGCGCCGTCTATCTTGGCGGCGATTGGCCAAAAACAGGCCGCGCGCTCCTTCTGCGGGCGACGCGCCCGCCTCTCCATCGAAGTCTCCGCCACGGAGAGCAGCCTCGATCCACGCGATACTTTGCCAGCGGTGCGTGCGACGCTATGGTTACTCCATCGGGGTAGCACTCGAAGCCTGATGGTTCGCCTCGGAAGGGGCCCCACGTCCAGACGCGACTCTATTTATCATGCACGTATTAATTGTCGAAGATGAGCAGAAGATCGCCGCCTTCCTGCGGCGAGGTTTGACGGAGAACGGCTTCGTCGTCGATGTGGCGGAGGATGGCGAACAGGGCTTGGAATACGCGCTCGCCCGGAAGATGGATCTTATTATCCTCGATGTCGCGCTCCCAAAACGCGACGGCTGGTCCCTGATCGCTGAGCTTCGCAAGGCAGAGATTCATACACCGGTCCTGTTTCTGACCGCGCGCGATAGCGTACCGGATCGGGTGAAAGGCTTTGACCTCGGAGCCGACGACTATCTCATCAAGCCGTTCCATTTCTCTGAACTGCTCGCCCGGGTCCGATCGCTTTTGCGGCGCTCGCCCGAAAGGCGGGAGGAAATAGTTACCGTCGGAGAATTGGAGATCGATCCGCGCCGCCATAAGGTCACGCGCGCCGGCTCGGTCCTCAACCTGACTCCCAAAGAATTCTCACTGCTCTTGTTTCTGGCCTCTTCGGCGGGCGACATTGTCTCGCGGACGGAAATCGTCGAACAAGTCTGGGACATCAATTTCGACACCGGCACCAATGTGGTGGACGTCATGATGCGGCGCTTGCGAGCAAAGGTGGACGACCCTTTCGAGACCAAGATGATCCATACCATTCGCGGTGTAGGGTATGTCCTCAGAGCCGAATAATTCCGGACGAAAATCGCCCCCCCCGGGGACTCGGACACGCTCGTGGTCGATCGCCATTCGGCTCGTTCTCCTGTTCACGGTCGGGGCGGCGCTGCTCCTCGTCCTGGCGATGGGGGCAGCCTACTGGACGGTGGTTCAGCACGTCGTGCACGACAGCGATCGCTATGTCACGGAAAAGCTGGCCGCGATCCGTGCGAGCATCGCGGCCGATGCCGGACCAGAGTCGCTCAGTCGCGAACTGAAGATCATTCGAGCGGCCGATAAGACTTACGCCGTCCGAGTCATCGACTCGGCTGGACATGTCGTGGCCGAGACCCCGAGGATGAGCGTCTCATTACCGATTGAGGTCTTTCCCAAAAATATCTCGGTCCGCGGAGAGCGACCGGTCACGATCACTTATCGGATCCGAAACAAAAGAACTTTCGCGCTCCTGACCGCAGTCTCGGAAGTCGGCGGGCAACGACTCACCGTCCAACTCGGCCAGGACCGGACGCACGACGACAGATTCATCGCGCACTACGCCGCGCTCCTGACCGGGATGCTGGGCTGCGCAATTCTGACTTGCGCCGGCATCGCCTCCCTCGTGACACGGCGTGGTTTGCGACCGCTCAAGCGCCTGGCCGAGGCAGTGGAGCGCGTCGGCGCGACCCATCTCGACGAGCGCGTCCCGGTCAGCGGCTGGCCAGATGAATTACAACCGCTCGCGATCGGATTTAACAAGATGCTGGGCCGGCTGGAGGAGTCATTCACCCGACTCTCGCAGTTCTCGGCCGATCTCGCCCATGAGTTGCGCACGCCGATAGCCATCCTGCGCGGTGAAGCCGAAGGCGCTTTGACCAAGCCGCGCACCTCCGAGCAATACCGCGAAGCGATCGAGTCGAGCCTGGAAGAGCTCCAGGGGCTCTCGGCCATGATCGACAACCTCCTTTTCCTCGCCCGGGCGGAGACAAGTGGCTCCTTCCATCGCAATTATTTCGACGGACGCGCCGTGATCGAAGGGATTCGCGAGTTTTATGAAGCGGTCTCGCAAGAGCAGGGCGTCGATATCCAATGCCAAGGCGGCGGCGACATCTACGCCGAGCCGGTGCTCTTCCGCCGAGCCTTGATTAATCTCATCACCAATGCGCTCCGTTTCACGCCTGCGGGAGGCCGCATCACCGTCGCGCTCGATCGCCAGAACGGCGAGAGCAAGGTCTCGGTTGCCGATACGGGCTGCGGGATTTCTTCGAAACATGTCCCGCATGTTTTTGATCGATTCTTCCGGGGCGACGCACCGCGCAACGCCCAGGGGACGGGCCTGGGGTTGGCGATCGTGAAATCGATCATGCAGATCCACGAGGGAAACGTCGCGGTCGAGAGTGAACTGGACCAGGGAACAGTCGTTACCCTGAGCTTCCCCGACGCAAAAACCAACGGCGCTCCCATCCGCCAACCGCGACCGAGCTGATCGTATCGGATTTATCCGAAGGAGTGTCATCCGCTGGATCCAAAGCGATGGATATTCCGGCTTTGTCGTGCATTGTTGGCGGCGCTCCTCGCTCAAGATGAAATTTATCGTTCTTCTCCTCGCGCTGGCGTGCCTCGGGATCCATTCCCTCTCCGGTTTCACCCTCGAAGGGGAAGCCTGGACCGCAAATCGGACCGTGGTGATGCAGCTTTCTCTCGGCGCCGCCAAAACGCTCACCGACGGCAGCACTTCGTTCAATCAATCCGCCCAGGATGCGCTCAATATCTGGAATCCGTATCTCGCCCACATGCGATTCGCCGCCATTCTCTTTTCGCCGGTCGTTCCGGAGTCGGGCGACGACGAGAATTCGGTCTTTTTTGCGGCCGACGTTTTTGGTGACAGCTTTGGTTCCAAGGCTCTGGCTGTCACCCTCCTCTCCTTCCGCGGAGACGTTTTGGAGGAATCCGATACCGTCTTCAACACCGCCTACACCTGGGATTCCTACCGTGGTGTGCTTGATCCGATTAGCGTCGATTTCCGCCGGGTGGCCATTCACGAATTTGGTCACGCTTTGGGGCTCGATCATCCTGACCAGGACGGGCAACAGGTCGCGGCGATCATGAATTCCCGGATCAGCGACATCGAAACCGTGACTCCCGACGACATCGCGGGCGCACAGGCCATTTATGGGACCGGCCCGCCTTATCTTTTCAGCCCGGATGGACCGGTCCTGAAAAATCTTTCCACCCGCGGCTTCATCAGCACGGGCGACAACATCATGATTGGCGGCTTTATCGTGCAGGGCACAGAGCCGGCCACCGTCATTCTGCGTGCGATCGGGCCCTCGCTCGCCGCCCAAGGTCTCGCCCCGCTCCTCGATGACCCGCAGATCACGGTCTACGATGCGAACCAGCGCCAGGTCGCGACGAACGACGATTGGTTTACGAGCCCAGACGCCGAGACGATTGCCAGCTTCCATCTCGATCCTCCGAACAGCCGCGAATCCGCCGTTTATCTGACTCTCCAACCGGGCGCCTACACAGCCTTGGTTCAGAGTTTCACCAGTGCCCAGCAACCGCCTACGGACGGCGTCGGCTTATTCGAGCTTTACGATCTGAGCACAAGTGGCGGCCGGGCCGGAAACATTTCCACCCGCGCCCAGGTCCTCGATGGAAGCAACGCGTTGATCGGCGGTGCGATCATCGGCGGAACTGATCCCAAAACCGTTGTCGTGCGGGCGATCGGGCCGTCGTTAGGCGGAGCCGGGATCGCCAATCCTCTCGCCGATCCAATTCTCGAGTTGCACGACGTAAACGGCGCCCTCCTGCAATCGAACGATAACTGGCAGGAAGGCCCCGATGCCCAGGCCATCACCGACGAGAATCTCGCGCCGAGCAACGCGAAGGAATCGGCTCTCCTCGCGACCCTGGCTCCGGGCGCCTACACCGCCATTGTGCAAGGGGCTGCCGGAGGCACTGGCATTGCCCTGGTGGAAGTTTACGACACCAGCCCGGCGCCCGGTTTGTAGATGTTTCGCTCTGCGAAACGCAGACCAGGACTTCGTTAGGCACAAACCACTCGTTCCTCGGCCGGAGTCAACGCCCCCGGCTACAACCCCATCTCGCGTCCGCGCGCGGTGGCCGCTTCCACCGCTGCTGCCAAACCCGCGGCTGTTTCGCGCTTCTCCATTTCTGCGAGACCAGCGGCCGTCGTCCCGCCGGGCGTGATCACCATCCGGCGCAATTCCTCCGGCGAAAGCTTGCTCTCGAGCGCAAGCTGGGCTGCGCCCCGAACCGTTTGGGTAGCCAAACCTAACGACGTCTCGCTCGGCAACCCGCAATTTGTTCCACCGGCCGCGAGCGCTTCGATCACGGTGTAGACAAAGGCCGGCCCGCTCCCAGCCAGCGCGGTTACGGCATCGATCTGCTCTTCTTCGACCTCCGCGACAAAGCCGATCGCGGAAAAAATTTCGCGTGCCCGCGCCATATCTTCACCCGTCGTCCGCGCCCCGCGCGCCATGGCCGTCGCCGCCTGGCAAACTGCCGCAGGCGTATTCGTCATCGCTCGCATGAAGTGCGCCTTCGACTTCTCCTCCATGCTCACCAACCGAATCCCTGCCGCCAAAGAAATGACGAGCTTGTCTTCAAGCGCCGCACTCAATTGCTCGACCACCTGCAGCACGACTCCCGGCTTCACCCCGATCAAGATCACCTCCGCCTGCTCTGCGACCTCTGCGTTCTCTGCGGTTACCGAAATCCCCAGCTCCGCATCCAGCGCCGCCCGTGCCGCTTCGTTAGGCTCCCCCGCCAGGATCTCGCCCGGCGGGCAAAACTTCGCTCGCACCAGCCCGCGCATGACCGAGCCCGCCAGCTTGCCTCCGCCGATAAAGCCGAGCCGGTACCGTCTGTCGTTGGATTGTAAACTCATGGGAAGAGCGGATATTAACCGATGGTAAGCGTTGGTGTAAATTTCGGTCTCGATCTGGCGCAGGAAATCAAGGCTCTCAAGGAAGAACGCAAAGCCGTCATCCTCGCCCACAACTACCAGATCCCGGAGATTCAGGACGTGGCCGATTTCGTCGGAGACTCGTTAGGCTTGAGTTTCGAGGCGGCCAAGACGGATGCCGAAGTGATCCTCTTTTGCGGCGTCCATTTCATGGCCGAGACCGCGAAAATCCTTAACCCGACGAAGAAAGTCATCCTTCCCGATCTCGACGCCGGCTGCTCGCTGTCTGAATCCTGCCCGCCCGAAAAACTCGCGCAATACCTCGCCCAGCACGCAGACAAAAATTACTATGTTATCGCCTACATCAATTGCAGCGCGGGCGTGAAAGCGCTCTCCGACGTCATCTGCACGAGCGGCAACGCCGAGAAAATCGTCCGGGCCGCGCCGGCCGAACGCAACATCCTCTTCGTCCCCGACCAAAACCTCGGCGCCTGGGTGATCGAGCGCACGCGCCGCCCGATGGATCTTTGGCAGGGCAATTGTTACGTGCACATCGAATTCACCGCGCGCAGCATCGGCGCGATCCACGCCGAGCACCCGGGGGCGCCGGTCGTCGCCCACCCCGAGTGTCCCTATGCGGTGCGCCTCCTGGCCGACGAAGTTTGTTCGACGGAAAAAATGGTCACCTACTGCCGGGAATCGCCTGCCAGAGAAATCATCGTCGTGACCGAGGCCGGCATGCTCCACCGACTGAAGAAGGAAATTCCCGGCAAGACCTTCATCCCGGGGCCGACCGACCGCTGCGCCTGCGCAGAGTGCCGTTTCATGAAAATGAACACCCTGCAAAAAGCCTACGACGCCCTCCTCAATCTCACGCCCGAGATCATTCTCCCCGAAGCACTCCGGGCACGGGCCGAACTTCCCATCCTGCGCATGCTCGAATTGAGCCGGTAAACTCCCCTAGCGATGGATGCCGTTCTTCAACTCCCAAACGCGGAGTGCGGCCAGAATTAAACGCCGGACTCGCGGCCCCGGGAGAACCAGAGAACCAAATTCGTCCATGGATGGAAGGGGCCCTGCGTGTCGAATACTGTTGCGACAGCCTGGCCGACTTCGCCGCTCAACCTTCATATTTGAACTACGTTTCATCGAATCGATCCCGGCACGAGATCGCTGCTGAAGGTCGCGGCCGATCAAATTGAAAGAAACCTGATTAGGGTGTAGCTCGAATCCCTATCGGTCGGCGGCCAGCTATTTGAGACCACCTTTTTCGACGTACCACTTCAAAAACTCCGGCGCGAGCCGTCCGCGTTTCACGGAGGGATCGGTTGCAACCCAGGCGCGCGCTTCTTCGAGCGATGCCGTTTTCAGGATGAACATGCCGCGTACGTTGCGACCTGAATAATCCTCGAACAGACCGGCTTTGAAGATTTTTCCTTCCTTCGCCAGGCGGTTGATGTTGGCGAGATGCGCTTCCTGCAACTGATCGAGCTCCGTTTTGGGGAGTTCGGGCGCATTCGCCGGACGAACGAGAAGGACGACGATGAAAGAATCGAACTCAGTCGGCACATTGGAGTGCGAGGCAGGCGAAGATTCCGTTTTCCCCTCTTCCGCCGAAGCACTCAAAACCAGCGAGAAACACAAAACAAAGCTACAAAAGAATCGAGCGCGCATGGCGCATCCTGCAAAATCGATCGTTGCCGTTCAAACAGTTTCGGTGCGGTCGCGTTCCTGAAACCGGGTGACCGGCCAGAAAGCAGAGCCACGGATTTGGGTTTGTTTTTACGCGGCGCGCTCCCTACTTTCTGCGCCAATGCGTCGTCCTTCGCCCTGGCTCATCCTGGTCGTCATCCTCCTCGGCGTGTTGATCCTGCGCGAGCCGCGCCTGCAAAAGATGGAAGATGTTTTCCTCGGATGGTTCATGCAACACAGTGTGGCTGTCCTCCCGCCCGCCCCGGTCACGTTGGTAGAAATCGGGCGGAACGATTTCCAGCGCTTGACGCTGCAGGAGGAAGCGAAGCCGTTGCCCAAAGGCGAAGCCGCCCGGCGTTCCCTCTCGCCACTCGAGTATGCGCTTTTTCTCCAGGCCACCCTGGAGTTCAAGCCGACCGTGATCGGAATCGAGCCGGTCGTGATCTGGCGCGAGCGTGACCAAACCCAGGAGCAGGTCTTCATCGACCAGGCGATGCGCGTGCCGAAGTTGCTCATTGGGATCGAACTGGGTGGCAAAGGGCAGCGCGACCTCGCGACCGAAGATCTGCCTACCCTGACGAACGTGAGCGGTACCCCGGGCCAGCTCGCCGAGTTCACCGGAATTAAGCGACAACCGGACGACGACATCCGGCTCATCTCGACCCCGGGGTTTACGAATTTGCCTAACGAATGGAGCGATCACGTCCGAGTCCCGATGCTCTTTCAGTATCGGGGCGAGGTCGTGCCCTCTTTTTCCTTCCAGGCGATCATGCTCTGGCTCCGGGTCAGTCCGGGCGAGGTCAAGGTCGAGCTCGGCTCGAAGATCGATTTGCCTAACGGATGGCAAATCCCGATCCATCGCGATGGAACACTCACGATCAATCCACTCGCCCGGCATAGCGTGCGCCGCCTGAGCCTGAATGAGCTTCTCCTCGCCGCTCAGGAACACGAAAAGAAGCGGCCGCCCTCGACCAATCTCGACAATCTCAAGGACCAGATCGTTCTCCTGCGCCTGGCCGATGATCCGCTCCAGCCACCAAACGTTTTTTCGACCGCGATCGCGACCATCCAGAACAGCGCCTACGTCCATCCCGCCCCGCCGGCGGTTGGCTGGATCATCATCCTGGCGGCTGGACTGCTCAGTGGTTTTCTCTGGATGATCTCAAAACCGAGTCTTTTTCTGGCCGCGATATTGTTCAGTGCCGGCTACTCCCTGGTTGTCCTCGCCTTTTTGGAGAAGAATCGAATTTGGCTGCCGACCCTCCTCCCGTTCGCGTTGCTTGTTTTTTTGCTTGTCGTTAGGCTGCTCAGCCCGGCGCGGACGAACAAGCGGGAATCGGCCGCGGACTAGGGCCGTTCCTGCTCCTAATCGCAATAGGAAAGATCAGGAGAAAGAAGAGAGTGCTCGGGGGGGGACTTGAACCCCCATGCCTTGCGGCATACGCCCCTCAAACGTACGTGTCTGCCATTTCACCACCCGAGCGCGAGCCCAGAATTTTGATTCAGGTTCGCCGGAAAGCAAGAGGTTGTCGCCGACCACGACTGAAAGAAGACGCAAGCGAGGCGCAAAACCTGCACCTATGCTGCAACCATGTCACCGGAAGAGGAAACCTCAAGCCGAGAGGAATGGATCAAGGTCGATCTCCACATCCACACTCTCGACGATCCGAAGGATCAGCTCGATTACTCTGCTCATCAGCTCCTCGAGCGAGCTCGCGAGCTGGGCTTTGGCGCGCTTGCCATTACACTCCACGACAAGGTTTTCGATCGTGCGGAAGTCTTCGCCGACGCCGCCGCGATGGGCATCGTCCTGATTCAGGCGGCCGAGATGCGGCTCGAAGGCGCGGACGTTGTTCTTTTGAATGTCCGGCCTAACGAAATCGAAAACCTGCGCACTTTCGACGATCTGCGGCAGCTGCGCGCACGCCGCGGCGATTCGCTTCTTTGTTTCGCGCCCCATCCATTTTTTTATCTCGGCGCATCAATTGGCGAGAGGTTGCTGCGGGAGATCGATTGCTTCGACGCGATCGAGATTTGCCATTTTCACAAAGGATTCTTCGATCTCAATCGCCGGGCCCGGCGCATCGCCCAGGCACACAACAAGCCGCTTTTCGCGACTTCCGACGCCCATCGTCTCCATGCCTTCGGCGGCCATTACACCAGTATCCCGCGCCCGTCCGAACGCACCGTGGAAGCCGTTCTCCGCGCCCTGCGCGACGGTCCGCGTCGCCTAACGAGTCCGGGCTCGGGCTGGCGGGATCTCTTCAACGTCTGCTATTTCGTTTTCATCAAGCATCCGCTCCGCAAACGCTTCAGCCGGGACCGAACGCATTCCCATCGCTGCGAAAGTTGAGGTTGGCCTTGCCGCGCGGTTCTGATTGTGTGAGAGCTGTCGATCGACTTCTCCACGATGAAAAAACCACGAATTTTCCAGTGTCTCGTCCTCCTCCTCGCCCTCGCCTTCACCGCCTGCCCCACGACCAACCCGAAAAAGGCCGACAAGAAAGCCGCCCGCACCGCTGAGAAACTGACCGAAGAGCAAAATTCGGAGGTCGATTTCCAGTCCTTCGTCGGCCGGCTGCGGAAAGCGGTCAAGGCACACGACCTCAACGCCATCGCCGCGATGATGACGCCTGACTTCGCCTACGTCCTGGGCGCGACTCCAGCCGAGGATCGCCAGGGCGCCGGCGTTTTTCAGTATTGGGACGAAAACGGTTTGTGGGTCGAGCTTGATGGCATTCTCTCCGAGCGTTTCGTGTCGAAGGAGGGCTATATGGTGGCGCCGCCACAATTCGCCGATCCGGCTGCCGAATATATCGGATACCGAGCCGGCATTCGGCGCGTAAACGGGAGCTGGAAGTTTGTCTATTTCGTCAATGGCTGACACGGGCGTGACGAGTGATCGGTGAACAGTCGCGCACCAAGGCACGATTCCGGTATCACTAATCACCTTTCCTCGCTTCCCCACCGGCCACCGTTCGTTTTCGTTAGGCAAATGCTCCGCTGTGAACCGGGGCAGCTCGCAGAGTGTAGCGCGCTTTTCGCGCGCGACGACCCGATGTTTGCCGGCCATTTCCCCGGTAATCCTCTGGTTCCCGGCGTCATCCTGACCGAAGCGCTCGCTCAAACGGCGGGGATTGCGGCGGCATCCGGTTTTCCGGAGGGCGAGCGACCGCTCTTCCTTCTCTCGGCCATTCGCGCGATGAAATTTCTCTCCGCAGTCCGTCCGGAGGAAGAGATTCTTCTGCGCGCGGAAAAGCTCGCGCAGGTCGGCGATCTCTGGCAGTTCAAAACCGAGGCACGGGTCGGAGAGAAAGTGGTCGCGGAAGGACAACTCGTGCTCAACCTGACATCGGAAGGTTCTTCGGCCGGAGAGGAATAGCAGCGCCTTGCTCGCCTCCCATATCTCTCCGAGATTCCAACCGCCATGCCTTTGCCCGAGTTCGCGATCATTATTCCAGCCTGCGACGAGGCCGCCTGCATCGGGACGGTGCTCGATGAATTTCTCGCGACGCTCGACCCGGAAAGGTTCGTCATTGCGGTTGGGGTGAACGGCGCGACCGACCAGACGGCGCAGATCGCGCGGCAGCGGCCGGTGCTCGTGGCGGAAACAGAACGGCGTGGCTACGGCCACGGCTGCCAGGCGGCGATTGACCTGACGAATAATTTTTTCCCGGCAATTCGCGCCTACATTTTCTGCGCAGGCGACGGCGCGACCGACCCGCGCGACCTGCTCTCCCTAACGACAGCCTTTGAAGAAGGCTACGAGTTCGTGCTCGGGAGTCGGACCAAACGGCTGCGCAACTGGCGCACGATGACGTTACGGCACCTCTGCGCCAACGCCGCGCTCGGTCTTTGGTGCGGTGTTCTGTCGGGCCGGGCCTACAGCGATCTCGGCCCGTTGCGTATGATCAGCCGCCGTTTGCTGGAAAAAATCGCACCTCAGGAAATGACCTTTGGCTGGACGATCGAGGCGCAAATCGCCGCGGCCCGGCTCGGGGCCGCGATCTGTGAAGTTCCGGTGAGCGAACGGCGCCGAATCGGAGGCGAGCAAAAGGTTTCGGGGGTGACCTGGCGGCGCACGCTCTCGGTCGGCTGCCAGATTCTCGCCGCCGGAGAACGCAGCCGGCGCCTCTTTCACCCAGCCGCGGTTCCGCGGCGGCCGGTCTTTGCCCGCTCCAACAGCCGCCGCCGGCGTGAAGCGTGAAGTGGTGGCTTTTGCCGGTGGCCGGTCTCCTCTGCGGCTGCGGGACACTCGCCAAACCGCCTTTGCCGAAATTTGCCACCGGCGAAGCGCCGCTTCCCGTCCCGCCTAACGAAGAGGCCTGGGCGGCCGGGGTCCGCCGCGCGGATGTAATTTACTTTGGCCTAACGACAAGGTCGGCGGCCGAAAGCGAACCTGCCTGGCGGATTGTCGAGACCCTGCAGCAGAACGGCGCGCGCGTCGCCCTCGGGTGGAGCGAACTTCCGACCACCCGGCAGCCGCTACTCGATCAATGGCAGCGAGAGGAGATTTCCGCCCAACAACTGATCGACGAACTCGGTGTGCGGCAACGCGGCGACTGGATCCGGCGCGCGCTTCGTCCGGATCTCATCCAAGTCGCGCTCGGCTCCCCGCGCGAGCTGCTGCGCAAAATTCGAGCGGGCGATGCGCTGACCGAAGAGGATCGAGCGCTCCTGCCAAGCGGCTTCCGCGCGCCCCCGGACACGTTTGATAGTTTTGCCGATCGGGTGGCGAGCTCGACCCGGCTCCGGCGTTACAACCTGGATCGGCTCTACCACGCGCATCTCGCAGCCGAGCAGATGATCGCGGAGAACATCGTCCGGTTTATGCACGACAATCCGAACGTGAAGCTGCTCGTTTTCCTGCCCGACGACGCGATGATCAACCCGCGTGAGGTGGCCGATTACGTGGCCCAGAAAAATTCACTGCGCCAGATGATCCTTGACCGCTCGCAGCCGCTGCCCGGAGACCGGCCTCAGTTACTGGCGGCCCGGTGAAGCCGGGCGCTCGAGGTCGTAAATCGTGCCCCAGAAACCGGTCGCCACGACTGCCGCTTTCCCTTTCCATGGCTCCGAACTCGCGGCGTATTCGCGTTTCTCCTCCCGCCCCCAGAAAAGATAGCGGGCATGCAACTCCCGGGCGCGCTCCTGCCAATCCGGCGCGCCCATCATTAGCCGCTTGAGCTCCGTCTCGATCGGTCCGTAATCGAAACCCTGCGTCCAAAGATGCCCGCCGTAGCCGAGCACAACTTTGCGGCCGTCCAAAAGCAAAGGGTGATTGTAGATCGGGAAAGCGGCGAAGCGTTCCTTGATCGGGATTTTTCGCACGACCGTCGCAATCGATTCCAGTTCGATCCGGTTCGCAATGTCAAAGCCGGGCGAACCGACAGCCAGCCCGCCAATCAGACTAACGAATCCGGAAAAGAAGAGGCAAAAACAGACGCCCGCCCGGATCGGCCAGACCCATTTCGCGATCAGCTCGCTCCACAGGAAGGGCAGGCAAATGAAGTAAGCCCAGATGATGAGCTTCGTGTTGTCCCAACCCCAAGGCGCAGTCTTGACGAAAAGCGCGAAGAGAAAAATGAGAGCCGCGGGAATGACAAAGGCAAACGCTCGCGCGTTCGCAAGCACTCCCAGAAACCTCGTAATCGTGCTCGTGCTCGCAGGGTTCGGTTCGAGAGCCGGTGTCGGAGCGGGAGTAGGATTAGGAGCAGAAGCAGAAGTGGGATCAGACGCGGCAGGAGGTGCTGGCTGCGCAAGTCGCCACTTTAGCCAGACGCCCCAACAAACAACCCCGACGAGCACCATCAGCGCGGGCAGGGTGAGGCCAAAGTTCACGATCCAGAACTTGATGGCCGAAGTGGAAAAACCTGGATCGCTTTGTAACCATCCGGGCGCCCAGGCGAGAATCGACTTCGCCTTGAAATGGTCGGTGATCATCCAGACGATCCAAGTCGCGGGGAGGAAGGCCGCGGCAAGCAGGATCGCGACCTGTTTCCGCATCTCCCACGTGCCGATGAGCAACCAGAAACCAAGAACAATCGAAAGCGCGAGGAAAGTGTGAACGTGAAAGAGCGGCATCGTGGCGTAGAGCGACCACTCGACCCACCACGGAAGGAGCCCCCGCCGTCCATCAGGCGCGCCGTTGGGCGCGACCGGATAATATTTTCGCCGCCAATGGAGGAGGAGCAGGAGTCCGACGGGAATCGCGTAAAGCAAACCGCGCTGAGTGACGAACATGGTCAGCGGGATGCTTTTCCAGGCGATCTTGTCCCCCTGGTAATCGATAAACCGATGGGTGCGAAGAAACGCGAAACCGGTGAGACCGCCGTTGAAAAGAAACCCGGCCACGGCAAACGGGCCACCCCAGCGATAGAAACCATAGAAGGTCGCCGCTGACCCAAGCATTCCGGCCCAGACGAGTGCGCGAACCAGATCAATGTGTTGAAGAATGAGAAGCGAATTAAAGAAGTCGATCCCGGCCGGATACCGCAGCGAGCTGAAGGCGTGAATCGGGTTATCGGGCCAAAGCGCGACGCCGTTCGCAAAATATTCGATGTAAGTGATGTGGAGCGAGAGATCGCCGAGATTGTATGGCGACTGAATCTTGAGGTTCGCGCCGTCCACCCAGATGAGCCAGCAGAAGGAGCGGACCGCGAACATGAGAAAGACGATCCCGACCGCCCAACCCCAAAAATGCCAGCGACGCGGCGGCGGCGCGGCCACGACGGGCGGAGTTTCGAGCTTCTTCCGGCGCCGGGCGCGTTTCGATTTCGGCAAGGGCGCCGGCGGCGGGACGACGACTTTCTTGCGCCGCCGCGCAAATGGCGCCGTCCCGAACCAGGCATAAATCGCCGCCGCCAGGCCGAGAAGAAGCGCGAGGCCTGCAAAACCTTCATCCAGCCCGCCGCCGATAATCCCGAGGATCAGGCCCGCGATCGTCGCGACGTTGACGAACGTCAGCCCGGCCGAAAAGAACTTCATTTTGGTTTGGCCGGCGTCGGAAGAGGCGCCCCGACAAAATCAGGTCGCCTGCCGGGAAAAACTTTTCGGAAGGTCTTGGCGTTCAGATAGAGCTTTGAGGTGTCCTGGTAGGGACGAATCGTGAGCGGTTCGGTAAAATATTTTTCGTGCAGCTTTTTCTCCACCTCTGCGACCCGGTCTTCCTGCACGATGAGGAAATCGCCGTCGAACTTGCCCGGTGAGTTATTTTTCTCGTAGTAGCCCACGTTCGGAAAATCGCCCAGCAACCATGGGAACGGATATGTGCTGGTGCGGATAAAATGCCCCACCATCCGGTAATACAGCGGGTTACTTCGGACCATGCGCATGACCGGGTTCATGAGCTTGAAAATGTCGTCGTAGGTCTGGACATAGACATACGGCTCCGTGTCCGTGCTGTAGCGAAAATAATTGAGCCGGATCGCCATTCCGAATGACATGATCAAGGCGACCGCCACGACGCTTCGCTGCACGCCCCGCATCAGGCCGTCGCTTAATTTCGACCCGCCTGCCGCGAAGTATCCCAGCCCGCCGCCGAGGAGCGAAAAAGCCAGTGCGGAAGCGAAGAGCCGCTGACCGATTTCTCCGCAAGCCGCACTCGTGCTGGTCGCAGCCAATGTGATCGTGACTGTTTCGCGCAGATACGTTCCCCACGAACAGGCGGTGCGCACTGCGCCCGGCTGAATGACGTAACTGAACAGCACTCCAAAACCGAACCCCAGCGCCGCCAGCCCGATAATGACGAAGGCCTTGCGCGGAATCTTCAACGCCGCGGCGCCGGCCGCGAAGACGAAGAGAAACGGCCAGACGATGCTGATGATGATCCACGGAGTCTTGTAATGAATGATGCTGTAAGCCGCGAAGACACCGACGCCGTAGATCGCGAGATAACGAATGACAAAATTCCGGAAGAACTGACAGGCCCCGCAAAGAAAAAGCCCGATCAGGATCGGCCATTCGTAGTGCAGGACGAGCTCGAGCCAGTAAGGCCACGGCTTTTCGTGGCCGTTGCCTTTTGAGCCCGTTTGATACCAGACGGCGAACGTCTGATAGAGGCCTTTCAACCCGGTCCAGTTGAGGAACGTGCCGGAATAAAAGAAGACGATGAAAAAGATCCCCGTGCCCACGACGATCGCGAGGTCGACCCAGTCCCACTGCTGCGGCGCGCGCTTGACGTCCGGCATCGGCGTTAACCGATGCGAAATCCAGAGCACGCCGGCCGCGATCAGCGCGCACCCGATGTGGATGATGTAGGTTTCCTTGGTCAGGATCATCCCGGCCACCCCGATCCCGACGCACCAGAGATAGCCGCGTGTGCCTTGCTTCCAAAGCCCGATCAGGCCGAAGACGAAGAGCATTGAGAAGAAGAGCAGCCAGACTTCGTGGATCGAGTAGCGCCCGTAAAAAATGAAAGCGGGCGAGATCGCCATCGCGAAGGCCGCGACCCGCGAAACCCAGCGCCCAACAAAAGGCTCAAATTTCAGCGTCAGGAAAATCGAAGCAATGCTGACGAGCACGACCGGGAGGCGCAGCGCCCAGATGTGCCGGCCAAAAAGCGCCTGCGAAAGGAAGAGTACGTAGAAATGCAGCGGCCCGTGATAATTCGTCGGGTCGTAGCGATAAAACCCGTTCTTCATCATCTGATCGACGAACCAGCCGTTGATCCCCTCGTCGAAGTGGGGCGGCTTGATGCTCAGGAAAAGAAACCGGAAGAGGGCCCCGAGGGCGATGATCCCCCAGAAAGTCCAGTCGAGGCGCGCGAGGCGCTCGGCAAAGGTCGGCAGGGCATCAATTTCTCCTCGCGCGGGTTGGTCTCCGCTGCTAGGTAGCGCTCCAATGCGCATCTTGGTGACGGGCGGCTGTGGGTTCATCGGGAGTAACTTTATTCGTTACATTCTGCAACATTACAAGCCGACGTATGTGACGAATGTCGATGCCCTCACCTACGCCGGAAACCTCGCCAATCTCGACGGCGTGGTCGAGGAGCACGGGAAACGCTACGAATTTTTCCAGGCCGACATCGCCAACGCCGACCAGATGGACACCCTCCTGCATGAGGAGCAGTTCTACGCCATCATCAATTTCGCGGCCGAGTCGCACGTCGACCGGAGCATCAATTCCCCGCAGAATTTCATCCACACCAACGTCGTCGGGACGAGCGTCCTGCTCAACGCCGCCCGCCAGCACGGGGTCCAGCGTTTCATCCAGGTCTCGACCGACGAAGTTTACGGGTCGTTAGGGGAAACCGGGAAGTTCACCGAGCAATCGCCAGTCGAGCCCAGCTCCCCCTATTCCGCGAGCAAAGCCGGCGCCGATCTCCTTGCTCTCGCCTGCCACCGCACCTTCGGCCAGGACGTCATCGTGACGCGCTGCTCGAACAACTACGGCCCCTACCAGTTCCCGGAAAAACTCATTCCGCTCATGATCATCAAGGCGCTCAACGACCAGCCGCTCCCGGTTTACGGCGACGGGAAAAATGTGCGCGACTGGATCCACGTCGAAGACCATTGCGCCGCGCTCGTGGCGGCGCTTTTCGAAGGCAAATCGGGCGCGGTTTACAACATTGGCGGCGACGGCGAAATGGTGAACCTCGAAGTCGTTAGGCTGATCCTCGACCGCCTCGGCAAACCGCACAGCCTGATCTCATTCGTGACCGACCGCCTCGGGCACGATCGCCGTTACGCGATCGATTCCAGCTTCGCGAAACGCGAGCTGGAATGGCACCCGCTGCACAGCGCGCACGAAGGAATCGCCACGACCGTTGATTGGTATCTGAACAATCGCCCCTGGTGGGAAACGCTCCTCGCCCGGACCGAGCGCTTCGATTAGGAGGTCGCGGCGGGAGGTGTTCTCCCCGGGGAGGCTGATGCTTCCGACGAAAGGCGCCTCAGAATACCACCGACACGTCCCTCGGGTCCGATTCCTAGCCTTATGGAGATTCTATGAATCTCAATTTCGCCAGAGAGATCTTGCGAGCCGTCGAGGCGGAGCCCGGCGGTTGCCTCAGGTTACACGGTCGAAAGATGCGGCAGGAGGCCAGGTTGATGCAGGAAGCCGGCTGGCTGGAACTGACGAAAGCGGCTAGGGCCCGAGCGCCAGTCGTCGCCCGGGTAACGGAGAGCGGACATCACGTCAGCCGGCTTTTTCAGGCTGAGGCCGTCGCCCAGCGACTGCGCGATGCTTTCATGCCGCCGCGCGGGTAAAAAGCTGCTCGTCCGCACCGGGTGCTTGCATTAAAGTAGCTAATCCGCGGCCGAAGACCTCGTTTGGCAACGCAGCGCGGAAAAAGACTGCTGGAAGCAATCGTGAAGCATGACCGACGCCGCAAATAATCCTCCTGCGTCGCAGGAACAAATTGCCGCTGCCACCGCCTACGAGAATCTCCATGTTCCGGCCATGTTTCGGCCGTGGGCTGCCAAAGTCGTTGCCGCGGCTGAGATCCGCACCGGCGATCGTGTTCTCGATGTCGCCTGCGGCACCGGAATCCTGGCGCGGGAGGCGCTCCCGCATGTCGGTGGGGACGGATTCGTAGCGGGCCTCGACCCCGATCCCGGAATGCTGACTGTGGCGAAGCGCCTCGCCCCGTCGGTTGAGTGGCGGGAGGGCGTGGCAGCCTCGATCCCTTACGACGACGGCTTTTTCAACACCGTGATCAGCCAGTTTGGGCTAATGTTCTGTCCGGATCGTTCCGCCGCAGTTCGCGAGATGTGGCGGGTACTGGCCCCGGGCGGCCGGTTGGCGGTCGCGGTCTGGGATAGTTTGGAAAATTCCGAGGCCTATCCGATTGAAGTGGCGTTGCTCCAACGCCTCGCCGGACGAAAAGCCGCCGACGCGTTGCGAGCTCCGTTTGTCCTGGGTGATCGCGAGCAATTGAGCGCGCTCTTCCGAGATGCCGGAGTGACTTCGGTTGAAGTAACGACGCATCACGGAAGGGCACGATTCCCGAGCATAAGAGCCATGGTGGAAGCGGACCTCCGAGGCTGGCTTCCGGTGATGGGGGTGACCCTGGCCGAGAGCCAGATCGAATCCATCCTCCCTGAAGCGGAGCAGGGCCTCGCTCAGTACGTCACGCCAGAAGGAACCGTGGAGTTCGAAGCTCCCGCGCATCTTGTCATCGGTACCAAACCGTAAAAGCGTGCAAGTGGTTTGCTCGAGTCTGAAAAGGCGCTCTAAATAATCGTCGAAGCGAACCCAAGCCTCCGTAGGGCCAGGTCTAAACTACAATTTTTCGGCGGGATCGACGGCTTAGAACTCAAGCGCGTCGCGGGCAGCGGTGAGGCTGTCGTAGATGGAGTCTTGGACCGCGCAACCGGTGATCCAGTCGCGGGCGAAACCGCTGCCTCTACCGTCGGGCCCGGTGCGCACGACGCAGCCGTCAGTTCTTTCAATGGCCTTATTCAGCTTATCAATCGCGCCGGCGACGTTGCCATGATGGAGTGGGCGTTTGGCTCCTCGGCGGTCGACGAAGCGCTCGGCCTCACTCAGTCCACCTAAAAACGTTTACCGCGTACTGCGGCTCTTGGAATCGGTGTTTCTGTAGCGTCCGCTGCCCTCAACGGAAATCTTCACGTGAGCGGTCCGATGCGCTCGGGATAGCGCATGCTTGAACCGCACCCGGCAGACCGACCTTAGCCGAAAGCCGGGATGCCCGTGATCTCCTGGCCGAGGACGAGGAGGTGAATGTCTTGGGTGCCTTCGTAGGTCTTGACGCTTTCCAGATTGCACATGTGCCGAAAGCATTGGTGCTGGTCCAGAATCCCAACCCCGCCGAGGATGTCTCGCGTGGTGCGGGCCGCGTCGAGCGCGATCTCGACGTTGTTCATCTTCGCCATCGAGATATGGAAATGCTTCGCGGCGCCGGCGTCTTTGAGCTGCGCCAGGCGAAAAGCGAGTAATTGCGCCTTCGTGATCTCGGTCAGCATGCGCGCGAGTTTCGCCTGGACGAGCTGAAAACTGGCGATCGGACGGCCGAATTGTTCGCGGTTCATCGCGTATCGCCGCGCCTCGTCGTAGCAGGCCATGGCCGCGCCGAGGCCGCCCCAGGAGATTCCGTAGCGGGCGTGGTTCAGACAACTGAGCGGCGAGCGCAGGCCGCCGCTTTGCGGCAATAACGCGTCGGCTGGAAGCGGGCAGTCATCAAACTCGATCTCCGCCGTCAACGCCGCCCGGAGCGAAAGCTTGCCCTCGATCAACCGCGCGCTGTACCCCGGGGTCCCATTCTCCACCAGAAATCCGCGAATCGCCGCGGCACTCCCCGGCTCGACGCCCGGTTCGCCTTCGACTTTGGCCCAGACGATCGCGACATCGGCAATCGTCGCATTCCCGATCCATTTCTTTGCGCCGCTCAGCCGGTAACCATCGCCAGTCTTGCGCGCCCGCGTGCGCAGACCGCCGGGATTTGAACCAAAATCCGGCTCGGTGAGGCCAAAACAACCGAGCTTCGTTCCGCGCGCCATCTCCGGAAGCCAGCGGCTTTTCTGTTCCTCCGACCCGAAAAGATCGATCGCCATCATGGCAAGCGACCCCTGGACGGAAGCGAAGGTCCGCAAGCCGCTGTCGCCCCGCTCGAGCTCCTGCATGATGAGCCCCGCAGCGACATTTCCCAGGCCCGGACAACCATGTCCCTTGATCGTCGGACCAAAGACCCCGAGCTGGGCGAGCTCCGGCACGAGTTCCATCGGGAAAGTACCGGCGCGATAATGCTCGGTCACGACCGGCAGAAACCGTTCGTCCACCCAGCGCCGCACACGATCGCGAAGTTCACGTTCTTCGGGCGTCAAAAGAGCGTCGAGATCGTAAAAATCGGTCGCTTCGAAGGTGGACATCGCTCGGCCAGTCTAGCAGCGGGCCGCGCGTCGCTCCACCTCAGATTGGCGGCGGTTTCGATTGACAACACGCCCCTCAATCCGGCAGTCTTGACCATGCTACACTGGCTTCAGCGGTATTCTTCCACTTCAACGGCGAGTCTTTTCACTTCTTTTCTGTTGCTCATCGGCATCCCGATCGCTTCGGGGCAAACTGGATCGACCAAACCGCTTCCGGCCGAGGAATTGGAAAAATACGGCGACCCGCCGGCGCTCCTTTGGCGCAACGGAGTCTCACCACGCATGATCTCGCGTTTCAACACTTTCACCAGCTATCAGGTCAACGTCGACGCCAGTGGCCACAATATCACGGGTGACGCGGCGAACGAACCCTCCATCACGGTCGATCGGAATGATGGAAACAAAATCACGATCGGTTGGAGACAGTTTAACAGTGTGGCCTCGAATTTTCGCCAGGCCGGTTGGGCCTACACGACCAATGGCGGGACCTCATGGACCTTTCCAGGCGTGCTCGAGAACAACGTCTTCCGGAGCGACCCCGTCCTCGACGCCGATTCCAGCGGCAGCTTTTTCTATCTCAGCCTGCTCAGTACTTTCTTTGATACCATGTGGCGGTCCCTCGATGGCGGCCTGTCATGGACCAACCTGGCGCCCGCCAAAGGTGGCGACAAGCAATGGTTTACGATCGACAAAACCAATGGCCTGGGTCGCGGCATGCAATACCAGTCCTGGAGCACGAGCGGAAATAACTATGGCGGCCGCCAATTCACCCGCTCGGCCGATGGCGGTCTGACCTGGTTGGATCCGATCAACATTCCTAACTCTCCATCCTGGGGCACGCTGGACGTCGATTCCGTCGGTCTGCTCTACCTCGGAGGAGTGAGTCTTTTCAGCGGCCAGGTCTGGTGCGAGCGTTCGAGTAATGCCCGCGATATCTCCTCGACTCCTATCTTTGAGCAAAGCACTCCGGTTAATCTCGGAGGAAGCATCGCGATCAGCGAACCGATTAACCCGGAGGGCTTGGTCGGTCAGGTCTTTCTCGCCTGTGACCGCTCCGGCACGAGCACGAACAACAACGTTTACATGCTGGCAAGCGTGCAACCGACTGGAAGCAATAACGGCAGCGACGTCATGTTTGTTCGCAGCACTAACGGGGGCTCTACTTTCAGCGCTCCTGTGCGGGTGAACGACGACCCTGTCAATCACAACAAATGGCATTGGTTCGGGACTCTGGCGGTCGCGCCTAACGGGCGAATCGACAGCGTTTGGCTCGATACAAGAAACGCGGCTAACAATACGGACTCGCAGCTTTTCTACTCCTACAGCACCGACGCCGGAGTAACCTGGGCGCCGAACGTTGCCGTAAGTGACTCTTTCAATCCCTTCCTTGGTTATCCCAACCAGAGCAAGCTGGGCGATTACCTGACCATCGTCTCCGACAACACCGGCGGCAATGTCGCCTACGCGGCCACCTTCAACGGCGAACAAGATGTCTACTATGTGCGGGTCTCTCCCACCGTGGCCGGCCCGGCGCTGCTGAGCGCGGAATCGGTCAAGGACGCCTTCGCCATCGACCTGCCGCTGACCGGTACGCCCGGGGTGGAATGTCGCAGTGGCGGCAGGCAAGGCAGTTATACGGTTAACTTCACTTTCGACAATAACCTGGTGAACGTCGCCAACGTAGCGACCAGTTGTGGGACGGTCACGAGCAGCATGGTGGACGGTAACGATCCGCATCGCTTTGTCGTGAATCTGGCTGCGGCAGACTGCAATGCGCAGGACGTGACGGTAACACTGACGGGAGTTACAGATGACCAGGGCAGCACGCTAGCCTCCGCCGCGGTTACGATGGGTCTTCTCTTGGGTGACGTGGACGGCGACCGAAGCGTGACGACAACCGACTTTAACCAAACCAAGGCCGACAACGGTCAGACCACTGACGGCGCGAACTTTCGCGAAGACCTGAACACGAACGGGAGAGTCGATCGCCGCGACGCAACAAGCGTGCGCCAACAGATCGGCACCTCGCTGCCTTAATAGCAGGGGATTTCTCTAGCGGAAAAGCTCGATCGACCCCAGCAGACGCGGGTGGTCAGGCGGGATTGTCGCGATCTGAGACGCTCAAGAAAATGAAAACTTGACCTCGGGATCGAGGAACGCGTCCAAAAAAGTACCGCCCCCCACACCCGAAGGGCATGAAGGGCGGCTGTTCCCCCCAGAACACCCTACGATTAGATCAATCGTTAGCGGGAAGCAACATAAATATTCGGAAAATTCTTACTTCCAGCGACTCCATCGCATCTAGCCCTGCACCGCGGACTGCATTAGCCTAATGGGAGGGCTTTTCTTCATAACCAGCAGATCTACGCCGCCAGTTCTTCGATCTCTGTGACGACCCGATCCAGTTCGTCGAGCAACGCACCGTCACCGTGTTTACGAAACGCCGTCACCAACGAACGGTAATACCAGAGCGCGCCTTCTTTTCCGCCTTTGAACCGCGTCCAGACCTCGTCGCCTTCCTCACGCAGATTATGCAAAATGGCCTGCGCATTGTGCAATTTATCCGCCGCGGAGACGAGCAAGGTCGAATCCGAGGCAGACGCGAGATGCGCGATGTATTTCTCCTTCCGCTCCCGCCATGGCGGCTTCGGCATTTGGTCGGTATCGGTACAACCAGCGACGATCTCGCCCACCTCGCGGCCAAATTTTTCCTCGATCTCGCGCTGCCGCTCGGGTCCGCCACAGTCCTCCACCGCATCGTGGAGAAGTGCGGCGATCGCCTCCGTTTCGTCCGCGCCGTATTCCATGGCAATCGCAGTCACTCCGAGGAGATGACCGATATAGGGAATCTTCGTTTTCTTGCGCAGTTGGCCGCCGTGAACGTGCGTCGCATAAACCAGCGCCTCGGTAAATTTTGGCGAAAGATTCACTGCCGTAAACCTACCACATCCTCGCGTCGCCGAAGGGCCGGCGTGCTTTTTGCGGCCAGTTGTACTCATTCCGCGGACAAATTTTCTTGACCATCGGGCGCTGAAACGTTGCAATGGTTAAAATAATCACATATTGGAATCGCGCGGAAACAGCGCTGGAACTCTCTCCCTCCTCCCGGCCCAATCCCTGGCCAATCGTCCCCACTTTATTACTCATATGAAAAAAAATACCCTGCTCACCATGTTGCCATCGACCATTCGGAAACGCGCTGCGCTGTCTATCCTTGTACTCGGCGGAGGCCTGGCCCTGGCCCAACCCTGCGCGGCCGATACCTTCGCTTTTTCGGGCACCGGCAAACTCGTCACCGGTCGTGCTACTCATACCGCGAATCTTCTGCCTGATGGCCGCGTGCTCGTTGCTGGCGGTGCCAGCGGCAAGAAGATTTTTTCCAGTGCGGAAATCTACGACCCGGCAACGACCACTTGGGCCACCATTCGCAGCATGAAAACCGCTCGCTTCCGCCACGCTTCCGCCACCTTGACCGACGGGCGCATCCTGGTCATGGGCGGCCGCGGGAAAGGGGGCGCGACGGCTAACGCTGAAATCTACGAACCAGCGACTGGCGCCTGGCGTGCCACCGGCAACATGGCCATTCCGCGCGCTCATCTCACCGCCACCTTGCTTTTGGATGGACGGGTTCTCGTCACCGGTGGCGGCGAGACTGGCGCGGGAGCCCTTTCCAGCGCGGAGACCTACGATCCCGATACCGAGGTTTGGTCCGATGCCGGTAACATGGCTTTCGCGCGCTTCCGGCATGCCGCGAGTTTATTGCCTGACGGGCGAGTACTCGTGACGGGTGGCAACAGCGCCAGCGGCTCGCTCGCCAGCGCTGAAATCTACGACCCTGTCGCCAACACCTGGATGACTACCGGCAACATGACCGAGCCTCGCTACCGGCAGACGTCCACTGTGCTTCTCGATGGACGAGTCCTGATCGTTGCCGGGCAAAACGATGACTACAACCTGTTTACCACGGAGCTCTACGACCCGGCGACGGGTGTTTTCACCGCTACCGGCAACCTGACCACGCCGCGCGCATCACACACTGCGACGCTGATGCCTGATGGAATGGTGCTGGCCGTCGCCGGGCAGGGCGGCCCCGTCGTAACCTCGGAACTTTACGATCCCGCGACTGGGGTTTGGACCGAGCAGGGCAGCCTTCGTACAGGACGCTCCGCCCACACCGCGACCCTGCTTCCCGACGGCTACTTGGTCATCGCTGGCGGTTACGGCCAAGACGGTCAGAATAGTCCGGTCATACCCAACTTCGCCAACCACCGCTCGCTCGATTCCTGCGAGCTGGGTGCTATGACCGAGTAGAAGAATCCCCGGGTAGAGCGAGCCTCTGTCCGTGTCGGAATGCGCAACCCAACGCCGCGAAGCGTGGGGCACGCCGTTGAACGAAACCGAATCCTAAAAGCGAACGCAGTTCGGACAAGTCAAACCGGTCCAAATGGGATCGAAAAGGAAACGGGCGTCTCGCCACCATATGCGCGTTTGGTCGGCGGCCACCAGGAGGTCAGAAACCCCCTGCCCCAGGGTCTTGGCAGCGGGCTCGGCGACCGCCGACTTCACGCACCTACAACTTGTTACTACGGAAACAGCTGGCTGAAGTTTCGATAAATCTGCTGAACGCCTGCTTTTTTCTCTGTAAACGCCACTCAGATCTGCCATTGGGCGCCGGCAGCCAACAAGGAATGCAGCGTGGGCTCCGCATTTCCACAGAGAATTTTCCAGAATCTCTGAAACTTCGCTCCCCGTTTCCCGTAGAAGGATAGTGAGAGCGATCTCTTTTCCGTTCCGGGCATGTCCCTCTCTCCCCCCCGGTGCTGCTGCGGAAAGCTGAAGTGACGTGCTGTTCCCCCCAGAAGGAAACCCAGCAACTGAGCAACAAATCAATTCAAACCAAAAGCCATGAAAATACAAAATCAAGCATCGCGGCCTGAGATCAGCGAGGTCATCGGCCAAATCGATTCCCTCATCGCGAGCGTCCGGTCGACTGCTTCAGTCCTGGCGCGACGGATCACGCTCCCGCTTCTTGTCACCGCCGCCCTGACTCTCGCGCAACCGTGTTTGGCCGCTTCATTTCAATTTGAGACTACCGGCAGCCTGATTACCAAACGCTACGGCCACACGGCGACATTGCTGCCCAATGGCAAGGTGCTCGTCGCAGGCGGTTATGAAAACGGCAACAGCGGCACTCTCGCGAGCGCGGAACTCTACGATCCAGCGAGCGGGACTTGGACGGCTACCGGCAGCCTCATCACCGCACGCGGTAGCCACACGGCGACGTTGTTGCCCAACGGTAACGTCCTGGTCGCAGGCGGGCACGTGATCGGTAGTAGCGAGACTTTCGCGAGCGCGGAACTCTACGATCCAGCGAGTGGCACCTGGACGACCACCGGCAGCCTCGCCACCGCACGCCATCACCACACAGCGACGTTGCTGCCCAGTGGCAAGGTGCTTGTGGCGGGAGGCGAAGACAATCAAGGTCAGTCTCTCGCGCTCGCGGAACTCTACGATCCGGCGCTCGGGACCTGGAGTGCCGCGGGTTTTGGCTTGGGGAGCGAACGCTCCACGACGACCCTGTTGCCCAACGGTACGGTACTCGTCGCAGCAGGGTGGGATTACAACGGGTTTGAGATTGAGATTCTCAAGGATGCAAAGCTCTATGATCCAGCACTCGAGACTTGGACATTCACCGGCGACCTTGCCACCGAACGCTATAATCACACCGCGACGTTGCTGCCCGACGGGAAGGTTCTCGTCGCGGGAGGACTGGACAGTGACTTCGGCTTTGTCGCTAGCGCGGAGGCCTTCGATCCGGCAGACGGAAGCTGGGCAAGCACCGGCAGCCTCGCTACCGAGCGTGGGTCTCACACGGCGACGTTGCTGCCTAACGGCAAGGTGCTCGTCGCGGGCGGTTCCGGGAACAGCGGCGGCTACCTCGCGAGCGCGGAACTCTACGATCCGGAGAGCGGAACCTGGACCGCGACCGGCAGCCTTAACACCGCACGCGAGGGTCACACGGCGACGTTGCTGCCCGACGGCAGGGTGCTAATCGTAGGCGGTTTCGACAGCGTCCCACTCGCCAGCGCGGAACTCTTCGATCCGGCGGACGGAAGCTGGGCCGACACCGGCAACCTCGCCAATAGGCGCGCAGATCACACGGCGACGTTGCTGCCCGATGGCGAGGTGCTCATCGCTGGAAATACCTCACCTCTCGTGAGCACCGAACTTTATGATCCGGCGAGTGGAACCTGGACCGTAACCGGAAACCTTGCCATTACGCGCTATTTCCACACCGCGACCTTGCTGCCGAGTGGCAAGGTGCTTATCGCAGCTGGTGAAGACGTTAGCCTCTTCCGCTCTCTTAACAGCGCTGTCCTTTATGATCCGGCGAGTGGAACTTGGACGGACACCGGCAGTCTCGACACCAGGCGCCAACAACACACGGCGACCTTGCTGCCCAATGGCACTGTGCTCGTCACAGCCGGTTATAACGCTGGTGGCGACGGCAGTTACCTCGCGAGCGCAGAACTCTACGACCCGGCGAGTGGAACCTGGACGATTACCGGCAGCCTTGCCACCGAACGCCAGAATCATACGGCGACGTTGCTCACTGACGGCAGGGTGCTCGTCGCAGGCGGTTACAATTTCGACAGCGGCGGACTCGCGAGCGCGGAGATTTATGATCCGGCTACCGGGAGCTGGACACCCACCGGTAGCCTTGTCACCGCACGCAGCATTCACACCGCGACTTTGATGCCCAACGGCAAAGTGCTCGTCGCAGGCGGTTATTACAGCGGGGTCTATCTGGCGAGCGCGGAACTTTACGATCCGGCGAACGGGAGCTGGACGGCCACCGGCAGTCTGGCCATCGGGCGCGATTTTCACACGGCGACGTTGCTGCCCAACGGCAAGGTACTCGTCACCGGCGGTGATGGCGTCGACTTCGACACTCTCTCGAGCGTGGAACTCTATGATCCGGCAACTGGGATTTGGACGGAGACCGGCAGCCTCGCCACCGGACGCGAAAGACACGCGGCGACGTTACTGCCGAACGGTCAGCTACTCGTTGCAGGCGGTTATTCCACGACGGGGGGCAACCTCACGAGCGCGGAACTCTACAATGTCGGCCTCGACTTCGATAGCACCTGGCAACCTCAGATCGCCAGTGCGCACCTAAGCAACAAACGTCGATACCGCCTCAAACTCACCGGTTCGCTCTTTCAGGGAATCTCACAGGCTTCCGGTGGGACCACGCAGGATTCATCGACCAACTACCCGATCGTCCAGTTGCGCAGCATCGACAATAGTCAGGTCGCAGTCCTTCCGGTCGATCCGAAGCGCGGCTGGTCGAATACAAACTTCATTTCTCAATCGGTAAGAACTCTTCCTCCCGGTCCAGCGCTGGTCACAGTCTTTACCAATGGCATCCCGAGTGACGCGACGTATCTGGTCGTCGCAGAACGCTCTCGTTAGCAGAATATTAATATGCCGTAACGCTAATTTTTCATCAACAGGTCTGGACCTGGCGCGGACGTTTAGCCTGGGGCCTCCACCCTCTATCAGATCTGCAACCCCGCAACTCACCCCCAGGTGAAGGAAAAACCATCGATGCTCCCTTTACCTTCGACCTGTGTCCCCCGTCTCCGGTTAGAACGGACAGGTAGGTTCCTTAATCCCGCCCGGGGGCTCAAGCCTCGCCGCGTAACAAGATCCGTTACCTCGCGGGCGCCATCCCGAGTTGCGCGAAGAGGAAACTAAAGATGTCCGCCTGCTGTTGGATACGTTCGCTTAACGCGGTGCCAATCCCGTGGCCGGCGCTGGTCGAGGTGCGAAGCAGGATCGGATGATCCGATTTGTTCGCCGCCTGCAGGCGCGCCGTCATCTTTCGTGAATGATAGGGATCGACGCGACCGTCGTTTGCCCCAGTCAGCATGAGGATGGCTGGATACTTCGTGCCATCGGTCACATGATGATACGGTGAGTAAGCATAGAGCGCCTTGAATTGAGCCGGGTCCTTGACCGTGCCGAATTCGGTCACGTTAAAAGCCCCGTTCGGCGCCAGTTCGACCCGCAGCATGTCGTAGATGCCGACCGCAGACACGACCGCCCGCATCAGATCAGGATGCTGGGTGAAGAGTGCGCCCATCAGGAGGCCGCCGTTGCTTCCTCCCATCAGGGCCAGTTTGTCCGAGTTGGTGTATTTCTTCTCGATCAGATATTGCGCCGCCGCGGCGAAATCATCGAAAACGTTTTGTTTGTTCGTTAGGTTCCCGGCCTTATGCCATTCCTCGCCAAACTCGCCGCCGCCGCGGATGTTGGCGACAACATAGATCCCACCGCGATCGAACCAAAGACGCCGGGTAAAGTCGAACGTGGGCGACATGCTGATGCCGTAACCGCCGTACCCGTAAAGGAGTGTCGGATTGTTTCCGTCGAGCTTCGTTCCCTTCTTTCGCATGATGTTGAGCGGGACCTTGGTCCCGTCCTTGGCGGTGGCGAACTCTCGGGTCACTTCGATATCGGAAAACGAGACCGGCGAAGTGCTGACGAGCGCGGTTTTCTTCGGCTCAGTCCCTTCGGGCGCGATCTCGAACCAGGCGGGCGGTTCCGTGTAACTTTGGTCGCGGAAAAGGAGCGAGCCATCCCCTTCTGCAACCAATTCCTGGACATTGGAGATTTCCGGCACCGAAATGGTGGTGACGTTCTTCCCCTCGAGGTCGAAGCGGCGCAACTGGGAAGGCCCGCCTAACAAATCGCCGACGTAGAGTGCCTTCTCCGTCGGTTCCAGGCGCTGGATGACCGCGTCGCTCGCCGGCACGATCTCACGTGCCTTGCCTAACTCCGGCGTCTCGATCGGCAGACGCAGGACCTTGCCGTGCGGCGCACCGGCGCGGGAGAGGAGATAAAGCGCGTCGTCCCGGCCGAGCTGCGCCAGTTTCACCTGATCGCTGAACTTCGTGATCTGCGTCCACTTGCCATCCGGGCCTAACAAGTAATGGGCGAAATCGCCGCCGTCGCCGTCCGCGACCGAGGCAAGAACATACTTGCCATCGTGGGATGACTCGAGCTGGATCTCCGCGATGCGGGGAAATTCTTTCCCGATCGAGTAGGTGTCCTCGCTGTCGGGCGTGCCGAGTTTATGGAAATAAATCTGCTGGTAAAAGTTCAGGTCCGCCTCCGGCCGCTCTCCCTTCCTCGGGAATCGCGTGTAGTAAACGCCGTCGCCTGCGCCATTCCAGGCCGCGCTGCCGCCCGCCGTCGGGTATTGGACATGCGCGATGGTATCGCCCAGCTCCTTGCCGGTGGTGGCGTCGTAAAAGTGGAGCGTGCCATCCTCGCTTCCACCCGTGGAGAGGGAAACCGCCACCTTCTTGCCGTCGAGCGACGGGCTGAACCAGTCGATTGCGGTCGTCCCTTTGCTGTCGATCTGGTTCGGGTCGACCAGCACCTTCTCCGATTTCAAATCGTTCGCCGAGGCCAGCCTAACGAGCATTGGTTGCTGTTTCGGCGGTTGAAACTTCATCGCGAAAAGCACCCCGGGCCGCGCCACGAGCGAGGAATAACTCGGCGAGGTTTTCGCGTACCAAGTCTTGAGCTGCTCTACGATCTTCTTACGGCTCGCAAGGCTGTCGAGATAGGCGCGGGCGTGTTTGTTTTCCGCATCCGACCAGCTCTTGACCGCCGGATCGGCCTCGTTCTCTAGCCATTGATAATCGTCCTCGACCTTGGTGCCCTGGTACTCGTTCGTAACCGGCTTTTTCTCAGCAGCCGGCGCCGCCGTTTTCGGATCAACGGCGCGCAGATTAATGATGAGCAGACCAAAGACGACAACAACCCAGCGCGATATTCTCATGATGCCGGAGAACAACGTGCCAATCCGCGGGGCGCGCAACCCTCTACAGCCTCGCGGCCGGCACGGCCCCCGCTACACTCCGGACGAACGCGACGGTTGTCCCTTCACGGGTTGACCACATTTCGCGAGCGAAACTGTCTGCGCCCGATTGTAGCTGTATCTTGCCAACTCCAGCGCCTCCGGTTTCTCGACCGACTGCAGATAGTGCAGGAGCCGCTCTCGACGCGCCTTTTCCGCCGGGTCAGCGCCGGCCGCGACGATCAGTTGGCGCAGGTCCTCCTCGGTTTGCACTTTGTTCTCATTCTTGAGTGACAGCAAAGCCAGCCCGGCGAGCGAAAATCGGTCGAACGCCTCGATCAGGAAGTCACGGAGAGCGGGGCTGTTTCGAAGATGGAAGCGGATGGTTTGCTCCACGCCACGGATCGGATACTGCGGAAAGGCCGCGGAATGAATGATGGCCGAGGCGAGATTATTGAGCAGCAGCTCCGCCATCGCTTTCACTTCGTCGCTGGTCGCCTGCTCGCCGGGGACCCACGCTTTGTTTTCGTAAAAGTAGGGTCGCAGATACGGCCGCTCCACGAGAACCTTGAGATGATCCGAGGTCTCGGTCATGGCCCGCTGAACGAGCTGGATCTCCGGCCCTTGTCGCGCGTTCTCGAGCAAGCGTCGCGCGGTCTCGAGTTGCTCGCGACCGGCGCGTAATTGTCGGACGAACACTGAGAAATTCAGGAGACTCGTCACGACGAGGAGCAACGTGCCGCTGACCGCCAAAACCGGGATAATCGTGTTCACGTTCAGTCCCTCATTGAGAAGCGCGCCGCGGTCAACCGGCGCGGGATACGCCGTCGGCCTCCGGCAAATGCTCGCGTTCCTTCGCCAGCCACTTCAGCAACGGGAGACTTAGTAGCGATGCGGCGGCCATGGTGAGGAAGGCCGCGGCGTAGTTGCCGGGGCCGACGATTCTGCCACCCGCCCAGGCGGACCACGATTCGCAGCCGTTCGTGGCGGACATGAAGGCGCTGAACTGCGTCCCGCCCAGGCGGGCATCCGTCAGGTCCATGAAAAGGGCATAGGACGAAGCCGTGAAAAGACCGATGAAGAAATACATCGCCGTCAGCCAGCCGATCAGCACGGACGGCTCAGGCGTTGCCATTGCGAGATCGGAGAACGCGAGCCCGGTAATCATCGCGACGAAGCCGACGAGAAAAATCGCGACCGCGCGGATGCGTCCCCAGCGGTCGGAGAGCTTTCCGCCGATCAAACCGCCGACGAGCGTGGCCGCGACCACGGCCAGGCCAAAGAACAAACCGATCGCCTTTTCCGACACACCGCGATCGACAAGGAACGGCCCTGCGAGCTGGCCAGTGGCCTCGAAGCCGGCTGCGGCCACGAGTGCAAACGCGAGCCCGAGCCACGTCGCCCGACGGCGCAGCGCGGCTTGCAGGTGACGGCAGAAGTCTGCCACCCGATGCCTGATGCCGGCCATCTCCGGCGGCTCCTGGATGAAAATCACGCAGATGAGCGTGATCCAGATGCAGACGACCAGCGCCACGATTACCGACGGGATTCCGCCGGCCGCGGCGACGAGCAGCGCGCCGCCGCCGAACAGGCTCCGACCAACGAGCATCCCGGCCTGCATGCAGCCATTGAGAGTCCCGCGCTGGTGCTCCGGCACGAGGTTGATGGCCATGGCATCGATGGCCACGTCCTGGGTCGCGGCGCAGAACGCGTGCAAGAGCAGGAGCACGCCCCACCATTGAAAATGCCGGGCCGGATCCAGCCAGACGAGCGGCAACAGCGTCGCGCCCATCGCGAGCTGCGCAGAGATGATCCAGGCGCGGAATCCCCAGCGCGGGGTGCGCATCGCATCCACGAGTGGCGCCCAGAGAAACTTGAAGACCCATGGCAAGACCAGTACCGCCGTCAGCGCGGTAATCTTTGGCACTGTGACGCCGGCCGTGCGGAGCATCGTCGGCAAGGCCCACCAAATGAATCCGATCGGCGCACCTTCGCTTAAGTAAAGCAAGGTGAAGAGGGCGATCCGGCCCTGACGTTGACGGAGGAGGCTCATGCTCTTAGCGCGTCAGTACAGTGCAGCACGAGGTCATTCATGGTTCAGCGCCTGCATCGTGCAAGGTATGGGCCGGGTCTGAAAGCGTTTCCTTCCGTCTCGCGCTTACAAAAACTGCGGAGTGCAATCGCCGACCGCAGCGGGCGATTGTGGAGTGAAGGTTGACCGCGTCTTCCAGGCTCGCAGTTTATTCTCATGGCACGGCGGGAAAGACGACGGTGAGGATTGCCATCAACGGAGCCGGGATCGGCGGTCCGACGCTCGCTTACTGGCTGCGGAAATCCGGTCACGAGGTGTTGCTGGTGGAGGAGGCGCCCAGTCTGCGCCGCGGCGGTTACGCGATCGACTTCTGGGGGATCGGCTACGATATCGCCGAGAGAATGGGCCTGCTGCCGCGAATCAAGGAGATCGGATTTCAAATCAAGGAGATGCGCTACGTCGACCGGCAGGGAAGGAAACGCGGCGGCTTTTCGGTGGATGTTTTCCGGCGCATGACCGCCGGCCGTTTCATCGAGCTGGCGCGCTCGGAGCTTGCGGCGACGATCTACGAGGCGCTGGAGGGAAAGGTGGAGACGATCTTTGGCGACTCGATCGCGGGGATCACGGACCTCGGCGGCTCTGTGCGGGTCAGTTTCGATCACGCCGCTCCGCGCGAAGTCGATCTCGTGATCGGCGCGGACGGATTGCATTCGCGAGTGCGCCGGCTCGTCTTCGGACCGGACGAAGAGTTTGAATTGTCGTTAGGCTATCACGTGGCGGCGTTTGAGGTAGCGGGCGACGAAACGTGCGATGAACTCATCGCGATCAGCCACGGGGTGGCGGGACGGTTGGTTACGCGGTTGTCAATGCGGGGCGGCAAAACGCTCTTTCTTTTCGTTTTTCGCGACGAGTATTTGAACGGCGCGAGGCCCGCCAACGATCAAGAGCGCAAGGCAGCGCTACGCAAGGTGTTCGCCGGCGCGGGCTGGGAATGCCCGCGGATTCTTGACCTCATGGAGACAACCGACGGAATCTATTTCGACCGGGTCAGCCAAATCCGCATGAACCGGTGGACTAAGGGGCGCGTGGCGCTGATCGGCGATGCCGCTGCTTGTGTCTCTCTGCTGGCAGGCGAAGGGACGGGCCTGGCCATGGCAGAAGCGTACGTGCTGGCGGGCGAACTAAAGCAGTGCGGGGGCAATCACGCCCCGGCATTTGCCGGTTACGAGGAACGCATGATGCCGTTCCTAAAAAGCAGGCAGGAGTCGGCCGCGAAATTTGCATCCTCGTTCGCACCGCGGAGCAACCTGGGTGTTTGGTTTCGCGATAAGATGAGCCTATTGCTGTGCATTCCGCTGGTGGCGAATTATTTCATCGGCCGCGCCCTGCAGGACGACATCGAGCTGCCGGAATATCAATTCCAATGATCGAACCGATCATGAACGAAGGGGCCGTTTCGAAGTGCATCACCGAGGTCAATCCGTCTGGCTCTGCACTCGCTGCACCATCGCGACCGCGGCCATCAGGACGATCGCCGCAATGACCTGGTGCGGACGCAGTGCGGCGTGGAAAAATCCCCACGTGATGCAGACCGCAGCAAGGGTCTGCATCATTTCGAAGTAGCCCGCGGTCGAAGCTTTCGTTAGGCGCAGGCCTTCAAAGTAGATCAGGAGCGGGATACCGCCCGAGATGGTGGCGAGAAGGATGAGGGCGCCGATCGCGGTCCCGGGACGGGCCTGCGCCGCGGTCGGCCAAAGCGCAGCCCCGTGCAGTTTGCCCATGACGAGCAGGATGAGCGTCATGCAAACCAACCCGACCACGATCCGCAAACTCGAGGCAAGCTGGAGCGACATACCGGTCATGACGCCGCGACCTGCGACGGTGGAGAGTCCCCAAAAGAGCGCGCAGATGAGCGCGTAACCGGTTCCGAGATTCAGCCCCGCCTGCACGAACGATTCTCCGATCAAACCCGGGTAGGTCACCGAAACAAAAATGCCGGCCACGATCGCGAGGCCGGCGAAAAAATAAAAACCGCGCGCCAACCGGTCGCCAAAGAGAAGGCAGGCGGCGGTCGTGGAAATGACCGGCTGAATATTGAGCACCACGTTCACGACCGTCGGATTTCCACTCTTCAACGCCATCGTGAAGAAAATCGTTCCGACGGCCGAGCCGGCGAAGCCGGAGAAAAGCAGGTAACCCCAGGACTTGCCATCGATCTTCGGAATTTCCTTCAGCCTAACGACCAGAAGCGGGAGGAATATGAGGAGGATGAGGACATGTTCCCAGAAGACGATCACCTCGGCGTCGAAGAGATCGTTAAGCGGAATCCGCCACGCGCTCTCCGTCCCCCAAAGCGCCGCACCGAGCGCGACCAGCCATGGTCCGTAGCTCTTGCGGTTGGGCGACGGTCCGGTCATGGGCAAGGGTGTATCGTCCCCGCGAAGTGACGTCAACGTCCGTCGACAGAGAGCAGAAAAGGAAGTTCGTTGAAACCTGAAATGACGAAGAACGAAGCCAGGTGGGACCAATTGCTGGGCGCAGCGGAGGCTCTGTTGCCCCGGTTCCTCGCCGCGACCGGCTCCCTGACGCATGAAAAGAAGGGAATCCGGCGAAGCGAACTTTTCTTCTTTTACACGCTCGTCGCGCCACGCGCTCCGGCGCGGATCGTGGAATCCGGACGGGCTCGCGCTCAAAGCACGCTCGTCCTTTCGCTCCTTTTTCCGGAGACAGCGATCGTTAGTCTGGAGTCCGACCCGCACTCTCCCGATGTCGCGATCGCGGCCGAGAAACTCGCAGACCGCGCGAATGTTGATTGCCGCTTTGGCGATTCTCTCATCCTTCTGCCGGAATTGGTTGGACCCGGCGATGTTGTCCTGATCGACGGCCCGAAGGATTTCCGCGCCCTCAAGCTCGCCCTGCGCCTGCTCCGGTCCCGCGGGCCGGCGGCCGTCTTCGTGCACGATCTTTGGCTCGGCTCGCCGGCGCGTCGCTTTGTCGATCACCAGCTTTCCTCCGCCCTGCTGAGTGACGATGCCCGCTGGGTCGAGCGCTACGCCTCGCTCGATTCAAGCAAACCGGCGCCGTCCGCCGATTCGTCAGGCAGGCGGGCTTACGGTGCAACTCTCAGCTCCTTCGAAAAAGAGGCGACCGATTATGGTCGCGGTCTGCAGTGGCGCTGCGCAGCCGCCCAAGGGGCCGATCGCCTGCGTGAAACCGCACGCCGTATTTTCCACCACCCACCCGTGGTCCGACCAAAGGATTTTGCGCGGCTCGATTGAGCGCCTTAACGCGCGGCGGCCGCAGTGCGGAGGGCTTCGCGCATCGCCGCGACCGGCGCCGGGCGATTGAACCACAGTTCGAAGGCGAGCGCGCCCTGATGCAGGAGCATCGTCAGGCCATTTGCTCCCCGGGCGCCAGATTCTTCCGCTGCCGCGAGAAGCGGCGTCTGCGACGTTTGATAAACGAGATCGTAAATCATGAGATGCGGCGCGAGGAGCGAGTGCGGCAGGGGCAAAGGATCGAGATGCTTCAGTCCGAGCGTAGTGGCGTGAATCACCAGGTCAGTCCGGCCGAGCTGGGTGCGCAAGGCCGCCTCTTCCCAGGGAACCGCTTCGAGCCGCGCTTCCGGCCCGAGCACACGCGGACCGCTGAAGTAGGAGACCAGCTCGCGGGCCAGCGCCTGGGCTTTGGCCAGGGTGCGATTGACAAGCACGAGCCGTTCGCAGTTCTCAAAAGCGCATTGGTAGGCGAGGGCGCGCCCCGCTCCCCCGCCCGCTCCGAGAAGCAGCACCCGCAGGTCGCGCAGGTCGACCGAGAAAGCTTCCCGGATCGCGCGCTCAAATCCGGGCGCGTCGGTATTCCAGCCTAACGATTTGCCGTCACGAAAAACGATCGTGTTGATCGCGCCGATCCGCCGCGCCCGTTCCTCCACCTCGCCGACCAGCGGGAGGGCCGTGATTTTGTGCGGCATCGTCAGGTTGAGTCCGACAAAGTCGAGCCGGCGAAACCGGTCGAGCGCTTCTTCGAGTTCCGGGGGCGCAATCTGGAAACGCGCATACCGCAGCGGGAGGTCGCTTTTCTCCAAGGCGGCGTTCTGCATCGCCGGCGAGAGCGACGGCGCGACCGGATCTCCGACCACGCCGAGTCGAATCGGGGGTGAAATTTCTGCGGCCGTTCTTTCCCAGTGACGCAGGTCTGCCAGATCGTAAACCTCTTTCATCGAGAAACGCGCGCGGGATGACAAGCGGGCGCGGCGTGTTTACCGTCGCGCCACCGCATGTCCGAAACCGCCACCGATCCAGCCACTCCTTCCGATTTCATCCGCGATATCGTCGCAGAAGATGTGCGGAGCGGAAAGATTTCCCTCATCCACACCCGTTTCCCTCCCGAGCCTAACGGCTATCTGCACATCGGACACACCAAGGCAATCTGCCTCAACTTCGGCATCGCGCACGAGTTCGGCGGGCGCTGCAACATCCGGATGGACGACACCAACCCGGCCAAGGAAGAAGTTGAATTTGTCGATTCCATCATGGCCGACGTGCGCTGGCTGATCGCCGGTTGGGCGGATACAAATCTCAATCTCAAGGAAGACGCGACTCCGTTTTATGCGTCCGATTACTTCCCGCAATTCTACGAATTCGCGCAGGACCTGGTGCGCAAAGGCAAAGCCTACGTCTGCGATATGACCGCAGAGGAAACGGATGAATATCGCCGCCTTGGCAAGGAGGGTCCCTTCCGCAATCGCTTAGTGGACGAGAACCTCGACCTGCTCGCGCGAATGAAAGCGGGCGAGTTTCCGGATGGCGCTCGGACTCTCCGCGCCAGGATCGACATGCAGGCGCCTAACGTCTGGCTGCGCGACCCGGTTCTCTACCGGATCCGTCACGCCGCTCATCATCAGACCGGTGACGAATGGTGCATCTATCCGCTCTACGATTTCGCGCATGGGCTGAGCGATTATCTCGAAGGAATCACCCACTCGCTTTGCACACTGGAGTTCGAGGTTCATCGCCCGCTCTACGATTGGATTCTGGAGTCGCTCGATCTCCCGCGGCTTCTTCCGCACCAATACGAATTTGCCCGGCTCAACCTCACCTACACCGTGATGAGCAAACGCAAGCTCAAGCAGCTCGTCGACGAGGGACTGGTCAGCGGCTGGGATGATCCTCGTCTCCCGACCATCTCCGGCATGCGCCGCCGCGGCGTGACCGCGAGCGTGCTGCGCGATTTCGCCTACCGAATCGGGATCACGAAATATCCGTCACTCACCGAAGTCGATGCGCTCGAGTACGCGATGCGGAACGAGTTCAACAAAACCTCCCTTCGCCGGTTGGCCGTTCTGCATCCTCTGAAGATCGTGATCACGAATTATCCCGAGGGAAAAACAGAGGAACTGGAGGCGACGAACAATCCGGAAGATCCGTCCGCCGGGCACGCGCCAGGTTCCATTCAGCCGCGAGATTTTTATCGATCGCGCCGACTTCATGGAAACGCCGGTGCCGAAATATTTCCGGCTCAAACCGGGCGGCGAAGTGCGTTTGAAATACGCCTACATCATCAAGTGCGACGAAGTGATCAAGGATGCGTCCGGCGAGGTCACTGAGCTGCGGTGTAGCGCCGATCTGGAGAGCAAATCGGGCGGCGCGACTTCCAATCGCAAGATCAAGGGCACGATCCACTGGGTCAGCGCGGCGCACGCGATCGACGCGGAGGTGCGCCTTTACGATCGGCTTTTTACCGTGCCGGAACCGGACGCCGACGGAGACTTCAAAGCGTTCATCAACCCGCACTCGCTCGAAGTCGTAACCGCGAAATGCGAGCCGTCGTTAGGCGAAGCGAATCCGGAGTTGCGTTACCAGTTTGAACGGCTGGCCTATTTCGCGCTCGATCGCGATTCGCGACCAGGCAAACTCGTCTTCAATCGCACGATCACCCTTCGCGATGCCTGGGCGAAAGAGGCGAAGAAATAATTTCTGCTCGCCCGCGGCATCGCGGCCAGCGCAACATTCCCGCGGGAACCGATGCCTGCGGTCTTCATCAGTTATTCGCGCAAAGACTTTTACTTTGCCGAGTCGCTTGCCTTCCATCTCGCGGAGCGCGGGATTGCGAACTGGCTGGACGCGAATGAACTCATCCCGGGCGGCGAATGGGGAGAAGAAATCGACCGCGCGCTGGACGATGCAGAGACCGTGATTCTGGTCGCCACTCCTGCCAGTGTGCGCTCCCCCTATGTCGAGCGGGAATGGAAACGCGCCCTTGCCCAGGGAGATCGGTTGCTCGTCGCACTTTTTCGCTCCTGCAAACTGCCGCCGGAAATGCAGGAGGCCCGGATGGTGGATTTCCGCGGCCGCTTTCGGTCGGCCCTGAAGCGGCTGACGCAACTTCTCGAGCAGAAATCAGCGACGCACCAAACGAAGCCTGCTCGCTTTCCGCGCCTGCCCCCGTGGATTGCTCTCCTCACCCTCATGCTGGCTTCCACCTTTTTTCTTCCCCTCATGATTTTCGGCGACTGGCAGGGCCTCGGATTCGAAAAGGACCCGATCGCACTTCGCGTCTTCACCTGGCTCATGCTCCCGTTTCTTTTCGGCGTCGTCGCCTGGCACGCCTGTCTCGCTTTTCTCTGGCGAAGGATGGGCATGACGCGCCTGCTCCTGACTCTGCTTCTCTTCACCGGTATCTTCGGCTTCTACCTCATCGGCCGGACTGGATGGTTCCCCGCGATCACCGCGCTGACCGCTGGAATGCATTACCAGGGGATTTCGAATTCCATTCTCGGCGGAATTGTCGGCGTCGGGTGCGCCGCGCTGGTTGTCGTGACTCTGCTGCGTCCGGAGGATGTACTGCGCTGGTGCCCGACCGGAAAAGCGTGGGACGCTTATCGCCGTGGACGCGTCATGAAAATTCCAGACTTGCCCACTCGATTTGCGGAGTTGGGGCGGTTCCAACTATTACACGATGTAGAAGACGGGCCCGCCGCGGCGCGCTTACGTTCCGAGATGATCGGCCTCGGCGCGAAGGAGGCGGCCGACGGGACGCAGATAGTCCTGCTCACGAACCGCACGACAACCGAATGGCTCGGCGTTCAGGGCGGACTTCTGCAAAAAGGCGCGATGACAGTAATCGGGAGCGCGATCGGTTTACCGGAATCGCTGCAGTGGCTTTGGCGGCGGCAATGGATCGACCTGCGTCGTTGGGATGCGACCCGCCGACGAAAGAATCCCGTGCCCGCCGTGCCTGAAGGCATGACCCGCCTCCGTCTGCCGGGCGTTGTGCGCCTGAACGAACACCTCCTTTGCGCGACGGCTGGGCTGCTCGTGGTGCTGGCGAATGTCGCCTTTCCCCCGGAGACGTCGAACAGTGAAACGTTCAGCCCGCGTGGAGGATTTGGAACGGTGGTCGCAATCGCAGGCGTGTTCTGGGTCGTGGCCGCCTGGCAGCTCATTCATCGCACGATCCCGGAGCGCCGTTACCGTCGGTGGGTTGGGCTTTTCTCGTGGTTGATGCTCCCGCTGTCCGCCGCCGGGTTTTACCTTTTCATTTCGTTAGGCAACAACGGCTGGCGTGCGTTGCCCGCGATTCTTTTCGTCGTCGCTCTGCCTTTTCTCCTGCGCTGGCAGACGCCGCGTCTCACGTTCTGGTTTCCGGCCGCGCCTCCGCCGGGAGCGAAAGCCGCGCAACGTCTGAATGCCCCGCGAAAATGGGACGCCTTGCTCTGGACCTTGCTCTATATGGGGCTTTGGATGGTTCTCCTCGGCCTGACGGACTGAAGTCCTCGAGGTTTTAGCTGCTCGGCATGATCGCGAGAGCTTGATCGATCCGCGCCAGGACCTTCGGCTTCCCAAGGATTTCGAGCAGATGATAGAGACTCGGGCCGGCGTTGCTGCCGGTGACGGCGAGCCGGGTCGGGTGGACGAGCACCTTCGGTTTAACTCCCAGTTCGGCAGCAGTCGCCTTGAGGGTGCTCTCGAGCGAGACCGCATCGAAGTTCTCGAGGTTGGCAAAAGCGTCGCGCAATGACTGCAGGAGCGGACGGTTCTCCGAGATGAAGTGCTTCGCCACACCTTCCGGCTGCCAGACGATCTCGTCGGTAAAATAAAAACCGCCATATGCCGGCAACTCGCTGAAGATCCGGAATTTCCCTTTGCAGGTATCGATTGCGGCCCGCACGTACTCTTCCGAGAACTTGCTCGTATCGATTCCGGCACGGGCGAGAGCGATCCGGGCGAGTGCTTGGAACCGGTCGTCGGGCAATTCGCGCACATACTCACCATTGAGCCAGGTGCACTTGGCCAGATCGAACGAAGCATTCTTGCGATGAATCTTTTCCAGTTCAAAAAGCGTGACGACTTCCTCGAGCTCGATTTTTTCGCGATCGTCCTTTGGCGACCAGCCGAGCAGGCAGAGATAATTGCGCACCGCCTCGGGAAGGAACCCTTCCTCGATATAAGTGTTGAGGCTCGCACCCGCGTCGCGCTTGCTCATCTTCGAGCCGTCCTGATTCAGGATGAGCGGGATGTGCGCGAAACGCGGCGGCTCTGCGCCGAGTGCGCGGTAGAGTTCGATGTGCTTGGGCGTATTCGAGAGATGATCCTCGCCCCTGATGACGTGGCTGATCTCCATCTCGAGGTCGTCGACCACGTTGACGAAATGAAAAATCCACGAGCCATCCGGCCGGCGGATCGTCATGTCGGGATGCGTTTCCGGGTTCGTTAGGTCAAAATCAATCTTGCCGCAGACGACGTCGTCGACCACGACATGCTCGCGCGGCGAACGAAAACGGATCGCTCCGTTTTCTTCGAAGAGATAACCGCCCTCTTCCAGCTTTTTGAAATGGCGTTCGTAGATTTCATTGCGTTCGCTTTGGAAATAGGGGCCGTAGTTTCCACCCGCCTGCGGGCCTTCGTCCCAATCGAGCCCGAGCCAGCGGAGCCCGTCATAGATCGCCTGCGCGGCCTCGGCAGTGTTGCGAGCCTGGTCAGTGTCTTCAATTCGCAAAACGAGGGTGCCACCGGTGTGATGCGCGTAGAGCCAATTGAAGAGCGCGGTCCGCGCGCCCCCGATGTGAAGATAACCAGTGGGCGACGGCGCGAAACGAACTCGGACTGCGGAACTCATATTGGAAAACTTGAATCAGGAAACCAGAAAACCAGGAAAAAGAGACGAACAATTCATTGAGTAACTTCGGATATCAGTCGAGTGGCTTGAGTCGTTCTTTCAATGGTGTGCCGATGTCTTTCATCGCCTCGTTGGCAGCGTCGTTGCCGGCGTTTGTGACGACGAGGAAGATCGTGTCGTGCTTCGGCATGATGCGGATGTCGGCGACCCAGAAGCCGTTGCTTCCGGTATGCGTCAGAATCAACGGCACTCCATCGGGACCGAGCTTCGCGCCCCAGCCGAGCGCGTAGTTCCCCGTCACCGGTGTGTGCAGTTTGCGATAGGTCTCCGGTTTCAAAAGTTTGCCCCGGCCGTGGACGCCATTGAGCTGATCCTGGGCAAAGAGCAGCCAGTCTTTCAGCGCGATATTGATCGTGCCGGCCGGGCCAAGCGCGGGTGGATTGTCGGCTTCGGGATTCGCGGGATCGAGCGGGACGAGTTTGCCCGCCTCTTCCTTGTGACCCCAGGGTTGATCGAACTTCCCCGACGCGCCCGGCGGGCCGAAACCTGCGTCTTTGATCCCGAGCGGCTCGAAGATCTGCTCGCGGATGAGCTCTTCCCACGTCTTGCCGGTGCGCGCCTCGGCGATCGCGCCGGCGATGATGAAACCGAGATTTGAGTAGACGAACTCGCCGGATTTGGAGGCGGGCGCCATCGTCAAATATTTGCGCGCGATCGCCTCGCGCTGCGCCTTCACCCCGTTCGCTGATTTGATCACAGCCATGAATGAAGGGATCTCCTTGTCGTCGGTCAGCGGCGGCAGACCGGCAGTGTGACTCAACAGCTGCGTCACGGTGATATTGCGATAGGCGGGGTCCATCGCTTCCGCGAAAGCGGGGAAAGAAACCGCCAGTGTATCGTCAAAACGCATGACGCCTTGTTCGACCAGGCGCGCGATGAGTGTGGCGGTGAAAGCCTTGGTATCCGATCCGATGTGCCAGCGATCGTCGGTCGTCACCTTCTCGGGGTGACCAAGCGCGCGCATCCCGATCGCTGCCTCAGCCGCGACCTTGCCATCGATCTGAACCAGCGCGGCGACGGCGGGCAGGTGATCCTTTTCCCGAACGGCCACCAGCGTTTCCTCGAGAAAAGGTTGGAGACCATCCTCCGCCCGCGCGCTTGGCGGAACAACAAAAGCGATCGCCACCAGAGCCGCTCGGAGAGTAATAAACGGTTTCATCAGCTATCTTCGTCACTCCTGCGCGGAGATTTGCCAAGAGCCAAGTTTCTGAATCTTGTCGCAGATGTAGTCACTCCAGAAAAATTTTCCCGGCGCGACGCCTGGCATGCGCACCGCGAGCGAGATTGATCCGGGCCGGCGCCCCGCCCCCGAGCAGTCCCCTCACCTCTTCGACCACGGCGAAACCGAGATCGGGCACGCCGCGTTCGTTCAGCCATCGCCGGATGGCGCGACGCTGCAAGGCCGGCGGGAGCGGGCGAAGTTGCGCCACGTCCAGTTCCTTGGCTTTCGTTAGGCCAACGGGTGTCAGCGTTTCCAGGAAATCCTCCTCTTCCCTTAGGACGGTAGCGGCTCGCCAAATCGTCGTTCGGATATTCCGCCCGAGCTGCTTTTCGAGCCACGGGATCATCTTGTGCCGCATGCGATTGCGGCGCGCATCAAGCTCCTCGTTCGTCGCGTCCTCGCGAAATTTCAGCCGGTGTTCCTGCACATAGCGATCGATCTCGGACCGCCACACACCCAACAGCGGGCGAACAATCTCGAGAGCACCATACTTCGACCGCGATCGCATCGCGCCGAGCCCGCGTCCGCCGGCGCCGCGAAAAAGGTTAAGCAAGAAAGTCTCGACCTGATCGTCAGCGTGATGCCCGAGAAAAATTGTCGGGCAACGGCGGCGACGCGCGACGCGGGCGAAGAATGCCAGCCGCTCATTTCGGGCCGCTGTCTCGATCGATTGCTTCTTTTCACGCGCGATCTCGCGGATATCAGCCGACCCGGACTCGAACCCCAGTCCATGCTTCTCGGCCAGCCGCCCGACGAAACGCGCATCCGCTTTCCCGGCGCGCCCGCGCAGACCGTGCTCGAAATGGCAGACGATCAAGCGGCGATAACCCTGCGCGAGCAGCCAGTCCAGGAGCACGACCGAGTCGCGTCCCCCGGAGACGCCGATCAAATAACGCCGGTCGCTAGGCAAACCGACCAGGCCCTCGCTCCCCCACCCTTCGTGATTGCGTTTCATGAGTCCGCGCCGGGCAGACCGCGCTCGCCCAGCCAGGGAAGTGACCGTCGCACCACCCGCCTGAGACCAAAGGGCTCGATCGCCTTGCTCCGGATGTGCTCGAGCGCTGCCTCCACCGAATCAGTCACGTAAACCAAATCCAAATCCGCCTCCCCGACCGTTCCGAGGCGCGCCATCTTTGCCAGCAGATCGGTCAACTCCCGCCAGTATTCCGTGCCCATGACGACAATCGGAAAATTCTGGATCTTGCCCGTCTGAATGAGCGTGAGCGCCTCGAAGAACTCGTCGAGCGTGCCGGCGCCACCCGGCATCACGACGAAACCGTAGGAATATTTCTCGAGCAGCGCCTTGCGGACAAAGAAATACTCGAGCGTCACGCAACGGTCCAGATATTCGTTAGGCGCCTGCTCGAAAGGGAGCTTAATGTTGCAGCCGACTGAGCGCCCGCCCGCTTCTTTCGCGCCGCGGTTGGCCGCTTCCATGATCCCGGGACCCCCGCCCGTCATGACAGTGAACCCGAGGCGCACAATGCCTGCGCCCATCTGACGCGCCATCTCATATTCCGGGCTGCCGGGCTTGATGCGGGCCGAACCAAAGACCGTCACGCAAGGCCCGACGAAATGCAGGACGCGAAAGCCGCGCAGAAAATCCGCCATCACCCGGAAGAGAGTGAAAAGTTCCTCAAAGCGCGAGTGCGGCCCCTCGAGCATGATCTCCTCCGCGCGCTCCGGCGGCGCGGTTGCGGCGGAATCGGATGCCGGGGCCACGGTCGGAGGCGGAGACGATTTGTTCACGCTCATGGCTTAGCAACGAGCAGGGCCTTACACAATCACGAGAAACGCCGCTACCGAGTCCGCCTCTGGCACAACGCTCGTCTCTAATCCAACGGGCTCTTGACCCCGATGCCCGGCTTATTGAGCACATGCGTATAGATCATGGTGGTGGAGACGTCTTTGTGGCCCAGCAGCTCCTGCACAGTGCGGATGTCGTAGCCGTTCTCGAGCAGATGGGTGGCAAAACTGTGACGCAACGTGTGACAGGTCGCAGGTTTGGCAATTCCGGCCGCGCGCACGGCATTCTTCACCGCCACCTGGAGCACACTTTCATCCACATGATGGCGGCGGCGCTCGCCCCCTCGCGGGTCGAGCGAGATTCGAGAAGATGGAAAAAACCACTGCCAGGCCCATTCCCGCCCGGCATTGGGATACTTCCGTCCCAGGGCCTGTGGCAGATAGACGTCACCCAGTCCCGCCTCGAGGTCCTCCTCGTGCTGCGCCTGCACCTTCTTCAAGTGCCGCTCCAGTCCTGCCGCCAGGTTTACCGGCAACATCGTCACCCGATCCTTCGCACCCTTGCCATCGCGCACCATGACCCGGGCATAACCAAAATCGACATCTTTGACCCGCAGCCGCACACATTCCATGAGACGCAGGCCGCTGCCGTAAAGGAGGCCGGCCATGAGTCGCGGCATCCCAGTAAGATGGCTGAAGATCTTGTGCACCTCATCACGGCCCAGCACGACCGGCAATCGTTTCGGCTTGGTCGCGCGCTCCACCCCTTCCAGCCAGCCGATCTCGGTTTTCAGCGTTTCCTTGTAAAGGAAGAGAAGTGCACTCAACGCTTGATTCTGGGTCGAGGCCGCGACGTTGCCGTCTCGGGCCAGGTGAGTCAAAAATGCCGTCACTTCGGCTTCGGCCATTTCCCGAGGGTGCCGCTTGCCATGAAAGTGAATGAAGCGCTTGATCCAGTCACAATAGCAGCGCTCGGTCCGGACGCTGTAGTGGCGCAGGCGCATCAGATCGCGCACCTCGTCGAGCAATTTTTTAGGCTTGCCCTGTGCGGGAGAGGCGTCCAAGCTCGGGAACATGGACCCCGGTATAAAAGGCGGCAGCCCCGGAAGCAAGCGGATTATACAGATTTTATCTGCCTTACAAGGCAGATTTTTCAGACCGAATACTCGTTAGATGCTATGCGACGTACTTGCATGATTATCGCAATCATCGCCTGATTCCGGTAGCAGCTCGCTCGCATGCTTCGACGCTCTCGACATCGGCGTGATTCACTGGCATCACTCGGCCGATTCGCGACTTCTGCATCGGAAGCAGCGCAGTGGTGGTCGCACCGATTGGAGCCATTCTGCACCCGCCGAAGCTATCTTGACGACTCGCCGGCTGGTCGGCGACGCACATTGCGGCGTTGCAGTCGTCGGTACAGCGACACCAGACGTTGCGCGCTGCGGAATGCATGGTTGCGGTCGCGCGGCGCGACCTTTGGTTCTCTTTCAGCGGTAGACGCATCAGTGTCATTCCGGCACGATAGCGCGCTCTGATGCGTGGACCACCAAAGACATCTAACCAGGCGATGGAGCTGACTGCGAGCCGGCGTACGACCTCGTTTTCCATGACTTCTACCCCTTCACCCGCTGCCGCGCGCGCCCCCGCTCGTAGCAGCTCATCTTGTTCTCGTTAGATGACCTCATGCGCCTCCTTTGAGCCGCAGCTTACGTTTTCTGCATCCTCGTGCGGCATGCTGTGTTGGTTATTGGTCAGATGACTCCCGGGCTTTTTCAATCGCCGATCTCCCGCATCCCGTGTCAGGGTTGCCTATGGGAGTTCGCGTCTCGTGTTCGTCTTTGCACTCATCGGCGCTGATTACGCGCGCTGGAAAGGCAGCCGTTTTTCGCATTCCGTCCCTTCGGCCGTGGTTTTCCGCTATATCCACATGAAGATCCACTTCAGTTCTTCTTTACATTTACTTTGCTTGGTATTGGCCTTGTTATCGGTAGCGCTTTCGCCTTTCGAGGGAGCGGGACATACGGACTTTGGACATTCATGTCGAATCTCGGACTGTTGCCGGCATTGTTCTTGGGCAGAGCCTTGGATACATTCTAAACCGCGATGTTATTCGACGGGCCTAACCAGACGGTGGAGCGAATGGCGGCTGGCCTTGTGTTCCATGCTTCGAATAGGTAGATTCTTTTTTATGCAGGCCACGCGCCCTCCCAGCCGCCATCGCTCACCTTGTTCTCGTTAGGTCTCACTAGCATGCCACGCGATGCTTGCCACGTTTGCGACTGCTCGTTGGCTCAGAACGCGCTGCGCACGACCCGGACTATCCGATCGAGTTCGATCCCGACTCCAACGAATACAACCGAAAACGCCACACGGCCAGTTCGTTGCGAATTTACCACTGCCCATTCATGCGCTGGACGTGCGCCAGATTCACTCGCGTGGACAGATGCTTTGCAGACGTCATCGTCCGCAGAGGCTATTCGCCTCCACAAGCTGTTTAGCAGACATTAAGACTGAAGGCGACGTGATATCTGCGCTTGGCGAGGCGACCTATGTCGATCGATCCGGTAGCACCACATGGCTGACCACAGACAAAGACGGAAGCCGGGCAAGATTCACACGTTTACAGATGCTCCGTTACGAAGCGCTTTCAGATACCGAGCTGGTCGTCGAAGCGTAATATCGACAGGGACTCGGCGACAAGCCGATGATTCTTCTACGGTGAAATTCATCGGAAACCGCCCAAGACCTAACCAATCGCTGGAGCTGACCGCGAGCCGCCGTACGACCCTGTTTTTCATGACTTCCACCCTTCACCCGCTGCCACGCGCGCCCTCGCTCGCAGCAGCTCATCTTCGTCTCGTTAGATGTGAAGACGGCGTTCAATGAAGCTCATGCACAGCTCTTGCAGGACACCAGAGCCCTCCGAAACCAGCCGCTCGATCACCTTCGGAGGTTTGTCGAGGCACCGCTGACAGAGCAGATCGAGATCGATCACACTCGGATGGAAAAGACGACATGGGCGCGGGCACACGAGGAGAAGCTTGCCGTCATTGTGGAAGCCCGCCGGAAGCGCTTTCTTGGTTGGTCGCAGGTCACCGCTGACGGATTCTACAAGGCGTCCGACGGAACTGTCTCGGATTTTCAGGACAAAGATTACTGGGACCATGGATACTGAAACATCTAACCGGGCGATGGAGCCAACCGCGGACCGTCCTTATGCCAAGATTTTCCTGCTTATGAACGCCCCTCGTAATTCGCGCGGTGGCTCATCTTGTTCTCGTTAGATGAACCGGCTTGTCGCGTCGCTGGCACTTCCGGCTTTACTGAGCGCCTGTAGCACGTTACCCGCGGAGCACCAGTTAGTCGGCACGTGGACGATGCCAGCGACACAAACGAGCGTTGATGACGGAGTGACTATCAAGCGCTCACATTCCAAGCAGATGGTCGATCTCACGCTCACCGCCGATCACAGGTTTATCTGGACGCCACGTGGGCGAGCTCCCGACGCAACTGGTCGTTGGCGCCTCGACGGCCATTCGCTAGTCTGGGAATTCACTTCTCGCAGGAAGGGGCATAAGGTGACACATCCGTATCGCGACAGGATCATTAGGCTCACGGACACCGAGCTTGTCTACATCCAAGGCGAAGACACCGCTGACACGGACGTTCATCTAACCAGGCGATCCAGCGAACCGCTGGCCGCTCCGCGTTCTAGCTTTCGATGACTTCCACATTCAACCCGCAGCCACACGCGCCCTCGCCAGCGGTCGCTGATCTTGTGTCTCGTTAGACGGTAACGGATGTTCTCCAAGAAGGCTCTTCGTTTCGCGATTGCATTCGCCGTGGTGTCAGTAGCCATGACCATCGCTGCGTTTGTCGCCGTTGTTGCAGAGTCGGGCCGCGCACACGCCAGCGTCTTTTGTGCTGCCGTTGTTTACATAGCATCATGGCCGTCGCTTCTCCTGGGCGCCGATCCTCGCTTCCTCCTGATGCACGCGATCCGGCTTTTTGTTGTAAACGCCGTTGGATGGGCTTGCGTCGGCTATATTGTCGGAGCAGTTTTAAACAGACGTTCTCATGCAGCCACGCCAACCGTCTAACCAATCGATCGAGCTGATCGAGACCCGGCGTACGACCTCGTTTTACATGGGTTCCACCCTTTTACCCGCCGCCGAGCGCGCTCCCGGTCTCGGCAGCTCATCTTGTTCTCGTTAGGTCTCATGCGCCCCGCCTCATTTTTCATTGCAGCACTTAGTTTGGTCGGATCGATGCACGCCTCGGCGTTCGATTTCCAGTTCGAGCGCACGTCCTCAATCGGTGGCTTTTCGGTAGTGCTGCCGAAGCCGTTTGCCGAGCTGCCTCCGAATTCGGCAATCAGCTCATTGGCAGTTCACCGCCCTGTGCAGTCGTTCGTCGTCGGCGGCAAGCCCGCGCCGGGTGTTATATTTCTCATCACGAAATCGGTTTATGGCAGCATCACCGACGCACGGTCGGTCGTGACCTCTCTCACTACGACACAGCCACCAGGGTTCCACCGCATTTACATGAAGCGGAGCGATGCGGCCGGGCTACCAGGAATTGAGCTAAAGACCTCGTCTTCGTCGGTCGTGACATTTTGCCGAGTCATCTTGCACGACGAGACGGTCTTCATCCTCACTACAGAAGCGCCTTTATCGCAGGATGCGGAGTTTGAGCCGCGGCAAAGTCTTCTCGATTTGTTCGAGCTCACCCATGCAAACAAGACCTGAGGGCCGATAGTGCTGGCATACCGAAGACCTAACCGGGCGATGGAGCTGACTGCGAGCCGGCGTACGACCTTGTTTTCCATGGCCTCAATCTTTTTCTCCGCGCCATGCACGCTCTCGCTCGCAGCAGCTCATCTTGTTCTCGTTAGATGCTATGAAGACGTCTCCCGCCGTGTTTGTGCTGATTTCGTTTTCCGTGGTAATCGCATTCGCCGAAGCGCCGTCGCCTCCCAAGCTTCCGCATGTGCCTTCAGGCAAGATGACGCCGCTCGGTTTAGACGTACGAGTGCCTCTGCCGAAAGAGGGGCTAGTGCCCGATAAAGAGACGGCGATCAAAGTTGCCGAAGTGATATTGTTCCGCCTCTATGGCGAGAAGAACATCACGGTGCAGAAACCCTATTCGGTGACAGAAGACCAGAACATTTGGTGGGTCTGCGGAGCGCCGCCTGCGGCCCTCGGCGCGTCCTTCGCGATTGCTATTTCGCGGCAGACCGCGGCAGTCCTCTATTTAGAACACTGATGCAATACAGTACGCGTGATCACCGTCGCATCTAACCAATCAGTGGAGCTGACCGCCACCCGGCGTACGACCTCGTTTTCAGATGACTAGAACCTCTTCACTCCGAGCACCGCTCGCTCTCGGTGGCGGCAGCTCACTTCTGTCTCGTTAGGTCTCATTAGCATGCCACGCGATGACTTGCCATTTTGCGACTGTCGTTGGCTCGAACGCGCTGCGCACGACCCGGACAATCCGATCCAGTTGATCCGCGAACTCAACGAATACAACCTGAAAACGCCACACGGCCACTCGTTGCGAATTTACCACTGCCCATTCTGCGCTGAACGTGCAGATTCACTCCGTGGACAGATGTTTGCAGACGTCTCGTCCGAAAGGCTTTCGCCTCCACAAGCTGATTAAAGACATTAAGACTGAAGGCGACGTGATATCTGCGCTTGGCGAGGCGACCTATGTCGTCGATCCGGGCACCACATGCGCCGACCCAGACAAAGACGGCAAGCCGGGCAAGATTCACACGTTTAAGACGCTCCGTTACGAAGCGCTTTCAGAGACGGCTGTCGTCGAAGCGAATATCGACAGGGATGGGAAAGCTGAGATTTCATTTACGGGAAATACATTGGAAAGCCGCCCAGACCTAACCAATCGCTGGAGCTGACTGCGAGCCGCCGTACGACCCTGTTTTTCATGACTTCCACCCCTTCACCCGCTGCCACGCGCGCCCTCGCTCGCAGCAGCTCAGCTCCGTCTCGTTAGACCCTCATGCGCCTCCTTAGAGCCGCAGCTTACGTTTTCTGCATCCTCGTGGGCATCTGTGTTGGTTATTGGTCGATGACTCCCGGGTTATTAAATCACCTATTTCCCGCATCCCGTGCAGGGTGCCTATGGGAGTTCGGTCTCGTGTTCGTGTATTGCATCATCGGCATGGTCGCGCTGGAAAGGAGCCGTTTTTCGCATTCCGGCTCCTTCGGCGGTGGTTTTCCGCTATATCCACATGAAGATCCACTTCAGTTCTTCTTTACATTTACTTTGCTTGGTATTGGCCTTGTTATCGGTAGCGCTTTCGCCTTTCGAGGGAGCGGGACATACGGACTTTGGCATTCATGTCGAATCTCGGACTGTTGCTGGCATTGTTGCTTGGGCAGAGTCTTGAGATATTCTTACCGCGATGTTATTCGACGGGCCTAACCAGACGGTGGAGCGAATGGCGGCTGGCCTTGTGTTCCATGCTTCGAGTAGCTAGATTCTTTTTTATGCAAGCCACGCGCCCTCCCAGCCGCCATCGCTCACCTTGTTCTCGTTAGGTCTATGCGCGCGAGACTACTTTCACGATTATCGCAATCGTCGCCCTGATTCCGAGCACTGCTCGCTGCTTCAATCTCATCGACATCGGCCTGCTCAATGGCCACCAGCGGCCGTTTGCGACTCTTCATTGACTACAGCAGTGGTCGCCGCATCGATTGGAGCCTCGCACCCGGCGAATCCATCTTGATGACTCGGGGCTTCGGCGAGCACATTACGCGCGTTACAGTCGAAGGTCCTCGCCACACCTACGACGTAGCAGCCCTGCGGGAAAGCAAGGTTGGTCGGCAGCGCGACCCTTGCTCTATTTCAGCGGAGACGACATCAGTGTTATTACCGACGACGAAAAGCGCGCTCTCGAACGTGGACACCAAAGGCCTAACCAGACGCTCGAGCTGACTGCGAGCCGGCGTACGACCTCATTTTCCATTACTTCCATTTCTTCACCCGCCGCACCGCGCGCCCTCGCTCGCAGCAGCTCAGCTCCGTCTCGTTAGATGCTCAGATGATCACGGACTCGTTCAAAGATTGCGGGAAACGTTCCAGATGTGGCGTCAAGAGCAGGAAGAGGGACCTTATGGCGCCCCGTCGGCGAAGGCCCTTCCGAAAACCGCATATCGCGGAATCCATTGTCATGGGCGTGCTTCCGCCGTCGTTTGCTTCGCCACCTTACATACAGGAGTTTCTTTGGCCTTATGCCGCCGGTGAGCGCCCTTGCATTTTTGGCGTTCTACTTCGCGAAATCGCGCTTTGCTTGGCATGTCTTGGCAGCGGAGCTCCTCATCATATCGCCATGTTACGTGTTCTTTTCATTGTCTTGGCGCGTTCAGCGTGCGCTCCGTCCTGGCATTGAATGGGTTCCCATCGTCTGC
>CAWFYE010000017.1:0-153692 GCA_963819975.1 uncultured Verrucomicrobiae bacterium | reverse complement strand
AAGCCGTTGCGGAAATTTACTCGAAGGCATAATCGGTGGGCGGTATATTCCAGCAGGAATCTCGCTCCGGAATGAGACGACTCTCGCCGAAGTGGCATCGCCACCAACGGGCTTTGCAACGCCGTGCGTTGAAGCTCGGGAGAAGGATCAAGCGTCGTCGGCGATCCCTCCATGGCAATCCGCACAATCGCAAAACGAACCGCGCAAAACCGTTTTTGCCGAAGCGTGCCGGGTCTTTGATATGCCCCGCCACGCTCGATTTCGGAAGCGATCCGGTGGACACGGTTAAATTCATGATGGACGTGCGTGCTGCGCTTACGCAAGGCGAATACAGCCGCATCCTGATCGACCACGCTGCGCTCAGGAACTTATCGCCCTCAGCGGCCTTGGTGCTTATAGCGGAAATGTTCTATGCGCAGCAGTTTGCCCCCTCAGTCGAACTTCTTTGCAAGTTTCCTAGACGCCGGCCGTCCGCGATCTGCTTGGACAAATCGGTTATTTCAAATATTTCCCAGCTGTTTCTTGGTGACATCCCGGCGGAGCGCGCTTTTTCCTTGAGCATCGCCGAGGCGAGGGGGTTGATCGTGATGCTGCAAGAGTTCTCTTGGATCACCTGCGAACGACAGGAAAGCTATCGAGCTCACTTTTGTATGAGGCGTTGGCGGAAGGTATGCAGAACGCAGCCGAATGGGGATACGAAAACCGACAAACGGGATATCGCTTGTGGTGGCTTTTGGGTTATCGGGATGCCTCGACAGGAGAAATTGCTTATTGTTTCTACGATCAAGGAGCGGGTATTCCCGCAACCATCGGCACTCGCCTTTCGGACCGGGTTGCGTTTCTCGTCCGAAGGGGTCGCAACTTATCCGTCGAGCCGTCATCGCCGGACATTATTCGCGGACGGGAAAACCGAGCAGGGGCCGAGGGTTGCCAACGCTCAAGCGGTTCATCGATGCTGCCGCGGCAGGAGAATTGCTCATCCATTCCCGGGAAAGCCAGTGCATCTTTCGAACAGGCCATAAACCAAGATTGTCAGACTACTCCGTCTTGTTGCGCGGAACCCTAATCTCATGGACCTTCCAACCGTGAATCGAAACGAACCGAAGCAGATTTCTTTGGTGAAAGACTTTACGGATGCTCCAGGGGTCGAACACGCTTGCAGGGCGATTTTTCTGGGGAGGAGTTCCGCGAAACTCGAATCGAGCCAGCTTTGCGCGAGAACTCTCACGTGATCGGACCTTGATGGCGCCTTGGGGCTTCCGTCCTCGTTTTTGGATGAAGCGTTCGGGCCTTTCGCTGGCGAAGTCGAAGCTGGAAAGCTAGAAATACATCTGACCGATAACGCGGTTGCAAAGACAATCCTCCTCGATTGCCTCGCTAAACACGCCGCGTAGGATAAGGGGATGCATTGTTTGCCGAACTGTTTCAACGGTTATCGGCTGACGCCCAATGGATAGATTCATGGGCGCACATTTCAAAGTTCGAGGTCAAGGATTGGCTCGGAGTGACGGGTTTTTTTCTTGCGCTACAAACTAGTACACACGCAAAGGAAAGATCGACGCGAGCCGATTCGGGCGCGGATTTTTCAGAATCTTGACGAGCTACGAACGGGAATGATCCAGGTTTCGGATGAGGTGGAAAAGCATCTTTGCTGCGAAGAGGGACGAAAGACAAAAGAAGATATTTACCGGGCCGAGTCGAAGTGCCGACAGCTTCGTTCGGAGTTAGAAGCGAAGCTTCCGACCTGCGCCGAGAAACTAATGAGGCTTTACACCGACTGGTGGTACGCGGTGAGCGATGACGGCTTTCCTCTACAGCGTCCTTCTGACAAATACAGACGAAACGACGCTCGAATCGCAAAGATTTCAGCTGTTTTGACGCCAGTGCTTAGCCACATAGAAAGTCTCCGTTGCGACTGTGCGGCGAACCGAATTAAATACTGGAAGAAGCGCAGGCGCCGATGGTGGTGGCGGCAGGGCTAACGTTCCGTCACCCTGTCCCAAGGCGGAATCTCATTCGGCCGAGGGAACGGGCTTTATTCTGGTCGCCTTCCGCTATCCTCGACTGGGAGATAAGGGGGAAGGCCAGATCGGAGGAACAAACTGCCTCGGAACGCGAGATATGATTTTAATTTTACGTAATACCAAACTAGGTGAACGAACTTTGCTCAACTAAAACGGAATATCTAACGGTGTTCCAGAGTCGATTGGAACGCGCGGACGCCGTCGACATTATTGCTGATGACGTCTCGTTCGTCCGCCATTTGATTGTTACTCTCATCGCCTGCCGGATCCGCGGCGCAAGGATCAGAATCGCCTTTTTCCCGCAGTCGATCGAAGATTCTGATCCTAGAATTCTGCATCTCTTAACAGGGCTTAACTGCTCGGTCGGTCCACTGCTCCCGATTCCGACCCCGCTGGTAGCCGCCTTCTTCGATCCAACATCGAAATCCGACGCTTCGATGCTAATTCCTCTAAGAGGGTTAGAACAGCAGCTTTATGACGGGAAATTTAAACATTTCGCCCCTCGACTGGACGGTGATCGAAGGCATGGACCAGCTTATAAGTCGCTTTTGCCGAATCACAGCGCGGACGAGTTTGCGCCGACGCTTGATGGAGCCACGCGATTCGATCGAGACGAGATCATTCTTCGTCTAAAAAGCAGACACATCTATCGGGAAGGAGAGTTCGAATACCGCACGGTTTCACCCGAAGAAATTTATCCGCAGAAGCAACTTATTCGACGCTTCAAACGCAACCAGGTTCGACTGCTGCGGAGTATGTATTCTGGCCAGAGTTGTCCGCTATAATGAGCCGCTGGTGGTTCGTCTTCGGCGAGGCGCTTTTTCGTTCATTACTCCTCCGGTTGTCGAGGAACACAATGGAAAACTAATAGTGGCGGAAGGTCATACGAGAATATTTGAATCGCTTAATTCCAAGGAATCCGAAATTTCCAGTACCTGTTGGCCCGCAATATCGCGAGCCCACTGCCTTCGGACGCCGGCGAGTGGAAAGAGGTTGCCGTTACTGACGAGGATGTAGATAGCGGTGCTCCGCCCGATCGGTTAGAGTTCGCCCGCCGAATCGAGTCACTAACTCATCCGACAAGTGACTGGATCGCCCGGAATCAATGAAAACCGAGGGGTTAGAACAGCGAGGGGGTCAGAGCTTACTATCGACACTCGCACCGAAGGGCCGGCGCTGCGGTCGAAGCCGCGGCGGTTAAGCCGGGAGCCTGTTTTCAGGTCTTTTCCCAAGGCCTGTCGGCGACGGAGTCGCGGTGTTCGTCGAATTCGATGTGGTCGATGAGGGACTCGGTCGGTTTGCCGGTGAGGCCGCTCTCCTGGATGCGCTGCGGGAGGACACGGCTGCATTCGTCGCGCTAGCCGAGCTTGACGCGATTCACAGACCTTCCTCGGTATTTCCACGCAGAAACGAAGCCCGACGTTGACGTATCGACACGGACTCTTGCATGATACGCGCGATAACGAATTTCCATACTTCCCATGCCCTTAAAGAATCTACTTCAGGAGACGCCGCATGAACTCGAAGACCGGCACGTGCAGCAAATTATTGCTTTTGCCGGCGACGGGCGCTTGCGAGACGGAACCGCTGCATCTGCCGAGTTTCGAGAATACGTGGAGCTGATTCGAGCCGCTCAACTGGCAAAATATTGTATTCAATGCTTGGACGAAGCCTTCAACGATTCGGGATTAGTTTTGCAAGATCTGATCAATGAAGTTGGAAGGCGGCTTGGATTCGAAGTCCAATTCGGAAGATATCGCGGAAGTCAGAACGCGATCGGGTTCGATGGCATTTGGAAGTTCCCTTCTGGGCATCAGGCGATCGTGGAAGTGAAAACAACTTCAGCATACCAGTTGCGGTTGGAAACGATCGCGGGCTACCGCAAGCGGTTGATTGATCAGCAACAGTTGGTTGCATCGCAGTCGTCGGCTTTAATCATTGTGGGTCGGGACGACACGTCGGATTTGGAAGCGCAAATACGTGGATCCAGGCATGCGTGGGATGTGCGTCTCATTAGCGTCGAATCACTTCTGCGTCTCCTTGACGTGAAGGAAGAACTCGAGGATCCGGCGATCGTGAAGAAAATTCACGAGATCCTAATTCCTCGCGAATTCACGAAATTGGATGAAATCATCGAGCTACTATTTTCGACAGCATTAGATCTCCGGCCGGAGGTGGTCGACGAAACAGTGGCCGGCGATACTGGAGACGAGACCGATGGTCGGACTGAGACGGTGGCGACTTTCCAGCAAATGTCTGTAGAACGACTGGAAAAGCATCTTGGTGTGAAACTGATCAAGCAGACACGCAGCTCGATGGCTTCTCCTGACGGTGAAACGGTGGTGGTTTGTAAAGCATCTCGCGCGTATCAAAATCGCGGCAGTTTAGAAGGATACTGGTTTGGCTTTCACGAGTTCCAAATGGATATGATAAGCGCTGCCAAACGAGGGTATGCTGCTTTCCAGTGTGGCACGTCCGACAAGTTGCTTGTGATTCCCGCAGCCGATCTCCTTGGTTGGTCTGAATCAATGAACCAGACGACGACGAAGACCAGCACCTATCGGCATGTTCACATTAACGGTTTGACCCTCATCCGAAAAGCAGGTGCTGTGTCCATCGACCTCCGGCCCTTTCTTTTGTCGGCCGACTGAGGGCCGTGCGTTAAAAAATCAGCGTGAGTCTGCGCTGGCTGGCGGCTCGCCTCCGCATGGGAAGCGAAGGACACGTCAGCCGGATCACAGGCGACCTGGCAGATTTGGTCGATCACCCGAGGCGACAATCGCTTGAGAGAGCGCTTCAGCAGAATACAAGAAAAAAGACTGCGCCCCTTCTGCCCGCCTTGAACTCCTTGCCGAACCCTTGCCTCCCCTGGGCTCACGGCCTTAGTAGCGAAAGTTAAAGGGGGCGACCTCTGAACTTCCTACCACAAGGCCATCGATGAAAATCTCGGCCCTAACAGCAACGTAACAAATATGACCTCCTCCAGAAGGCTTAAAGTTAAACGCAGAATATGGAACAAACATTTCCTTGGTTTCCAAATCGAGAGCCGGTCCCTCGATGACAAATGTAACGCTCTCGGTCGAAACGTTGCCGTTCGAATCCTTGAAGCGCTTCTCATTTGGCGCAGACCGCAGGGGTATACCGGCATTACCCATAAAAATCAGTCGAATCTGAGCATTCCTACCTGAAAGGGCCACGAGTCGTCCGGGAAGAATGTACGGAAACTCCCGACTTGGATTGCGTTACTTGCGGTCGCCCGACTTCGATATGTGGAACGATAGCCGGTTTCGCTTGGTAACCCCAGCTGGTGACTCTACCATCTCTAAAATCGAAGGAGACAGTTACAGCAGCGACGCCAAAGGCCGCACTGGGCACTACAAATCCTGGCCTATAGGTAAAGTGTTCCACCTCTCCTTGCTTCTGGCGCTCCGGATCCCCCCACTTGTCGATCTGCGGGTAGTTGGCCACTTTCCGGAATTCGTCCCAGTTCATTGAGATATTCGTTAGGTTCTTTTCTCGTTCTGACCCGACCGGCAGAAGCGCGTTATCAACGATATGCTCGAGCTCTACGGTAGTAGGTTGTTTGGTAAATTTTCCAATAGTTATCATGGTCTGCCAAATCGTTTTCACGACGGCCAACGGATCTTGCAATTCTTGGAGCGGAGGGGCAGCGTCTTCCGCGAAGTATGCTTCCTTAACACATCGCTTGAATTGTTCGTATCCTATCCAACCAAAGCCGGAGTCTCCCCATTCGCGACCCCATGAGTTTTGGACTTCGAATGCGTGCAGGTTTTCGTTGAAACCAATTACAACAAGCGCATGCATCTCTCGCATTGAACCTTCCGCAGTGGAAAACTCAGTCCATACTTGTTTCCCTTCAATTTCCTTGAAACTGCTGTCAACATTGGCACCAATCAATATCGGGTTACCTTCCTGTAGGAATCTTTTGATCAGGTTGATCTTTTGCGGTTCGATTTGAAAAAAAGATCTTATCGCGAAATGAGATGCTTCCTCTTTGGCTTCTTTCGATGGTTGGGAATCAAAATTGTTTGGGTCATATGGCATTCTCGACCAAGTGCTGCACCCGGTTCTGCACAAAAACTCAAGCACATCTACAAGAGTCGAGCCATTGTCCTCATCGCCATTGATTTGATTGACACAAACGCTGGGCTAAACGTGTGCGATGGGTCCGCTACTTCATTCTTATCAGAGAGAGGCCAAGACCGTTTTTTCGCTACTTGATAGGAGCGTAGTGCGTATACTGCCGCCCAAGCGGCACAGGATTTCTGATTACCCTGTTTACCAGGAGGAGGCATGAACTCGCGAAGCGATTTATCGTCATCGAGTGTTTTTTTAGTAGACGGCTGTGATTGGGTCGGAACCGGTGCAATGGCTTTTAATCGGTCCGGATCAGTCGCGAGAAGACCGGTCGCGTAGTCGTCAGCCGTCAGCAGGGAAGGCAAGAAGGCAGCGACGCCCAACCAACCGCAAACAACAGCTTTCCTGAATCTCGATATCCGCTGAATTCGCGCCTCTCGAAGGGCACGCAATCGATTCAAGTTTATCCGCGTTGGGCGTATTGTCATAGCCGCCACACGAATTTGCTTGCGGCCGAGCGTATTCATGGCCAAAACATCAACTCGGGCGATCAATCGACACACAGAGGGTAACATTCCATGAATATTAAGAAGCTTCGGTATTGGACTGCAATACAAATATTCGTGGCAGTAACGTCTATGCTCGGCCAGGAGAATGATGCCGAGATCGAGCGGTTCATCCAAGAGCGCGCTGGACTGGAACCGCCACCGAACATAATCGAATTGGCCCGGGCGGACAACCGCCAGGCCGAACTCGTAGACTACTACTTGGACAAAGAGCGACTCGCGGCAATAGCATCTAAGTCTGCAACTGAGCGCGCCGATCTTATCAACAGTATCGGCCGCTCAGCGGCGCTGCGTTTGTCGGCATCTAATACAACCAAGGATATCCAGGCGCTTCTCTCAGAGGTTGGTAAGCAGGCTGGTCAAGTCGACCCTAAAGCAAGGAAGGTGGATCTGCGAACAATCGGATGGGTCACGGCTGTGAAAGATCAAAAGACATGTGGCTCTTGCTGGGCTTTCGGGACGATCGCCGCGTTCGAAAGCAGTTACGCAAAGATCAATAACGGCAAGCTTGTCGACTGTTCCGAGCAGTCTCTTGTAAGCTGCAGCGGCGTGGGCTTGCAAGGGAGGCTTTTGGGCATCGAGATATTTGCGCGATATGGGCGCGGCGTCAGAAAGGGACTACCCGTACACGGCCAAAGATGGTGCGTGTATGCGAGATATTGCCAGACCGTTTAAGGCGGTAAATTTTGGCTGGGTTAGTAAACAGCGCGAGATCCCGACGATCGACGAGATAAAGACAGCGCTGGCGAACCATGGCGCCCTAGTTGTCGCCGTGCGCGTCACGCCAAATATGGTTCGATTCCTACGCCGAAAAGCTCACGGCGAGGTTTTCGATGAAAGTGACAATCGCCAAATTAACCACGCCGTTACATTGGTCGGTTGGGACGAAGACAAAAAGGCCTGGCTTATTAAAAACTCGTGGGGAACCAATCTCGGAGACGCGGGATTCTTTTACATCAAATACACGGCTAATAGCATCGGATTTGCGGCTCAATGGATTGATGCTCAGAATGAGAGACTTCCAGTGTCCTCTGTATCAGTCGGAGCTATCTTAGAAGACACAACAAAGTCGCAGTAGATGTGGTATTCGTAAGAACCAAAGCGTTAGGGTTCGCGTGTGCGATTACTTTTGCGGTCTCCGGATGTGCCAGCTCGTTTAGCGCCGGCGTAGATCGCGTCGTCAATCAATTGGAAATTACTGTCAAGAAGCAAGCACACGATCACATTCGTCTTGCTCCGGGCCAGACGTTAAGATTGAGATTGTTGGCTGAGGTTAACGTTGGATATATTTGGAGTTTCTCACAGTCCTGCAGCACATGTTCTGTGCGTGAAAATAAAACTGAAGACTTACCGGGCACTGCCGACCAGACATACCAGGTGTTCTTGGTTCAATTGGATGCGCGTTCTCCTTGTTCTGTCGAGTTCACGTACGGCAGAGACACGACCAGTCCTCCTGCACGGAGGTACGTATTGACAGTCGAGAGATAAGGATGGGGGGGCGAGCCCAACATTTTGACAAGTGCGAGAAGAATGGGGTCGCGTCTAAACATTTGACATTCATTGTGGCGATGTGCGCGACGAGTTTCTGAAAGTCAGGCTACGTTTGCTACCTTCGTTCTGCGAGATCGGCGCCAGCCAATGAAGAGAGCGGCCAGGATGATCGCGCCCCAGCCCAGCAGGATGATCGCGAGCATGTCTTTGGCGACGAGGGTGAACGCGAGGAAATCGATCGTGCCAGTCTTCCAGAAGACCCAGTCGCCGGCCACGAGCGTGGCGAGCAGGGGATGGCCGCTTTCCAAAAGGACGATGCCGTCACCGGTGGAGGGATTGAGACGGGCGGTGGAGTTAATGGCGGGGCTGCGTTTGCCGTCGTGCCCGATGATGAAGTCGCCCGCGCCATTCGGGGCATAGAGCATCGTGCCCAGGCCCCAGATATCGGCGCCGAGTTGTGCCGCGTGCGGCTGGCGCATGAGTTTGACCGTCTCCGGCTTGAGCACGCCCCGTCCGATCGGCTCACCAGCGGCACCGGGAAGATGCGCCTGCAAAAAGGCCGTGAGATCTGACGCGCTGGTATAAAAGGAGGCAGCGGCCATGGCCGTGAAGCGCGGAGGCGTCAGCACCTTTCCGTCCGTTCCGTATAAGTCGGCGACATTTGGCGTCAGCCCGGGTTCGATCGCGTAGGTGGAGCGGTTCATGCCGAGCGGCTGAAAAACGGCCCGCTGCATATAGGACGCGAAGGGTTCGCCAGTGATCTCTTCGATGAGCAACTGCAAGAGGGTGAAACCGCCGCCCGAATATTTCCACTCCGTGCCGGGGGCGATGCCGACGCGCACCCTGCCATCGGCTCCGGGGGAAGCATCGGCGGCGTGGGTGAGTGACTCCTCGAGCGATTGCAGCGGGACGCCCGGAGGAAAGCCGCCATAACCAAGACCGTCGGTGAGACCTGCTTTATGACTCAGGAGCCGGCGGGCCGTGACCTGGCTGTTATCAAATTCACTCTCGGGCAGGGACCAGCGTTTCAAGTAGCTCGCCACCGGGGCGTCGAGATCGAGCCGGCCCGCGTCGACCAGGGTCATGACTCCCCACGCGGTGAGCCATTTGCTGAGCGAGGCCACTTGGAAAAGCGTGTCGCGGTCGACGGAGTCGCCGCTGAAATGCTCACCGGCGAGCTTTCCGTTCTCGAGCAAGCGAAAGGCGGCGTTGCCGGGATGTTTACCCGCGATTTCTTTCTCCGCCGCGGCGATGAAGGCAGGCGCGTTCGCCGGCGGGTGCGAGCGAGGTGCGCGTCCAACCGTTCAGGGTGCCCCAAAAGACCAGGCCCGCCCAAAGCGCCATGGCAACGAGCGCGGCTACGACAAGAAGGAGAAATGAACGCATGAGCAAGTTTCAGAATGGGGGACAGTAATCGCGGGTGCAATCCTGGAAGAAATAGCGACCCCATCGCTCCGCCCCGACCCCCATCGCTCCTCGCTGGCTGGGCGAGAAGCTCGGTGGTATTTCGAGAGCCGGACCTAAAGCGAGCCTGATGTCACGCGTCCGTCCGGTTGTTGCCGCGCCGCCGCCTCCAAGCCAACAGTCCTATCGCCCCGAGCGCCAGTCCGCCGAGAGACTCCAGAGTGGGCGCGGAGTCACCGCTTCTCGGCCGCCGCCCGACCACCACGACGTCGCCCGGGTCACCGTAGGCATAGTCCAGCACCCGAAAAGTATGGTAGGGGTAACCATCCATCCGCACCCGCGCCCATCCGTACTGATCGCCGGCCCCGGTGTTGAACTTGAAACCGACTACGCCCACCCCAGCCGACAGGAATTGCCCACGGTCGAGATAGGTTGCCTGAGTTCGGTAGCTGGCCTCAACGAGAAAGCCAACACCGGGAAAAAAAGCTCCCCCCGATATGACGTCCTGTTTGATCAGCCGGGAGACTGAAACCTCGCCGTCCGGGAATAAACCTCCCCGGACCGCACCGGACGGAGCCGAGATTCCAACCAAAGCGCTGCCATCGTTATAATGATAGCTGCTTGTTCGAATCGCCTCGGGAGCGATCCGACTATGCGGGCGGGATAAGCCGCCAAACGAGGTGTTGGATGTCGTCCCAGCGTAATGTTTAACGTGCTCGAAAACGATCATCCCCGCATCGCCAAGGGGCAGTGTGAGGGACTCATCGCCCTCGAGTTGCTGATCGATATGGCCGCTATAATGGATCGTGGCCTCAGCGGACTGCACGAGACCGAAGGTGAAACTGCTAGCCAGAGCCGCTGTCCCATAGGCGGCCCAACGCTTTTGCTCGATTGATTTGATTTTGAAGCGCCGATTTCCTGGCACTTCGACTGAGTGAACCGGTTTTTTCATGGCGATATCCTCCTTCTTCTCCCGATTGATTAGTCCGCGACTACAGGTCTAAAAGAGAGAGAAAGCTGTGGGAGAAGGGACTTCCCCCCGGTTTCAGGCCTCGGTTCCAGAGACGTTGCCAAGAATCCAGCCGGCCTGGCAAGAAAAAAAATCGGGCTGGCCATACCCGACAATCACACCGCGACGCTGCTGCCCTCAGGCAAGGTGCTGGTGGCGGGAGGACTCGGTCCCTTGAGCGGCGCGGAACTCTATTCGTTCGCCGGTCCACTCACTCTCCGCTACCTCGCGGCTTTGCCGTCTATGTCGCTCGACGACGCCCGATCCGACCAGCTCGAGCCAGCGGTTCGCGGGCGCGAACCGCCGTGCAATAGCGTCGGCCTGACAAAGATTGGCGGCGGGAGCGCGTTCATCTTCGTAAATCATCCGGCGATAGGCGTTCAGCTTTCCCTCATTGACGTCCTGACAGCTCACGAAGGCGAAGTTCACCGGGCGCGGATCGTCTGGCGCCGGCGCTGTGATCGTGCGGCCAAGCCGGCTCCCGTTGCCATCGGGATAAATGTGCGCCTATCCATAGCTTCGTCTGAATGTCTCTATCTCGAGAGCAGGAAGAAAGCAATGAAGCGCGGCACGACTGCGATCAATCTAGGTCGCGACGCGATCGCTAAGGAGTTCTCGCCCCGCGGTCCCGGGTCGCCCCAGGCGTAATCGAGGACGATGAAGTTGTAGTCGCCAGCGCCGGTAGTTTTCACCCACACCCAGCCGTATTGCCTCCCGGCGCCGGTGTTGAACGCAAAGCCGATGAATCCTCTTCCCGGCTGGTTGAAGTGGCCGCCCGGGAACCCGATCAATCCGCCAAAACAATAGGTGACCGTCGAGCCGCCGTAGGTGGAGAAGAACATGAAGCAACTGTGCCCAAACCGCTGCTGCGACACATTCATGTGGCTGTCGGGCCGGTAGAGGTAGAAGGGAAAGCCGCTGACGCTGCTGAAACTCCGGGTGCCGGCGAAATATGTTGATAAGAACGCGCCGGCGATATCGAGGTGGGCGCGGCCGAGGTCGTTGTGAGCGAAGGCAAGCGAGGCCGCGTTCTCCAGGGGGAAGTTACGGTTGAGCGTGCCCTTGAACTTGGAATTCACCGGGCCCGAATAATGGATTTTCGCCCCGGCCGTGGCCAGGCCGGCAAGGGAAGTGGCGGCGCCCGCCACCGCATAAGCAGTCCAGCCCGAATTTGCGATCCTGACGTTCCTGCGGCGCTGTGCTTTTAAGCATATTCAACGTTTATTTTTGCTTCCCTGGGCTAAGTCAAGACAAAACTAGAAAGTAGGAAGGCTAAAGGAGAAAAATGAGCCGGGTAGCGACCGCGAAGGAATTCACGTGGGAGCAGATTTCTTCGAACCTTGGCTTCGATTTCCCGTAGTTGATTGTGCGGTGATTTACCGCTAACGAAAATCACCAAATATGACAAAATCATCAATTGTATCTGCACTTCTCTGTTCTGGCCTGGCGTTGGCTCTGGCCCCGCTCACAAGCGCGCAAAAATATCATGCCTTCATCTGGGATAGCACTACCGGCATGACGGACCTCGGGACGCTGGGCGGCACCCTCAGCTACGCGAACGCGATAAATGATAGCGGAGAAGTGGTCGGATATTCGTATCTGGCCGGTGACTCCATTCCGCACGCCTTCATCTGGACGGCGACAGGCGGCATGGTCGATCTCGGCACCCTCCCCCACGGCCCGACGTCTTACGCGGAGGCGATTAATTCCTCGGGTGAGATCGCAGGCGAGGGCGATGATTCCAGCGGCTTGAAGGTCCCGCTTTTCTGGTCGCCCAACCATGGCTTTCGCAGCCTGGGAGCCCCCGACGGTAATGGCTATGGCCTTAGTATTAACGACAATCGCGGCATGACAGGGGAGGTCGACGATCACGGAACGAATGCCTTCTTCTGGAGCGTGAGTTCGCCGACGGTCGTCTATTTGCCGACTCTCTCTCGTAACGGGATAACGGTGGGCTACGATATCAATAACAAGAACCACATTACCGGTTACGGCGAACTCAACAGTGGGCGATTTGCCGCCTTCCTCTGGTCTGCGGAAGCCGGGACAACCGTCATCGGAACCATCCCCGGTGCGGATGCCACCCTCGCCAAGGCCCTGAACGACAATGATGAAGTGACCGGCATCGCTTACTTCAATGGCGGCACGACGACCGGTGGCTTTTATTGGAAGCGCGGGGTCGGTCTCGTCACTTTGCCGACCTTGGGCGGCGTGATCGGCGCTGGTTATGATATCAACCGGGCCGGACTGATCGTCGGGTGGAGCAGCACGGCCGCGGGAGTGTCTCACGCGGCGATGTGGAACAACCGTAACAGCACGCCGATCGACATCGGGACTCTGCCCGGTGGCACGGATAGCTATGCGCACGGCACTAACGCTTCGGGCCAGGTTGTCGGCTATTCAAGCGTCCCCTAGATAGAGAGGAACATTCCGTCCTGCGGCGCGGGCCTTGTTTGCAAGGTCCGCGATCAGCAGGTCACTCAGGGGCGGCTTTAGAATTTCGCTATTGCCGCCGGTTCGGCTCTTCCCATACGCTCCACGGGAATGCAAATGAGCACATCAAGAAGCACCACTGGGCCGGCGTGTTCATCGAGCTGGCGATCGTCGTCGTCGGCGTCTTCATCGGCCTGCAGGGCAATGACTGGAAGCAGGCGCGGGCGGACGCTCGCCTCGGCCAGGATTACGTCAGGCGGCTGACTCGTGAACTGCAAGAGAATCGGACCGGGCTGCGTAGGAAATCGCCTATTATTCTGCCGTCCTGGAAGCCGTTCAGCGGACGGATGAGCTCCTCCAGGCGGCGGATCCCGACCCGCGCGCGCTCGTCGTCAACGCCTATCGCGCAACGGAGCTTAGCTATAACCCGCCCGTGCGCGCGACGTGGGACCAGATCGTTTCCTCCGGCCATCTCGGGCTTCTGCCGCCGGGCGCGGCGGAATCCGCCCTGTCGCAGTACTATGCGTTCGACACTGCCCAGGATATCTATCGCATGGGTCTCAATTCCAGCTATCGCCAAACCGCGCGGCGAATCATCCCGATGACCGTGCAGATTGCGATGCGAGCAGGCTGCAGCGATGTGCGGGATCAACGGGGCAATATTGTGGGCTTCGCTAAAGACTGCGACCTCAAGGTCGATCCCGCCGTCCTGAGAGATACCGCCGGGGCTCTGCGCAGCAATCCAGCCGTCCTGGCCGATCTCCGGTATCAGTATAGTTTCGCGGTTTCCGCCACCCTCAACCTCGGCGGGCTCGAGAACAGTGTAGAAGAAGCGCTGGCCGCGCTCGGCGCCGCACCGGACCCCGCGGAAAAATCGGCGCCGTGATTCTCTCCAGCCTCTTGGGACACTTCAGCAGCGAAACCTTTGGCACTTGGCTGTCTAACGGCGGGTTGGCAGCTGGATGGCCGAGCGCGTCTTTCGCCGCGCAGAGAAAGGAAGAGGGATGAAGGAAGCCCTAACGGATGCGCAGCAACCGCCGGGGCTCTCAAACGCTGAAACTGCGAAATCTGAACCCCCTTCAAGGTTCCTCCGGACAAACTGGCGTTCTTGAAGGCAATTTTGCCTGAATTCGCGGCCAAGACTCGGAACAAAGTCGGGCAATCTCTTTTACGAGTTCACCATCAACGGCGATGAGGTGTTCTGCCGGGAAGGCTACGTCAATGCGGAGGCGCTCCTGGAGCATCTGGACAACGTGAGCGCGATGCTCGCGGTGGCATTGAAGATGGCAGACCTGATTCGCCTTGAAGTCCACGGACCGGCCGTCCAGTTGGAGAAACTGAAAGAGCCGCTCGCGCATCTGAACCCCGCCTGGTTCGTCTTGCAGCGGTAGAGACCCTGGATCTGGAAGCGGAGCGGGTGCGGCTTTCGTCGAATTGGATGTGGTCGATGAGTGAGGATGTCAAAAGCTGAAAAACTGCCGTAACGGATCGCGAAGGGAACGGCCGGGCTTTCAAACTCTGAAATGCTGAAAATTAAGAAGACAGTCGGCGAGGCGCCCTGGAGGACATGGCTGCGTTCGTCGCGCCAGCCAAGCTGGTGACAAGCCGAAAAAGCATCACCCGGGCGGGTCAATTTTGCGCCGCGACCGCCAGTTCTTTCGCCAGATAGCTGAGGGCGAAGTCGATGAAGGCGCGCACACGCGTGGGCAAGAGACGGCGTCCGGCATAGACGACATGAACCGGTAGCTCTCTCGCGTTCCACGGCGGCAGGACGCGGATGAGTTGTCCGGAACGGAGGTCCTCCCGAATCAACCAATCGGGAAGCAGCGAGACACCGAGACCGTCTCGCACCGCCTCACGAATACTCGTCACGCCTTCGGAAATTAGCACCGGAGAAATGCGGAGCGTCTGCTCGGCGCGGTTCTTCCCGAAAAGCTTGATCTCCTTCGTGCTCCAAAAGTGAGATCCGGCAATCGTAATCCATGGCCACGATTTCAGATCGTCGAGTTTTTTCACCACCGGACGGCTTTTGATCAAGGACGGCGCAGCGGCGAGGCAAAGAGCGAACTTACCTGCCGGTCGGGCCACCACACTTTCGTCCGTGATTCTGCCGGGCAGGATTCCGACATCACAACCCTCCTGGATCAAGTGCAGGGGACGACTGCTCAGGCCGAGCTCCGCGGTGACCTGTGGATTGAGCTGCAAGAAACGGCTGACCAGGCGCGTGACCACCCATTGCCCGAGATCCGTGGTCGCAAATAAACGCAAGTGGCCGCTGAGCGTTGTTTGATCGTCGCGCAATCGCTGGTCTGCCTCTTCGGCGTGAGCCAGTATGGTCTTCGCATCCGCGAGCAAGAGCTGCCCTTGCTGCGTGAGGTTCATGTGATGGGTGTCGCGCCGCAAGAGCGCTGTGCCGCAGTGTTCCTCCAAAGTGCGCAGGTGGCGACTCAAGGTCGGCTGGCGAATTTTCAAGCGCCGCGCCCCGGCGGAAATACTGCCGCATTCCACGATGCAAACGAAAGCGCGGAGCAGGGCGAGGTCGTCGAAGACGGTCATGCAATTTGTGAATAATTGATATGCAAAACCACTGACTACAAGAGCAGTTGCACCTCGCTGATCATGCTTGCCATGAAATCCGATCCATCAAGCAACAAACGTGTCAATAACGACGCAATCAAGATCGTGGTTATTGGCGGCAGCGGGCTCATCGGCAAGAAGGTGGTGAGCAACCTCTGTCAGCTCGGCCACGAAGTCGTGGCCGCGTCACCCTCCTCGGGCGTTAATACCCTCACCGGTGAGGGACTCGCGGAAGCAGTCGCCGGCGCTCAAGTGGTCATCGATGTGGCGAATTCACCGTCGTTCGAGGACAAGGCGTCAATGGAGTTTTTCAAAACGTCGGAGCGCAATCTCATTGCCGCGGAAACGGCCGCGGGCGTGAGACATCACGTTGCGCTGTCGGTTGTCGGCACGGAGCGGCTGCAGGAGATGGGTTACTTCCGAGCGAAGCTGGCGCAGGAAAACATGATCAAGGCCTCTGAAATTCCCTACACGATTGTACGCGCGACGCAGTTCTTCGAGTTCACGGGCGCGATCGCCCAGACCGGCACCGTGGGACAAACGGTTCACCAGCCACCGACGCTCTTCCAGCCCATCGCGGCCGATGATGTGGCGGCCATCCTGGCCGAAGTCGCCTTGGCCGCGCCGGTAAACGACACGATCGAAATCGCCGGCCCGGAACGGGTAGGGCTCGATGAATTGGTCGGACGCTTCCTGCGTGCAACCCACGATCCGCGCGAGCTGGTGAGCGATCCGCAGGCACGATATTTCGGCATCGCGGTGAACGATCAATCGCTCACGCCCGGACCGAATGCGCGCATCGCTCCGACGTTTTTCGAGGACTGGCTTAAGCGTTCCGCACTTCCGAAGCCGGCCAAGGAATCAGCCTCGGCCGCGACCAGCTCACCCCGCCTGGCTCCGCAACAGGTCGCCTAACGAACGCAACAAACCGAATGGGGTCTGCCTGGAATTTCACGATTCAGACCCGGACAAGTGCCCCTCCCGGAAAGCCTGAGAAAAGGAAGGAGAACCATGAATGACGAACCAAAGTCGGTGCCACCGGATCAGCCGCCACCTTCCCCCAAGCCGCCTGGAAGCGAGAAAGGCAAAGCGGCAAAGAAACGCTGGGTGCGAACTGCCCTGATCGTCATCGGCGCGATCATCCTGGTCTTTGTGGTAATCCCGAAAGCGTTTCACGCGTGGCACACCGTTTCGACGGATGACGCTTATGTGAACAGCTACGTCACATTCGTGGCGCCGCGTGTGAGCGGGCAGGTCGCGCGCGTCGTGGTGGACGACAACAATCGGGTGAAGAAAGGTGACGTTCTCGTCCAACTCGATCCGGAGCCGTATCGCGTGCAAGTGGCGATCAAGCAGGCGGCGGCCGACGCCGCGCGAGCGGGGCTGGTCGTGGCGCAGGCGACCGTGCGCAGCCAGATCGGGCAGGCCCGTGGTCTGCGTTTCAAACTCCAGCACGCGATTGAAGATGTCGACAATCAGGTTGCGCTGATCCGGGCGCGCGTCGCTACTTGGGAACAGAGCAAAGCGACCCAGGTGCTGGCCCAGGCCGAGTTCGATCGCGCTAAAAAGCTCCTGGAGACCAAAGTGTCGAGCAAGGAGGAATACGACCAGAAACGCGCGCAACTGGATGTCGCCAATGCGCAGGTCAAACAAGCGCTGGAAAATGTCTATCAAGCGCGCGCGGCTCTTGGCTTGCCCGCACAACCGGCTGAAGGGGCGAACCTCGCTGATGTTCCTTCCAATCTCGATCAAACCTTTTCATCGGTTCGCGAAGCTCTCAGCGACCTATTGCGAAGCGCGGCGCCACTCGGCGTGGTCCCTTCGTCATGGGACCTGACGCCAAAGGAAACGCTCGCGGAATTTTATCGGCGCGATCCGGGTGGCGACATCAACAAAATTTACGCCCAGATCATTAAGACCGCGCCGGGATTAAAGGAAGCAGAGGCGAAGTTAATGCAGGCAGAGCGCGATCTCGATCAGGCAAAGCTTGATCTGCGCTACTGCACCGTCGTGGCAGAGATCGACGGCGTGATCACGCGCCGCAATGTCAATCCCGGGAACAATGTCCAGGTGGGCCAGAGCTTGATGGCGATCCGTTCGCTGCGCGACATCTGGGTCGATGCGAATTTCAAGGAGACGCAACTGCGCAATTTGCGGATCGGCCAGCACGTCACGGTCGAGGCGGACATGTACGGGGGCAGACACAAATTCGAGGGACGTATCTCCGGCTTTACGATGGGGACCGGCTCGACGCTGGCGCTGTTGCCACCTCAAAACGCAACCGGGAACTATGTAAAGGTCGTGCAGCGCTTGCCGGTCCGGATCGACCTGATCAATTACGATCCTGACAAACTGCCTTTGTTCGCGGGCCTTTCGGTTACGCCATCGATCGATTTGTGGAGCAAGCCGACCGGACCAAACGCCGGCAAGTTTTTGCAAGAACCGATTCCGCAGTCCGTTCCGGTCGCCACGGCAACGCCGACGGAGTAATGAATTCGTCATCGATCGCCGTTCCGAGTTACCCGGCAGCGGCCGTTCCGCGCACCATCAATCCGTGGATGATCGCGCTCGCCGTCGTCATTCCTACGTTCATGGAAGTACTGGATACGACGATCGCCAATGTGGCATTGCGTCACATCGCTGGCGGACTGTCGGCGGCGGTCACCGATGGCGAGTGGGTCATCACCAGTTACCTGGTGGCTAACGCCATCATTTTGCCGATGTCAGGCTGGCTCTCGATACGCCTGGGCCGCCGTAACTATTTTCTCCTGTCCATTCTCGTGTTCACGACGGCATCGGCTTTGTGCGGAATGGCTACGAGCCTGAACATGCTGATCTTCTCACGGGTTCTGCAGGGTCTGGCTGGCGGCGGCCTGCAACCCTCCAGCCAGGGAGTCTTGCTCGACGCCTTTCCGAAAGAGCAACAAGGCGCCGCCCAGACGGTTTTCGGTATTGCTGCGCTGCTCGCGCCAGTTGTCGGACCGACTCTCGGCGGCTACATCACAGACAACTACGGCTGGCGCTGGTGTTTCTATATCAACATACCGGTTGGGATTCTTGCCCTAATGATGGTCAACGCTCTCGTGTTCGATCCGGCTTATCTCCAGGCACAAACTGGCGAGGCCCGAAAAGAGCGTCGCCCGTTCGACACGCTTGGGCTCTGCCTCCTGGCCATTACTATGAGTTCTTGGGAACTGCTGCTGACCAAGGGCCAGGAATGGGATTGGTTCGGCGATCCCTTTCTGCGCGTGCAAGCGCTAGCCCTGTTCTTCGTCCTGGGTCTTGGCGGACTCATCTTTCGCGAGCTTCGGTTCGCCAATCCGCTCGTCAATTTTCGCACGCTGAAAGACCGTAACTTTTGTGCCTGTTGCATCATCATTTTCTGTGCCTTCGCTACCCTCTACGCCAATACGATCAGTCTGCCCGCCTTGCTCCAGTCACTTTTCGGTTACGATGCGACCACTTCCGGACTGGTTCTCTCGCCCGCCGGCATTTTCGCCATCGTCATGCTGGCGATTGTTGGCCGGATGCTGAGTCGCGGAGTTGACGCGCGCTATCTCATGGCGGCGGGCCTCTTCGTTATGGCCCTGGCAAGTTATTGGATGTCGCGATTGAACCTTGAGATCAGCCCATGGCAGATTGTCTGGCCGCGGGTGGTTTTCATTATCGGCCTGTCCACGATTTTTGCGCCGCTCAATGTCGCAGCGTTCCTGAATATTCCACCTCAACTCCGGGGCGCGGCCGTTGGGTTGCTGGCTCTTCTGCGCAATGAAGGCGGCAGCGTCGGGACATCACTGGCGCAAACCATTCACGAACGTCGCGATCAATTCCACACCTTGCGACTGGGCGAAAACCTCGATCGGTTCAATCCGGCGGTAAACTCATATCTACATCAGGCACAATCACTCTTTCTCCAGCAAACCGGCGACCCGGTCGCGGCGAAACAAATGGCACTGCAAACTCTCGCCAACCTGCGTGAACAACAGTCGTCTGCGCTGGCCTACTTCGACACATTCTTCGTCTTTGCCATTGTTGCGGTCGCCCTCGTTGCGCTCGTTTTTTTCATGAAACGTTCGGTCGCCGCCAAAGGGGCGCACCTCGCGGCCGAATGAGAGTGGACCTTTGACGCAACAGCGACCTGCCAAGAGTTAAAAATGATTGTGATTGGTATTGCTTAGCACTGACCCTGATGCCGACGACCTGACGTCGGGACGGGGACCGATTATCGAAGAGATGGACGAGCACGACATTCGCGCGGCGATAGATCGACATTGGGCGGCGTCCGCCGCGGGTGATCAAGCGGGCGAACACGAAATCTATCACGATGATGTTGTCTGCGAGTACCCACAGTCAGGCGAGATCATTTATGGTCGCCAAAATCTGCAGGCGCTGCGTAGCCACCACCCTGATAAGCCATCTGAGTTTACCGTCAGGCGGATCGTAGGAGAAGGTAAGCTCTGGGTTAGCGAGTACCTGATTAACTACGGCGGCAAGCGTCTCTTTACCGTGAGTGTGATGGAGTTCCGCGACGGAAAAGTGTCGCACGAGACACAATATTTCGCCGATTCATTTGATGCTCCCGCCTGGCGCGCCCAATGGGTCGGGCGCGCGCCGTGATTCCCCGAGACACTCCCGCAATGCTCGGATCGACGGGCGCTGAGCGGAGGCGAACCGGTTCCGGCTTCCGCAGCACAGTTGCAACTTTACATCGTGCCAAGGTCTGAATAATTTGTTCAGCGCGAGGTTCGTCGGGCGTCTTTGCAAGAGAACACTGCCTGAACCACTTTCCGCCGGGAAACCGCGGTGTTGGGTCCGTGCGCGCTAATTTGATGGATCACAACCGGAAGACAGTGATAGTCACGGGAGCGTCGCAAGGCATCGGTGCCGGCATCGCCCAGGCGTTTCTCGCGCGCGGCTACGAGGTGGTCGCAACCGCGCGCAGCGCGACGAAATCCAAGGAACTTTCAGCCTCCGACCATCTCGCACTCGTCGACGGCGATATCGGTCAATTTGAGACGGCGCAGAAAGTGGCCGAACTCGCGATCGGGAAGTTCGGCTCGATCGATGCCGTGGTCGCGAACGCCGGCATCTTCATCCTGAAGCCGTTCACGGAATACACCGCGGACGACTTTCGCGCTCTGGTCTCGACCAACCTCGCCGGCTTCGTTTACATCACGCAGCTCGCGGTTAAACAAATGCAGGCGCAGAAGAGCGGCGGCAGCGTCGTGAGCATCACTGCCGCGCTGGCCGACAATCCCATTGCCGGCGAGCCGGCTTCCGTTTCCATGATCACCAAGGGTGGCCTGAATGCGGTGGTGAGAAGTTTGGCTTTGGAATACGCGAAAGAGCGTATTCGATTTAACGCTGTCGCGCCGGGCGTCGTCGACACCCCGCTGCACGCCGGTGCTCCGGAGGACTCGCTCAAAAGCGCTTCGCCGATGGGCTCGGTCACGAGGGTGGAAGACATCGCCAGCGCGGTCGTTTATCTGACGGAAGCTCGTCAAATCACAGGAGAGGTGTTGCACGTGGACGGCGGTGCGCACATTGGCAAATGGTGACACCTGAAAATTCCAATCCGAGCAGCGCCGAGCGGCGTTTGAAAGAACTCGGCATCAAACTCCCGGCCCCGCCGCAACCGTTTGGCACTTATGTGGAAGCGGTCCAGACGGGCAATCTGCTTTTTCTGACCGGGATGCTTCCCACGGAAGGTCGCGCGGCGAAATTCGTCGGGCGCATCGGCGCCGAGCTCGATGTCGAAGCCGGACGCAAAGCCGCTCGGCTCGCGGCGCTCAATCTGCTCGCGGTGGCGCGAGAATATTTGGGATCACTCGACAAGGTGACGCGAATCGTCCGGCTCGGTGTGTCGGTAGCGACCTCGGGAGACGTCCGCGACCAGCCGAAGGTCGCAGACGGTGCTTCGGACCTGCTGCGGGACGTGTTCGGAGAAAGCAAGAACCCTTGCCGCTCGGTCTATGGCGTGGCCAGCCTTCCGCTTGGCACACCGGTGTTACTGGACGTGATTTTTGAAGTGTCTAATTAGGGAGGCCCGATCATGCGGCAAACTGTTGTAGCGCAAATTTTGCTGCTCGCGTGTTCGTTTGAATTGCTCGCGCTCGCCCAGGTTGATGGAAAGGAATCCGCCATGGAATACCCGACTTTTTATCGCACGAAACAGATCGATGGGTTGTCGATTTTTTATCGAGAGGCCGGCCCGAAAGACGCGCCGACGCTTCTCTTGCTGCACGGTCTTCCAACTTCTTCGCGACAATTCGAGTCGCTCTTCGCGCGGCTGGCTGATCGGTACCACCTGGTCGCGCCTGATTACCCGGGCTTTGGACACAGTGATTGGCCGGACCCGAAAAAATTTGCCTACACCTTCGATCACATCGCCGAGGTCATGAATCACTTTACCGAAGCGCTCGGGCTCTCGCATTACACGCTTTACATGCACGATTATGGCGGACCGGTTGGTTTTCGAATGGCGCTGGCGCATCCGGAGCGCGTCGACGCGCTCATTGTTCAAGATGCGGCTGGGCATAACGAAGGCTTGGGCGCGAATTGGAAGACGCGGCGTGAGTTCTGGAAAGATCGCGCCGCCCACGAAGATGCGCTGCGCACAAATCTTCTTTCGCTGGCCACCACGCGAACCCGCCATGTCGGAAACGATCCAAATGTGGATCGCTATGACCCAGACCTATGGACTGATGAGTATTATTTTCTCAACCAGCCCGGCCAGGCCGACATTCAAAGTGATCTTTTCTACGATTATCGAACGAACGTCGACGCCTACCCGAAGTGGCAGGCATGGATGCAAAAGGCTCAGCCACGTCTCCTCGTGATTTGGGGTAAGTACGATCTCTCGTTCGATCCCGGCGAGCCGGAACGCTATGGCAAGGATTCGCCTCACGCAGAAGTCCACGTCCTCGACGCGGGACATTTCGCGCTCGATACCAAAGCGGACGAAATCGCGGCGCTCGTTAGGACATTTATGAAATAGACGCGGCGCGCCCCACGGATTCACGTTCCGGGCCGTTCGCACACAACTGGAGCAAACAATGAAGATACTGATGGTACTGACCTCCCACGATCAACTGGGAAACACCGGTCGCAAGACTGGCTTCTGGCTGGAAGAATTCGCCGCACCCTACTTTGTCTTTAAGGACGCCGGCGTTGAACTGACTCTCGCTTCTCCGAAAGGCGGACAGCCGCCGATCGATCCCAAGAGCGACTTGCCCGAAAATCAGACCGACGCGATGACGCGTTTTAAGAAAGATTCGGCCGCGCAGAAGGCACTGTCCGAGACCATCAAGCTGGCCGACGCGAAATCGGAGGATTATGACACGATCTTTTACGTCGGAGGGCACGGCCCCATGTGGGACCTGGTCGATAATCCTGTCTCGATCGCATTGATCGAGTCCTTCTATAACTCCGGCAAGCCGGTCGCCGCAGTTTGCCATTCACCGGCAGTGTTCCACAAGGTCACCTATAAAGGTGAACCACTGGTGAAAGGTAAGCGCGTCACGGGCTTTACAAACGGCGAAGAAGAAGCTGTGCAGCTCACTCATGTTGTTCCCTTCCTGGTCGAGGATGAACTGAAGCGAGTAGGTGGCCTTTATGAGAAGGCTGCCGATTGGGCGCCATTCTCCATCATCGATGGGCGCGTTGTCACCGGACAAAATCCAGCATCGTCCACGTCCGCGGCCCGAGATCTCCTCAGGGTGTTGGCTGCGGGGAGTGGAACCGACAGCTGAGATCGCGGACTCGATCTCTTCTCGCTGATCATGCGAGCTGACATTGTTTCGGGAGCTCTCTTTCCGGATTACGAGCTTTCCGATCACACCGGCCAACTGGATGTCCTCCTCATATCCGTCCGGCAGGTTCTCATTGATCGCCTGGCGCACGACGCTGAGCGCGGCGCGGCGATCCGCGGGGGAGGGCGCCGAGGCGATCTGAAAGTCGAAGGTGCCGTAACGCAGCGCGACAGCGCGAGGCCGGGCTTTCGAAAGCTGAAACGCTGAAAACTGAAACGCTGAAATTGGGGACGCGTGACTGTTCGGCTTGGACCGCGACGTCCAGGCGTTTGAGGCTCGAGCGACAACGCGAGGCCGGGCCCACCGTTCGCAAAGACGCGTCCAAAGCGGGGGTCGTCGCGAAGGCTGCGGGTCGGCGGTGAAGTGCGATAGCGCTCGCTGTGAGAGCCCGCGGGCGTAGGTTGCAGGCCTATGGCACGCACAATTCGTTTTCATCAAACCGGCGGTCCGGAAGTTTTCCAGATCGAAGACCTCGACGTGCCAGCGCCGAAGCGGGGTGAAGTGCGCATCACGGTCAAGGCGCTCGGCTTGAACCGTGCGGAGTCGATGTTCCGCAACGGGCAGTATCTCGAGCAGCCGCAATTTCCCGCGCGCAACGGCTACGAGGCTGCGGGCACGGTCGAGTCGGTCGGCGATGGTGTGGAAGGCCTTCAGCCCGGCGACGCGGTCAGCACGATCCCCGGATTTTCGCTCAACCAATATGGGGTTTACGGCGAGGTCGTCCTCGCGCCTGCGGCGATGGTCGTGAAGCATCCGGCCTCGCTTTCATGGGAAGAGGCGGCCTCGATTTGGATGCAATACGTGACCGCTTATGGCGCGCTGATCGAGCTCGGCAAAATGAAGAAGCGCGACACGGTCCTCATCCCGGCGGCCTCGAGTAGCGTCGGCCTTGCGGCCATTCAAATCACGAACCTGATTGGCGCGACCCCGATCGCGCTCACGCGCACGAACGAAAAGCGGCCGGCCTTGCTCGACGCCGGCGCGAAGCATGTCATCGCCACCGAGGAAGAGGACCTGGTCGAGCGCGTGCAAAAGCTGACGCGCGGCAAAGGCGCGCGCCTGGTCTTTGATCCGGTCGCCGGACCGACGCTCGCAAAGCTGGCCGCAGCCACCAAGCAAAACGGCATCATTTTCGAATACGGCGCGCTCAGCACCGAGCCGACGCCGTTTCCGCTCTTCGAGGTGCTGGGTAAATTGCTAACCGTGCGCGGCTACGTGCTCTCGGAAGTGACGGGCGACGCAAAACGTCTGGCGCGCGCGAAGCAGTTCGTCGTTGATGGGCTCGCTTCCGGAAAGTTGAAGCCGATCATCTCGAAGGTTTTCAAAGGTCTCGACCAGATGGCCGAGGCGCATCGCTACATGGAAGGCAACACGCAGTTCGGGAAGATCGTGCTCACGATCTGAGGAGCGGCTCCGAAAGGCAGAAGGAAGAATTAAGATTTAAGAAATTCTGATCGCGACCGGAGTAACGCCAAACCAGCTGAAAGATGAAGTGGCGGTGGTGAGGCATCTGGTGATGGGGAAGTTGAGAGCTGATAGTTGAGAAAATCTCAAACGGCGAGCGAGATCATCGTCGACTCCAAGCGCATCCGGCTCTCGTGAGCGTTCGGAATTCTTTGCCCGCTGCAGCCCCTCGCTCTAAAATCTGGCTCAAGGAATTCCCTCTTCAGCGAGATGTACTTTCTTATTTATTTTAGCGTCGCGACGCGGCCTTTCACGCCGGAGGAATTAGTCGATCTCCTCGAGGTGAGCCGGAAGAATAATACCGCGGCGAAGATTACCGGTATGCTCCTCTACAAGGATGAGAAATTCATGCAGCTGCTCGAGGGCGAAGAAGGAGCGGTGGCACGGGTGTTCGAAAAAATTTCACGGGATCGGCGTCACCGCTCGGTGACGGTTCTCCTGGAGGGCGAAGCCCCGGAGAGAGCATTTTCCGTATGGTCAATGGGATTTGAGAATCTCGACACGGCGGCAGCGCAGGCCTTGCCCGGCTACTCGGAATATCTGTATCGTCCGCTGACGGCGGATGCGTTCCCCAATCCCTCCGAAGCGCAGCGCATGCTCCGCATTTTCAAGCGAACGACGCTTTCCATGTAATGCGATTCGTGAAGGGAAATTGGAGCCAGAGCGCGCCCACGCATTTCCAAATCGGACGGGCCGACAGGCCCATTCGTGCCTGCGGGCCGGAGATCGCAACTCCCATCCTGAGGGAAGAAAAAAGGGCATGCGGGTTGGCCGTTTTTGGTTGGGGAAAAAGCGTGACGGTTTGAGCCGCGGATTGCACTGTGCGGTCATGCGCAGTCTCTGCTGCTCGATCGCAGGAGTTGTAGTGGTTTTGGCGGCAACGGCCAAGGCCGCGGGCGGGGTGGCCGACGCCTATTTGGATGCCTATCTGGAAATGTTTCCGACCCGCGCGACGCAGGCAGGAAAACATGCGTTCGACCGCAAGCTGGAAGATTTTTCGGCGGAAAAGCTGGAGCGGTGGGTAAGCTTCAACCGCGCCGAGCGTGACCGCCTAACGAAACTTCTGGACACCTCCAATTTGGCGTTGGACGACCGCCTCGACGCGGAAGCGCTGCTCGCCCAGGTGGAGCGCGAATCGCACGAACAGACCGTGCGGCGGCGGCCGCAGCGCGACCCGCTCTACTGGTCGGATGTGATCGCCAACGCGGCCGTCTTCCTCCTCGTGCGCGATGATCTGCCACTGGCCGATCGGCAGGAACGGGTGCGCGCGCGCACCCGCCTTTTGCCGGCGTTTGCGCGCCAAGGCGGTGCAGCCCTGGCGCGTGCGAAAGGCGACGAAGTCGCCCCGGAGTTTTGCCAACTGGCCGTGAGCCAACTCCGCGCGACGGCGACGTTTTACCGCGAAGGATTCGCGCAGGCCGTGGGCGACGGCGCGGAAGCGCGCGCGGAAGGCGGGAAGGCGGCGGAGGCGATCGCGGGGCTGGCGGACGAAATCGAAAAGATCGGGCAGCACGCGACCGGATCGCCCAGACTGGGCTCGGAATACGCCACGACATTCCGGCTTGGAACGGGAGTGATCGAGCCGGTGGCCAGCGTTCTCAAACGGGCGACCGCCGATCTCGCAGCCAAAAAAAAGGAAACGGCAGAATTCGGGCGAAGGGTCTGGAGCGAGTTGATGGGGGAGGAGAAGGCTCCGGAGGACGACTCCGCTTTGCTGCGTCGACTGTTCGACCGCGTCGCGGACGACCGCGACACAAACGTCGAAGACTATGCGGCTCGCTGGCGAGCGAATGTGGCCGAGATCGAGAAGTTTGTGCGAGCCAAACAGATCATGACGCTGCCTGATCCGCTTACGCTGGTTGTCGATCGGGCGCCGGCGTATTTCGTGGGTCAGAGTGTGGGTGGCGTTTATCCGGCTGGGCCGTATTTGCCAGACGCGAAGACGATCCTGTTTCTGCCGGTGCCGTCGGCGGATGCAACGCCTGAACAACGCGCAGCCTTCTTCCGCGACTTTAACCGACCTTTCAGCCGCATGATCGTGCCGCATGAACTGATTCCGGGTCACTACGTGCAGCTCAAGTACGCCGCCCATCATCCGCACAAGGTGCGGGCGGTCTTCCCGGATCCGATTTACATCGAAGGCTGGGGGACCTTCTGCGAGCGGCTCCTGCTGGACCAGGGCTGGGGCGGAGCGTTGCCGCGTCTGGCGCACCTCAAGAAGCAACTCGAGAACATCGCCCGCACGATCGTGGACATTCGGGTCCACACTGAAAATATGTCGCGCGAGGAAATGGTGCGGTTTGTGAAAGACGAGGCGCTCCAAGGCGAACAGCTGGCCAACAATATGTGGATGCGGACCCTGACGAGTTCGCCGCAGATCACCACTTATTACCTCGGCTATGCAAGAGTGACGGAAGTCTATGAGGTTGCACGCGCCGCCGAAGGCGCCCGGTTCGAGCTCCGTCGCTTCATGGACGGAATGATGCAGCTCGGGCCGGTTCGGCTCGAGCACTACCTGAAGCGCGCGCAAACCGCTGATTCGCCGATGAAGTGATCTCCGGGCGGATCGAACGCCGGGACCTGAATCTAATCGTTAGGCGAGGTCGTAACGATCGAGGTTCATCACCTTGTTCCAGGCCGCGACGAAGTCTTGCACGAACTTCTTTTGCGAGTCGGCGCAGGCGTAAACTTCCGCCAGGGGGCGGAGCTGGGAGTTGGAGCCGAAGATGAGGTCGACGCGCGTGCCGGTCCATTTCACGGCCCCGGTTTTGCGGTCGCGGCCTTCGAAGACATCGGCGGCTTTTGAGAGCGGCTGCCATTCCGTGCTCATGTCGAGCAGGTTGAGGAAGAAGTCGTTAGTCAGCGTTTCCGGGCGCTTCGTGAAAACGCCGTGCTGGGATTGGTCGGCGTTAGTTTTCAAGACGCGCATGCCGCCCACGAGGGCCGTCATTTCGGGCGCGGTCAGGGTGAGCAATTGCGCCTTATCAATCAGCAGCGCCTCGGCCGGGATGGTGAAATTGGCCTTGAGGTAATTGCGGAAGCCGTCCGCCAACGGTTCGAGCGGTTCGAAGGCTTCGACGTCGGTCTGCTCTTGAGAGGCGTCCATCCGGCCCGGGGCGAAAGGAACCGCGACTTCCTGCCCGGCATTTTTCGCCGCTTTCTCCACTCCGGCGCAACCGCCGAGAACTATCAGGTCAGCGAGCGAGACTGTCTTGCCCCCTGTGGCGTGGCCATTGAAATCGCTCTGGATGCCCTCAAGGGTCTTGAGCACTTTGGCCAACTGAGCCGGCTGATTGACCGGCCAATCCTTTTGCGGCGCCAGGCGAATGCGGGCGCCGTTCGCGCCGCCGCGCTTGTCGGACCCACGGAACGTGGAAGCCGAGGCCCAGGCGGTCGAAACCAGCTCCGAGACCGAGAGACCGGAAGCGAGGATCCTGCCCTTCAGCGCGTCGATGTCCTGCGCATCGATCAGCGGGTGGTCGATCGCGGGAATCGGATCCTGCCAAAGAAGTTCTTCCGCCGGAACCTCCGGCCCGAGGTAGCGTGAGCGCGGACCCATATCGCGGTGAGTCAGCTTGAACCAGGCGCGCGCAAACGCGTCGGCCAGCTCGTCCGGATTCTCCATGAAACGCCGCGAGATCTTTTCGTAAACAGGATCGACCCGCAGGGAGAGGTCGGTGGTGAGCATGGTGGGTGCGATTCGCTTACCCGGGTCGTGCGCGTGCGGTATGGTGCCGGCGCCGGCGTCGTTTTTCGCCTGCCACTGGTGCGCGCCGCCCGGGCTCTTCGTCAGTTCCCATTCGTAGCCAAAGAGGTTTTGGAAGAAACCGTTGCCCCACTGCGTGGGCGTGCTCGTCCATGTGACTTCGAGGCCGCTGGTGATGGCATCGGCGCCTTTGCCGGTGCCAAAGCTGTTCTTCCAGCCCAAACCCTGCTCTTCGAGGCCGGCCGCTTCCGGCTCAGGCCCCACATTGGTCGCGAGTGCGGCGCCGTGCGTCTTGCCAAAACTGTGGCCACCGGCGATGAGCGCAACGGTTTCCTCGTCGTTCATGGCCATGCGCTTGAAGGTTTCGCGAATGTCGATCGCAGCGGCCGCTGGATCGGGATTGCCATCCGGACCTTCGGGGTTGACGTAGATCAGACCCATCTGCACCGCCGCGAGCGGATTTTCCAGGTTGCGATCGTGGATGTCACCGTCCGCGTCGTCATCGGACACGACGACTCCGCCCGGTTTTTCTACGCCCTCGGAACCATGCCCGTAACGGATGTCGCCGCCCAGCCATGTGGACTCGCTGCCCCAATAGACATCGCGATCCGGCTCCCAGGTGTCCTCCCGTCCGCCGCCGAACCCGAACGTCTTAAAGCCCATGGTCTCGAGCGCGACGTTGCCGGCGAGAATCATGAGGTCGGCCCACGAAATCTTGCGGCCATACTTCTGCTTGATCGGCCACAGGAGGCGCCGCGCCTTGTCCAGGCTCACGTTGTCCGGCCAGCTATTGAGCGGCGCGAATCGCTGCTGACTCCGGCCGGCGCCACCGCGGCCGTCACCGGTGCGATAGGTGCCGGCGCTGTGCCACGCCATCCGGATGAATAGCCCGCCGTAATGCCCGAAGTCCGCGGGCCACCAGTCCTGCGAGTCGGTCATGAGCGCGGCGAGATCTTTTTTCACCGCCGCGAGGTCGAGGCTCTTGAATTCCTTCGCGTAATTGAAATCCTCGCCCATCGGATCGGATTTCGCGGAATGCTGGTGCAGCAGCTCGACCTTCAACCGGTTCGGCCACCAGTCGAGATCGGTCGGGACACCCCCGGTAACGGCGGTGTGAGTGAAGGGGCACTTGGCTTCGGCGGATCTGTCGGTGCTCATTTGTGAAGTTAAGACGCTGAGAGTTCGGTTTCAATAATACGCGCGAGATCGAAGGAAAAATTGCGCAGAGATGTCACTGATCTGTGCCGGCCGTGCCTCCGGGTGAAAGCGTGCCCTACTTTTTGCGGCTCTGCTTCTTCAAAGAGTCCGGCGTCTCGTCCCGGGGCCTCGGCCGGACCGTACCAGGCGGACGTCGGGCGGGGCGATCCATTGGACGACATCTCCCGGAGTGGGCATTTGTCGATGTACGTGACTCACGTATGTGCTGATCCCGGGCGAGATCAATCGCGTTATTCGATCGGGGCCCAAATAGTTGGTCGAAATTTGGACGCCGCGCTGCGAGCACGCACGCGCGTGCACGTACCCCAGCGCCACCGAGCCCCATACCTTTGTCCCGTTCATTGCGGCCCACACGCAGGATTTGCAGATTGCCCTATCGGCGCATATACGTGACTCACGTATGTCATTCATCCGACGTCGCAAGCGTGTCGGCAAATGAGCTGTCGAATCCGGAAACGCGCTTCTCGTGCCGCCCGTGCCAACGACCTGGCGGGGCGCCTCTACGAATGGCGACGCAAAAATGATTTTTCGCAGAGCGAGGCGGCGCTGAAATTGAAGACCTCCACCCGCACGCTGCAGGAGTGGGAGCAGAATCGCGCTCAGCCACAGGGCCTCGCGTTGAGTGCGCTCAACCAGGCACTTCGTTCCTGAATTTCAAATAGCGCGGCAGGAGCCGTCTCGGCAAAATTTGAATCGCCAGCGCCGAGTGCCAGCAGGATCACGCACGAGGGCAGATACATCATATACGTGAGCCACGTATATGAGCCCTTCGGTCCGCATGTCGTGGGGAAGAGGGTGGGGCTGCGTGTGAAGAGGACGGGGGCCGGACCTTAAACTCCGAAGGCTTTGATTCGATTGTTTCCCGCTTTCTCACCCTCGCTCCTCGGGTTCTGTGATCCCATGTCGCGGCGTCCCGTTTCGCTCCATTCGCGAGCAGGCTATTTGAGATTTGAACTAGGGGCAGACACAGGGCGGCCATCCTGCAGCGTTTCGGGTTTGCCAAGAATCGTTGCTGACACTCCGCTTCGCGTGGCTGCGCTTGTCCGACCATGGCAGTCTGAGCATGAAACGCTCCGGCAGCGGCCAAGGCTTGCCAGCCGTGCGCAATCCTCCCTACACTGACTGGTGCGCCGCGCATTTCAGCCCGCGATTGTTTCTGCTTTTGCCGGTTACCGGCGCGCGGATTTCTTTGCTGATTTATCGTCCGGCCTGACGGTCGGCATCATCGCGCTGCCGCTCGCGATCGGGTTCGCGATCGCGTCCGGAGCCACGCCGCAACAGGGGCTTTGGACCGGGATCGTCGCGGGGCTGGCCGTGGCATTGCTCGGCGGGTCGCGCTTTCAAATCGCGGGGCCGACCGGGGCGTTCGTGCCGGTGCTCTTCTCGATTGTGGCGGCGCACGGGTATGGCGGTCTGGCCCTCGCCGTCATGATGGCGGGGGTGATGCTGATCATCGTGGGCGCGCTCAAGATGGGGCGGTTGCTGAAGTTCTTTCCCTATCCGGTCGTGGCGGGATTCACGAGCGGCATCGCGGTGATCATCTTCTGTGGGCAGCTGAACGAATTCCTCGGTCTTGGTCTCAAAATGCCTGAGCATGTTCCGCAACAAATTGGCGCGCTCGCCCGTCACCTGCCCGGGCTGAATGGCTATGCGCTCGCGACCGGCCTTCTTTCGTTAGGCGTGATCTTCGCCTGGCCGCGAGTGACGAAGCGGATTCCGGCGAGCATCGTGGCGGTGGTGGTGACGGCACTGGTCGCCTACTTCGCCCACTGGCCGATCGCGACGATCGGGAGCAAATTCGGAGGCATTCCGAGCGGGTTGCCGGGGTGGCATTTCCCGGCGGTGTCGCTGGAAGCGATGCGGGTGCTAATGGGGCCAGCCTTCACCATCGCGGCGTTAGGCGCAATCGAGTCGCTCCTTTCCGCGATGGTCGCCGACGGCATGGCTGACACGCGTCATGATCCGAACCAGGAACTGATCGGCCAGGGTATTGCGAACATCCTTTCGCCGCTGGCCGGCGGTATCGCAGCTACGGGCGCGATCGCGCGGACGGCTGCGAATATTCGGAACGGGGGACGAACACCGGTGGCGGGCATTGTTCATTCGCTCGTGCTGCTTCTCGTCGCGCTGGTCGCGGCGCCGCTCGCGTCCTACATCCCGCTCGCCACCCTCAGCGCGATCCTGCTCGTGGTGGCGGTGCGGATGGCGGAAGTGCATACCTTTGTCGAACTGTGGCGCGGGCCGCGGACCGACTTCGCCGTGATGGCGACCGCTTTTGGCCTAACGATTGTTTTTGATCTTACCATCGGAGTGGGGGCGGGGATGATCATGGCGGTCGTCCTCTTCCTGCGTCAGATGGAATCGATCTCGCATATCCGGCTGGTGACGAGTGAAAGTGAGCCGGAGGCCGAGGGCGGGCACAGCCTGCGCGGCAAAGAGATCCCCGCCGGCGTCGTCCTTTACCGGATCGAAGGTCCGTTCTTCTTCGCCGCGGCGGAGAATCTCGACATGGCGCTGCGCGCTTCCGGTGGGAAACCGAAGATCGTGATTTTCCGGATGCGCAATGTCCCGGCGATGGACGCGAGCGGCTTGCACGCCTTCCGTGTCGCGGTCGAGAAACTCCATCGCGACGGGGTGAGGATTTTGCTGACGGCGGTCCAGCCTCAGCCGATGAAAGTCATGTTCGAATCGGGATTTGTCGACACCCTTGGCGAACACAAGTTCTTCGGTGACCTGGACGACGCTCTGAAGGCCGCGAGACAATTGCTGGCGGCCGCGTAGCCGCAAGCTCAGCGACGGGCAGAGCAGGCGAGGGTGGGCATACCATAGTGGCCGTAAACGACGACGCCCATGTCGCGATTGAGACGGTGAGAATATCAGCGTTGATAGTCAACATGCATGGCTTGCGAGAAACCGGGTCGGCGGTCGAGAGCATCATCGCCTCCAAGCGCAACCAGCTTTCGTGGTTCAATGCGGGCCGATGTTTGCCGCGCGGAACGGATGCTGCGGATCCAGTTCCTCTTTCGGCAACACGGTATGGAGATACCTCCCCGAAGCCTTTGCATCTCCCATCCCCTGCCGGGAGGAAGAAATTCAACTCAGCCTTTTCTCTCCCAAAACTCAGCCAGGTGGGCGCAGGCTGTGACGGCCGACTCCATATCCTGCACCGCAACCCATTCGAGCGGCCCATGTGCGTTGTGTTCACCGCAGAACAGGTTGGGGGTCGGAAGGCCCAGCTCAGTAAGGCGCGAGCCATCAGTGCCGCCGCGTACCACGTGGTCATAAGGTTTGAGTCCCGCGGCCACGAACGCCTCGCGCGCCAGCTCAACCGGGCGCATGTCCTTACGTAACCAGTAAGCCATGTTGCGATACTGTTTGCGGATCTTGCAACGGACGCGCGCCCGCGGCTCGGTGGCTTGTAAGCCTCGACAAAGGCCCTGCAAGATTTTGCCCTTCTCGGCCAGACCTTTCAGCTCGAAGTCGCGCAGGAGAAATTTCACGACGGCCCGCTCCGTCCGGCCTTCGACATGAATCGGGTGAATGAATCCCTCCCTCCCGTCGGTTGTCTCCGGCGCACAGCGTTCGCGGGGCAGCGCTGCGAGGAGCTTGCCCGCGAGATAGGCGGCGTTCACCATTCCCTTGGCCCGCGCCTCCATGGTATGAGTCGTGATGCCATCTATGATGACCTCGGCTCCATCGCCGGAAAAGGTTTCCCAGCAAATTTCCCCAGGCGCACCGCCATCCAGGGTGTAAGCGACGTCCGCCCCGAGAATTCGCAGATCCAGTTTGTCCACGCCCCGGCCGATCTCCTCATCGGGCGTGAAGCAGACTCGAATCAGTCCGTGTTTCCGCTTCGTCTCCTGAAGCAACCGCTCGACCAAAGTCATGACCACCGCCACACCTGACTTGTTGTCGGAGCCCAGCAACGTGGTGCCGCTGGCGGTAACGATGTCTTTGCCGAGGGCGCTCCGTAGCTCCGGCGACGTCGCTGGATCCAGAGTCAGCCCAGGGTTATCCGGGAACTTAATGACGCCGCCATCGTACTTACGATGAAGGATCGGCTTCACGCCTTTGCCAGAGCAGTCCGGCGCCGTATCCACGTGAGCAAAAAAGGCGACTGTCGGCACGCGGGTCTTGCGCGTGTTGGCGGGTATGCTGGCCATGACGTAACCATGCTTTGTCATCTGCACGTCCGCTGCGCCCAATTCAGTCAGCTCTTGCTTCAGCATCTCCAGCAGCACCAATTGACCTGGCGTGCTCGGAAACGCAGTACTGGTCTCGTCCGACTGTGTATCCACCCGAACGTAGCGCAGGAATCGTGAGAGGAGGTTGTCACTCATACCCGAACTCTCCACGCCAACCGTGAATGCGCAACGCTCTCCAAAGTCAGCTGTGTTTTTTACCGGTTACACCCGTGCGCTTGCGGACGTGGGATTAAGCGTGACCGTGCAACGAAGCTCGCGTGTGCGAGAACTGGTTCGTAGCATCCAGAGCCCAGCGCCAAGCCAGAGGATTCCATTGAGCCACCAAAGCGTAATGAGTGCGCGTCCGGAGAAGAGTGGGAAAATTAAGCCTGCCCCGATAGTGTTGACCGTCGCATGAAAAAGTCGTCAGTGCGAGGGTCGCGCCGAAAAGGGACATAAGGAAGGCTGGCACGAGTGGCCACGCAAATTCGGTCCCGAAGAGCGGTAGATGCCAGAGCGCCCAAATGGGCGCCAGCATCAGACTCGCGACCAACGGAGAATGTCTGCTCTGTAGCTGTGGCAGAGCGAACCCGCGCCAACCTGGTTCTTCGCCGAGCCCGATGAAGAGCAGAATAAAAATGAAACGGTCCGGCAGTTCCCGCAGTTTCTGCGGCGAGAGGGTGTCGATATGAACGTCGCGGACCAGGCCTTCAGTGACTGCGATCGCAATGAGACAGATCAAAACAGGCAGACCGAAAATGACTAAGTACCATTTCGCTCCGACGCGCCAACGGATGAGTTGTCCGAAATAGTGTCGCAGACCGTGTCGCCCGGCGATGATGGTGCTCAGTATTGCCCCTGCGAGAAGGGGACCGAGCGGGTTGGGTCCGGTAGAGGTTCCGCGCAGAAGTGCGCCGACCCAAGGATACCAGGAAAGCGCGAAGGCCAGGGTAAAGAAAACCCCGAGCCGATGTCTGGTAAGGAAAGCCTTCATTCATTTAGACTGATGAGATGACCCGGACGATCGGATTCAATAATCTTTAGCTGTTCTTTTCGGACCGGTCACTCGAGGAAATCTAAAGACCGCGCGGATTCACAAACTAGGTGCAACACGGACGACGTGCGGAGGGAAGGGAAAAAGAAGGGTTTGGCAGGGGAAAAAGAGCGGCCAGAAAGTGGGGATGAAGTATCGGCAACTGAGTGGGGGAGAGCGGAGCGTGCTGGCGGCGCTGCGCCAGGTGGGACTGAAGCCGGCGGAGATCGCGCGGGAGCTTGAGCGCCACCGCAGCACGGTTTCGCGAGAACTGAAACGCAACGCGGCGCCGTACGACGGCTGGTATCGGGCGCGGCGGGCGCGGCAGCGAGCGCACGCGCGGCGTTACCGGTCGTGGCGCAACAGCCAGTTAGGACCCGGACAGTGGGAGCGAGTGGAAGGGTTGTTGAGGGAACAGTGGAGCCGGAGCAAGCCTCTGGGCACTTGCGTTTGGAGCGCGAGCTGGCGATCAGCCACGAGACGATCTACCGGCACATTTGGCGGGATCTGAGAAGCGGAGAGACGCTGCACCAACATCTGCGCGGGGCGCGCAAGAGCTGCCGGAAGCGCTACGGGCGCTACGGCCGCGTCTTCGTCGGGCATAACGGCGCCGAGTCTTACTACAGCGGCCGAGGTTTCCGCGGCTCGCTCAAGGTGTGACTTCGGGATGGAGCGCCCGCGTCTGACCAGGCAGATTGCGGTCTCCCGAGAGTAGATTTACTGCGCGCTAAGCTTCAGCTGATCATCGGCGAGGCCGATCGTTTGCAGGAGTGCATTCCAGCGCGGGTCACTGTGCAAATTCTTGAAGAGCAAATCTGTGCGCAAGGCAGCCAAACCGGCGTCGCGTTGCCGACGCGCGCGTTCCAGCCATTCGAAAACGTGATCTTTGTCGTTCCGATACCCGTAAACCTCCGCGATTTGATAGGCTGCGGTTTCGCCATACTTTGCGATCAACTCTTTCAGCGCTGCATCGGATTCGGCGATCCGTTTTTGACTCCAGCGAGCGGAGCTGACAACGAGGAGCCGTGCCCAGCCGGCGGCATCCTTTTGTGCGGCCGCGACTGCTTCTTCAGGTTCGCCTCCCAAGAGATAAACCAGTCCGAAAGCGGCGTGCGAATTTGGGGCCGAGGGATTTAACTCAATCACGCGCCCATACTCCGCCCGCGCTTCCTCGTAACGCCCTGACGCCGCCAGGCTGGACGCCAGAAACGCCCGGGCCTGGGGATTCACCGGGTCCACCGCAATCGCGTGACGGAAGCATTCCTGCGCCTGCGCCAGGTCGCCACGAATGGCGGCGAGATTTCCTGTCTCCAGGAGCAGCGCCGGATCTTCCGGTGCGAGCGCGCGAGCCTTGCGCAAAGTTTCGGCCGCGCCTTTCCAGTCATAATCAAAATTGGTTTGGATCACCGACCGAGCCGACAACGCTTCCGGCAAATCCGGCTCGATCGCCATGGCCTTTGCCAGCGAATCGCGGGCGGCGGCCAGATGCGCATTGAAACCTTCCTGGCCGCCTTCGGTGGCGTAGTTGCAATACCAGATGTGGGTCTGGGCCAGCCCCGCCCATGCGAGCGCGAAATTCGGATCGAGGTCTGCCGCGCGTTGAAAAGCGGCCCGGGCCTGGTCGGCTGACTTCTCGGAGTGGCGATTGATGAAAAATCGGCCCTGCAAATAGGCTTCATGAGCTTCGACGCTTTTCGTTCCGCCCTTTGCTGCCGCCTCTACCTCCGCCTGGATCTTCTCTTTCGCCGTGGAACCGGCGTCCGCCCCGGCAAACTGGCCGCGCAGTTGCGCGACGATCGTCTGTGCGAGTTCGGCCTGGACCGCGAATACGTCCTGCAAATCGCGCGTGTAATTTTCCGACCAAAGTTCCTCGCCGCTATCCGCCTGGCTGAGTCGGGCGGCGATCCGAACGTTATTGCCGGACCGGCGGACACTTCCTTCCACCAGATGCGCGACGCCGAGTTTCTGTCCGATCTCCTGGGCAGTGGCGTTCTTGCCTTTGAACGAAAACGCCGAAGTCCGCGCGGCTACATGAAGCCCGGGAATTTTTTGCAGCACAGTGAGCAGCTCTTCGCTCACGCCGTCGGAGAAATATTCGCTCCCTTTGTCATCGCTCAGGTTAACGAACGGCAGGACCGCGACCGAATTCTGGTCGGCTACCTTTGCCTCAGCGGCGGGCAATGCCTTCGCCGGTTCTGGCGCGCTCTTCGTCTGATCCCGCTTCGCGTGTTCCACCAGCCACCACCCGCCGCCCAACAGCCCGATTGCTGCCAAGATCCCGATCGACACGACGACGGGCGATTTTTTCGGGGCTTTCGCCGGAGCGGCGATCACCACTTTCGTGACCGGTTCCCACGGCAGCACGATCCGGAACAGGTCCATCGGCAAACTGATGTTTTTCAAGTCTGCCGAACCAAATTTTTCAAACCGCGCTTCGAGCGCGTTGCGGATTTGCCTTTCCACATCCATCGAAACGCAAATGCCGCCCGCGCCAGCCAGTTGCTCGATGCGCGAAGCGATGTTCACGCCGTCGCCGTAAACGTCGCCGTCGCGATGCACGACGTCCCCGATATGAATGCCGATCTTGAGTTGGATTCGCCGCTCGAGACCGACATCGTGATTTCGCTTTGCCAGAGTGCGCTGGATCTCGATCGCGCACTGTGCCGCTTCCAGCGCGCTACCAAATTCAACCAGGAAAGCGTCGCCAATGGTTTTGATTTCCGTGCCGTGAAAGCGCGGAAAGATCTCGCGGAGGAGCTGACGATGTTCTTCGAGCAGTTGCAGGGCAAGTCTATCATCGCGCTGCGCGAGCGCGCTGTAGCCGACCATGTCGGTAAACATAATGGCGGCGAGCTTGCGCTCTTCGCTGGAAACGATCGGGTCAGTCGGCATTGCTGTCTCTCTTATTGACTATCTGAACAAATAACAATGCCGAAGCAGTGCTGGGTCGAAACGTGGGCGGTGAGCGAGGCCTAACGACCGGTGATCGCCGGATGAGGCGACATGAGGCCGCCGGCGCCGGTTCAGCGGCGGCCAAACCGGCATGATTTTTCGTTCTGCTTGCGCGCTGGGCGGGAAGTTACTGACGCGGTCCAGCGTCGCCGAAGCGGCGGCCAGTGCGTTTAGCGGCAGTCTTTTTCGCACTTTTCGCCGCGGGTTTCTTGGCTGACTTGCGGCCTGATTTTTTACTGCTGGTTTTCGTTGCCATGAGAATTTTGAATCCTTTTTTTGACTGACGCGCCGAGGGTGGCGCGACCGTTGATCAGGCACAAGCTAATTCTTCGTCAGTCGCCGCCACTTGCTGAGCCTGATCCAACCGGAGCCTCACCCAATGAGCCGGATCGTCCAGAAATCCTGGGATAGATAACGGCTCATGAGATAGTCATAGGGCAGAGTGAAATAGCCTGCCATTCCCCACTTCCTACCCCAGGAATTACGAACGATGAAGCGCTGCTCGACGTCATCGTAGCCGACCGCGAGCACCGCGTGTCCTGCGCGAATCTTATCCCTTTTCACCGGCATCCCACCGCGGCCCGTGCGAGTCACCTCCGGTGCATGCAGGCTCTGGTAAACCGTGAAGCCGAAGATGAACGGGTAACCGGACGCCAGACAAGCCTTCAAGGTTGACAGCCCGCGCGGCACGCGATGATAATTGACTCCGCGATATTTGGCGGCGTGAGAATAACAGTGGCGCAGAGGTTTCTCCCGGAACTGGCGAATGCGGTAAGGCCACAGCAGCTCGGGACACACTCCCCGTTTCGCCACCGTCTTGATTCCGGAACGAATTCCCGCCCCGCTGTCGGTGCCGATGGTGTGCTCGGCCGCGCGCTCGTTGTAGTAAATGAAAAGGCGCGACGGCAGGAACCTTTCCCCGCGGCCTTGCTTGATCTGCTCGAACTCAATCGCCGCCGCGATCGCATTGGCGGTGCAACTGTTGAGCGTGCCCTGCCGATAAATGGGCGGGCACTGCGGGCGCAGGTCGACCCGCCGCGGCAGGTCGTGCAATAACTTGCGCGGCGGGCGGTAACAGAGATCGCGCTTGTCAGGGACATCCGGTATCCAACCGTAGGAACAGGTCCTCGGCGCGGAAGGGTTTGAGCCCTCAGGTTCGCTATATGTGACTTGCCAGGGCATCGCGCTATCGCCGGAACTGTTGCGCCGCGGCGATGATCGTGGCGAAGCGGCTATTACTTCGCAGGGCATCCCACGCCGGATCGTAACGCAGCTGACCATAGTCCGGTCCGCCGGGCACTGTGCTGACGGCGATCAGTTGATCGAGCGCGAGGTCCGGTTCGCCCGACCAGGCGTAGATCATCGCCAGCGCGGTCAGCACCGTCGCGCCGTCGACAGCGTCTTTCGTGATCGGCCGCAGTTCGACGGCGCGGCGGCCCATCTCGATCGCTTCCTTCTTTCGACCCTGGCCGGCGGCGATCACGCCGAGGGATGCCAGGATGAGCGCGTCGTCATCGCGCCCGGCGAGTTTTGCTTCGACTTCGGTGCGGGCGGTCGCGAACGCCGTTTGCGCTTGCACGGTGTCGCCGCTGGCACGCGCTATGAATCCTTCGTAAAAGGCCCGCGGCTTTGGGTAGCCGTCGTTTCCGACAATCTCCTCCACTTTCGCCTGGCTCAGTGCCTGGCGCGCCACGGCGGGGTGCTGCTCATAGAGAGCGAGATAAATCCGCGCCATCGTGGTGGCTCCCTCGGGGTCATAGTTAGGCGGAACCCGATCGAGCGCAGCGTGCGCGGCGCTTAGATTTCCTTTCTCCATCTGTGTTGCGCCGCCCATCATGAGGAAGTAATCGCTCGTGCTCGGGTTAGCGATCATGGCCCGTTCGTAGAGTGCCAGCTTCGCGTCGTAATCGTGCAGCAGGTCGTAGAGAACAGAAAGATCGCTGATCACTTTCGGATTACGCGGGTCGAGTTGGGCGGCTTTCTCCAAATTCTTCCTGGCTCCATCCCACCGGCCCTGGCGGCGCGCAATCCACCCGGCCAATGAATAGGTCTCCGCGCTATTTGGGAGCACACGCTTCGCCAGTGCCACCTGCTCGAGCGCGCGTTCATAATCGCGATAACCATGGTAATAGACCAGCGCCTGCGCGAGGTGCGCCTCACCCAGATCCGGTGCAAGGGCGAGCGCGGTTTGCGCACTGGCTTTCGCCTGCGCGAGCCGCTCGGGCGAGTGATCCAGCCCAAACCAGTAAAGGTTGTCGTTCGCCGTCGTCGCCCAGCAGTAGGCGAGTGCAAAGCTGCCATCGCGCGAGATGGCTTCGTCCAATAGCCGCACCGCGCGCAGCAGCGTTTCCTTCCAATCCGCCGTGTCGTGGAAGCTGATGATGAGTTGCTTCGCCTGCAGGTAAAGGTCGAACGCCTCGGGGTTCGGCGCCGGCCGCTCGATCGCCGCTTTCTCGGAGGGCGAGAGCCTGGCGCGCAACTGGCGCACGATCGCTTCCGCGATCTCCGTCTGGATCGCAAACGCGTCTGTCACATCGCGATCATAATGTTCCGCCCAGATGTGGGTGTCGGTGCGGGCATCAATCAGCTGCGCGGAGGCGCGGACGCGGTTGGCGGAACGTTGGATGCTGCCTTCGAGAAGGTGCGCCACCCCGAGCTGGCGCGCGATCTCGCGCGCGTTGCGCGGTGCGCCAGCCTTGTAAACCATGGTTGAGCTGCGGCTGATGACCTTCAGGTCGGCGACCTTCGCCAGATCGGTCAGGATTTCGTCCTGCATGCCCGAGGTGAAGAATTCGTTCTCCTTGTTCTCGCTCAGGTTTTCGAAAGGCAGGACCGCGATCGATTTTTCCGGGACAACTAATGCGGAGAGTGAGTTAGCGGTCGCCTCTTTCTCCTTCACGTCTTCCCGACGCGAGATCTGCACGATGAAAAGAGCAAGCGCGACCGCGCCTCCCGCCGCAGTCAGGGCGAAAAGTTTGCGCCCGGTATGACGCGGGCCCGGTTTGTCCGGCGAAAGATCTTCTGTGCGTTTGATCCCTTCGGGGGTTAACTCAAAAGCCCAGGCAAGAACGAGAGCTACAGGAAAACCAAGGACCAGCAGGAGCACCACGACACGCACGGCCCAGTTCGGGATTTCAAAGAAAGGAAAGACCTGGGTGGCGATCTGGATGAGAAGCCAGGAGACGACGGCGTAGGCGACAGCGATCCGGTAGACATTGCGCCGTTGCAGCTCCGAAAAGAAGTTGGGTGATTTCAAAGAATCGAAGTGTTCGGAGTGGTCGCGGCAGATGATCCGACACAAAGCGAGACGAATCGAGGAAAAACTGCTTTCCGCCAGCCGTGACTATCGTCGGGATCATCCCACCCGGTCTGCTGGATCTAAATCGCGGCGCTGACGATCCAAAGCAGCATTTCAATCGGCTGCCGGGCCGCACTGCAGTCGGCATTATTAGAATTAGGTTTGGCGAGCGACGAGGTCAAAGTTTGCCTTCAAGTATCTTTTTGAGCGACGAGCCGTCGTCGTAGCGAATGTCGCTAATTCTCCAGCGTCGCCCGCATGAATGAGGACGTAAACGACCCGAGTGGCTTTGCCAAAATTCTTGAAGCGAACGGTGACCTGCGTTTTACCTTTCGCAGTTTCCGGCGGTGAGATGGTGAAGTCTTTAATCTCCATGTCCTGTGCGTTGTAAAGCGGATCGCCGTCGAGGCGGCCGACTTCGCCCTTCGCCTCGCGCTTGTCCTTCAGGTAGAGTTTCAGGAGCACGGGGTCGAAATAACTTCCCAGCAGGGCCGTTTCGTCGAGCGGGTCGTGTTTTGAGCGGTGTGCCTGGTAAAGCTGTGCGACAAGGTCTTTCGGTGTCAGGTCTCCCGCAATCGAGATCATGGCAGTGACAACGGTAACGAGCAGCACGAATAGAGCGCGCATACGCCTGCTTGCGTGAGAGCAGACGCAAGGCAGGTCGTTCAAAGACGAGAAAGTAGCTAGAGAGGTTTCGGCCACAACCAGCCGAATGTTCCAGCTGTCAGGAGCGCGTAAATCGCACTATCGAAAAGATGCTTGCAGGTGACCACCCAGCTTCGGCCGCTCCAAATCGATTCTTGGGCGTGAGCGCCGCCGTATCCTAACCAGGCGACGGTCCCGATGACGCGGAATACCTGCAGGAAAGCGGTTCCAGACGTCAGCAAACGGCCGGACAGGTAAGCAGCAAAGATACTAATGACCAAACAGTAGAAGAACCATTGGAACAGATTCTTTCCCATCTCCGGTGGCCCGCTGGGCAGCACGGTCAATAAGCCGACCGGTCCGCGTTTCATTCTTTCCACCGCGGGTGGCGATTTCATCTCCTTGAACGAAAAGTATGGAAAGAAATAGGCGGGCCCCGGTGTAACGCCCGCACCTCGCATCGCGTCGGTCACACGGTCTTCATCCGGCAGTTTTCGGTAATCACTTTTGTGGTAGGAGAGCACCATGTGCATGATGGCGCTGGCGAGAAAGACAATCACGGCCGAAACCAGAATGGGAAGCCACAAGGCAGTTAGCGGAATCATTCTTACTCCTTTACTCCTCAGGTGATCCTAATGTCAAAACAGAGATTTGGGATGTTGCCGGATGGGGCAAAGGACGAGGAATCGAAGTATCGGTGCGATTGTGCGGGTGCTGGTTGGCGCGCACCTCGTCAGCTCTTCGCCTTGCCAAGTGCAGCCTTCAGGCGTTCGAAATTGGCCTTGGGCCACAGCTTGCCCGTGTCGTAGTAATCCCGGAACGACGACGTTGTCTTTGGCAGCTTGAGCCATTTCACCTTCCAGCGAGTGAAGATGTGGCGTCCGGCTGCAACGCCCCGGGGTCGTCGAGCGTCCCGACGCGGACGACGCGGAGATTCGGCCGATGCCCGTAGTCGCTCCAGAGGGCGGTCTGACATTTGCCGCAGTGGTAGATGTCGTGCGGCCCGTGCTCGCGCGGCACGGGCACGGCCACCGGTTTTCCGCGGGCCACTTTGATCGGCCGGGTTTCGATGATTGCGTTGATCACAAACGCGCTGCCTGTCAGTCGCTGGCAGTCGATGCAATGGCAGCAGTTCACGAACATCGCCTGGGCGAGGAGCTGGTAGCGGATGGAGCCGCAAGCGCAGCCGCCGGCGAGTTTCTTGGCCATCGTGATTCGTGTGCCAGACAGCGCGGGCAGCAACCAAAAAGTTGAGAGAGGGGATGGGAAGGGAGCTAAGCTTTCTGTCGAAACCCAGCAGGCCTTCAGCCGAGTTCTTTGGAACTGGCCAAGCGTGTGGATCGCGAGTTTTGTAGACCGACGAAACGCCCGGTGCCAATTCCAACCCCCGTCACGGCAAAGAATGGGCGTATTCTCCTGGTTAAGCTGAACGGATCAAAGTCGTAGCCAGCTATTCGGCGAGATCTCGCCACAAAGGAAAGCTCGGCCATGGCTTTGACTCCCGCCGCTGCTGTTGAAAAGTCTGGCGCTCACCGCGGGGTCTCGGCCGGGCCGTACCAGGCGGACGTCGGGCGATGCGATCCATCGGACGACATCTCCCAGTTAGTGACCCAGAACTACGTTCCCCAATCGAAATGCCACCATTTATAGGGATAATTGGCAAAGCTCGCCTCGCGCATCACCCAGTAGAGCAACCGCCTGTTTCGGAGCGCTTCAAGATAGCTGAGCGGAACCTCTTTTTTCTCGCTCGCGTGCCCGGCACACAGCTTCTCGAAATGCCCAGTATGGCTAACATCGTCGGGATCATCGAACACACTTCCCATGAAAAGGAATTCTCCCGTCTTGCGGACGCGCAACGTCAGGTCCACGGCTCCGCCCGTGATATGGGTCGGCCAGGTGCGCGAATCCGAAGGATCGAATTCGCGGGGATCGGAACAGTATTCCCCGGCAAACGCGACACAGTTCGCTTCGGTCGAATCGTCGAGGCTTTCTCTTCCCTTCTCGACGAAGAAATCCCAGAGCTCCTTCTGGAGCGCAAGGGAACGGTACCCATTCAGGACAAAGAGCTCGACCCCCAATGGCAGGAGCCGCTCGTTTGCTTCGCTCAGCCGCTCCACGATCGAACGGCGAAAGAAGACCCGCGCCGAGGCCGACGCAAAACTCCGGTGGTAGGGAGCATTCAAGCCGTCGGTGCGCGCGTAGAATCCGTGGGCCGCGATGCCCGATTCTAGCGGATCGAGCAGAGCTTCACTGCTCCGTGGATCGCTCAAGTCAACGGGAACGTTCTCGTAGTCGAGCGCGGTCGGCGGATGTGTGCGCAACGGAATCGGTCTATCTCGCAGATCAGACTCCATCAAAACGCTCCTCGAAAATGCAACGACTTAAAGGAACACTTCATCATGATTTTGAAAGCTCTCAAGCAAAGAACGACGCGCACACCCGCCATGCCGAGCAAACCGGATGACGCGCCCTACCGAACCTACGCGACGACGTATGCGATTGTGTAGGTAGGGGGGACTCGCGCGGTCTTCCTGCTGCCCATCGCCGGGCCCGTATTGGCTCAGCTTTGCTTTCGATCCCGGGATCTGATACAACAAACCCCTATCGCAAAGCAATGAATCTGCCCAAAACAAGTTATGCGCGCAGCGGCGATGTCCGCATCGCCTATCAGATCACGGGTGAGGGACCTTTCGATGTGGTCTGGGCGCCCGGGACGATGTCGCATCTCGACTTGGATTGGGAAATCCCGCAGCGCGCTCTTTTCTTCGAGCGCTTTAGCAAGTTCTGCAGGCTCATTCGCTTCGATAAACGCGGCACCGGCCTCTCCGATCGACCCGTGCACATGGCGACACTCGAGGAAAGGACGGACGATATTCGCGCCGTGATGGACGACGTGGGAATCAAGAGTGCCAACATTTTCGGCGTTTCGGAAGGCGGCTCGATGGCTTGTCTCTTTGCCGCCACTTATCCCGAGCGGGTGGAGTCGCTTTTGATCTGGGGAGCGCAAGCGCGCTGGGTCGCGACCGAAGATCATCCGTGGGCGCAGACTCCGCAGGAGCACGATGAAATGCTCGCAATGGTGCAGGACGACTGGCCATCGATCCCATACATCGTCGGTCCCGGCGCCGGCATGGGCCCTGACGCACCGCCCGAAGCTGTGGAAGCGGTCGCTCGCTACATGCGCGCGGCGGCGAGTCCTTCAGCCGTGTATGCCTACGAGGTGATGAATGGCCAGATCGATACCCGGTCGATCCTGCCGGCGATTCAGGCGCGTACCCTGGTGATGAATCGCACGGGCGACCGTTGCGCCCGGATCGAAGCTGCGCGCGACATGGCTTCGCGCATTCCCGGGGCAAAATTCATCGAGTATCCAGGTAACAGTCACTCCGCGATGCTCGACGACATGGATGTGGTGCTTTCCGATATCCACGAATTTGTCACCGGTGAGCGACCGATCGATTCCTTCGATCGCGTCCTGGCCACAGTCCTCTTCTTCGATATCGCCTCGTCCACGGAACGCGCCGGGGCCATGGGCGACACGGCGTGGCGCAACGTCCTTAACTCCTACTACGCCGTCGTGCGCAAGGAACTGGCGCGCTATCGTGGCAAGGAAACCAACACCACCGGCGATGGCTTTCTCGCGACCTTCGATGGCCCGGCGCGAGCCGTGCGTTGCGCGCTCGCGGTCGTGCTCGCGGTGCGCCAGCTCGGGATCGAAGTGCGCGCCGGCGTGCACACCGGCGAATGCGAATTGATGGGAGACAACATCGGCGGGATCGCCGTCCATGCCGGCGCTCGGATCATGACGAAGGCCGAGCCGGGCACCGTGGTTGTTTCACGGACGGTGAAGGATCTTGTCGCCGGTTCAGGAATCAATTTTCAGGACATGGGCCTGCACGAGTTAAAAGGCGTCCCGGGCGATTGGCGGCTCTTCTCGGCGAGCTAGATCATCGAGAGTGACGAGCTACTCGCCGATGATTTTTACCAGCGCTCGTTTTTTGCGGCGGCCGTCGAACTCGCCATAGAAGATTTGTTCCCACGGGCCGAGATCGAGTTTGCCTTTGGTGATGGCGACGACGACTTCGCGGCCCATGATCTGGCGCTTGAGGTGGGCGTCGGCGTTGTCTTCGCCGGTGCGATTGTGCAGGTAGGCGCTGGTCGGCGCGTGTGGAGCGAGCTTTTCCAACCAGACCTCGTAATCGTGACGGAGTCCACTCTCGTCGTCGTTAATGAAGACGGACGCGGTGATGTGCATGGCGTTGACCAAACAGAGGCCTTCGGCGATGCCGCTTTGACTGACGAGCTCCTCGACCTTCGGCGTGACGTTGACGAAGCCGCGCCGGACCGGGACTTCAAACCAGAGATATTCGGTGAGCGATTTCATGCGCCCGATTCTGCCATACCTCTGAGGAAAGCGGGAAGGCAGGAAGCTGATCAGGTGGTTTTCTGCTGGGAGATCTTGTCGGAGGGGCGTCGACTTCGGAGATCCGAGGCACCCGTCCTGCTCATCGACTTGCGGATATGCGGCGACCACCGGCACTTTTCGTTTCCGATCCCGAGGAGATCGTCACTCTCGAGATTGACGTTCACGCGAGTGAGCTTCCCCCGATTGAGGTTCCTCAGATCGACGTTCCCCCGAAGAACCCGCCCAAGCCGGCCCAGAGGGTTTTGCTCCTGGAAGACCGGGATGATTTCCGGGAAGTTCTCCGCGATCACCTGGCCGTCTGCGGGTTTCAGGTGACCTCGGTTCCGAGCGGGGTCGAGGGCCTGAGCGAGATCAAGAAGGGTGGCTTCGACCTCATCATTTGCGACATGATGATGCCGCGGAGCGGGGGCGAGATGTTTTACTGGGCGGTCACGCGGATATGGCCCGCTACCGCTCAGCGTTTCATTTTTTTTACCGGCCACCGGAACAATCCGACCATCGAGTTTTTCTTCAAGCGGATCAACGCGACAGTGCTCATCAAGCCTTTCCGCCTGAAGACGCTCGATTCGACCATCAGCGATGTTCTTCGCAGGCTGGCCTGATAAGGAAAGCTGAGATTCTGAAACGCTAAGAAGCCGAAATTGTGGCTTCCCGCGCTGCTCCGCCCAGCCGAGTGGATCCCGAAATTTCGGGAACCGCGGCGGTGACTTCGTTGTCCGACGGGAGATGATGGGCGTGCTTTAGCTTTCTGCGCCAATTGCGCCTCCACGTCGGATCAGGGCTTGCCGGTTGAGGCAAATTCTCCGTAACGCCTGATCTGTTCGGCGAGCACCGCGTCGACGCCTTTTGAGATCTCTGCGAAGTTGCCAGTGTCGAATCCGCCGACCGCGTAGGTGACCGAGACGTGTGTGCCGTTGTCCTGCGCCTTAAAGACAACTTTCATCGAACCTGCGACTCCCATGAACTGGAGAGGCCCGAGTCCGCCGCTGAAGACCAGCATCGCGCCGGGATCGGCATGAACGACCGTCATGTGACGGACGGATCCGCCATTCGGCAGCGCTTCGCACCAGCAGCCGCCCGCTTTTGGCTCGATCGAGATGTTTCTGGCGGCGCCCGAAAACGAGTGGGCGTCGTTCCACCATCGACCGATCTTGATGAAGGCGTCGTAGGCGGCCTGGGGAGCGACTGTGACCTGGGCCGCGTGCGTGACCACAAAACCGGTCGCACCCTGCGAGACCACTTTCGCGGAGGCGGACGGGATGAGTAACAGAGCGGCCGTTAAAGCGGCAGCGGCCTGGAGAATCCGGATCATGGTTCTTTCCTCGGGTTGGTTAGCCTAACGAATGAGCGCTGATTGGTGATCTGGCCAGACGGAGGCGATTTCTAGTAATGCGCGCCCACGTATTCCCACATCTGGTGATGCCAATAGGGCCACTCGTGTCCGCCCTGCGGTCCCCAGTCGTCCAGGTGATGCGGAATACCGCGGCTATTGAGCACCTCGGACATGCGGTAGGTCGGCCCGCTGTTCTCCCACGGGCCACAACCGGTCGCGAGCCGGATGTCGCAACTCCCATATTGGTGCAGAAACCAGGGGTCATTCTGGTTGGCCATATAGTCGACCGGGTTATTGAAGTAGAAGTTGTCGTCGTACATCCCGTCCATGGAATCTCGCATGTCGTAGACGCCTGAGAGCGCGTAGCAGCGCTTCACACGATCGGGGTGCTTGAAGAGGGTGTTGGCCGCGTGATAGGCGCCGAGCGACGCGCCGTAGGTCGTAATTGGAATTCCCCCGGTCTGGCACTGAGAGTCGATGAATGGAAAGACTTCGCTGGCCACGTAGTCATCGTACTGCGCCTGCAGCCAACTGCGATGAAAGGGGTGCGCTCCTTTGTTTTGGAACGAATCGTTGTTCACGCCGTTGATGGAGAAGATGCGGATTCGCCCCTGTTCCAGATAGGGGCCGAGGGTGCGGATCATGCCCTGACCTTCCTGCTCCCATTCGTCGCCGCCGCTGGTCGGGAAGGCGAGGATGGGCATACCGTAGTGGCCGTAAACGACGACGCCCATGTCGCGATTGAGACGGTGAGAATACCAGCGTTGATAGTCAACATGCATGGCTTGCGAGGATACCGGGTTGGCGCTCGGGCTCAAGCCCGGTTTAAAATTGGGAATGACTGAACGTTGAAATGTGAGACCCAGGTGACTGGGAACTCCGCCGAATAGCCAAGGAAATCTTTGACGCGGAAACCGGTAAACAATGCTGGCGGCAGATTCGTTTTGGCCTTTGAATCCAGTTGTCCCGGTTAGTTCATCTTAAAATTGGAGGTTTTCTATGATGACTGATTTTCGCTTCGCGTTTCGGCAGTTGCTCAAATCACCCGGCTTCACTTTGCTGGCGCTGCTGACGCTCGCGCTGGGCATCGGGCTCAATACCGCGATTTTCAGTCTGGTTAACGATCTCTTCCTTCGCGGTCTTCCATTCCAGAAACCGGCACGGCTCCTCCACGTCTACTCCCACGCCAAAGAACAGACGGTCGATTATCCATTGAGCTCGCCGCGCTTCATGCATTTTCGCGATGGCCAGACTGTTTTCTCCGGCTTCGCGGCGGAGAACGGGCTGGCCGCGACCGTCACTGGGCTCGGTGATCCGTTTCAGGTGCCGATCTTCAAGACAACAGCGAATTGGTTCGACGTGCTCGGACTGCAGGCTTTGCGCGGTCGCACCTTTCTGCCTGCGGAGGAGGAAGGCGCTGACGTGGCTGTCATCACGGACCGTTTTTGGAAAACGCGTCTCGGCAGTGATCCGAAGGTGATCGGTCGCGCGCTGACGCTCGATGGCGTGGTGCACACGATCGTGGGCGTAATCGCGCCCTTGCCGGTTTCCTGGACAGGACAAAATGTGGATATCTGGACGACAAAGCCGTTCGTTATCCCTGGCTTTACCTACGAACGAATGATGCGGGGAACTGCATTTCTGCGGGCAGTGGGGCGACTTAAAGAGGGAGTGACGGTTGAGCAGGCGCGCTCGGCCTTGCAGTTACTCGAGGAAAGCTATCGCTCGCAGTATCCGGAGAAGATCGACGCGAAATCGACCACGGTGGTGAAGGCCCTGCCGGAAGACGTAACGGAAAACCTGCGGCCTGGTTTCGCCACCCTGCTCGCCGCCGTGACCTTTGTCCTGCTCATCGCGTGCAGCAACGTGGCCAATCTACTACTCGTTAGGTTTAGCGGACGGCGAAAAGAGATTTCGCTCCGGATAGCGCTGGGCGGCACGCGCGCGAGTGTGCTCCGACTGTTCGTTTTCGAAAGCATGTTGATCAGTCTCTTTGCCGGAGCGCTGGGCGCACTGCTCGCGTGGCAATTGGTGCCGCTCGTGCCGCGCCTGGCGTCGAACTTCCTGCCCATCGAAGAGGGGAACGCGACCGCAATCTCGCTCCCGGTGCTTGGCTTCACCATCGGCCTATCGCTTCTCACCGGTCTGCTGATGGGCCTCTATCCTGCGCTCCAAAGCTCGCGCGCAGATATCGTTGATGCGCTCAAAGAAGGCGGGCGCGGCACCGCCGGTAGTGTGCACCAGCAGCGTCTTCGCAAACTCCTGGTCGGCGCGCAGGTCGCGCTTTCGGTAGCGTTGCTCGCGGGCGCGTCCTTGCTCATTGCCAGCTTCGTGCGGCTGAGTCATCAGGATCCCGGCTTCGAGCCGGCGAATCTTTGGTTGGGGTTGACGGTTATGCCGGAGGCGCAATATCCAGATATCGCTTCACGCAATCGGTTTGCCGAGCAATTGACGGATGCCTTGCGCACCACACCGGGCGTGCAGGAGGTGGCGATCAGCGGCGGCTTCCCGCTCTTCAACGGCCCCGGCGCTACGCTCTACACTCGCCCCGAAGGCCATGTCCCTCCCGTCGCGGAACGCAAAGGCGCGCCTTCAAATGACGTCGCGCCCGGGTGGTTCCGCACTCTCGGCATTCCGCTCCTCGCCGGCCGCGATTTCAATGAGCGGGACACGGCCGATCACTCCAATGTCATCGTCATTAGCGCATCCGGGGCGAAGACCGTCTTCGGGAACGAAAATCCGGTTGGCAAGACATTGCTCGTAACGAGCGGGAGCGTGCCGGTCGAGATCGTGGGGGTGGTCGGCGACGTGCGTTCGGTGCGGTTGGATCAGCACAACGAGATGGAGTTCTATCGTCCAATCGCGCAGGAGAATTTTCCCTTCCTCACCATCACCGTGCGCAGTCCGTTACCTCCCGCGACGGTCACCAAGTCAGTGCAGTCTGCCTTGCAGGGAATTGATCCCGGCCTCGCGCTCATTCAGCCGCAGCCGGTGAGCGAAATCATGGCGCAGGCGCTTGGGCAGGCGAAGTTACTCATGGTGCTTCTGGGAGTTTTCGCGGCAGTCGCGCTTCTCCTCGCCACGGTCGGCATTTACGGCGCTGTCGCCTACACGGTGGAGCAGCGCACGAACGAGATCGGCGTGCGCATGGCGCTCGGCGCGCAGACCACGGACGTTCTGCGACTGGTCGTTAGGCAAGGGATGATGCCGGTAGGGTTTGGGTTGATTGCGGGTCTCGCCACAGCGGTCGCGATCGGCAGGCTCATCGCGGTGCAGCTCTACCAAACCCCGGCTTTCAATCCGATCCTGCTCAGCGCCACCATCGCCATCCTCGGCTTCGCGGCTTTGCTCGCCTGCTTGTTCCCAGCACGGCGCGCCACCCGGATAAATCCGGCGCAGGCGCTGCGCTCGGAGTAGTTAAGCAACCTTCCGATTTCGCCGACTGCAGTTCGTTTTCAATCCTCATTTCAACTCTCCCTTCGCGATTTGCTGGGCGAGCGCCGCGACGGTGGTTTGGCTAATGATGCAACCGTTAACGGTTTGAACATCGGTCTTGGAGTCGATGTATCGGGGTAAGGATGCGTTGAAGGCGGATTTGTCGAGCAGACGCAGTCCCAGAAGCCCGTAGAGTTGCCCCACGGGCGTCCCTTCGCCGAGGAGCTTCTGGCATTGGGCGAGGGCGTCGGGTTGTTCGAGGAGTGAGCGAAACGCTTTTTCCTGCTCTGAGATAATGCCTGCGACGCCAACTCGACCAATCGCGAAACACTCGGCCGTCCTTACCGTATCGTAGGCTGGATTGTCGGGCGCCGACTTTAGCTCGCTCGCCTGCGCGAGAGCGCAAAGCGCGACCGAGATAATTAGGAAAAAGCTTCGATTCAGTTTGAAATGTCCTTTCGCGATTCGTTTCCGAGTAAAGCAGGAAAATCGAACAGGAAAAGGCTCGTTCGCGATCTCCAGGACGTGCGGAGCGCGTGGTCTGGCATTTGGCCGAAAATGCGCCACAGTAGCGCCCGCGATGCGCAAGCTTGGAATCATAGCCGGAATATTACTCGCCGTTTCTCTGGCGACCGCGAGTGCGGCCGATAGAGCGTGGTACGGCTTCCACATCAAGCCGGCGACCGCCGGCTTCCCGTTAAATCCAATTGTAAAATCGGTCGTGATTGACAAGGTGAGGGTGAATTCGCCCGCCTCAGCCCAGCACATTCAGGTCGGCGACGAGATCATCGAGGCCGAAGGCAAAATCATCCCCGGCGCGCGAGCCCTGCAACTGATCTTCCTCGTGAAGAGGGAACCGGGAACCGTCCTGCACCTGCAACTGAAGCGAGCCGACGGGCAAAGATACACGGCCGTCGTGCGGGGAATCAAAAAGCCGGGCGCCTGACGAGCGAGCGGACCGGAACGTGTCTCTGCATTGAACGTTTAGGCCGAAACGCCAGCCGCTTGACGCGGTGCTGCACGCGCCTGGCCGGGCCGGGATTTCCAGAACACGCGGGTCCTGTGGCGCGCCTATTCCGAAGGTTTTCCGGCCGCCGGCTAGAACCGGATTGATTCAGTGCCTGAGACCTGCCTCTAATCTGCCGGGATGTCGAAGCCTCCGGAGAAGATCGTTTCAAGCGCGTCGCGACCGATCGCGCCACCGTCGCTCTCGCAGCATCTGCGTGAGTTCGCCGCGCGGCCCGACTCGTGGGCCGTCTTGGCGCGCAACCTTATCCCAGTGATCGGGATTTACTTCTTTGGATGGTCCGCCGCGCTCACCGTCTTCAATTACTGGTTCGACGGGTTCTCCGCGCTGGCCGCGATAATCGCCGTGCTCATACCGCGCGCCTTGCGCGAGTCGCAACCGCCATCGACCAACCTGTCGTCGCCTTTGAATATCGTGCGCGGGGTAGTGACCTGGATTTTTCTCCTTGGTATCGTCGGTCTGCCCTACTGGATCGTGCTCATCCCGCTGCACGATCTGCTGCTAAACCCAGAACTGCGCCGCCAGATCGCGCACAGTCCTGCGCTCTGGTTTACTTTCGGCTCAGTGGCCGCTGGACATCTCTGGAAGGCGATCCGATCGGGCTACGACGTGCTGCCCGACAAGGAGCTGAAACAGCGCGCTCGCTGGGACGTCTACATCCTGGTCTTGCGAGCGGTGGCGATGTTCGTAATGGCCGCGCAGGGATTCGCCTTTGTCCTGGTGCCGCTGATGTCGCTCCTCCTAACCTATTTCGAGCTCTGGCCCGAGCGCGTGCTCGGTGCGGTCTTCGGCGATCCGTCACGCCTTTATGAGTACGATCCCGACCATCCTTCGTCGACCCGGCGGCGCCGATAACTCGGTGTGGAAGTCAACAGGATGCCTGCGGCTTCCCTCGGCGGCGGTTCCTACTGGGATACGGACTTACCCGGCTGGCAGAGACAAGAGCTGGTGATCTGGAGATCGGCGTTGGCCCAGACTTTCTTGAATTTCGTCTCCGTCGTTTTGGCTTCCTTCGGGTCCTTGTCTTGAGCGCGCAAACTCTCCGCCAGGCCGTAGAGCGACCATCCGTTGTCGGGTAGCCGCGCGAGATCGTCGCGGTAAACCTGCTCCGCTTCCGCGTATCGCGCATGGCGCAGAAGGACTGCGCCTAACGAGTGCCGGACGGGGATGAGCCAGCCGGGCGGCTCGTCATATTTAAGCGCGTCCTCCAGCTTGATCGCTTCCCGCAGCTCTGCGATCCCCTCGTCGAGTTTGTTTTCCCGGATCAGAATTTCGCCTTCTGTCATGCGTCCGGCCAGTGCGAGCAGATCCGTTTCGGTGTTATTGCCGAAGGTTTCCTCCGGCGAAACCAGCTTTGCTTTCTCGATAAAGATCGCCTGTTCCTCGCGCGCGTTTTCAGGATCGCCTTTCGCGGCGTAGGCGATGGCGCGGGCGGCATGATGGAAGGCGCGCGTGCCTGTCATGTAGTCGGCGTAATTGTCGGGCTCGGCCAGGATTTCGTCCCACATCCCGAAGCGAACCATGACCTCCATCGGCATGGCGACGAAGCCTTCGGCCAGGAGTGCGTTTTCCTTCAGGAAATCGGCCGGCAATCCCGCGACCGCGGCGCGAATGTGTTTCATCGCCAGATCGCGCTGGCCGGTCATCATGGCGGCGTAGGCCAGCATGTGTTGGTTGTGCGCGACATAGACATTGATGAATCCCTGCGGCGGCCCGACGATTTTGCGATAACGCTGATCGGCTGCGACCGCCTTGAGGTTGGCCGTGACCGCCTGCTGCCAGCGCCCGCAACGAATGTCGATGTGCGACGGCATGTGCACCATGTGGGCGATGCCGGGCTGCAAATTGCGGAGGCGATCGGCGGCTGCGCTCGCCCGCTCGGGATGGGACGACGCCTCGACCGCGTGGATATAAAGATGGTTCGCGAAGGGATGCTTCGGATTCAACTTCAGGACCGCCTGCAAGGTTGCGAGCACTTCATCCGTCCCGGGATTCGCCTCGCCCGCGGGCGTCCATTGATCCCATGGCCGCAGGTCCATCATCGCCTCCGCGAATAAGACGCCGACGTCCTGATCGTTAGGGTAATTCTGCCAGACTTTGCGCATCGCATCCGCATAGGCCTGGTCGAGCGGTGCGCGATCTTCCGGCTGCGGATTTGCATAACGATGGCTGAGCGCCTCAATCAAATCGCGTTCGACTGGCGACGCGTGCTCCGCGTTTTCCTGCGCGAGCGCGAGTTCCTTCCAGGCCAGCTCCGCGGCAGGTGGAGGAACGAGCGGGAAGTTGATATTCGGCCCGCACGCGAGCGCGATCCCCCAGTGCGCCATGGCGCATTTCGGATCGGCAACGGCGGCGGCTTGGAAGGAACGGATTGCCTCGCCGTGATTGAAGCCGTGATAAAAGGCGAGCCCCTGATTGAAATAGCGCTGCGCCTTTGCCGAATCGGTCGTGACTTTGCGTTTGTAACTGCCGAGCCCTTGGAAGAATGGCTCGTCTTTCGCCTTGGCGTTGTCGGACGCCGTCAGCGCCAAGGCCAGCGTGAGCGCGATCCAGCTGATTCGAGTTCCTTGCATGGCCAATTATTTCCCCGCGATAACTGGGTGGGGCAAGGCTTTTCGGGAGGCGTTCCATCCCAGCGCTCAGCCATCCCCCCGGAGGAGAGCCCGAGCCGCTTAACGCTTCGGAGCGAAAAGCTTGGCAGCTTCTCGATTTCCTGCTCAGATGGCGCGATCCACGAGAAGTTTGCAAGAAAAGACGAGGAGCAGTTTATGACGAAACGATTCATCTGTCTGCTGGTAGCGGCGAGCCTGATCGGCGTGGTCCCGCTTGTCGCGCAGGAAGGAACCCCGGCCGCCGGAAGTCTGACCCTGGAGAAGAAGACCTACCCGTTGCGGCACGTGCTCGCCTACGAGACGACGATCGACAGCGAAGAAGCGATCGTGGTGCTCTTGAGCCGCCAGACCATTTCGGGCGAGAAGCTGAAAGAAGCGAGAGATTCGGAAAGGGAGGGTGGGGACGGCGATTTCGATCGGCCCTACCTGAAGCTGGTCTTTAACAAGAAGGGGGAACTCACTTATTGGAGCGCTGGCGCGGGGGGCACGTCGCTCGGCCACCGGAGCGGCGGTGCAAACGGAGCGCTAAAGCAACAGGACGGTCGCGTGATCGGGAAAGCGAACCAGCCGACTGAGACGGAGGGAATGTTTCCGAGCGGCTTCGATGCTCATTTCGACGTCGCGCTGCTGAAGGCGGGCGACTTGCCGCCGGCGTCGGCGAGCAAAAAGCACGGCCCAGCCGCCAACGTGAAGCCATCTGTCACCGGTATCTTCAAGGGCAATGGTAAAGACGCGAAACTGGCCTACGTCTCGGCGCGATGGGGCGAACCGTTTGCCGACAAGACGGGAATCGTCCTGGTTTTCACCGAAAAGGATCAGTCCAAAGATCCGAAGCCCGATTTTAACGCTTCGTTCGGCAAGTTGGGCAACGCTCTGATTATCTCGCTCCATGAAGATGGCAGCATCTTTGGTTGCGAAGTGGTTCACAGCGGCCTTAAAACGCGGAACTTCAGTTCGGTCGGCCACATCGAGACGACGGATTTTTCCTACGAGGATGGCAAGGTGGAAGGCGAACTCACCACTGACGGTCAGGTGGAGACGTTCGGTGAAACCTGGGAGGTGAAGATCAAGTTCGTCGCGCCACTGGGTGAAATACCGAAAGAATTTCAAGTCGCGGAAACGAAGCCCGAGAAGCCGGCAGCGTCCGAGACGAGCGACTCAGACGACGATAATGTCGATGTGGAAGCGCTGACGAAGTTAGACGGCAAAGCGGCGACCGCGGGTGGGGGAATCAAAGCCAAGGATCTCGCTCTCACCAAGGACGCGACCGGCGTTCAGTACCAGGCGCTCGTGGAGCAGCTCGCATTCAAGAGCAAGTCGAACGTGAAGAGCGTTTGCGCAGAGCTGGCGGCGGGTCTGAAGGCGCAGGGCTGGAAGAACGACGGGATGGACATGGTCAATCCACAATCTTCGATCCTGAGGCGGAAGCAGGGGGCGGCAACGCTAACGATTTTCGTGAAGCCGGACGGCGCAGGCAGCGAGGTCAAGATGATGACCGAAGGCCTCTCCTGGGAGTAGCACTGCAGATACGACTGAGTGGCCGGCAAGTTCATCACGAACTGGATCGCGAACATTCTCGGAATGATCGCGCTCGGGCTGAGCGCCGCGGGGGGACTCCTGGTCTGCGAGGTGATCCGCCCGTTCCATGATTTTTCAATCGACGGCCCGATTGCCCTAAGCTTCTGGGGAATTGGCGCGACACTCGGATTCGTTTGTTTCTTCTTGAAGGCGCGATCGCTGATCCTCAGCATTATCGCCCTCGTCGTTAACGTCGTGCCCTTGCTGGGAGCGCTTGTCGTCTGGTGGCTGCTGAGTCAGAGCAATTTTGCCTGGCACTGACCGCGGAGCGCGTATGCTCCGTACGCGGCGCGAACTCGCCTGATTAAGCACCGCGATGGCGTTTAAGCCCGTTCGTTTCGCGTCCAGCTCCTGGATTGGTCAGGCTTTAGGGATCCTTGATGCCATTCTTCCGTCGCATCTCGGGCAGCTGATCCTTGATCTTGGCGATATGGTCGCGCATCGCGACCAGCCCGACGCGAATCTGGCGATAGGTTTCCGGCGACTTGCTCTTCGGGGTAAAACCGTTGTCGTGCGCGGCGTCCCACTCCAGTGCGTGGTTGATCTCGGCTATCCAAAGGTCGGGCTTTCCGCCGGCATATTCGTTGATTGGGCGTCCAACTGTCTCGGAGAGTGAGGCGAAGACGGCCGGATCGCCATCACGCGGCAGATCTGGATTTGCAGAGAGATAGTAGCGGTAGCGAAGTTGCCCGACGTAAAACCAGAAGAGAGCTTCCTCTTTGGTAGCCGGGTCTTTGAAGAGTTTAGCGGCGAGAAGGTAGTAATCCGCCGGATGCCTTTTCTCGATGTTCTGCTTGAGCTGGGCGGGAGTTTGATCTGCCGGATTGGCGGCGATTGCGTTCGTGGCCAGCAACGCGGCTAATGCCACACAGCCAAGAAGGGCTTTCATAAGGGTGGGAGACTCTGTTGGCGCGGCAACGGGGATGTAAAGGTATATCGGTCGTGCGTTGGTCAAGGTCTGCTTTGTCCTGGCGATGCCGGCTTCGGCCAGGGGTAGGATTTGACGGAGGCGACTCTTGTCAGGGAACTGGCGGCCGGCCGGCCTTCGTCGCCTTGCTCGGCGCATATTCGAGTTCGTTCTTTTCGCCGGGCGCTGCTCGGTGTAGATCACATCTCATTATGGCACGCGTGGTTCATTTTGAGATCTACACGGACGATCCGGAAGCGGTGCGGCCGTTCTACGAAAGCGTTTTCGGCTGGAAGATACAAAAGTGGGACGGCCCGGTCGAATACTGGACGGTCGCGACCGGTGACGAATCGGAGGCAGGAATCAACGGCGGGCTTTTGCGTCCGCGGGAAGGGCAAAGCGCCGGGACCCTGAACACTGTGGCAGTCGAATCCATCGATCCGGCGCTGGAGAAAATTCAGAAGCAGGGCGGCAGGATTTGCGTGCCGAAGATGGCAATCCCGACGATCGGCTGGCTGGCCTACGCCGAGGACCCAGCCGGCAACGTCTTCGGAGTGCTCGAGCCGGATTCATCGGCGACGTAATCCAGAGGAAAGGGGCGCCGCTCGAGAGGCATACTGCTCGGGAAGCGATTGTGATTCTCCCAACTTGCCTTCTTTGCCAAGAGGCTGACGATATTTCATGGTTAAAATGCGCGCGGTTCAGGTCCCGCAGGCAAAGGGATCATTTGAGATTGTGGAACGGGACATTCCGGAACCCCAGCCGGGATGGGTGCGGGTAAAAGTCGAGGCGTGTGGTGTTTGTCACAGCGATTCGTTGACGAAAGAGGGACTCTGGCCGGGGATTCAATTTCCGCGGGTGCCGGGACATGAGGTGATCGGGGTGATCGATAAGGTCGCGCCTGACGTGCCTAACTGGACGGCCGGCCAGCGAGTGGGTGTTGGCTGGCATGCGTCACATTGCGGCCATTGCGATCCCTGCCGGCGCGGCGATTTCTTCGCCTGCCAGGTGGAGTTGCTCACGACCGGGATTTCGTTCGATGGCGGCTATGCGGAATATATGACCGCGCCCGCCAAAGCGCTTGCTCTCGTGCCGGACGAGCTTTCCTCAGTCGAGAGCGCGCCGCTGATGTGCGCCGGCGTGACGACCTTCAACGCCCTCCGCAACAGTGGGGCGCGCCCGGGCGATGTTGTCGGCGTCCTCGGCGTCGGCGGACTCGGTCATCTCGGGGTGCAGTATGCGGCGAAGATGGGTTTCCAGACGGTGGCGATCGCCCGGGGGAAGGACAAGGAGCCGCTCGCCCGCAAGCTCGGTGCGCGATATTACATCGACAGCCAGGCCGGTGATCCCGCGGCGGAGCTCAGCAAACTTGGCGGAGCCTCGGTCATCATTGCGACGGTAACCAATGGCGACGCGATGGCGGCGGTGCTAGGCGGCCTGGCCCCGCGCGGCGTACTCATTGTGATCGGCGCGGCCGGGCCCATCTCGGTGGATCCGATTCTGCTCATCACCGGCGAGCGCTCGCTCAAGGGCTGGTACTCTGGGACATCGATCGATTCGCAAGACACGCTCAAGTTCAGCGGCGCTTCCGGCGTGCATTCGATGAATGAAATTTTCCCACTCGATCAAGCGGCCGAAGCCTATGATCGGATGATGAGTGGCAAAGCGCGCTTCCGCGTCGTGCTCGATGTGGCGGGTAAGGCAAAGCAGTAACACGTCGGGATACTAAAGTCAGAAGCGCAGGTGCTCCTGCCGTGCGCTCATTCTTCTCTCGTTAGGCCGCTTTCTTCTCTCCCTTCAGGGTCGCCATATCGATAACGAAACGGTATTTCACGTCGCCGCTCACGACTCGCTCCCAGGCCTTGTTGATGTCCTGCATCGAAGTCATCTCGATCTCGGGCCTCACGTCGTGCTCGGCGCAGAAGTCGAGCATCTCCTGGGTCTCTTTGATTCCGCCGATGCCGGAGCCGGCGATGGAACGGCGTTGCATGAGCAGGTTGAAGATCTGCGGAGAAGGATGCGGGGTCGCCGGTGCGCCGACCAGGACCATGGTGCCGTCGCGCTTAAGCAAGTTAATGTAAGGATCGAGATCGTGGGACACGGAGACGGTGTTGATGATGAGATCGAGCTGGCCCTTGTAGCGGCCCATCTCCTCTTCGCTTTTGGAAATAACAACGTCGTCGGCACCGAGCTTCCGCCCATCGTCGACTTTGCCGGGTGAGGTGGTGAAGAGAACGACTTTCGCGCCCATGGCGTGAGCCAGTTTTACTCCCATGTGGCCGAGACCACCGAGGCCAACGATGCCGATACTTTTGCCCGGACCGGCCTTCCAATGGCGCAGCGGTGAATAAAGAGTGATGCCGGCGCAAAGGAGCGGCGCGGCTTCAGCCGGCTTGATAGCCTCGGGAATGCGCAGGACGTAATGCTCGTCCACCACGATGACCGTGGAGTAACCGCCCTGGGTCGGCCGCCCGGTTTGTTTTTCGACCCCCATGTAAGTGCCCTGCATTCCTTCGATGCAATAATTTTCGAGATCCTCCCGGCAGTTATCGCAACGTCGGCAGCTATCCACGATGCAACCGACGCCAACGAGATCGCCCACCTTATGTTTGGTCACGTTTTTCCCGACCTTCACTACCTTGCCGACGATCTCGTGCCCGACCACCTGCGGATAGGTCACCGGCGTCCACTCACTGCGCGCGTAGTGGAGATCGGAATGGCAGACGCCGCAGAACAGGATGTCGATCTGGACATCGTCATAACCGATCTCGCGGCGCTGGAAATCCCAGGGTTTGAGATCTGATTTCGGATCAAAGGCGGCGTAGGAATGGGCGTCGATCATAAGAGATTTGATTGAGCTCGAACGATACGCAGGCGCCGGAGTTCGGCGACTTGGAAATCGCCGGCTCGGCGCAAAAATGGCTCGACTTCCAGACAGAGGCAGGACCTGCAGTTCATATTTGCCTGCGACTTCCATCACTCGCGGAATCTTCTTCTGCTGCTGAGGACTCAGCGCACTGCGGACGTCGATGGCGTGCAACTGCACTACCTTACCGCCGGAACGGGACCGGCAGTGTTGCCGTTGCACGGCTACGCGGAGAGATGGCGGATGTGGCGACCGATCATGAATCCGGAACGCCAGCGGTCGATCATACTCGCATGCTGCCGGGAGCAGAGCAGAACTCCGGCCGCCTAATTTGCCGGGCCTTCGCGGCTCGCGTAATAGGCTTGGACCTCGCTTTTGTCCAGATATCCGTCGTGATTCTTATCGGCTTCGCTCATGACCTGGTTCACCACGCCGTGCGCCTGCCCATACTCGATCGCTTCCTGTCGCGTCACTTGCCCGTCGTGATTGAGGTCTCGCTTGTTGAACTCGGCTGCTTGTTGTGGATCGGCTGTCGTCGCTTCCTGCCGTGTCACGACACCGTCCTGATTTGAATCGATCCCCGTGAAAACCCTGTTCACCAGATAATTGTTAGCTTCGTCACGCGAGAGTTTCCCGTCGTGGTTTGCGTCGACGATATCAAAGCGGCTTGCTGCCGTGGCCGAAGTCGACGCCGGCTTTGAATTCTCCTGGGAGGCACAGGCGCCGAGCGCCATGGCGGCCAGGAGGAGGGCAAAAGTCCGGGCGTGGCGGAACATAAATGTAAAGGAAGGACGGATTCGTGAGACGATTTTTTTCATAAGCAGTTTGCTGGTTGTACGTAATGCACGCTCCCGATCAATCGGGAAGTTTTAGGATTCGTTCGACTTCGGCGATGGCTTGCGGGTTGCGCGGTGAGCTGTGATTGGAGGGCACGATAAGCTCGGATTGCGCCCCGTCGAGGTGCGAACTCCAGTATGCCACCACGCCGTCGCTGCTATTCGGCGTGTCGCCGCGTCCGCGGTCGCCGATGATGGAGTGGTACGGAATCCCGGGCGTGATCGGGATTTTGTTTATAGCCACGACAAATCGATTCTTCGGGGAAAGCGTATCGATGCTGTTGGGCAGGCGTTTGAGTTTGAAGGCCGCAAAATCAGTGTTTGCTCCGCCAGTGAGCACGGTGATGGGAATGCTGGCCACCGTGAATGGGATCCGAACGAGGCTCGAAGCGATTCGACCAATCCAGTTGATCGCCAGGTCGCTGCCACGATGCGGCGTGGACATGAAGATCACCCGTTTTACCTCTGGGCGATGATTAAAGACAAGCGCTTCTTCAAAAAGCTCACGTTCCTTCTTCGGAATGTTAGTCTGGGCAGGTGGCTTGCCGAAATAGGACAGCCAGATTTTGTCGCCGGCATCCGTGATCATTAGCCGGCTGACCATTCCGCCCATGCTATGACCGACGAGCACAATTCGTTTGCAGTTGGGGTAGGTCCGCGCGATCGCATCCAGTTCCTTGCGAAAGAGGGCCGCGGAGTAGGAGTAGGGATAGCCGCTTGGATAACTGTAGACCCAGAGTTGATAACGCCGGCGGATCTCTGGATCACCCCAAAGTGCATTGATCATCGGGGTCCAGCTCGCGGGCGTATCCTGCAAGCCATGAACAAAGATCACCGGAGTTCGGTTCGGGTCGTAGGGCTGGAGACGTGTCAATCTCGCGGTATCGGCATACTTTTCCGGGCGCAAAAGCCGGATGAGTCCGAGCTTGTCCGGACGTTCGGTGGTTAGTCCGACCGCGAGCGGGGCCGTAAAATCGGCTGCCAGGGGATAAGTCTTGCCATCCAGAACAACATCATCCGTTGCGAAGGGATCGAGGAATTCAATTTGCGCCCGATGTCCATGGAAGCGGATAAGCGCGGTCGCGGCGGCGTAGACTCGCCGGCTGGCAAAGGTCTTTCGGAAATCAGTAACCGGCTCGCGCCGCATGACGACCACTGGTGCGCCGATCCCCGCCACGGTCATGCGTTGCGTGAAATAGGTGCCTCCAACGATCACGCTATCCGCCGGGATGATCTGATAACGGGCAGGATCACGGTCAGGGCCGCCGTGCAGAATCGTGCTGAGTGTGTATGGCCCATTGGGGGAGGAAATACTAAGCGCGCGATGCCAGGGGGCGAGCTGTGCGTCCTCGATCGTCTGGATCGAACGAGCAACCGCGAAATCATAAAGATCGCGTGCCTGTTTATCCGACGGATGAGCGTGCAATCGCTCCGCGGCGACTTGGGCGGCAGCGAGATAGTTGCCGAGTGCTGCGGTTGGGTTGCGACGCTCATCCTCCCGCGCCGCGACTAACTCCCGTTTGGCAAGGGCGAGTTGGGGTTCCGACGTCCCGGCGGTTGCGGTGAAACGCGGCGTTGTCTGTTTGACCGTCGCGATCTGAGCGCAACTGGCCAGAAATATCGCGGCAAAGAAAAGTCCAATTCTCTTCATAAAGCTGGAAGACACTCTTCTCCCTGGCAACGTTCCGCTATTTGTCCAGTCCAGGCACGTCGGGGGAAAGGCCGGCGCGTTTCAGCAATGCCTCGTAGGTGGCGAGTTTGTAGAGATCGCCCAGCGTCGGGAAGTTGAAGCAGGCGCGATTGAAGACACTGGCGCCGACGCCGGCCAGCATTGCGATCAGCCCGATATGAACGAGTTCCGTCGCCTGTTCACCGACGACGTGGACGCCGAGCAGGCGCATGTCTTCGGGACGAAAGATCAATTTCAAAAGGCCGTGGTCGTCGCCGATGATTTGTCCGCGCGCATTGTCGGCATAGCGCGCGCGGCCGACGACATAGGGGATGTTTTTCTCTTTCAAGGATTCTTCGGTTTCGCCTGCCATGCTGGCTTCCGGAATGGTGTAGATGCCGGTCGGCATGATTGGTGCCGCCGTTTCCTTCCCGTGAAGATCGAACGCGACACAAACCGCCAGGCGCGCCTGTTCCATGCTCGTGGCGGCAAGGGCCGGGGCGCCGATGACGTCGCCGGCAGCGAAAATGTGTCGAACTTCCGTTCGACCTTGCGCATCCACGTTCAGCAGGCCGCGTTTACCGGGCGTCAGGCCGGCGGCTGCGAGATTCAGATCGCTCGTGTTGCTCTGGCGCCCGGCGGCAACGAGCACGTCACTCACCTGTAGCTTCGCGCCGGAGGTGAGCGTGAGCGTGACGTCGCCCGTTTCTGGCGCATCGCAGCGCGTCACTTTTTCCTTCCAGACAAATCGCACGCCACCCTCGGCCATGGCGCGCTCAATCGCCTGTGAGATTTCGCGATCGAGAAAACCGAGGAGCGAGTCACGTCCATCGATCAAATGCACTGCGACGCCAAGCGCGGCGAAGGTGCAGGCATATTCCGCTCCGATGACTCCCGCGCCGACGACGGCCAGTGTCTTGGGAAGCGCGCCGATCTCGAGAATTTCATCGGAGTCATGCACGCGCGGGTGCTCGAAGGGGAATTCGGGCGGGCGAACCGGGGACGACCCCGTGGCAATAAGAATCGTTTCGCCGTGCAGGAGCGTATCGGGCGCGACCCGGACGGTATGCGGATCGACAAAACTGGCGCTGCCGTGAAACGTCTCGACCTTGTTTGAGCGCAGTTGTTCTTCCCGGCGTTCTCGATCGTAAGCAACGACCTGCTCCTTGTGGCGCATCAAGTCTTGCACGGTGGCTTCGCGCCGAAGAGAGAGATCAACGCCGTAGAGTTGGCGCGAACGCCAGCCCGAAAGCGCGAGCGCGGTTTCGCGCAGTGTCTTGCTCGGAACCGTCCCGGTGTTGATTCCTGCTCCTCCGATCTCGCGGAGTTTTTCCACCAGCGCGACATGCTTCCCGAAAATCGCCGCGGTATTTGCCCCGCAGATTCCGGCTGGTCCGCCGCCGATGACGATGAGATTGAACTGCTTCGCGTCAGAAGTCATCTGGCGTTATTTTGCCGAGACGCCGGTGCCCTTGAAGTCGCCGCCCAGCGCGAGATACAGGTTAACACGTTCGCGCAAGCGCGAGGCGCGAATCTGTGTCAACTGGACCTTCGCGGCGAGATTTTCGCCGGCGAGGCGTAGAGTCGTGAAGGTGTCGATCTGGCCTTGCTCGAGTTGCTCGCCGCCCAGTTTCACCGTGATGGCACTGTTCTCAACGACATCGCTCAATGCGCCTTCGCGTTTGCCCAGGTAATAATCGTTTGCCAGCGCGTTTTCCACGTCTTCGAAGGCCCGCAGTGCAGTGCCGGTATAGCTCGCGGCCGCCGCTTTTTGCTCGGCCGTGCGGATTTCTTCGGCGGCCTTGAGTTCGCCGCCAAAAAAGATCGGCTGCGTGACCCCGGCGGCAAGACTCCAGGCGACGGCATCAAGCACGCCGACTCCGTCCAGTTGTGCGGTGCCCAGGCCGCCCGTTGCGCTGATCGCAAAACGAGGCAGGCGCGCCGCGTGTGCTTCGTCGACACGATGAAAGGTAGCGGCGAAACGCCGTTCGGCGGCGATCACATCGGGTCGGCGTTCGAGGAGTTGAGACGGCAGACCGGCGGGCACGGCTCGCGGCCGATCGGGAAAGGTGCTGCGCGTCGCGAGACGGCCGGTGGGATACTGACTGGTGACAACCTGGATCGCGCGGATCGCCTGGGCCCGCGCCGCTTGCGCGACGTAGAGCGCGTCCTGTGCGGAAGCGGTGCGCGCCTTGATTTGCGCGAGGTCGAAATCGCTCGCGTGACCCTGCTGTTTGCGTGTGTCGGCGAGTTTGAGACTCTCATTGTAGTAGCTCAATATTTCCTCCGCATTTGCCGCCTGTTGCGAAGCCTCGATGGTGGAGAAATAAGCGCGCGCGACCGCAGCGGCGAGCGATTGTCGGGCGAATTCGTAATCGGCTGTAAGTGCGTCGCTTTCAGCTTGGGCTGCGGCCTTTTTAGAGCGGACGCGTCCCCACACGTCAGCTTCCCAGGCCGCGCCCACTCCAAGTCCATAGACCCAGCGCTGTGACGATGAATCTACACTGGTATCGAGCGCGCTGCCGCCGCCGTTGTCGATGCCGGGTATGCTACCGAAGCCGGGTGGCTCGATGCTGCGGTCGATATCGCCGCTAAGCTCCTGTCCCTGGCGTTCACCAAGGATCTTTGCGCCGATGCGCGGATAGAGCGACGCGGCAGCCACCCGTACAGCGTAGCGTGAAGCTTCCACGCGCGCGGCAGCGGCTTTGAGGTCTGGATTGCGCACGACGGCTTCCTCGACGAGACGTGTGAGTTCCGGGTCGTTAAAAGTGCCGATCCAATTCGGGGCCACGCCGCCTTTGCGATGACTGCCGCTCCACTGATTGGGGATTTGAGCGCGTGCCGCGTCGGTCAGAATGCCAGAGCCAGACGGCGGTTGCCGGAGCGCGCAACCGGCCAGCATGAGGCACGCAGCGGTAGCGAGAAGAGGTCGAATTTTCACACGCCTGAGGCTAGTGCAGCTTGGCGACGAACCAGTCGAGCTTCGTCGAGACTCGGACGAACACCTTGCGAATGATGTGCAGGAATTTTCCATGCTCGGTGTAGATCGCGCCATGTCCGCGCGCGCCAGCGGCTAGGAATAGGGCGCGCTCTTTCGGTTCGACAAGCAGGCGCACGGCGATAAGCTGATCGGGAGCGGCCGTCGGAGCGGTGTTGGGTAAATTGCCGCTGATCGGCATCTGGCCCTGCGCCGTCGCCCACAAGATGGAGTCCACCTTGCACTTGATGATCCGGCCGGGATACATCTTCAGGAATATCTCCGCCTCGTTACCCGGTTCGACATAGCGCAGTTCATTCTGACCATAAAAGGCGAGGATCCACGGGTCGTCCTCCTCGATAAAACTCATGACCGGCGCGAGCGGAAGCTGAGCGGCGCGCACGCCGGGACGCAAGGCGAGATTCGCAACACGACCGTTGGCCGGTGCGCGGTAGGTGGTACCTTCGAGATCGTATTTCGCGTTATCGAGATCCGCTTCGGCCTTTGCGATCTGCGCCTCGGCCTGCGATTTGGTGGCGTCGGCGGCGAGGAATTCTCCTTCAAGATTACCGAGATCGCTTTGCGCCTGCTCGAGATCGGCTCGTCTCCCCGCTCCCGTCGCGGCGAGCGCGGTGAATTGCTCGACTCGCTTTTTCGCGAGGTCGATTCGCGGACCGAGCGCGGTCTTTTTGGCTTCAGCGTTCTTCAGTTGATCGCCGAGTCCGCGCAAGGTCGCCTCGCTGGCCTTGACGGCCGCTGCAAAGGGCACCGGATCGATCTCAAAGAGGATGTCGCCCTTTTGGATCGGTCGATTCGGCTCGATCGGGACCTCGGTGACTTGACCAGTTACTCGTGGCACGATCGGGATAACATAATTCATCGCCCGCACGTCACTAGACGACGGCGCGACGATGTTCATAAAGAGGATGATCGTCGCCAGCCCGATGATCGGGATCGTGACCACGATAACCTGGCTGGTAATGTTCCAGGGAAGCCATTTCTTCTTAATGAAGATAAACCAGACGACGGTCGAATAAATGATCAGGAGGATGAGTTCCATTACGGTTGCCCTCCCTGGCGGCTGACCTGCAGTTCGAGTTCCGCCAGACGCGCGCGCAGCCTCTCGATCTCGCTCTTCTCGTCCTTCGCCTCACCGTGGTGACCGATGGTTTCATCCACGTCGGTCCCGTAGGCGAGCTTATGCAGCACCGGTTTCGAGTAAGCCCAAAGCCAGGCGAGGGGCCAGAGCAAGCCACCAAAGCAAAGCGAAAGGAGGCAGAGGCACTGGATCGCCTTGGTCTGCGGATGCTTTTTCTTTTCCGCGATCTTCTCCGGCAGGATGTGAACCAGCCAAAAAATGGTGATGCCGATGATCGGCGCGATAACGATCGCGACCCACGAGATGCCGTTGGCGATCGCGTCGAGCGTCTCTCCGTGGAACATCGAGGCGTGTGCGCTTGGAGGGTGAAGCAGAACGGCGAGCAGTGGGAGCCAGAGGAACGGACGCAGCCTGTGGCGCCGAACGTTGTCCGGATGCATTGTGAGTGTGGATTTCAGCGTCAGCGTCTTCACGATACGAGCGAGAGAGAAAACGGCGATTGAGCACGGCTCCGATGCTCCCGTCAATCAAGAAACACGATAAGTGGTGAATTCGCCTATGGGACCAAAGTCGTATCAAGAGAACGCGCAGCCACTTCGCCTTACTTCGTCGTCCACCCCGCCCGAGTGGCAACTAGAACGTCCGCCCCCGAGCATCGTCGTCTTAAAGAATGGCGCGACGGCGCGCATTGAGCCGATCATGCCTTAACTGCTAACGCTCTTTGGCACCAGTGGTCACGCTCGATGGCTGCGATCCCTCCGCGGACTTCACACAGCGAAAACCGAGGTGATTGGTCCCGGTATTGATATCCCCTTTGCCGCGCGTGCCGACGATGTAGCGGGAACAGTATTGGGAATTGCAGAGAAAGGAGCCGCCGCGCTGGACGCGCTTCTTTTCGCTAGGCTCGGCCGGGTCGAACGGTGTGTCCGGACCCTTGGGATTGATCGCCACGCTGCCGGTCTTGGCCAGTTCGCCGTAATAGTCAGGGCGATACCAATCGCTGCACCATTGCCAGACGTTGCCCGACATGTCGTAGAGGCCATAACCGTTCGATGGAAACTTCGCGACCGGGGCAAGGCCCTCGTAGCCGTCGTTTGCTTCATCCTTGACCGGGAATTTTCCCTGGTAAGTATTGGCCATCCATTTGCCGTTAGGCCTGAAGTCGTCGCCCCAGACATAGGTTTTGCCTTCCAGACCCCCGCGCGCCGCGACTTCAAACTCAGCCTCGGTTGGTAGTCGTTTGCCCGCCCATTTCGCATAAGCTTCCGCATCCGGATAAGCGACCTGAACGACCGGGTAATCTCCCTTGCCTTCGAGATTACTCCCCGGACCGGTTGGATGTCGCCAATTGGCTCCCTTCACGTAATCCCACCACTGGAAGTAATTGTTTAGCGGGACCTCGTGATCTGGTGGAGTGAAGACAACCGAACCAGCGACCAGGTTCTCGGGCGGCGCGTCGGGAAATTCTTCCTTTGTCGGGGCGCGTTCCGCGACCGTGACGTAGCCGGTCGCGGCGACAAACTTCTCGAACTCCGCATTCGTGACCACCGTCTTGTCCATCCAAAAGCCGTCTACTCGCACGGGATGAACCGGCTCCGCGTCATTCGAGGCCATTGGCATCTCATGACTACCGTGGCCGTTCACAACCGCTCCCATCTTGAATTCGCCGCCGGGTATCCAGAGCATCCCAGGCGGCCCTTTGGAAGGCTCGGCCGCGAACGCAGTCAACCCCGCGAACAGCGCGCTCGCAAAAACGAGAATCAATCGCCTGTGCGAGGGGAGCATGGGAGCGAGACCCAGATGTCGGCTATGGAGTATCTTCGTCGTCGCCTTTCCATTCATCGTCGGTGCGGGTCCAGGTCTTGTCTGGATCGTAGCGCTCCATCTTCTTGAAAGCGTCAAGAGTGTCTGGTCCCAAGTCCTTCTGGTAAACATCTCCGCTCTGGTTGACGATGAAAGTCTGAACGCCGGTTACCCGATAATCGGCCGGAGCGGCGGCGAGCGCGAAGCCGCCGATCATCGCCCCTTTCTGCATGAAATCCATCTCGCCCATCGGCGCGGCCGGACCCTGACCCTTCAGAATCTTGAAATAGTAGCCATGATAAGGCTCACTCTTGTCCGAGTACCCCTCAGCTAAAGCCTTGGCGGCCGCCTCGCCAACCGGGCCTCCCCAGGTTCCATCCGCGTTCTTCCAAGCGAGGCCATCCTGTTTGCCCGGTGAGCTGATGATCTTCTGGGCATATTGGTTGACCTTGGCGTCGTCATGCTTTGTTTCGGCGTACTCCTGCTGAGCCTCGACATAGCCGCGGCAAATCTCGATCGCATCGAGTTCATTGGTTCCGATGCGCCGGAGAAGAATTTCCTCACGGCCAGCTTTGGAATCGAAATACCATTTGCCGTCGCGCTTCACCATTGGAATCGGGAAGGGCCACTCGCTCTCACCGATAGATAGAATCGCGCGTTTCGAATTGTCCGGGTCGGCCTTGATCGATTTTTTCTCCTGTACTTTGGCGACAAAGTCAGCGGCTCGATTCTTGTCCTGCACCTGATCCCCGGAAGCAACGATGTCTTCGCTTCCCGGACCGAGAATCTCCTTTAAGGCCGCAGGATCGTATGGCTCTGCTGCCTTGATCAGGCTATCCGCCGCTGCTTCCGGCGTGTCGAACGCCTTTCCGGTTGTCTGTTCGGAAGCAGCTGAATCTGACTTCTCCTCCTCTGCGGCGACGAGCGAAGCGACTCCGACCAGACAGAGTAACACTGCGCCAGAGACCAAAGTGACTTTCGAGAAAATTGCGATGTGTGATCTTGTTTTCATTGTTTTCTCCTCAGTAATTTTTATCTCCGGCGACCGCCGCTTCGATGTCCGCCGCTCATGCTGCGAGAGCCCCGGCTATGACTGGCGTGGGCAGAACTTCTGCTTCCGCCGCCGCTGCCAAAGGCGCTCTTGCTCCGGCCGCTGGATGGTTTCGAAACGTGCTGATTGCCGACGCGGTTCGCACTGCTCGTGTGGCTAGGCGCTCTCGTGTGACTGGGTGCTCTCGTCCCCTTGCTGCCGCTGCTGGGCCGCGTGGAGGATCCGCTACTGGGCCGTTGCCGGTCGGCAGTTCCACCTTTGCTCGGCCGATTACCAGCCTGGCCCTGTCCAGGGCGCTGGCGATCGCCCGATCCGCTTTGGCCGGGTCGCTGTCGATCTCCGGTTCCCGCTTGGCCGGGCCGTTGCCGGTCGCCGCCGCCTTGACCCGGCCGCTGCCGATCGCCTTGGCCCGGCCGATTGCCAGCCTGACCGGGTCGTCGATCGCCCGATCCGCCCTGGCCGGGGCGGGTGCCTGGTTGACGATTGCCGTTCTGGCCGCCGCGGCCATTGCCGCCATAACGATTTGACGTATCGCGGTTCGGGTAAGGGGCGCCGCCGCGATGCTGCGGGTTATGCTGCCAGGAGCCGTTGTTGCCAATCTTGTTGTTGACGTTGTTCCTGTTGTAATGGCTTACGTAATTGTTGTTCACATTGACGTTGACGTTATTGTTGCCCCAGCCGCAACCCCAGCCCCAGCCCCCGTGCCAGGCCGATCCGACCGCGATGCCAACTCCGAAGGCAAGGGCTGTCCCCGCAACATAGGCGCCGACCGGAGGATAGTAGATCGACGGATAAGGATAAGCCGGCTCTCCATAGACGACCGTCGGATTATAGGAAGGGACATAGACCACTTCGGGGTCGGCCTGCTCCACAACGACCACACTTTTGCCTTCGACTTCCTCCGTTTTGACGACCTGTTGTTGGCTCGTCTGCAAAGTCCCTTTCCCCTGCGCTTTCAGACGCATGCGCTGGACTGCGTCCATCACATCGGCCTGCTGAGAGAGGAACGCGTTCCCGAGGTCGGTCGTCCAGGTAATGTCATCGCTCAGTAGTTTCACGACGTCCGGCAATGCTGCCGTTGCCTGAATGCTGGGATCCCAGTTCTGCTTCTGGACCGCGTCTGTCAGCGCCTGACCCTTCAGGTCAGGATTTTTCGCCAGCCATTGTTGCAGCTGGATAACCTCAAGCGGGTAAGTGGACGCAGCCAGCGTCTGGGCCAGAAGCGGGTCGGGATAGAGCGCGATCGGTGCTACGAGCGAATCCAGTTGGTCGTCTGGAATTTTCGGCGCCTCCAGGTCGGACTCGTTGGTCACAGTTTCTTGCACCGCCGTCTGCGCTTGCTGTTCCTGCTGTGCCATTAGAGGATAGATGGCGAGGAGGTAGCTGCAGAAGATGGCCGTCGCGCTGTGCAATGGTCGGCTTGTGAATTTGGAGGCTGTTGGCTTCATGAGTGTCCTTTCCGGTTTGTAAGGTTACGCAGCGACATTTTCTGGCGGTATGGGACTTTGGTCTAACATCGAGCTGAGAAATGGCTTCACGTCTCTTTCCTTGTTTAGCGCTCTTCAGTCCTCCCGCATTTCACGACTACACTATACGAGGGATGGTTGGCAAACGTCGGCTGTCCGGCCTTCCAACCGTAGGCGATGGAGTGAGGCGCGTGTATTGAACTTTGGTTCAATGCCGGCGTCGGTCGCTGGGCGCAGGGCCACCGAGCCCGCGGAGATGCCCGCCGGCCAAGTCCTGCTCGACACTCGGGCGCGGCTTGTCCATCATTGGTTTGGAGGACTTGGCCAGCAGCCAGGAGCGATGGACGCAGACCCGACGATAGGAGGAACAAAATGCGAGACTGAGGTGCTCGCCAAATCGTGTTCAAGCTGGGATGGGGCACTCCTCCCACAATATCCGCATGGCCAGCCAGAAATCACGATCTTAAGAATCACCATTCCGCCGAAGGCGCAACTCGCGCTGCACAAGCATCCGGTGATAAATGCCGGGGTCCTGTTGAAGGGGCGGCTGGCCGTGGTGGCCGACGACGAGCGCACATTCGATCTCGAAGCGGGAGATTCCATCGTCGAATTGGTAAACCAGTGGCACTACGGAAGGAACAATGCCGATGAACCCGCGGAGATCATTATGTTCTACGCTGGCACCCCCGGCACCGCTATTACCGTCGAGCAGACTGGCGGCTGATTTCGTTTAGAACGCCAAAAGATAATCACCAAAGGAGGAGAAATAATGAGAATGCTAATGATCGTCCGGCTGCCCCACGAAGCCTTCAACGCGGCCGTCAGAGAAGGAAGCGCCGGCCGCAAGACCGAAGCGATCCTGGAGGAGCTAAAACCCGAGGCGGTCTACTTCACAGAGATGAATGGAAAGCGAACGGTCCTCGCAATCGTCGATTTGGAGAGTCCATCCAAAGTTCCTGCATTGGCCGAGCCGTGGTTTCTCACCTTCAATGCCGACGTCGAATTCCATGTCGTGATGGGTGAGAAGGAACTCGCGGAGGGTGGGCTCGTCGACCTCGGCAGAAAGTGGGGTTGATAACCGAACGGTCCGTTGCGGGGCCTGTCGAGTGAGAGCAGAAGCGGACTCCAAATCGCGCCTCAATGCATGGATGCTCGAACATCCTTCATCACTTGGTCGGTTTCGGTCACCCGAATAAGTCCAAGCCGCGGATACTCGAGATCCAGAATGACATAAACACAGAGCCCGATCACCGCGGCGAAGCCGACCGTATGCGCCCAGCTCCGCGCCTTGGCTCCTGACATTCCGTATCCCGCAAGCAGCGCGCTGCAAAGCCCGAGCCCGAAGAGCAGTCCAAAGATGGTCTCTGGGGGATGGATCCGGGTGGCAGCCGTCCGCGAAGTGGTGATGTTATTCATCTCGTTTAACGAGCCGAGGAAGAGCATCGTGGTGGGAGAATCGCCCTTCGCTTCGCAGATCGCGGTGGCTCGCGTCCAGATCTGGTCCTGCAAGCCGAGCGAGACCGCGAGTTCCGCCTCCGCCGCAGGGATGTCGGGTAGCTTCTCGAAAGTTGAAATGCGCGCGTCAGCGTATTTGCGGAAAAGATCGCGCATCGGAGGTTGCTCGTTAGGCGGGAGCAGATCGAGATAGTTCCAGGCCGTGCTGATGTCGTTCGCTTCGTCGATGATCAATTCGCGACGATCGTTGAAGCGCGAAGCCGCGCCGGAGAAGGTGAAGGCGATGAGCAAACCGAACAATGCGAAGACCGCTCCATCTATTGCGCTCAAGCCGACGGTCGCACCCTCCGGATCGGCCGCGCGCGTTCGCCGGCCGATACGTCGTCCGACTTCAATAAAAAGGATCATCCCCACGAAAAGGCTGATCGCGAAAGGTGCGGATTGGGTGTGCATGGGTGTGCCTATGTATTGGACTCGACAAGAACTCGCCAGATCAAAACCGCGTCAGCGCTTGCGAAAAGTTCGGCGCCGCTTTCTCAACCCTGCGACGAACCGGAGGACCGGGCCAAAACCACGCACGGGAAATAATCGCCATCAACGCATTTTGCGATGCGGCGCCTTGACTTGACGAACGACTCTTTAGATTATTTCTCGAAGGCGAAGATTTTCTTCCAGTCATTCTTCATGCTGATGATCGTCCATTCATCTTTCTTTGCCTCGGCCATGAGGGCGTCGCTGAAAGTGCCGATCTTCGAGTTCGCGCCGTAGGCATATTCGCGCTCGGCGTCATCGTGGTGCACGAGCATCAGCAGTCGTGCGCCGCTGCCGGCTTGTGTCCATTCCAGCATCTGCTGGTCGCCATCTGAATTGCCGAACGCCGCGATAGGCCGGCGGCCGATGTGCGAATTGATGCCGACCGGTTTGCCGGTCTTGTCGTCGATGAAGTTCATCGCTGGCAGTCGCATCAGAACCGGCTTTCCTTTGCGCATTTCGTACTGCGTCTTGATGCTGCTTCCGACAACCTGTTCCGGCGGGATGCCATACACTTTCTCCGTCCACGGACGCATGAATTCGATGCCGCCGCCGGAGACGATAAAGGTCTTAAAGGCATTCGCGCGCAGGTAGTCGAGTAGCTCGTGCATTGGCTGATAGATGCAGTCCGTAAAGAGCTCCTTGTATTTCGGATGTTTCGCCGTCGCGACCCAATCCTTGACGATCTGCTCGAAATCCGCCGTGGTCATGCCGGCGTGGGTTGCCATGATGATTTCGGCGATGGCGTGTTCCCCGCCCGTCAGCGCGGTTTTCACGTCGCCCTTGAGGAGCGAGGCAAACGGTTCTTTGTCCTTCCACTCCGGGTGTTCGGGCGCGAGCTTTTTCATTCGGTCGAGCGCGAAAAAGAGCTGGAAATACATCGGCTGTTCGCACCAGAGCGTGCCGTCATTGTCGAATGTCGCGATGCGTTCCGGCACCGGGACGAAGTCCGGAGAGCCTTCCTTAGTGACTTTCGCGACGAAGTCTGTGATGGACTTTTTCGTCGGACCATCGTTCCACGAAGGAAGAGGGTCTTGAGCTTGAACAGTATTAAGGCTGGCGAAAGAAATTGCCAGCAGGATCAATGCATAACGAATTGGTTTCATAATCATGTATTTCTCTTTTTCACACATTGAAGGAAGCGAAGGAACCGGGACCCCCCGGTTCCTTCCTGTCCTTCAGCTCAATATTCTGACAGTTAGAACTCGGCGGATTACTCCATCGGCTTGAATTTGAACTTCTGCCCGCCCAGGTCAGCCGCAACCATAGCCCCGCCCTTGGGCAGCGTGAACACCAGCACGCCTTGCGCGTACCTGGCGTTTTCAGCCACGCCCGAGGCAGCGACCGTCGCCTTCGCCTCGCCACTCATGACAAATTTGGATTCCTTGAAGGCCTTAAGTGTGGCGTCGTTTTCGAAGAAGATGATTTCCGAGAACCTCCCGGCGCCCGCCTCCGCTCCGAGGCTGAGTTCGTCCATGGTCACGCTGCCGATGACTTTGCCGTTTTTATAGACAAGGCCGTCGCCGCGCTCGCCCCCAAAAACCAATCCAGCTTCGCCGACCGAAGGCAGGATGGCGTAGCCGGCGGACTCCTGGAAGAATTTGCTTAGGCCTGGATCCGCCGACTTGAAGTTTTGCATGGCCTCCGCCGACTTGGCCTTCAAATCTCCCGCCTGAGCGGTGAACGTGGTAGCCAGCACCAGCGTGAGCAGGGCGGCGATTTTTGTAATGCGATGTGTATGTATCATTATTTCCTTTTGTTTATGGTTAGTGTTCGTTTAGTGAATTCTGCCCCGGCCAATCGCAACTGTCCCAACCGGGCGCTGGGCTTGGAATCGGACCGATGACTTGTGTTATCAGGTCGCCGATCAGGAATCGACAACTTTCGCGCTTGTCCCATGGACGACGGAGGGAGCGGCGTTCCCGAAGTGTCCGCTGAATTGGATTATTGGGCACGATTTTGGGCCAATGATTTCGCGAGGCTGAGCAGATTTTGTGGTTTCACGCGCATGATGCCGTGACGGGGAGCGTCGAGGTCGGCGATGAACAGGAAAGCGATCGAGGCGCCCAGAGGTAAAATCGGAAGCAGTTTGGATCCCGCTCGGGCGCTTTTCAAGCCGTAGCCGATGAGCAGACTGCAGCCGACCGCCATTGCAACCAGGACTGTCCAGGCCGCCGGTGGGATTCGATTCCAGTAGGCAGCCTGAGTGTAGCTCTGTGAATTCAAGACATCATTCATGCCTACAACGGCCAGGGCGACAACCGGGTTTGGCTGCGCCGCGGCCGGAGCACGAACCGCGGACCACAACTCGTTCTGCAGCTCTGCGGTTCGGGCATTGATCCCCTGAAACTCCTTTTCAGCGTGAGCCAGATAGAACAAAACCCGCTGTTCGAGATATTTTTTCAGCAGCGCCCGGATGTTCGCCGCATCCGCGGCCGGCAGGAGGTCGGCGCGGACGTACTCCGTCCCGATCGCGTTGGCCTCCGCCTCTTCGTAGGTTTTACGCAGGTCGTAGCGGCCCATGGCCATGGAAAAGCTGAACCCGATGAGGAGAGCGAGCAGGGTCAGCATTCCAGCCAGGATAAAGCCGAAATCCTGACGCGAGTCCTCGTCGAGGGCGCGCTTCTTTCTCAGTAACGACCAACCGATCCAGCCGGCGAGCCAGAGGAGGAGGAACGAGAAAAGAAAAACAAGAACAGGATAGTGAGTCACGTCGCTCTTTGCTTCCCGGCCGGCCTTTGCAGGTTAGTCTCTGTTTGTCCCGTTCAAGAGTGTCGACATCGCGTCGTCCAGCGAGAAGCTGCCTGCCTTCTGGCTCGGCGGGAATTCCTTAAACGAGGACAGGAATTGCCCCACATACTGCTGCGCCGGGACCAAAACGAAAGCGTGATCGACCCGCCACTTCCCGTAATTAATGCTTTCGTGATCCGCAGTCTCAAACGGATCAGAGCGCAGATTGAAGAGCTTGGGAAAGCGCAGCGGTATGAAAGGGTCCTGCCAGACATCCAGACCGGTCGCGCGCTGCTCGGCAAAAACGATTTTGTATTGCTGGTAACGCAATCCAACAAGTGAGCCGTCGTCATTGAAGTAGAAAAACTCCTTCCGCGGGGTGGGCGCCTTGCCGGCCAGGGTGTCGGAGAGGTTGTAACCGTCGAGATGAACCTTGAAGGTTTTATCGCCGACTTTCATTCCCTTTAGTAACTGCTCCTTCACGTCGGGCACGCCGGCGGCGGCGAGGAGCGTGGGCAGCATGTCCTCGTGTGAGAAGATGTCGTTGAAAACAGAGCCGGGCTTGATCACACCGGGCCAGCGAATCGCACAGGGCACGCGGTAGGCGCCTTCCCAGTTGCTCGCCTTTTCGTTTCGGAATGGCGACGTGCCACCATCTGGCCAGGAGAACTTCTCCGCGCCATTGTCGGTCGAATACATTACGATCGTGTTCTCTTCGAGGCCAAGCTCTTTCAGCTTGTCGAGAATCTCGCCGACCATGAAATCATGTTCGAGCATGCCGTCGGGATAGACGCCGAGACCGGTTTTGCCTTCCCATTTCGGGCTCAGGTGTGTCCAGATGTGCATGCGGGTGGCGTTCCACCAGAGGAAGAACGGCTTGTCCGCCTTCTTCGCGTCGGTCATGAAGCGCAGCGCCTCTTTGGTGAATTCTTCATCCACCGTTTCCATGCGTTTCGTGTTCAGCGCGCCGGTGCTCTCGATCTTCTGCGTGCCGTCCGGATTCGCCCAACTATGGATCACTCCGCGCGTGCCATACTTCTTTCGCATCTCCGGGTCCTTGAAGTAGTCGGGATTCTCCGGTTCTTCCTCGGCGTTCAAGTGATAGAGCGAACCGTAAAACTCGCCGAAGCCATGCGCCGTGGGCAGATGTTCATCACGGTCGCCGAGGTGGTTCTTGCCGAACTGTCCCGTGATGTAGCCCTGTGCCTTGAGTAACTCGGCAATCGTCACGTCGCGCGCCTGCAAACCTTCCTTCGCGCCCGGCAGCCCGACCTTGAGCATGCCCGTGCGGAAGCCCGACTGGCCGGTAATAAAGCACGAGCGGCCGGCGGTGCAGCTTTGCTGGCCGTACCAGTCGGTGAAGAGCGCGCCTTCTTTCGCGATGCGATCAATGTTGGGGGTCTTGTAACCCATCATGCCCTGGTTATAAGCGCTGACGTTCCAGTAGCCGATGTCATCGCCCCAGAGGATGAGGATATTGGGTTTCTTGCCTGCTGCCGCGTGAGCTGAGGCGGTGGCACCGAGGAGCGCCAACCCGACGGCGAAAGTAAGTGCGTGTTTTAGTAGTTTCATGATTTGGTTTTGCTGTCAGGATTTTCCAGTTCAAGGAACATCGGTGGCGAAGGTTCGCGAAAAATGGAGCGTGCGAGGATCGATGGGGGCGGTCAATAAATTTCGGACGAATACTTTCAACGGGGTAGGATTAGTCAATTGTCAGGTGCCTTTCGGAACGGCTTCGTTGGGTTAAAGTGCGAGGGTGCCGGCGTATTCATTTCATAAACGCGTGGTAGCCGGTGAGGGCGAATTGCACGCCCATGGATAGGACGATCAATCCCATGAAGCGGGTGAGCGTATCCCGCAGGAATCCGCCGCCACCGGCTTTACCGCCAAAGTGCGCCACGAGCACCATCGCCAGCCAGGTGATGCCAGTCGCGACGCCGATGGCGATGAGTGAGGTGACGGGCAATTTCATTCGCGTGTGCGCGACGGAAAGCGTGATGACTCCTGTGATGGTTCCCGGGCTGGCGGCAAAGAGAATGAGCGGCGTGAGTGACGGCGCGGATTTTGCATCCACGGCCGCCGGTTGCCTACTAAGCATGGCAAACCCCATCCAGGCCAGCACGCCGCCACCTGCGACCATGAAGGCGTCGAGCGAGACGCCAAAGAGGTGTAGCAACTGCATCCCGAGCAGAGCGGCGAGCGTGAGGATGATCAGGATCGCTCCGGCTGCGCGGGCCGCGTCGGACATCTTTCCACTCAGCGATTGCCCGGTCACCGCCCGCGCAAACATCGCTGCACAGATCGCCGGATTGATCAGTGACAGCACCGTAATGATGGCTTGGAGTTGCTCGTGCATGTTGGGTCCCGAAAACTCCGGGGGATGGATTTTGTTTCGCTCGTGAATTCGCAGGCCGCAGAGGGAAAAGCTGAAATAGGAACTTCCGGTATGCGAACAACTCAAATTTCAGGATTTCAGTTTTTAGCGTTTCAGTTTTTTTCAACAGCGGGACTGGTCGCCGTGCTTTTCAAATACTCGTCCAGCGGTATCAGCAGGTTTTTGGATTTCCCCAGCTCGTCCGCCAGCTTCTGGGCCGCGGCGACCATTTCGGCGGTCAGACCCTTCGTTGTTGCAATGTTCATTTTGGCATTGTTTTCGGGTGAACCGTCCATGGTCGCTGACTGGAGGAGCAAGGCCAGACCGGCGATTTTGTCAGCCTTTACGCCATCGCCGCGCAGATACAGCATGCCGAGATTGCCGATGGCCAGCGCATCGCCCTGGACCGACGCCTTGCGATACCACTGATTGGCTTGCGCAAAATCAACCGCACAGCCGCGGCCATTTTCATACAGCACGCCCAGATTGAATTGCGCGTTGGCATTGCCCTGCTCGGCGGATTTTCGATACCATACAACCGCTTCCTTTTCGTCCTGGGTGACTCCGATTCCTTTCTCGTACATCAAAGCCAGATTGAACTGGCAATCGGCTTCACCCTTTTCCGCACCGGCGCGAAACTCCTTGACTGCCAGCGGAACATTTCCGGCTTCATAAGCCGCCGCGCCTTCCTTCAAACCCGCCCGGGCGGGACTGTTCAGGAGGCTGAAAGTCACCGCCAACACCAGGCTGGCAGTAGCGAAGCGAACGGTTTGTTTCACAGTCTTCATTTGGTCCTTCGATCTTTTCGGTGTTGAAGTCGCGGGCCGCTGAGGGAAAAGCTGAAATTGGAACTTCCGGTATGCGGACAACTCAAATTTCAGCATTTCAGCGTTTCAAATTTTTTCAACGGCCCGCGTGTTTCGCATCGAAGGGATTTGTCATGCACCTTGAAAATGGAGCCCGGCTACTTCGCGTGGGAAGACGGCTTTGGAGCGGCGTGTTTCCCCTGCGGGAAGAGGAGTTGCACTTGGAAACGAAGCCCCCAGTCAGGCCCAAACTCGGGCTTCTCGACATTGTAGAAAGCCTGAATCTGGGAATTGAAGGATTGTTTGCCGATCTTGAAGATCTTTCCCACGCCGGCGCCCAACGGTACCGTCCACTTATCGCCCTTGTCGGCTTCCCAGTTGGCCGTGATAATCGGAGCCGTGACCAGATACCAGCCGTCCTTCAGGTTGTAATTGACAAAGGGCTGGACCAGGAGCGCACTCACGTTCTTGTTTCCCCCGCCGGCAAAGGACCATTGCTGGTTGGCCACTGCTCCAATGACCCAGTGGCCCTGGATGGTCAGCGCCACAACGGCTGGACCCGCGCTCCATTTGTCCGCCCCCAGGATTGACTCGGTCGCCGTCGGGAAGGTGAAGGTCGGACCAATGCCCCAGATGAGACCGCCCGGTTTCGCCGGAGAGAAGTAGAACTGCGGATTGATGTCACCCAGGCCAAAGGCGCTCCGCACCCCGGGCGCGGGTGAAGGCTGATTGATGATTGGAATGATGGTGCGGGTGATCAGATTCCAGTCTTCGTTGAGGTGAATCGGGATCACCGGCTGAATGTTGAGGTTATACTGCATCACGTCATTCGGCCCGATGCCAAAGTTGAAATTGTTCTGGAGTGGCAGGCTGATCATGTTGGCGATCGGGTTCTGCGCGGCCTTGGCCAGGGCCTCCTTGCTATCTGCGGCGTCGCCGGAATCGGCCGTGCTCGAGATGGGCTCGGCCGCGCAAATTGGAATCGTCCCGCACGAGAGCGCAGCGGCCGCGGCCAAGAGCGACAGGCCGCGTGTGATTAGGTTGGGTTTCATTGGTTGTGTATTTCGGTTTTCGGCTTTGGTTTCTGCGAAAATCGCCGTGTTCGCTGGTGAAGTCGCGGGCCGCTGAGGGAAAGCTGAAATTCTGAAAGCTGAAACCTGAAATGAGACCGTCCGGTATGCGGACAACTCAAATTTCAGGATTTCAGGATTTTAGTGTTTCAGTTTTTTTCAACGGCCCGCGTGTTTCACAATCGAAGGGCTACTGCACCGGAACGACCGGCGGCGGCCCGACAGAGATCGCTGGATTCTTCAATCCATTCCCTCCATCACATTCCATCACATGACTAGTATTAGTCGTGTGCGCCGTTGTTCGACTCCTGCATTGCCGTGATGATCTGATCAAGGTTGTAGCTCGACGGAGTCTGCAGCGCCGGGAATTGCCTGTAGGTCATCAGTTCCTTCATCCACAACATCTGCCCGATGGGTAGCAGGTTCCAGTCGTAGATATAGGCCGTGCTCGGCGCGGCCAGTGCGCCGCCCATCCCCAGCAAGGTCAACTGATCTTGACCCACGGCAGTTTCAAATGGATCTCGCTTGATGTTGTCGACCTGTGTCCAGTGATAAGTCTGGACACCCATTAGGCCGCCCGTCGCATTCGAGGGCGCCATGGCGTAGTAGAACTTCCAGTTCTTGTAGCGCACGGCCGAGGGATGTGTCCCGCTGTAATAGAACAGGTGGTCGCGCGCAGAGTCGCCCTTGCCCTCCAGGTAGGGGAGCTGGTCAAAGCCATCGAGCGTGGTCTTGAGGATACCGGGGTACTTGCCGGCCTCGATCTCCTTCTTGAGTGCGTCGCCCTTGGGGCCTCCGGCGATGTTCACGAGGGTGGGCAGCCAGTCCAACATCGAGAAAATCTGGTCGTTGGTGGTGCCCGGCTTGATGTGTCCGGGCCAACGGGCCATCATTGGGACTCGCATGCCGCCTTCCCAAGTCGTCAGCTTGCCGCCCCGGAACGGCGTGACACCGCCATCCGGGTAGGTGATGACCTCGGCCCCGTTGTCGGTGGTGAAGACTACCAGGGTGTTATCAAGCTCGCCCATGTCCTCGAGCTTCTTCAGCACGACGCCAATGTTGTCGTCGAGTTGTTTCATGCCGACTTCGTTGATACCCCAGTCGTGGCCACCCTTTTCGCCCAGCATGGCTTCGTACTTGGGCGAAAACATGGTCGTAATGTGCATGCGCGCCGGGTTGTACCAGCAAAAGAATGGCTTGTTGGTCTTCTTCGGATCGTTGCGGTCCAGGAAGTCGACGACCTTCGCCGAAATCTCCTCGTCCACGGTCCTCGAGCGGTCCAATGTCAGCGGACCTTCATCCTTGCAGCTCTGATTCTTCTCCGTGCCATCCGAAGATGTGCAGCCGAGAACGGGTCGCGGCGGCGTCATGCATAGTCCGTCTTTGGGATCAATCGCGCCAGGAACCTCGGCCAGGCCTTTGACCGGCGTGTTCTTGCACGGCGGCACCACAGTTTGCTCCGTCGGTGACTTGTTGATGTCGGGAAAGCTCACACCCTGCATCGCGTCCAAGTGATACAGGTAGCCCCAGAACTCCTGAAAGCCATGTGCCGTCGGCAGCGAGTTTGTCTTGTCGCCGAGGTGGTTCTTGCCGAATTCTCCGGTGTTGTAGCCGAGATCAAGCAGGAATTTGGCGACCGCCGGCGTGCCGGGTAACAGCGATGAGGTCGAGCCCGGCAGCTGCGGCATGATCATGCCCGCGCGGAGCGGATTCATACCGGTGAAAAATGATGTGCGCCCGGCGGTGCAGCTCTGCTCCGCGTAGGCGGTCATGAACACCGTGCCTTCCTTCCCGATGCGGTCGATGTTGGGCGTTACCCCGACCATGAGCCCGCGGTGGTAGGCAGCGACATTCATGATCCCGATGTCATCGCCCATGATGAAGAGGATGTTTGGTTTCTTGCCGCCGGCCTGGGCCTGGGCCTCAGCTCGAACCGCAGCGCAGAGGAGCGCTGCCACGAGGGTTAACAGCGATACGCTGCGTGTGATGATTCTTGGTTTCATTGTTCTGTCTTTCTATTTTTCTTTCTGGTTGGTCTCCGTTTGGTTTTTTGTGTCTTATTGCAAGCTGGTCCGCACGGCTGCGAGCAGGGCGGCGCTGACGAAAGGCTTGCGCAGAAAGCTGCAACCGGGTGTGCGGGCAGCTTCCTCCCGCACGCCATCTTCATCCTGGGCGCTGATAAAAACCGCGGAGCGATTTGGAGCGGACGCGGCCAGATGATGAAACAGATCGAGGCCGGACATGCCCGGCAGGTGCACATCGAGAATCAGGCAGTCGTACGATCCCGGCGCGGGTCCCGCAAGAAAGCCCTCCGCGGAAGTAAACGTCTGCGTTTCAAATCCGGAAGCCTGTAACAGACGCTCCAGAGCGCGGCTGAAACTGGCGTCGTCTTCAACGATCGCAATGTTGTTCGCGGCAGACATGAACAGGCTCGATTCACCGCGATCATCACAGGATGACTCCCGACTCGGCTATTGTCCTTTCGGGCAAAATAATAGCGCCGTTCCTCAGCACCGAGGACGTGCCGCGCTCCTAAGTCGTGAGGGTGGGCAGAACGAACCTCACCGTCGCTCCGCGTTCGTGATTGTTTGCAATACTAATGGAGCCGCCGTGGGCTTCGATGATCCTCCGGCAGATGGAGAGGCCGAGGCCCAGTCCCGCGACTTTCGTAGTCAGGAACGGGGTGAAGACTTGATCGAGTTTGTCCGGCGGTATGCCATGGCCCCGGTCTACCACGGAGATCGCGACTTTATCTTCCGGAGCCGAGTCTGTCGTGACCAGTACCCTGCGTTCTTCGACCGGACACTCTTCCATCGCCTGGAGTCCGTTCAGGATGAGGTTCAGTAGCACCTGCTGCAACTGCCTGCGATGTCCGCGAATCGTCGGCAACTCCGAGCTCGTTTGGAATTCCAGTTTCGTCTGCCGCAGGGCGGCGTCGGCGCCAGCCAGCTTATCCACTTCAGCAAGCAGGGTACGCAAATCCAGCGGCTGGAGCTCCATCGGGTGTCGTCGCAAAAAGGTGCGCATCCCGTGCACGATTTCTCCAGCTCGCAGGCTGTCGTGACGGATGTCGGCCAGGATGGCGAGGACTTCCGCCATGTCGGGAGCTGTCTGTGCACAATGCAATTCCGCGGTTTCGGTGTTGGCGAGGATGGCTCCGAGAGGTTGACTGATCTCATGCACGATCGAACCCGAAAGTTCCCCAGCCAGATTGACCCGGCTCAGGTGAATCAATTCCTCAGCATGCCGCCGCCTTTCCTCTTCGGCCCGCTTTCGCTCCGTAATGTCCACACTCGCGCCCATGAGCGTGTCCGGCTTTCCGTTCCGCTCCAGATGCGGATGACCGCGGGATAAGATCCAACGTGCGCTCCCGTTGCCATCGCCTACGCGGAATTCGGCATAGAACGGTCTCCCCGTGGCGATCGACTCAGCGACCGCCCGCTCTACCGATGCGCGATCGTCAGGATGAATCGCGCCCCGCAAGCGATCCCAATTCGGGGTTTCGTCCGGTGCGAATCCGAACAGTAGTCGCGTCCGTTCAGTGAGCCACATCTTGCCTCCAGCAGGATTTGCCGACCAGAGCCCCGTCCCGGCGGAGTCCGCCGCCAACTGGACCGTCTCCTCGCTCTTGCGCAGCGACGCTTCGGCTCGGCGACGGCGCCGGAGCTGCGCGAAGAGCGCGCCGATGAGAAGCGTCTCGATGGCGACCACGGAAATCGTCGCGAGGATCAGTCTGCGATGCAGTTCCCAAAAGCTCGGGTCCTCGAATTGCAAGACGCTGCCCGGCGGCAGATCCTTCTCGGAAATGTTCCATCGCTTCACTTCGCGGGCATCGAACATCGGCACTGCCACATGCGTTTCAGAGCGGGCGGCACTCTGCGGTTCTTCCCCCGCCAGAATGCGCATCGCCAACTGGGCCGCCTTTCTGGCCAGCTCCTCGAAGGTAATCATTTCGCCGCCGACGATCCCATGCCCGAGGTAGGTGTCGTAGAATCCGTAAATCGGTGCACGGCTCGCGGACGCGAAGGTGGAAAGAGCCAGTTGCGGCGTGTAGGAAGTTCCATCGGCATCTCGGTAGATTGTCAGATAGAGAACCACCGAGTGATCGGGCAGGTGCGCGAGTTGGCTGCGCAAGTTCGTCATCGACAGGTTTGTGAGCCAGCGAAATTGGACGCGATTCCCGAAAGCGGCTGCCTCGCGGCGCAAGGCTTCGGCCAGCGTGTGCTCACTCGACAACGTTCCGGAGACCACTGCGACCATCTTCGTGTCGGGGTGCAGACGAAGGGCGAGTCTCAGGGTGTCGGCGGGCGCCCTAACGACCGGATTACCTGCGATCTTCGCGTCCAGTCTCATCGCCGGAAGCCTTTCCGCCGACACCGCGGCATGCACGATTGGCACCCCGGTGAAGAGCTCCGCGCGGTATTCGACCAGGAACTCCAGCGCCGGGCCGCCCCCGGCGATGACGAGATCAGGCGGCCGGTCGCGATATTTCTCTCTCAGAAAATCTCGCTGCCGACGCTTCTGTTCATCACCAGGGAAGCGGGCCACGTCGAGAAACTCGCTGTAAAATTCGATCCGGCTGCCGGGCTTGGCCGCGAAGGTCCGGCGGATCACTTCATCGCCAACGACATTCGCGGGCAGCAGCCGTTCGTCCGAATACAAAACAAGCACTCGATCGGCCGGTGCGGGGGCAGGAGCTGATCCGGCCGCCGGGACGAGCAGCCAGGACAGAAGCAGAAGCGCGGCGGCGAGCGCGATGAATCGCGTCGTCAAAGAGTCCTCCCGGGCTCGATCTTTGTGAATTGCAGAGGTCGGAAACGTCATGCCATTTTCCGCGCTCGCGGCCCAACTAATGGTTACTACGCTTTTTCGAAATCCTCGCCAAGCCATTCAACGGCGCGGCCCAGCTCGGCGGGCGCTTGCACGCGCATCTTATGCATCACCTGGGCGCGATGCGCTTTCACCGTGCGTTCACAGGCGCTGACCTCATCGGCAATTTGTTTGTTAGGCAGGCCGCGCACGATGAGCGCAAAGACGCGGCGCTCGCATGGCGTGAGGGTTGCATAGCGCTCGCGCCACTTGCGCTGGCGCGCCCGCACGTCGCGCGCCGCGGCTCCCCGGGCAAGGGCGCGTTCAACCGCTTCGAGCAGTTCTTCGCCGCGCGCCGGTTTCGTCAGAAAATCCACCGCGCCGCCCTTCATCGCGGAGACCGAGGACGAGACATCACCATGGGCGGTGAGGAAGACCACCGGCAGCGGCTCTTCCGCTGCAGCCAGCGCCGCCTGGATCTCGAGTCCGCCCGAACCCGGCATCTGCAAGTCGAGCACCGCGCAGGCGGCAGCTTGCGTAGGCGGGCGATTGAGAAAGGCCGTCGCGGAATCAAAAGTCTCGACCTGGAAATCCGCCGCCCGTAACCGGCGCGAAAGCGCGCGGAGCAACGACGGATCGTCGTCGATCAAATAAACGATGCGGTCCACCTGCTCTGGAACGCGAGTTGCGACATTCGCATTCGCCAGCCTGGATATAGGGATCGAAAAAGTTCGCAAAATAGACTTGTTCTCCTTCAAAGATTTCGACTTCCGGATCTTGATTGGATGAAAAGGTAGCGCATATGGGACCTTGGTCCCATGCGGATTTGCGGCCCTCTCGGCGAGGCTTAGTTCACAAAACCGGACCGAGCATCGCGATGGCGTTATTCCAGAGCCGACGGCTCATCGGCCATTGGGTAACCATCTCCGCGGTCACCTCGTGCGATTGGGCGAGATAGGCATCCTGACGGCGACGTACATCGGCGGTGAGTGCGGAATCACAGAGCAGGATGTTGTTCTCATAGTTCAAATCAAAACTGCGACGATCCATGTTGGCGGATCCGATGAGAGTGATCTCGCCATCGAGAGCGAGGGACTTGGCGTGAAGCAAGCCGCCCTCGTATTCAAAAATGCGAACCCCGGCCGCCAGCAGGTCGGCGTAATAACTGCGGCTCGCCGCCTGCACCACGAAGGAATCGTTGCGCGCCGGGAAAATAATAGTCGTCTCAACCCCGCGATGAGCGCTCGCGCAGAGCGCCGTCTGCATCCCTTCATCGGGCACGTAATAGGGCGTCGTGATGAAGAGCTCCCGCCGGGCCGCATACATCAGGGTCTCAAACACCTCCGGCATGGCGGAATTGCGCACCGTCGGTCCGGTCCCGATAACCTGTGCGGCAAAGCCTGGCTCGCCGGGAGGCAGCGGACGCCGCAGAATCTCCCGAATGTCTTCGTCCTCGTGCGCCATCCAGTCGCCAATAAAGAGATACTGGTTCTGCCGGGCGATCGGGCCTTCGAAGCGCATCATTGCATCCACCCAGGGCGCATATTTTGCCTTGATCCGAAACTCCGGATCGGCGCAGTTCTGGCTCCCGCAATAAGTGATCCAGTTATCGATCACGACGATCTTGCGATGATTGCGAAGGTCGATCCGACTTTGCAGCGGACGCGGCAGTGCGCCGATCGGAAGGGCGGTCGCGACATGCACTCCCGCATCGCGCATTCTTTTCCAATGCTCGGAGTTGATCATGATCCGGGAGCCGAGGCCGTCTGCCATCACCCGGCATGTGACTTTGCGCGCCGCCGCCTGAATCAGTGCTTCCGCCACCTTGAGTCCGTTGTTATCCGGCAACCAGATGTAAAAGATCACGTGCACGTGATCCTTCGCGGCATTGATGTCCGCGACCAGCGACTCAATGCTGGCATTGGAATCCGCCAGCAAGCGCCCGCGATTGCCGCCCACCGGCTCGAAACCATTTATCGAATAGCCCACGCGGAAGAGATGCACATGGCGCGCCGGGATTGGCGGCTCGGGTATCGGCCCGTCGGCGAGATTCGGCATGCTCTCCAGCACTTCGCGCATTCGGCGCACGCGACGCCGGCCGATGTTCGTCTCACCCAGGAAAAGGTAAGCGATCATCCCGATCACGGGCAGGCCGATGATGAGAAGGATCCAGGCAATCCGCGAAGCAGGTTCGCGGTGCGGCCGCAGGATTACCCGTGCAATCACCGCGAGGTGCGCCAGAAGAAACAAAAGCGCGGCGAGCGCGGAAAGGAGTCGAGAATTCAGTCATGGTCTGCAGGGTTCCCTAGCAGAGTATGGCCTCCTTGGCATAGCCCATTTACCGAATCGGATGCGCCACGGCTTCTGCGAGAGGTGATGGCGGGGCAACAGAATGTGATTGTGCTCCAGCGGAAGATGATCGCGAGCGAACAGGAGGTGAGTATCCAGAGATCCGAGCCGCCGATCCTGCTGAGGAGGGGCCCCGCCATGCCCCGTCTCCGACAACGCAAAGGTCGCCCAAGCGCGGCGAACGACCGCCCCACCGCACACGGCAACTATAGAGAACGTCTTTCCCAGACACCCACGGAAAAAGCGTGGATATACGTGAGTCACTTGTATCGACGAAACGGATCCTGAGAAATCTGGGAGATGGGGATGGCGGAGGGTAGAGGCATGGGAGAAGGAAGCTGGTAAGCTGCTATTTGTTAAGATCGGGTAGGGCGGGCACCTGGCCCGCCGGCCAACCGTTACGGGGCGGGCATACCAGATAAAGATGCGACTGATGCGAATCGGGGCGAGAGACTCCGGGATGCGATTAACTGGGAGATGTTCATGGGAAGGTTTTTGGTTTCCGGTCGAGTTACACTTTATCTCAGACTAACGGATACCGCGCCGTGCTTCGTGCCGCGCCACAGCCATCGCGAAGGTGAATCCAAGAAGTAGCCCGAGCAGTCCGAGCACTGCGGCTTGCACGCCGCTAATCTGGAGCTTCCGCGCCTCGTCGCGTTTCGCGTGGCGCCTAAAGCCGATCCGCAAGCCGAGCTCGGCGGCGCCTAACAGGATGACAGCGACAAGAAGAATGAAGAGCCACATTCGTTATCCTATTCGAACTTCAGAACTTTGCGACGATCTTGAACCAGACAATGTCGCCTTCCAGCCATCTGCGAGTTTCGAATTCATGCGGCCATTTCGCTTCGGTGATTCCCTTTAGAAAAATGCGCTCGTCCGTTGAATGACCCAGAACATGGCAACCGTTCCGATCGCATAAGGCATGACGCGCCAACCCCAGACTGGAGCGGGTATCGGGAGACGACGCGCCACGGATCGGAGTGATAACACGACGGCGATGAAAGCGAGTTGGCCGAGCTCGACGCCCACATTGAAAAAGAGAAGCGCGAGTGGGATCGCCTGTTGAGGCAGACCAACCTGGCTCAAGGCGCTGGCGAATCCGAGGCCATGGAGTAGTCCAAAAATGAAGGCCACTACCCAGGGAGCACGCTGGGTGAGCCCAGGCCGGCCGGCGCGACTTTGGAGAACCTCGGCCGCGACGAACGCGATGCTGAGCGCGATGCAGGCTTCGACCGGCGGGCCGGGCACGTGGACAAAGCCGAGCGTGGCCGCCGCGAGGGTGATGCTATGCGCGATCGTGAACGCCGTGATCGTGGTCAGCAGTTGTTTCCAGCCTTTGACTAACAAGACAAGGGCGAGAACGAACAACAGGTGATCAATCCCGAGAAGTATGTGCTCGAAGCCGAGAATCAAATAGGTGCGGATGACGCTCCAGTTCGACGGCGTGGCTTCGACGGTAAATGACGGAGCGTCCGGAGTGGCGCGGGTGGTTTGTGTAACGCCTTTGAGATTCGTGATGCGAATGAGTGCGTCTGTTCGTGTTGATTCGAGACCGTCAATGCGGAGAGTCGTGCCTTCGAGACCACCGGGACGGGTAACGCGAGAACGTTCAAAGTAGGCGTTGTCGGCAAAACTGCCGGCGGGTTCGACGAGGTAGCGAGCTCCCTCGGGAAGCCCGAGATGAATCGAGAGCCGCATGTTGTCGCCGCGAGCCGGGACTTTCCACAGCACAGCGTATGTGCCTGGCGTGATTTCCCGAAGTTCGAGATACGCCGGGCGCGATTCGTGGGAGAACCCGGTGACGATTCCGCCAATCCAGACGGCGAGGATGAGGAAAAACGTCCTCATGGGTTACGAACGATGGAGGGCTTGGATGGGGCAGGTTGTTCAATCGTGACCTTGTAGTGCGACAACAGTCCATCGAGGTATTTCTGCCGGATCTCCTCGCGCCGATCGCGGGACCATTCGCGCTCGACCTCGGCGCGGACTTCTGCGAGTGCCGGAAGTTTTCCGGGTTCCCTTGCGCTGAGGAAAACGAGGTGCGTGCCGTAACCCGATTCGACCGGGCCGCTCCATTCGCCAACGGGCAGAGTATCAAGCGCGGCAGTGAATTTTTCACCCAGGTTTGCAACCATTCTGGCGCGGATTTCGTTCTCGAAATCTGCCGATAACAAAGTGGGATCGCCGAATTCTTTGGCGGACGCGTCGGGACCGCTCTCCTTGAGTTTTGCGAGAAGGCTGGCCGCATCTGTCGCGAGCGAATCACCGTGTTTGGCCGGGTTCAGGAACACCTGCCGAAGCGAATAGGTTGGTGCGGTTTGGAAACGATCAGGATGCGCGACGAGAAACTTCTGGAGATCCGCGGCGGTGGGTTTGGTGGTATCGCCGACGTCTTCGATAATGAAATCCATTTTCTGTTCGAGGCGGCGGCGGATGATCGTGTCGTCGCGATCGAGGCCCAGCTTGACCGCTTCCCGCGCGAGCATTTCCTCGCGCACATAGCTATCGATGAGCTCCTTCATCTCTTCGGGTGAGGGCGAGCGCTGCCAGGTCTTGGAGAATGTGGCAGCGAGATGATCAATCTGTCCGGCGCTAACGACGATCTCATCGGGACTGGCTGTCGGTGCCGGATTAAGCATCCGGTAACCGGCGAAAAGCGCCGCACCGAGGAGCACGAAATGCAGGAGCGGTTCTTTGAGTAATTTCACGGGTTGTACCAAATCGGCGAACTGACGGGGCGTTCCTGGATGATCATCGTGACTACATTGTCCATTTTTACGTCGTATTTAACGGAGTCATACGCGGTCCAACGAGGCGTTTCGTCATCGAGCCAGCCTTTGACGATCTGGTAGCGGTCGAGATTGGCCCCATCGGGATCTTTCATCGCGGCGAAAAGAAAGGATGGCTTCTTGCCTTCCGGAGTCTTTTTCAAATCCCCACCCATCGGCACGCCTTTGGCGTAGCCGATGGAAACGAGATCTGATTGCGCATCGTCGGCTTTGAAATCAAAACCGCCGAAAAAGCGCACTGAGATCCGCGGACCGGACGAAGTGTAGTCCTCGCGGCGTTTCATGGCGTCCCAAATGTCCTCGCGGGTGTTGTCCTTGGCCCAGACAAAAGACTTTGGTCGACGTCGTCTCGTCGGATTCCTGCGCCGCAATAGGAAAAGCAAGGAGTGCTGGTGCAACGGTGATAAGTGTGGTTTTCACGGTTGGCTTGGGTTGCGGATCTTACGGCGTGTACCAGATCGGTGAGGTGTATGCCCGCTCGGTGGTCGTCATGGGGGCTTCCTTCGGCATTTTTATACCGAAATACTTGGCGTCGTAGGCCGTCCAGCGCGGCGTGGGGATTTCGATGACCCGGCCGTAGTAAAACGCTCGCTGACTGGCGTCGAAATCCGGGTCTTTCCACACCGCGATTAACTCAGGTGCGCCGATGGTATTAGACCAGGTGGCGTTGGGAACATCGACGGTATTGCCCACGGGTGGGACCTTGCCGTCTGCGCCGGCTTTGCGATCGCCGCTCCAGGCCACGTCATAGACTTTCTCCTGAGTCTCGCCCTTCGCGTCCAGCCAGCCCTTGATGATTTGATACCGGTCAAGGTTCGCGCCGATGGGGTCTTTCAACGCGGCGACGAGGAACGTCGGGGCTTTCCCGTTCGGAGCTTTGCTCAGGTCCCCGCCCATCGGCACCCCTTTGGTATAACCGATCTTCGCGGGCATCCGGTTGTTCGCATCGGCCGCCTCGAAATCGAACCCGCCAAAAAAGCGCACGACCATGCGCGGTCCGGTGGTGGCGTAAGTTTCCTTGCGCTTCATCGCGTCGAAGATCGACTCGCGCGTGTTCTCCTGGGCCCACACCGCAGCGTAGCCAGAGGCGGTCTGTTCCCAGCCCATGATCGTGGCCTTGTCCGTCTTTACGAAGGGATGCGTCGCGCGTTCCGCGCTTGGCTCGGAGGACGTAGTCTTGCCCATGAAATTGTCCTCCTCCACCGCGGCCAGAGCGGTGTGAGCGTCGGTGCTGCCGACCATGCCAAACTTGTACGGATTTACGCCGAGCTCGGCTTCCATCTTCAAGCCATTTTTGAGCGCGGACCGGGCATACTCGAATTGCAACATTTCCGGCTTCTTGAGGACGGTGAGATCCAGGTTGCCTTTGTCCCAGCGCTCGAAGTTGGCGAACTCATCATTGGGCGAAAGGAACGGGTGCGTCTCGCCATCGCCCTTAATCTGGGTGGCTTCGTAGAGCGGCTCCCAGCGCATTCGGCTCTCGGCGTATTCGCGGTCGATCTTTTTGCCGGTGAACGATTCGACGATCGGAAACATGATCCCGTTGCTGAGATTGCCGTTGTGCGCGAGCGCGAGGATTTGCGCGCCAGTTTTTTCCTCGCACAGCGCCATCCATTTCCACAGATCGCGAGGATTCGGACTACCAAGCGGCGGCTGAGTGGTGAAAGGCTCTATGAGGCTGGCCTTCCTTCCGTCGTCCCGAAAAATAATGTTTCGGTGCAGGTTGTCGCCTCCGGCATTCGAGGTCCATTCGTAGCCGATGAACGCGGTGAACCGGCCCGGATCATTCGCCTCGTCCGCCGCCTTGATCGTCGCCTGCCAGGCATCGCGATATGAAGAAGTCCCGGGAACCGGAAATCCCTTCGGCATCTGCCCCTTGCCAAAGCTGGTGATGATGTCCACCGCGGCCTTCGCTCCCTGGCCGGATTGAATCTCGTCGTACCACTTGCGGCCTTGGGGGGTCGCCAACAATGCAGAATCGCCACCCATCAATTGCGGAAAAAATCCGAACCCGTCCGAATGATCCGATACGACCAGAAAATCGAGCGGGCGGGAAAGTTTTACGCGTTGTCCGCTGGAAGCCAAGATCTCTCCGCCCTTCGCGAAACGATAGGCCTCAACCGGTCCGAGCCGGCAGCCAAACGCGCCCGCGTCCATTGAGAACGAGGTGTGCGTGTGCGTATCGCCAAAGAACGGGCGCGTCGGAAAATTGCGGCCCGCGTAGGGCGAGTAAGGCGGCTTCGCGGGAAATACCTTCGCCGCCGTTTTCTCGTCGAGGGTGCCGATGTCGGTAGTGGCGTCTTCGGCTCGTGCGCCGGTCGTTGTGCACAGCAGACCCGTGAGGGCAGCAGCAAGGATGATCTTTGTTATCATTTGGTTTTTTTGCGGATCGGTTTGTTTAAGCTGCGAAAGGTTCGAGGACATGATCGCTGGGATCGCTGGCGTGGCCGCTCTCCCTCGTCAGGAAGTGGGGCAATTGCAATAAGGAAGTCTGATTGAAGATCACGAGGTCGAAGATGGAGATCGGCTTGAAGCCTTCGTCGCCGCGGCCGGCCATCTGAATCGGGACCGTTGGGCGAAAGATGTTCGGCTTCGCAGCGTCGGATTGGATTTTTGGATGCCGCGCGAAGGCGGCGATTTGAAGGCACTAGTCGTTCCTGCCGTCTCCCGCCATAGGTGAAGAAGTAATCGAACAAGTTACTGGTCTGCTTTGGCAGACACCTGGTGAATGTGCACATCCCTTTGCGGGAATGGAATGGTGATACCAGCGGCATCGAACTCCTTCTTGACCCGTTTCGTGATATCCCAGTGTACCCGCCAAATCCGCTGTCTTAGCCCATGGACGGCAGATGAAATTAACCGACGACTCTCCCAGTTCGCTGAGTTCGATGGTGGGAGCGGGTTCCTTGAGAACGAGTTCGTGTTCGGCGACAATCGTCTCAAGGATCGCCTTGGCCTTGTCCACATCGTCTCCGTAGCCGATCCCGAACACCATGTCCGCCCGCCGCTCATCCGCACCGGTAAGATTGGTGATCACCTCCCCCCACACCTGTTTGTTGGGGACGAGGCAGACCTTGTTATCGCCCGATCGGATGTTGGTATTCACGAGACTCACGTGGTCAACCTTTCCCAGAATTCCGCCCACCTCCACGACGTCACCCACGTCAAAAGGCCGATAAAGCAACAACATCATACCGGCGGCGAAATTGCCGAGCGTATCCTGGAGGGCAAAGCCGAGGATGAGGGCGCCGCCGCCGACCAGGGCTAAAAGCGCGCCGACGTTGACGCCGAGTGTGGACAAGGCGACGAAGAAGCCAGCGAAGAGGACGATACGCCGGACGATCGTGTTGAGAAAATGCTTAAGGAGATCGGAGATGCGTTCGTTGTTCGAGGTCGCCCTGCGAACGAGCGCCCCTGCTATCCAAGAGAGAATCCCGAAAACGGTCATAACGGCCATGAACTGAAGCAGCCGGATGCCCCATTTGAGGCCGCCTTCCTTTGAAGTAATCCAACCCACGATCGCCGACCACGTGGCGCTCGTATCCGTGACCTCCACCTTGATGCCCGAGACAGCCGCCGCATACTGGCGGAACTCCTTTGGGTCGCCGCCCTTTAGCTCATAGGCATCCAACACGGTCTTCAGGCGTTCGAGGAGCGCGGCTCGTTCCTCCCGAAGCTTCGTGAGCGTATCGAGGCTTTCTTTCTTCTGCTGCTCCGCTACCTCCGGCGCAACCACGGACGGCTCGGCTTGCGCTTCGTCAATTTCCTTGGTTTTGTCGCGGGTGGCGATTTCCTCGGCGGAAATTTCCTGAACCTTCGCTTTCACCAGATCCCTCCAGCCCCTGGCCTCAACCAGAAGCTCCTTCCTGGTGAGTGGATCCAGAAGCAGGTCCAGATGACCAACGGGGATCTTTGGATCTAAGGTAGTGATGGCCGTCTGACCGCCCGTCTCGGGCGTGTCCTGAGGCTCTTGAGCCAAAACGGAGTTCCAGATCAGCGGACTGCACAGAATGGCGACTAAGGCGAATTTCGCTCTCATAGGGCAATATACTTGAACGGGCTAACCGTACTGGCCCGCCACCGAGGATTCGATCTGCTTCTGGACCTTTTCCAGGTTGAATGATCCTGGTGTCTGGCTGGGCGGGTAATCCTTCATGGTCATCAGGAAGTTCGCGGCGAGCTTCTGCATGGGGCTGAGCACAAAGACCCGTGACAGGAACCAGTCGTTGTAGATGGTCGCATTGTGCTGGGCCTTCTCGAAGGGATCACGACGGAAGGGAACAAAGTCCGGAGAGACTTCCTTTGTGACCTTCTCCACAAACGCCCACGATTGCCTGCTTCGGCGCGGTGTCATTCCAAGAGGGGAGCGAGTCGGCGGCAAAAGCACGGACGGCGAGAAAGGCGGAAGCGAGGGCGATGAGGAAAGTTTTCATAGGACAGGAAAGAAAAAGGCCGTGCGCGGATCGGACGCACACGGCCTGTTGATTGAATGCGTCAGTTGCTGGCGCCGCCCGGGTTTTCCATGGTCTTCATCGCCGAATCGATGGCCTTTTTCATGCTGAGCGTGTCGGCTCCCTGGCTGGGCGGATATTCCTTCAGGCTCTCGAGAAACTTGGCGAGAAAAGGGCCGGCTGCCGTTGGCGCCCACATCTTCTGGGCAAAGAACTTCCGGCCGATGTAGCCCCATTCGTGCGACTGCGGATCCATCTTTTCCATGGGGTCCATGAGCAGGTTGAACACATAAGGCACGCTGGGGTAGTATTTCTCATCCCACCAACTTCCATCCGGCTTGACGCCGATGTGCATCTTCCATCCATCGACACGAATGGCCATCAGGTCGGTTTCGTCATAGTAGAACATTTCCCGACGGGCCGTCTTTTCGGATTTGCCGGTCCAGTAGTCGAGTTGGTTGTAGCCATCGAGGTGGACCTTGTAGTTCGTGCCATTCATTTTGTAACCTTTGAGCAAATCCTCTTTGAGATTTGGAAGTCCGGCAGCGGCCGCGAGCGTCACGTAGAGGTCTTCATGGGATTGCAGTCCATTGAAGTCGCTACCCGGCGCAATGTGGCCCGGCCACTTGATCAGGCAGGGCACGCGCAGGCCACCTTCCCAGGTGGTTCCCTTCTCGCCACGGAACGGGGCATACCCGCCGTCCGGCCACATCATGAGTTCGTTGCCGTTGTCCGTGCTGTAGATGACAATCGTATTTTCCTCGATCCCCAGATCCTTGATCTTCTGGAGAATGGACCCGACCTGCTGGTCGTGCTCCAACATCTTTGCCCGCACGACATCCGTCTCGGCGCGCCCTTCGTCCACGGCCATCTGGATATATTTCTTCGGAGGATGCGACCAGATGTGGATTGCGGTTGAGTTAAACCAAACGAAGAATGGCTTATCGCCCTTGCCCACTTTATCGAGGTATTTGAGCGTCTCATCGGTCACTTCCTGATCGATGGTTTCCATGCGTTTGCGGGTCAGCGGACCGGTGTCTTCGATCGTCTGTTTCCCGACCTTGCCGAACTTCGGGTCCACGGTCGGATCGTCCACATTCGTTGCCTTGGTGCGCAACACGCCGCGAGGGCCGAACTTCTTTGTGTATTCCGGATTCTTCTGTCCGGGATAATCGAGTTCTTCCGGCTCTTCCTCGGCATTCAGGTGATAGAGATTCCCGAACCACTCGTCGAATCCGTGCATGGTGGGCAGGAACTCATTGCGGTCGCCGAGATGGTTTTTTCCAAACTGAGCAGTCGCATAACCCGCGGATTTGAGAACCTCTGCAAGGGTGGGGTCGCCTTTCTGGATGCCGCGCGTGATCCCGGGCTGGCCAATGGTCGTCATGCCCGTGCGAATGGGATACTGGCCGATGATGAAAGCGGCGCGGCCGGCGGTCCAACTTGGCTGGGCATAGTGGTCCGTGAAGCGGAGCCCTCCATGCCGATGCTATCGATGTTAGGCGTCGGATCCCATCACGCCCATGCCGCAAGCGCTGACGTTTTCCCAACCGATGTCGTCACCCCAAATTACGACAATGTTCGGCTTCTTGGCCTGCGCGAACGCGGCTCCGGTGCTGACCACCAAGACCAGCGTAGTAGCGAGCAAAGCCCGCCGGATCATTGTTTTTAGTTTCATAGGTTTGGTCTTCTGGCGGTTGTTTTGATCAAGAGAACTTGTTCTTCTAAAGAAGTAGCGTTTCGGCGCAACGTTCTGATGCAGATCATTGAAGAGAGCTGTGAAGCGATGGGTGTCTCATGACCGTCAGATTTGCGACCCGACCCGCAGTTGGGTATTGAACTTTGGTTCGAGTGATTTCATTCGGGTGCGTCGGGCCCGCCGAGGGCGGAATTGATGGCTCGGAGGAGAGGTTCTTCATCCACCGGCTTGGTGAGATAAGCGCGAGCGCCGAGGCTGGCGACACGCTCCGCGGTACCGGCCTGGTCATGACCGGTGATGACGATCACGGGCGGCGAGAAGATGTCGAGAGTGAGTCGCTCCAGCACTTCGAAGCCGCTCATGCCCGGCATGTGGAGGTCGAGGATGATGCAGCCGATGCGTCGGTCGGCGCAGGCCGCGAGCAGATCCGGTCCTGTCTCAAAAAGATTAACTTGGAAGCCGCGTGGGAGAGTAAACGGCGCAGGGCGATGCGCATGTTTTCCTCGTCCTCGAGGACGGCGATCACTGGCGACGGGAAAGGCATTGCTGAGAAATCTAGCGACCCGGGGCGGTCAAAATAACACCTTCATTTAATCCCAAATGCGAGGTGCGATGTGGCGAGAATGAGGACGATTAGCGCGACTGCCAAAAACAGTCCGGGTAGGGTGCGCTATCTCAGCGCATCGTGGCGGCACCTCGAGAGCGGACGCTGAGGACGGCGGACGCTACAAACTCTTCGCGGTGCCCGGAGCGACGCCAGGACTCCGGCGCAGATCGAAATTAAGCGTCATCGATATACCCATAATATTTAGATTTGGATCGGAACTGCGCGGATCGTGTTGCCGGCAGTAATAAAAATTGGCGTTCCAGTTCTCTCCCAATTTTTTCTGCACGCCGGCATAGAAACGATTGCGGGCGAGCCCGTCCTCGCCCGACTCGAAGAACAGCTCGTCTGCAAGATAGCCGGCGAACTTCCAATCCGTTGGACCAAGTGGATATTGCACCGTCACTTTTGGACGCACGCGCCAACTATTCGGTTTCCCTTCGCGGACGCGGTATTCGAGACCCGAGCTCAAGATTACTTGCGCCGACCGGACCGGAATGCCAATCGCCGTCAGAACTCCCGGACGATGTTCGTAGGTACTGGTATCCTCCGCGGGATCATTCGAGATGGATTGATAGTTTGGTGAGAGCGTCAGCCACGTGGTCGGCTGAAGATTGAGTCCAACCTGACCGGAGACGCGATTTAGGACCGGTTCTACTGCGGCCAGTCGCAAAGTAGTCGCAGCGAAGATATCAACATGACTGGTCAATTGCCCGACTAGCTTGAGCTCGTCCCATTGCTGAGTTTCGGCCGCCAGAATTGATGCCGATCCCGCAAAAAGGGCCGCAATTGCGAGCACGAATATCGCAACAGGACCGCGGTCGCATCCGGTCTGGACAGGCACGGTCGATTTGCTGGCCAACGAATTCATTCAGACTCCTTTTTCGCAGCATTAGCGCCCCGGGTCACTGGCGAATTAACAGTCTCATCATCCCGGATGAATCGCGGCGGGCTCGATCTGCAGAGATTCTGCGGCGCGGACGAGTTCTGCGACCGAAGGCAGGCCGCTCTTTTGGGTGATTCTCATCCGATGGATTTTGACAGTCTGCTCGCTCACTCCGAGATCGGCGGCAATCTGCTTATTGAGCTTGCCGCTGATGACGTGGCGCAGTACTTCAAGCTCGAGGGGGGTTAGGAGTGAGAAGCGTTCGCGCACACCGGCCAGTTCCTCTTCCACGGCGCGGGCTCGGTTGCCTTCGATCAGGGCGAGGCGCAGCGCGTTGAACGGCTCGGCCGCGTCCACCGGCTTGATCAGAAAATTCACTGCTCCAGCCTTGATTGCGCGGACGCTTGCCGGGATGTCGCCTTCACCGGTAAGGAATACAATCGGAAGCAGCGCCCCATTCCTGCGCAGTTGGTCTTGCAGCTCCAAACCGCCAAGCCCTGGCATGGCGAGATCGAGCACCGCGCAGTCGAGGTGCGGCTCGCGGTGGCCGAGCAGAAATTCTTCCGCCGACGCGAAGGTGCGCACCACATATCCCTGGCCGCGGAGGAGCCGCTCGATCGCGACCAGCATCCCGGGGTCGTCGTCCACAATTCCGATCGTGGCCGTTTTCATGACGTCTCCGCGGCTTTCGGCAGCGCGACGAAGAACGCTGCGCCGCGGTCCTGATTCGGTTCGGCCCAGAGGCGCCCGCCGTGTGCAGTGATGAAGGTGCGACAGATCGCGAGACCCATGCCAAGACCCTGCGTTTTGGTCGTGTGGAAGGGCTGAAAAAGTTCCGCGACATCGTCCGGCAAGCCGACGCCGCGATCACGAACTGCGACGCGGACCTCGGTCCTCGTTCGCATCCGTTTCGATCAACAGTCTTCGCTCCGACGTGGCATTCCCTGCCATTGCGTCGCAGGCGTTCACGATCAGATTGAGCAGCACCTGCTGGAGCTGAACGCTTTCAGCCATGACGCGAGGAAGCGGTTCGGTCACCCGGGTTGTCACCGTAGCACCCCGGCTGATCAGGTCACTGTGAGTTAGTCGCAACACTTCGCGGACGTTTTCGTTCACACCGATCGGGCGTGGTGCCGTTTCCCCTCGGCGCAGAAGAGCTCGCAGGCGTTTGATGACGTCGCCGGCGCGCCGGTCTTCTTTGATGATATCGGTTACGATCGCCTGCAACTCTTCCACATCGGGCGCCTCCGATTCGAGGGGAAACTGGGCGGCCTGCGCGTTGCTGAGAATGATGCCGAGCGGTTGGCTGAGTTCGTGCGCGAGCGCTCCAGAAAGGACGCCAAGCGATGAGACGCGGGAGAGATGGGCAAGCTCCTGGCGCTGGAGCTCGGTCGTGACCGCAGCCTCGCGGCGTTCGGTGATGTCGATCGTCACTCCCTTCCCCTCCGTTCGTGCCCCTGTCCGAACGGCCATCGAGGCGAGCCAGCGAATCGTTCCGTCGGGTTGGATGATACGTGCTCGAGCGAGAATCCGCCGCCGCCGCGCGCCGCCTCTTCGATCGCCTTTGTCATTCGTTCGCGTCTTCGGGATGAAGCCGGTCGAGAACCGCCGGCAGGGGTAAAGGACCGGCGGGTGGCAGGCCAAATATCTTTCTCCAACGAGGCGAAGCGACAAAGTGCTCCGATTTCGCATCGCGCCGCCAAAGGCCGATCTCCGCGGCATCGGCGGCAAGGCTAAGGCTGGCGTCCGTTTCCCGGGCCCGGCGGCGGGCGGCGAGGAGTCCGCCGATGAGCAAGCCCTGCAAGACGACGACTGTGATTGTCACAATAATCCCGCCTGGATGTTGCTCCCAGAGGGTTGGGGTGTGGAAACGCACTTCTGCACCGCTCGGCGCGTTTTTGATTCCCCAGCGCTTCATCTGCCGGGCATCGAGAATCAACCGGGGCGGGTTCGGTGGCAGGATGCCGACGCGTTCAGGCTTTTCTCCAGAGAGAATGCGTCGGATTACCTGCCCGAGGACGAATCCGTCCTCCTCAAAAGGCGATACACTGACGCCGAGGACGCCCGTGCCAATATAAGTATCGTAAGGCCCGATTACCGGCACCGCTGAGGTGGCGGCGATCTCGCGGGCGACGCGAGCGGGCGTATACGTCTCACCCGTCGGGCCCTGGAAAAAAGTCAGGTAAAGCACAGCCTGATCTTTCGAGAGGCGCTCGAGCCGCGACTTGAGTTTCCCCAACGGCAGTTCCGGAAAATCTGTTATCTTTACCCGGCCCGCGAGTGGGGCGCATTGCCGCAGCGCGATATCTCGCCAGTTTCGGTCGCTCTCTGCCGTTCCGTGGACCAGAACGATCTCCCGCGTCTTGGGCCGCATGTAGAGCAGAGCCTCAATGATAGGCGTGAGTTTCAATTCCATGGGCAGACCCGCTACCCCCTGCGGAGGGCGGATCCGCGTCAGCTCTTCCACCCTGACCCCGCCGAAAACCAGCGGAACATCCGGGAAAAGCGAGGCCCGCCGGTTAACGAGAAATTGCAGTGCCTCCGAGCCCAGGGCCACTAAAACCTGCGGCGGCATCTCCCGGTAACGCCTTTGCAGAAAATCCTCCAACGCATCCTCTCGCTCCGCGCCGCCCAGACGAGCAGCATCGAGAAACTCTCCGAAGAAGTTTGCCCCGGTCTGATTTCCCTCTGGATCGAGGGCCCGGCGGATCCCTTCGTCGTAACGCTGATTGGCCGGGAGCAGCCGGTCATTGGAGAAGAGCATGAGGACGCGGGGGATTTCCGCCGGTCGCGCCGGCGCGGTGTGGCAATCAGGAGGGCTGCGCCAAGCAACCAGCCAACCAATGCGCCGGAGCGAATCCTTTCAGTCGACCCTGTCTGTAGATGCGAGGAATCCATGCAGGTTGCGTCGCTTCGCTCTCGTCGTCTGGCATATTTCGACCACGTGATCAATCTTTCTCCCCTGTTTCGTCACCTTGACCGCGACCGAAGCGCGACCGGCCAGGAGCCGACGCCAGCGCAAGGATTCGGCTTAGTCCCGCGATTTGCTCCCCCTCTTAAGGGTATTCGCAGCCTCGTTAGGCGAGCAACGTCGGCCTCACAGGTTAAGCGGCTGACTGAGTTTGAACTGCAGGGTGGTTCCCGGTGAAAGCACAAAGGCGCCGCCCGTCACCCGTTTTCCACCACGCGTCTTTACTCCGGTGGCATCTGTCTCGAGCGACTCCGTCTTGATCGGCACCATCTTGCCGCCGATCGAAACCTCGGTGAGTTTCAAGGTGAGCGGACGAGTGCTCGATGCGATTGCGACTCGCGGTGACTCGATGACGCCAGCGACGCCAGCTCCCTCGGCCAGGACAACCTTTCCTTTGACCTGAACGCTCTGGGACAGACGCCCCTGGAACGGCTTCCCAGTATTGTCTCGAGAGGTAATCGTGCTTGTCGTCTTGAGCACGAGCGTCGTGCCGCTCGGAATAGTGTCAGCGATGGCGCCCAACGGCACCAGGCCGAGGCAGGTTAAGAGCAAGAGTAGGGTGCGTGTTTTCATATGGATCCAGTTCTATTGTGCTGCATGCAGGTATTGGGACCCCTGACCGGACGCAGCGACAGTCGAGGAGTTGTGGCGTTTTTCAACATTTGAGTTGCGTCTATAATTTGGTTGCGACACTTAACCGCGACTGCGCGATCAGGTAATTCGATAAGCTCTTAGTTCTTTGAATAAGGTTTCAACGGCCGTCTTGAGGACAACTACGGCGGGGACCGCGAAGAGCATGCCCCACAGGCCCATGATCAGGGAACCACCCAGAATCGCGACTACAACGACCACAGGGTGAATGTTCACGGCGCTCCCAACGACAAACGGCTGGAATACGGCATTGTCCAGGAGATGGGTGATGCCGATCAGAATCAGGACGTAAAGCGCCAGATCATTCGGGTTCAGACCGGGGATGAGTGGTTTTATGTTTTCGGCGATCAAGGCATAGCCAAGGCTGATAACGAGACCGATGACTGTGCCGAGAAAAGGAATCGCGTTAACCAGACCGGAAATTACCCCAATCGCGATTGCAATCCCCACTGGAATCCCGAGCAGGATCAAGCCCAGACAAAGAGTGAGGCCGACCAGACAGCATTCCATCGCTGTCCCCCGGAGATACTTGCCAATTGCACTATCCAGCCTGTCCATGAGCGTCAAAGATAATTCAAAATAGCGGTTGGACACGAGGCTAATAAAATAGCGGCGTATCTGACCGTCATCGAAGCCGAGAAAAATAAATGTCAGCGGCGCAAGGATCCACACTGACCAGTCACTCTTTGCCCTGGCCTCGGTAGCTTCGGGCGCAGCCGCAACCGCTGGGGCCACGGTTGGGGAATCGGCTGCCGGAGTCTTCTCGGGGATGACGTATTTGCTCGTGCCCTGGTTCGCCCAAAAATAATCGAAGAATTTATCCTCAATCGGCGCTTCCCCGTTATATCTCGTTCGATATTTGAAGAATAGGTCCTGCTCTTCCCGATCGAGCGCAAGCAGCCCGTTCAGTCGATCCATCACGGGACCAGCTTCCTTGGCGATCAGCGGCATTATCATGCCCCAGCTGCCTCCTTCTGATTTCGCCGTCATTTCCTGGTATTTCTGATTCAGTTTGTACTGGAGGCGGACCTTGAATTCCAACTTCTGTTTTTCATCCGGAATGTGTTTGCGGACATTGTCGAAGACGAAAAACAGAACCAGTCCAATAGCCGCAAAAGAGCACAAAACCTGGAGCTCGTGTGGAAGCCAGGGGATCTTGAAACGCTCTTTGATCGGACGGAAAAGGTAGGCCAGCAGGGCGCCCACGATGATTGGCAAGAAGAGACCACCCAATTTCCAAATCAATAATCCACCGAAAACGAGCGCGAGAATCAGAAAGGTGAGATGAAAGACTCTGCGCCGGATTTTGCGCTCGTGCTCCTTGGTCGCAAAGTCCGAAACGAGATTCATTCCAGGCCGGTTTTCCCCTAAACAGATTCTGCCTGAACCAGTTCGTTAGTTAACCGGAGGCGATCGCTGATAATGGATGCCAAAGCCCGGTAGATTTGACAGGCAGCCTGCGGGTCTCGTTGCACTAAATCGGCCAGGTCGCTCCGGAAGAGCGCCAGAGCCCGGGTATGTTCCAGGGCACGGGCGTCCGCGGAGCGCGGAGTTTCGTTGAGCAGAGCCATTTCACCGAAAAAAGCTCCTTCTTCGAGAGTCGCCAAAGCAAGAGTCTTGTCTTCGCGGCAAAGTTCAATCGCAACCTTGCCGGAGAGTATCAGGAAGAGAGCTGCGCCTGGCTGCCCTTCCTCAAATATTATTTCACCGGCGTCATAGCTCCGTTCGAACATGATTCCCGAAACATTCTTAAGCTGCCGATTGGACAGCTCACCGAAGAACGGAACCGTCTTCAAGAAGTGAATCCGATCCAGCTCCGGGCTGGACCCCCTCCAGTTTCTTAGGCGTTCCCAAAGCAATCTGTCCGCGAGGAGCCTGCGATTCGTCGTCGCATCGACATCTCCCAGCGACTCCTGATGTTTACTCGGTTCTAACATAGGCCTGGCGGATGAGCGGGAAACCGGCAGTTCGACTGTGTCGGTTGCGGAGAGGAGAGCGCTTTCATTTTCCGGTATGGAATTAGTTTTATAGTCGGCTGTCATCTCCATTACGATCCTGTTTTTCACTTTGACGGCGCCCGGCTCAGTATCGGGACAGCCAAAGTGAGATTCGCGCTTGCCGGCGTAATCACGTTCCGGGCCGATGCTTTGGACGAGCGGGGCCAGGGCGCGCGCCAGGCCTGCCGGCGATCCGGCGGGCGATTTCGTGCTCGTCTGCCCTCACTCCTTCCGAAAGGCCGAGGCGCGATATTCCGCGGCGCCAGATCGGCCGCGGAATCACGACACTGGACTTCAGCTGAGCAACTCCGGTGGAACTTTTCCGCCGTTCTCTGACAGCTTCTTCAAGACTTCCTTATGAAGCCAGATATTCATTGAAGCAGAATCGTTCATGTCTCCCGTGTAGTGAAGCTCGGTTGCCAGTTCTTTGCGTGCGCTCAGGCTACTATCCATGCCCACCAGCTTCATCAAATCAACGATTGACCGCTTCCAATCCAGTTTTTCCGGGTTCTTGGCGGCCAGCCCATCCATGACCGCGGCGATGTCCACGACCGGCGCCGGCTTTGGAGCAGCCGGCGCGGGAGTAGAAGCAGCCGGAGCGGCGGTGGGTGCGGGCTGAGTTGCTGCCGTCGGCGGCGGCGGCGGCGCGCTCGCGGCCGCGGGTGCCGACGTGGCGGCGGGGGCAGTGGCAGGAGCGTGGCTAAAAATCTTCGACATTAAATTGCTGAGTAATCCCATCGTATTTTACCTCTTAATTTAGTTTGGTTGTTGTTCTTCTTGGTTTTCTGGGAAAAACGACTCCGATCAAGCGTTTCTCTTTTTTTGATCGGTCAAAAGTTTCGCTGCAGCCATCGTCAGAGCGCCCATCACGACGGGGTTTCCCATCGCTTTCACAAACCATGGCTTTTCTTCGACGGTCTTCTGCATGATTTCCGGATGCTCCTTGCGCGCGTAATTCATCACCCCGGCGGCATCGTCTTCACTCATCTTATTTGGATCGGTTGAACCGAGGCCGAGCATGCCTGCGATTGCAGCAAGACCGCCTCCGCCAGCGAGCGCTCCGGTGTTTGCGGAGCCTGTTCCAGTGCCCCCAACAGAAGCGCCCAGCGCGCTGAGCAATCCCCCGATTAAGTCCGATTTTTGCTCTGGTGGCGCCTGGGTCACCGCATTTTTCGCGGCGTCGTGAAAGCGATCGTCTGGAAGCTGGCCGAGATATTGGACCGCTCCCTCGTGATAGGCCCGATTATCAAAGTGGGCGTCGTCCGGGTGAGTGGAAACGAAGCGGTCGTGAAACCGGCTCGCGTCCACGTCATCCACCGTGCCACCGCTCGCGAAACGTCGCATGAAGTCATCAACAGTGTCTGGCATAGGTTTGTCCTTTCATTTTCGGATTCGAAAAAGAGTCATTGTTCAGGATCGTATGTCATGGTGCCGCTGCGGGCATCGAGATGCGCCGTGCCGATTTTTCGGGGCGGGCTGGAAGGCGCGTAGGCGAGAACGGTCAGATCCTGCCCGGGAAATTCCTTCGCCATTTGGGTCAGCATCAAGCGCATCAGGTCTGGAATTTTTTGCATCTCGACGCTGCGATCGAGAATCAAGCCCAGTTCATTTTGGTCGTTAAGCAAGGCGCGGTCGATCGTTCGCCCCGCCGGGTCGGCGTCACGGATGCGATTTAGAAACGCGATCTGCTTTTGCTTCGAATTTTGCGCGCTGTCGGATGGCGTACTACGGTCCTGCTGGACTGGTGGAGCGGCTGGCGGAGGACCCATATCGCAGGACGCGACGCAGCATATGCACGCCATGCCCGATAAAATCGGCCGCCATGGATTCATCTCATGATTGTGCAGGACGATTCAACGATTCGCATATTGAACTTTGGTGTAACAACCGCCATCCGGCAACGACGTCGAAATCGCATCAACGAGCAGTGTAACCGCCGTCGACCGTAAATACCTGTCCAGCAGCAAAAGATGCAAAGTCGGAGCAGAGGAACAGAACCATCCCAGCCATCTCTTCCGGTTGCGCGACGCGACCAATCGGCGAGCGAGCCAGGAAAGCGTCGCGAATTTCGGGGTCGTCAAGCCAGGGTTTGGTCATGGCGGTGTCGACCAATCCTGGGGCAAGGGCATTGATCCGTATTCCCTCGCCGGCATACTCGATCCCGGCAGCCTTCGTTAATCCAATGACGCCGTGCTTCGCTGCGACGTAAGGGCCGATGCCGGGGTCCGCAATCATTCCGGCGATCGATGCGTTGTTCACGATTACGCCGCCGCCATTCTTCAGCATCTGCCGAATTTCATATTTCATGGAGAGAAATATTCCTTTCAGATCTACGGCGATGACCTGGTCGAAGACTGATTCATCGGTCTCGGCTAACGGTGCCGCAGGCGAAAGAATTCCGGCATTGTTAAAGGCGCAATCTAATCTGCCGTAGGTCTTGACCGTGGTCGCAACAAGGTTCTGCACCTCATTCGCCTCGCGCACGTCCGTCTGCAGGAAGATTGCTTCGTTTCCCTCGCGCCTGATCGTCTCGGCCGTCTCTCGACCGGCAGGATCGATATCGCCGATGACAACCTTCGCCCCCTGCTTCGCAAAGAGCAGCGCCGTGGCGCGGCCAATGCCGCTGCTCCCGCCGGTAATCAGCGCGATCTTGCCGGCGACGTTAAATAAGCCTTCGCTCACAAGATTTCTTGATCGTCGGGTTCCTGAATTATCCCGATGAATGTTTCGCCTGCCCGAGAGCCTTTCGCACTGCGGCAAGGAACTGTTCATCATTGAATGGCTTGATGAAAAATGCGGTCGGTCCGATCTGCATGGCCGTCGCGCGGGCCGCGAGATCCTCGCGCGCAGTAATGACGATGACCCGCGGGCGCGGCGTGACCGCGCACATGCGGGCGAGAATTTCGAGACCGGTGACTCCCTCCATCCAGATGTCGGTCACGACCACGGGGACCCGGTGAGCGGCGGCGTGGGTGAGGAATTCTTCCGGTTTGTTGAAGGGGCGTACCTTTATTCCATCCGACGCGAGCAGGTATTGCATCGAGCGGAGAACCGAGGCGTCGTCATCGACCAGGCAAACTTCGTCAATCTCCGAGCTCGGATTTGTGTTCATGCCGCCTGTTTTTTCGATTGCGAGCGGAAGGCGGGGAGAGTGAAGAAAAAGCGGGCTCCGCCATCCGGCATGTTTTGCGCACTGATCTTGCCCCCATGCGATTCGACAAGGGAACGCACGATCGTCAGGCCCATCCCCATTCCTTGTTGCTTTGTCGTAAAGAAATGGTCGAAGACCTTTTCCGGACGGTCATTCGGCAGACCCGGTCCGGAATCGCGCACGCTCACTTCCACATTCTCTCCGTCGAGCAAACGGGTATGAATGATGACGCGACGCTTGGCGGGCGGCCGGCTTTGGACCGCGTCGAGGGCGTTCATGATCAGGTTCAGCAAGATCTGCTGGACCTGAACCGGAACCGCTTTTACCTGCGGCAGGTTCTCATCAAGTTCCGTCGCGATCACACTCTCGCGGAGGACGACGTCCGAACCGACCAAACGGATCGTGTCTGCAATCACCGCGTTGAGATCGAGCCGGGCGCGGACGCTCTTTTCTTTGCGCATGAGACTGCGAATCCCGCGGATCACTTCGCCGGCCCGCTGACTGTCGGCGACAATGTCGTGGAGCAACTCCCGGAGGAGAACGGGATCGAATTCCTCTCGTTGCAGGAACCGCCGCGCGGCGGAGGCGTTGTTGGAAATGGCGGTCAGCGGCTGATTCAACTCATGCGCGACTGACGCCGTCATTTCGCCCATCAACGCCACGCGATTGAGATGGGCCATTTCTTCCCGTTGGATCTGCAGCTGAAGCGCGGTCTGTTTCTGGGCGCTGACGTCAATCGTTATTCCGATGAGTTCACCTGGTTTCCCATCCTCGTCTGGCAAGCAGCGACCGCGCGCGATGACCCAGCGCGTTTTTCCGTGAGGTAAGACGAGCCGATGCTCGGATTCGAAAGTCCCTTGTGAAGCGCAGGCCCGGTCGAAGGCCGCGTGAACCGCTTCCCTTTCGTCGGGATGCACCCGGCCACAGATTAACTCACGGTTCAGCGGCAGCTTGGAATCGAAGCCGTAAATGAGGCGTCCCTTGTCACTCATCCAGGCCGCGTTGCTATCCGGATAGATGACCCAAAAAGCGAGATCCGCCGATTCGGCCGCGAGGTTGATGCGTGCTTCGCGCTCGCGCAACGTCTCCTGCACGCGCTGGCGCTCGATCGCGATCCCCGCGATGTGGGTAGCGACCTGCGTCAGGCGCGTTTCCTGGGCGTTTGGGCCCCGCGGCTCGCGACGATACATCGCGAACGATCCCAAAACATCGCCCCGGGGCGAGAAGATCGGCGTCGACCAACAAGCGCTCAGGTCGAGAATCCGCGCCAGTTCGCGGTAGTCAGTCCAAAGCGGATCGGTCAGCATGTCGGTCACTATCACCCGCCGTTTCAGAAACATGGCGGTCCCGCACGACCCATGCCGCGGGCCGATCGGCGCGCCATTCACGGCATGCACATAAGCCGCCGGCAAACTCGGTGCCGCGCCGTGTCGCACCCGCCGCCCGTCGGTCGCCAGCACCAGAATGGAACAGACCATTCCTTCCACCTGGGCCTCCATCAAAAGGACAATCCTTTTTAGAATCTCCGGCAGCGGCTTATCCGCCGCCACCATCTCAAGGATTCTGGTTTGACCGGCGTGAAAGGATTCCACGATCTCGTTTTGCGACTTCATGGCTCGGGAGATGAAACAAGAGCGCGATCCATCGCACGCAGGCAGCCTCGGTCGAGTGCGTCCTCGAACCCGGCGTCATCGTCGCGGGCGGTTGAAATCGTAATTGGCACCATCGCTACGGGTTGAATTGCAAAATTTATCGCTTCTTCTTCTGCCGTCTACTGCCCGTTAGGGAAGATGCAGCGAGACGACGGAAGAATCCGCATTCAGAAGGTCATCTTCGTTATTCTCCAGAACATTTTGCCTGTTGACTATTACACTTTAGTTCACCCTGGCGCGGCTTAATGCCAAGCCGGGTGCACCGGAGGTGAGAAGTCTAAGGAAGAAAGCCATCGGGCCGGCTCACGGATCGCCAGATCCTCGCGAGCGCCCTGGCTAGCGAATACTTTTCTGGTAGCATGCTAGACGGTGGCACCGTCCCTGGCAGACATCCTGAAGAACGATCTCGGCGTGGCCCAGAGCTATCGGCACGCCCCAAAGCGCGTGACACCTGGCGACTCGATCGGAGCGAACGGCGCGATCTTGAAATGGTATGTGGTGTATCGGAACGATCAGCCGGTTCCGGATGAGATCGATCGACTGGCCCGTTCCTGCGTGGCCCGAGAAAACCTTGAGGCAGCTGGCCTCGGCTTCGTCATTTTGCACCGGTGTGGGAGCGAGTTTTATTTCCTGATCGTTTGCACCTGGCGCGGCAACAACGAGGTCTGGGAAACGGTCTTCTACAAGGATGGCGAGGCAATGGCCGACTTTTCCCTCTGGCCGCGCGACGCCGTGCATAAGCCGACGTTTTGCGTCTGGGAACTGGCGCCGGTCTGGCACGAAAAAGAAGCTTGGGAGCGTTTCCTTGTTTCAACGCGCGATCAGCCCGCGGCGCAGATCTGGCTCGGCGATCTTTATTCTGGCGCAACCTAAGCACCGCCAGCGAAGGGTCCGAAAATTCGCGGTGATTTTTTCGCCCGACCGCTTGCTTCGATTTGTGGAAATCTGTGAAATCTGTGGATGATTGAATGACATGACTCCAATCACCGAGAAACAACGAATTCCGGCTCCGTGCGTGACGCCGCAAGCGCTGGCGTGGGATGGGAAGCGACTTTGGATGAGTTCGCGCGATCTCGGCACGCTCTACCGGATTGACGGCGACGACTTGAAGATTGTCGATGAGATCGATCCGCCCGGCGTGGTTTGGGCAGGGGTGATGACCAACGACGGCTGGCGTTTCACAATCGGCAAAGGGTTAAACGACGATCGCTATGTCTATCGCTACACAGCGAGTGACGGGTTTACGAAATTGTTCGCCTGTCCGGAGTTCACCGGCTCCTACCTGAGCTACGATGGCGACCATTTTTATCTGAGCCAGTGGTACAAAGGTCAGATCCATCAAGTTGACGATTCAGGAAACATTTCGCGCACGATCGACGTCGGCGCAGAAATCTGCGGACAGACCTTCGTCGAGGGAACGCTCTACGTGCTGCGCGGACAGGAAAACAAGGATGTTCCGAACAAGTCCGAAGAGTGGCGGATCGCGCGGCTCGACGCGCGCGAGGAAAATCCGACGGTGGAGGATCTCGGGACCATTCCCTTCGCCTCGCGCTCACTGACTTTCGACGGCGAGAAATTCTGGTCGAATCACCGCGCCGCGAACGAGACGGTGGCATTTGTCCTTCCTGGCTAGCTGAACTTTGTGGCGGGCCGACTGCTTTGGATTGTCGCCGTCCTCACCTGTAGCGCCGAATCGAGAGATGTAACCTGTGACGTCTTCGAGTGGTCAAAAGAGGAACATGAAAACAGTCTTGTCGTTAGGCGCGATCGTCCTCCTCTTCGCGACCGCTTGTCTCCAGGGTGCGAGCTATGATCCGCTCGCGGTCGATCCGAATTTCAAACCGCACGAGCTGGATCTGACCGTCCATGCGACGGGCGGCGCACTTCCGCTGCGGGTTTATCTGCCAGCCCAGACCGCCCCGGCGCCGGTGGTGCTCTTTAGCCACGGTCTCGGAGGGTCTCGCAACGGGAACGCATTTCTCGGGCAGCACTGGGCGGCGCGCGGTTACGTGGCGGTGTTCATTCAACATCCCGGCAGCGATACTTCGGTCTGGCAAGACAAGCCTGTGGCGGAGCGAATGAGCTCGTTGCAGCAGGCGGCGTCGCTTGAAAATTTTTTGCGCCGGATTCGCGACGTGCATGCGGTGCTCGATGCCCTGGCGTCGTGGAATTCTGAATCGCAGAACCCGCTCGCGGGCCGGCTCGATCTGCAAGAGATCGGGATGTCGGGCCATTCGTTCGGGGCGGTCACGACCGAGGCGGTGAGCGGCGAAAACTTTCCGATTTCGGGAACGAAATTCACCGATCCGCGGATCAAGGCAGCAATTGCATTCAGTCCAAGTGCTCCGCGCCGTGGCACACCGGAGGAGGCTTTCGATTCGGTGAAAATCCCGTGGCTGCTCATGACCGGGACGAAAGACAACTCCCCGATCGGACGGGTTGATGCGGAATCGCGCCTCGCCGTTTACTCCGCGTTACGGGGCGCGCCGAAATACGAAGTGGTGTTGAACAATGCCGAACATTCTGCCTTCACGGATCGTGCACTGCCCGGCGATCGCGAGCCGCGCAATCCGAATCATCATCGCGTCATGCTCGCGCTGACGACCGCGTTTTGGGATGCCTATCTGCGGGGCGACAAGGACGCGCTGGCCTGGCTCAATGGCACGGGGCCGCGGTCGACCATGGAACCGGCGGACGATTGGAGAGCTTCACCGCAAAAGTAACAACGGAGCGAATGTGCGCTCCGGCTACCGCGAGATCCGGGTCAAGTTCAAGGTCAAAGGCGACGCCGACAAAGCCACCATCCAGGAACTGCTCCGCAAGTCGCCCGTTTACGACACGCTCGCCAACCCGGTGAAGATCAAGATCGACGTCGAGAGGGTGTAACGTCAATCCAACGACCGAACTCGCGAAGGCGCCGGCATTTCGTGCCGGCGCCTTTTTCTTTTCACTCAGTGATCGAGCACGAAAGTTTGCCCGATCTCGCGCAGAGCGATGCGTTCCGGTTCCCTGGCCAGGGCATTTTCGAAGCGCTCGAGCGGCTCGCGCGGAGGCTCGAAACTCAGCCGAAAAGTCTGATGATGCACCGGCATGATGAAGGTCGCGCCCGCGTCGTTCGCCATCTGCACCGCCTCCTCGGGATTGCAGTGAGTTCCAATCCAGGGGTCGTAGCAACCAATCCCCATGATGGCGAGATCGACGCCGCGGTCTTCGCGCAAAACGGCGAAGCTCTCGCACAAGGCGGTGTCGCCGCTGAAGATTATGCGTCGACCGGCGCGTTCGATGAGGTAGCCGTTATAGCCGCGATACCCGTCGTAGTGCAGGCGCGCTCCCCAATGATTCACTGGGATGGCTGTGACATCGACAGTCCCCTGAGGTGTCGCGATCGTTTTTGTTTCACCCCACCGGAGCTCGAACAAATTGCGTCGCTGCCTGCTCGGAAAGAGATCCCGCGTGCGCGGCGCCGTCACGATCTGCGTCGAGGATTCGAAAAAGCGCAGCGTTCGCAGATCGAGATGATCGAAATGCGCATGCGACACGAGGATGACGTCAATCTTTGGCAGCTCGTCGAGATGCAAGGCCGGGGCGATCAAGCGGCGCGGCCCGAGCGTGATTCCGGGGAGGTGAATTCCAATCTCCGGGTAAAGTACCGGATCGGTCAGAATCGTTAGGCCAAAGAAGTTGATCAATACCGTCGTGTGTCCGAGCCAGGCGGCCGAGACTCGTGCGTCGCTCCAATCGGCAGGGCTCGGTTTCGTTAACGGGGCGCCGATCGGTTGACGACGCCTCAGAATGTTCGCGCGCCAGAGAGTGGCAGACCATCGGCGAACTTCGGCCCTGCGAAAGCTTGGTTGTGAAGAGGTGTTTTTCATTCGTCGCCCATCGCCAGAAATCGGGCGCGAGCTGCGGGAGAACGAAGTGGTGCGCGCGCGTTCATGTCAGGCGGATTACTGCTTCGTTACTAATTGTTAATGCGCTTTATGAATTGAACGGAGTCTGACAGCCGCGTGTCTAGCGCGATCTGACGACGATTCTTCCAGTGCCGATCTAATGGAGAACCACAGCATTGGAATTATCGGTGGTGGAATTGGCGGAATCGCAACCGCCCTGGCACTGCATCAACAAGGGCTTCGCGTTGTCGTCTACGAAAGATCGGCGCAGCTGCGGGAGGTCGGTGCGGGCATGATGCTGTGGCCAAATGCGACTCGCGTCCTGCGCGACCTTGGATTGCTCGATCAGGTGACGGCGCGCAGTGGCCCCAACACCCATTTCCTCGTGCGCTCCGCATCCGGCAGGATACTGATGAATATCGCTCTGGGGAAATTCGACGTTCCCGCCGTTTGCATTTGCCGAACTGATTTGCTCGCGATCCTGTTGCGGGCGCTCCCACCAGAGTGCGTCCGCCTCGGACACGAGTTTGAGCATCTGGATCAATCGAGAGGGAAGGTCCAGGTCCGCTTCAAGAACCAGGCGGCGCAGGAACACGCCGGTGTCATTGGTGCGGATGGCAGTCGTTCGCGGGTTCGCTCCGCGCTCTTCGGCGCGTCCGATCCGATTTATCGCGGTTACATCGTCTGGCGCGGCCTGGTGCACTACCGCGGCAAAGCGATCATGCCCGGTTACAACAGCGAATCGTGGGGGACCGGAAAGCGATTCGGAATTTTGAATACCGGCCACGGCAAATTCACCTGGTATGCGACCGCGAACGTCCCGGTCGATCATCTCGACGCGCCGCGGGGAAGAAAGTGGGAACTTCAGGAGATGTTTGGTGAGTGGCACGAGCCGATCGCGGACTTCCTCGAGGCGACAGACGAAAGCGGAATCCTAAAGCACGGCGCGCGGGATCGGCCGCCGTTGGCCCGCTGGGGACGTGGCCGGATCACTTTGCTGGGTGACGCAGCGCATCCCTGCACTCCGAATCTCGGCCAGGGCGGATGCATGGCGCTGGAGGATGCGCTCGTGCTCGCGAAGTGCGTGCAGCGAGAGTCCAACCTCGTTAGGGCGTTGCGCCGTTACGAGTTCCTGCGACGCAAGAGAACCGGCCACATGCAGCAACGCTCGCTTCTGATGGGACGGATTGGTCAGTGGCAGAATCCCTTCGTCGTGACGGGACGTCGTGTCGTGACCCGATTGTTGCCCGCGAAAATATTCGAGCGAAATCTGAGGCGTGTTTATTCGTATGCCATGCCTGATTAGCCGAGCGCTTGCTGGTGCGTCGCTCATGCTGACCGTATTGCTCACGCCTTCACTCGCGGCGGATTCCGCTCCGCCATCCGACGAAATTTATCGGGGCTGGCTTTGCATCTACGATGTGCAATTCGACCAAGCACATCGCGCCTTTGCTCGAGCGCGAGAAGCCCGCGCCGACGATGGTTTGGTGTCCGCGTCCGATGCCGCGGCCTATCTCTTTTCCGAGTTGGCGCGCCTCGGCTCGCTGGAAACCAAATTGTTCAAGATCGACGACGTCCGCTTGAAAAGCCGTGTGCAGTTGTCACGCGATCCGGAGGTCAGGTCACATTTTGTTCGGGAAATCGACGACGCGGATCGTCTGGCCGACATCGCTTTGCAGAAATCGAGCAGCGATCCCAATGCGCTCTTTGTTAAATCTCTCATCTACGGCCTGCGCGCGAACTACGCTGCGTTGATCGACAAACAAAGTCTCGCCGCCCTGGCTTACATTAAAGAAGGCCGCCCGTTTGCGGACAGACTCATCGCGGTCGATCCCCATGCTTTCGATGTTTACCTGGGGCCTGGGGCGGAAAACTACCTGCTGAGTTTTAAGCCTGCACCCGTGCGTGTCGTGCTGCGACTCACAGGTTCAGAGACCGATCGCAAAAAAGGGATAGAAGAAATCGAGAAGACCTCCCTCCATGGTTATTATCTCGAGCCGTTCGCGAAGCTTCTGCTTGCGGTGGCGGCGTTGCGCGACGCAAAGCCCGAGCGGGCGACCACGCTTCTCACCGAGCTGCACGACCGGTTCCCGCACAACCAACTTTATGCGTGGGCGCTGTCTCGAATCACGGACCAATGGCGATGATTCCTACCACCGCTGCTTCGCCGCAATTTCCAGTCGAGATCGAGCATATCCGGAAGCACTACGATCGTTTGTCCGGATTGTATCGGCTGTTTTGGGGAGAACATCTGCATCACGGCTACTGGGATGGCGAGCAATCGCCGGCGCAGGCCCAGATTCGTTTGATGGAGCGCCTGGCCGAAACCGCCGAAGTGCCGTTAGGCAGCCGCGTCCTCGACATCGGTTGCGGTCTCGGTGGATCCGCGTTCTGGCTCGCAAAAAAGTTTGGTTGTCGGGTCACCGGCCTAACGATCAGCTCAGTCCAGGCGCGGATGGCGACAAAAAAGGCGCGGGTACTGGGGTTGAGCGAACAGGTGAATTTCGAAATCAGGGACGCAAATGAATGGATTCCGGAAGCGGAAAGCGTCGACGTCGTCTGGGTCATGGAAAGCAGCGAGCACTTCCGGGACAAGCGAGGATTCTTCGCCCGTTGCGCGACAGCACTGAAGCCGGGTGGCACCCTGGCGGTTTGCGCGTGGTTGCGGAGAGACGGGCCCGTGCGCGAGGACGAAACCGAGTTGGTCGGGCGCATTGGGGAAGCGATGCTGAGCGCCAGTTTGGACGGACTTAGTGATTACGCCGCGTGGATGCGCGAAGCCGGGCTCTGCGTTGAGGCGGCTGAGGACATTACGCGCTACGTCGAGCCGACCTGGACTCATTGCGCGCGGATGGTCGAACATCCGGCCCTTCATTGGCTGGTCCGGTTCACCTCGCGATCGACACAGCGTTTTGTGAGCTCCTTTCCCCTCATGCGCGAGGCCTACGCCCGGGGCGCGATGGCGTTCGGTCTTTTTGCCGCGAAAAAGCCAACTCGATCGGGACTTTGACGATGTGTCAGTGTCCGTAGCTGACGACTCGCGACACTTTCCAGCTTTCGCCGGTTTTCCGCCAGATATGGAGGAAGCGAAATGTGCCGCAATCCTCTTTACCTTCTTCCTGGTGGCAGAAGCGGTGCGCTCCGACCTCGATCGCGCCGTAGTCCTTGATCGGATAAACCTCGAGCGTCCCCGGAACAAGCTCGCGCCGGATGTCCGGCATATTGGCAAACAGCTTCTTAAAATTTTCCCCCGTCTGCTCGTAGTTCGTTAGGCCGCCTTTGTCGTGATAGAACTCAAGGTCGCTGGTAAAAAGCGCCATCAGGCGTTCGACATCGTGCGCATTGAGAGCGTCGAACATGGCCGTGTCCATCTTCGCGATCGTTTCCTTCAACTCGTTCAAGGGCACCGGCGTCGGTTTATCCGCCGCGATCAGGAGGACGGAGCAAGTCAGGAGCAGGATCAGTTGGAAACGCGGATTCATCTGGAGCGAGCGATTTTGCGCCAGCGTGACGCGGGGTCAAGACCGCTCCGCAGTTCCGGCGTGGCAATGGGGACAGGAGATCGAGGGTGTGTAACGGGAGTCTTGCTGCTCGGCAAGAGTGAGCGGTGTTTGGCAGACGAAACAGAGGGCGGCTCCTGTTTCGCGAAGGGAGGCATCGACCGCGACGCGCCTGTCGAAGACGAAGCAATCACCTTCGAAATGCGCGCGACCGCATTTCTCGAAGTAATTCAGAATGCCGCCATCGAGTTGGAAAACCTGGGTGAAGCCGGCCATTGCCAGGAGCGGCGCCGCCTTTTCACACCGGATCCCTCCGGTGCAAAAGGTGACGACGGGTTGGTCTTTCAGTTTTTCGGGCAGGGTGGCGGCGGCGGCTGGGAATTCGCGGAAATGATCGAGATCGAGGGTGCGGGCGCCGCGGAAGGTGCCAAGTTTCACTTCGTAACTGTTGCGCGTGTCGAGCAGGGTGAGGGAGAGGCCTTGATCGAGCCAGCGCTTAAGTTCCCCTGGCGCAAGTCGAGGAGCGGGTTGCCGGGCGGGGTCGATTCCCGGGACACCAAAAGCGATGATCTCCTTTTTGATCTTCACGAGCATTCGATTGAACGGCTGATGATCGCTCTCGCTCACTTTCGCGGCCAGATCCGCCAGTCCGGGAATGGTTTTTAGCCTAACGAGGAGGCGATTGCAGGCCGCGCGCTCGGCCGCGACGAAGAGATTGATCCCCTCCGGGCTTAGAAGAATGGTGCCGCGCATCCCGGCTTCCGTGCACATTTGGCGAAGCTCGATCTGGAGCACTTCCAAGTCGTCTAACGAAGCAAACTTGTAGGCGGAAATGTTCGTGAAAACGGGCATGGGTGGAGGATCATAGCGGCGTCGAAGAAAAAAGTCTGCCGCGGGTCGCGAAAAAGCAGAGCTTGAGCGGTGGAGGCACGTCCGTCATCCTCGGCGCGACCATGGCTGATTCACGTCGCGCCAGAAACATCGCACTCGGCTTTTTCGCGTCGGGCTGGGCGGCGTGTGTGGCGGCCTTTCTTCTGCCCGGCCTGGCGGAGAGCAGCTGGGTACAAACATGCCTCTTCATCTACGGCCTCTCCGCCATCATTTTCGGCGGCGGGACGGCGCTCGTTCGGCACTTCGATCTGCGGGCGAAGCAAGCGCTTGGCCGCGGGGAAGGCATCATCGCGCGCTGGCGGGTCGAGCCGGCAGAGTGGCAGAAGTTTGTCGCGCAAAATGAGCAATGGTCCCGGCAGCGCGATGTCTATCCTAACGAACTCTCGTTTCCCGATGCAGTGCCAGGGGAGGGGATCGAGGTGCTGGTGGGCAAAGACGCGGTTCAGGTCGGCCAAAGCATTCACCGGCTGAGCAGCGGCATGCCGGAGGTGACAGGAGCGTTTCTGCACGAAGGTCAGCCGGCGGTCATCGAACTGCATTTGTACTATCCCGGAGGAGGCCATGGCGCGTCGGGCGTGCCGCGCGCAGCGACCCGTACTGCACTCCGATTCCCGGTCGCCCGAGGCTACTGGAAAGAGGCTGGCGCGGTCGTTTCGCATTACCGCGGTGATGGGCCGCGAGAAGCGGATTTCTTTCACGGCAAGGGCGATGGCAGCAATCCTGAGGACCTGAACCGGTGTTACAACTGCGGTTTCGAGACCCACAAGCTGATGTCGCACTGCCCGCAGTGCGGTCGCAGCATGCAATCGAAGCGGTGGTCGCGGCGCTACGGCGTCAACCTGTTGATCATCGGGGCTCTGATTACCGGCGTGATCGGCTTTGTCCTTCTCCTCACTCTCCCGATGTTGCTGCACCCCGGCACGTCGCACGGCGGGTCGCGGTTTTCGGGTTCCGCGGGCGAAGCCATCTTGGCGTTGGGGGTTCTCGGCGCGGTGGAGGCGTTTGGCATCACGGCGATGTTCTACGGCTTGTGGCAAATCGTGACCGGTCGCCGCAGCAAATGGGTGATCTACTTTGCGGTCGGGATTGCGCTTCTGCTGTTCCTGGTCGCTTTCTTCGTGTAACCACGTCCTGAATTATGATTCGCTCAATCCTCACCGCATTTGCCATCTGCATGGTCGGGGCAACGTTGCAGGCGGAGAAAGAAGAAGCGCTTCTTCATTTTACTGAGAAGGATCTTCCGGCGGATGAAAAGGATCCCGCCGGACCATCGGAGATCGACGAATTCGCACAGGGCCGAGGTTTCGACTACGCGAAAGACACTCGCCGGGCGGCCCGCGGTGACGCCAAGGCGCTAAAGAAATTTTTCGAGATCGCCGAAGGCGCCGATGGCGCAGCGGCGGAGAGCATCGCGGGCGTGCCGACCGTCGTCTATCATCTTCTCGGGGATGAAAAGTTCGCAAAATTTCTCGCCGCGCAGCCATTGCCGTTTCGAATCATGGTGCGGAATCGGATTCTGGGCGATGGCCTGCCGGCTCCGGCCAGTGGATACCTGAACCGTTATTTTCCCCTAACGACCAGGATTCTTTTCCAGCGCGAGATGGTGGACTGGTCTTCGCCTAACGATCTTTATGCGATCCGGAAGGTTTTCAGCGACGAGTTCGAACTGGCCGGTTCCAAAGTTGTGCGGGCGGAGTTGATTGAAAAAAAGAGCGGCCGCGTGCTCTGCGACCTGACGGCGGATGACATCGGAACCGGCGCGGAACGGGAAGGTGAAGCCCTTTGGTCACCCGACTCGAAGCGCGTGGCCTGCCTCTCGATCGACCTGCCGGAACAACCCGGCCATTTGTTCAGCGATCCGCGCCCGCCGGTGCAGCGCAAGCAAACCGTGGTCTATCAACTCGCGGGCGATTCCTTTGTGCGCGTTGATCTCTCGTTAGGCGAAGCTCCCGGACAGGCAAGCGATCCGGAGCTGAAGGGCGCCGTTGCGGGGCATATTTTCACGAAGCCGGTCCGGTGGCAGAAACCTAATCTGCTCATCCTGCAGCGGCACGAATACTATGGCGTGCGCAAGCCAGTTACAGTCGGTAATCAGACCTTCAACTCGATCGGCGGTCTCGGTCGCCTTTATCAGATCACCGCCACGATCGAGCCGGACGGAAAAGGAACAGCCGTCTGGAAGCTGCAAAAGGACTAGCCCTGAGTGCGCCGCGCCTAACGAGACGAACGGTGGTCAAGATGCTGGCGACGGGTTCCGTGGCGACGGCCGCTTCTCCTGTATTGTTCGGCGCGAAGCCGGATCTTGCGCTACTGGACCTCGCCGAGGCCTCGCGCGGAGTGCGCGATCGTTCAGTCTCGCCGGTCGAATTAACCCGTGCCTGTCTAAAACGAATCGAGCGTTACAACGCGAGACTGAATGCCTTCATCACCATCACCGCGGATCGGGCAATGGCGGAAGGGCGCGCGGCCGAAGAGGAGATCGCGCACGGACATTGGCGCGGCCCGCTGCACGGCATCCCAATCGCGCTGAAGGATAACATCGACACGGCCGGCTTGCGTACCACGGCGGCGAGCGCGGTCTTCGCGGATCGCGTGCCGACAAAAGATGCGGACGTGGTCCGCCGACTGAAGGCGGCGGGAGCCGTTTTTCTCGGGAAGCTAAACATGCATGAGTTCGCGATGGGCACGACTTCGGCGATTAGTCATTTCGGCCCGGTGCATAATCCCTGGGATCTGAAACGAATCGCGGGCGGATCTTCCGGCGGAACCGGGGCGGCAGTCGCAGCCTCCCTCTGTTTCGGCGCGGTCGGGACAGACACCGGCGGCTCCAATCGTATCCCGGCGGCGTGCTGCGGCGTGGTCGGATTGAAACCGACTTTTGGTGTCGTCAGCACGCGCGGTGTGATCCCAGTTTCCAATTCGTTTGATCACGTGGGCCCGATGGGTCGCACGGTGACAGACACGGCCTTGATGTTCCGCGCGATGACGGATAACCGCGTCGCGCAGGAGATCGATCCTGCACCCGCGATCTCCAACCTCCGCGTGGGCGTGATCCAGTCGCCGCGCGCTCTTTGCGACGACACACCGATCGATCCCCAGATCAAAGCCGCGGTCGAGTCGGCGATCGATGCGATCCGTCCACGCGTCGCCGAAGTGCGCGAGGTAGAACTTCCGAACCCCGAAGAATTGGGGCGCCTGATCGACTACGAGAGCTACGCCTTCCACGCACCGCATCTCGCGCAAACGCCCGAACGCTACGACCCGCGCACGCGCGCTGACGCACTTTCCGGGAAAGACATTTCGCAAGCGGAAGGGGAACAGCTGCGTCGCCAACTCGAGCAGCATCGTGTGAAAATCCGGGAAACGTTCACGCAGGTCGACCTCGTGATGTTACCAACGCTGCCCAGCCTGCCGCTGCTGATCAGCGAAGCGACCAAACCGTTTGCACAGCCGGCCTGCACCTTTGCCTTTAGCCTGGGCGGTCTTCCCGCGATCTCGGTCCCTTGCGGTTTCTCGCGTTCCGGGCTGCCGATCGGCGTCCTGATCGGTGGTCCACCTCTTTCTGAGCCCAACATTTTCGCGCTCGCGAGAGCCTACGAGAGCGCGAGGAAATGGCGAAGTCGCCAGCCCGCGCTTTAGCCGTGATGCGATCATACGAGCAGGTCGCTCCGGGGCCGCAGGATCGTGCCTAACGATTCGCCGGCGCGCAAAACACGTGCGAGCCCCGCAGATTATTCCTGGGAGATTTCCTCGAATTCGCCCCGCTCGCGATTCTTCCGGCAGCGATCCCAGGGAAAACATTTGCCGTTCATCGCGATGTAAACACCGGCCGGTAAAACCTGCACAAAGGAGAGCGCGCTCCCAAGATTGAAGAGACCATCGGAGCTGCCGAAGGCCCAGGGGATCATCGCGCCTGTGAGCACGACGGTTTTGCCAGTAATGGCGCGCGCGATGGCGGCGGCGGTATCAGTCATCGTGTCGGTCCCGTGAGTAACGATGATCTGGTTTTCTTTCGACTGAGCGCAGTTCTGCACGATGAGCGCGCGGTCCGCGTCGGTCATCTCGAGGCTGTCGACCATCATCACGGTGCGGATGCTGACCGAGACGCGGGAGCGCCCGCGCTGCAACATCTCCGCGAGATGCGTGTCCTTGAAATAGAGCTGGCCGGTCCGCTCGTTGTATTCCTTATCGAAAGTGCCGCCGGTGACGAGGATTCGGATGGACATGAAATGCGGAGCTGAAATCTTGCCGAACAAGCCGAGGCTAACGTTCTCGAGAGCGAATCGCAATCTGGAGCGGTGGAACGGTCGCCTAGGTAACGGCTCGCAGCCGGATATCGATTTCAGATTTCAACGTCCGATGAACCGGGCACTTTGCGGCCACTTCCATGAGCTTTGCATGTTGTTCGGGGGTAATCGGGCCAGCGAACTGCACGTCGAGGTCGATCCGGTCGAGCAATCCTGCCTTGGTTTCGCACGCCTCACAATCGCGTGCGTGGATGCGCGAGTGCCGGAGCCTGACAGTGACATTCTCCAGGGGAATTTTCTGGCGCCGCGCGTACCAACCGACCGTCATTGAGGTGCAAGACCCGAGGGCGGCAAGCAGGTAATCGTAGGGGTCGGGAGCTGATTCGGTGCCACCCGCGCTAATCGGTTCGTCGACCTGGAAGGTGTACTTCCCGGCGGTGGCTTCCTGCAGGAAGCCGCCCGCGCTCCCACGGACAATCACGTGATCAACAGGTGCATTGGTAGGGACGGCTGGCCCGGCGGTTGAATTGCTCATGCCTACGAATCTTATGGTCGCAGGCGGCATTCGACGATGAAAAATAAAGCCGATGCAATAGTCGGGTTGACCTCTCGCTGCCGCGATCGCTGACGCCAGCGTCTGGCAAATGCCCCTATGGAGAAAGTTCGCGCGCGACCGGAAAAAATGGATTCACCCAGTCGAGAATGAGGGGAGCGCAAGTCAGCTTTCTCTCGCGGTGCGCTCGATGCGGCGGTCGGGGATGAGCCACATTAGTGCGACGAAGACGTAGATGCCGGCCGCGAGCCAGGGAAGGAAAAAAGAAGCGCCGATGCCAGCCGCATAAAGGACTGGTGAGAGTTTTCCCTTTAAGTCATGGCGAAAAGAAGCCGCCAGCGCCGAGCGCGGATCGACCTGGGCGAGGATGAGACTTTGAAGGATGTAGTAGGCGATCGCGGCGAGCAGGAGAACCGCTCCATAGACGGCGGTGGGGAGAACGGCGAAATGATTTTCGCCCATCCAGCCGGTGACAAATGGAAAGAGCGACAGCCAAAAAAGGAGATGCAGGTTCGCCCACATGATCGCGCCGTTCACGCGCGGCGCGCAGTGCAGGAGATGGTGATGATTATTCCAGTAAATGCCGAGATAGATGAAACTAAGCAAGTAGGTGAGAAAGACAGGCAGCAACGGCTGCAAGGCCGCGAAGCTGGCGCCATGCGGGACCTTCAGCTCCAGGACCATGATCGTGATGATGATGGCGATGACGCCGTCGCTGAAGGCTTCGAGTCGGTTTGTCGGCATCGCGGTGCAAGCTAGCAAACGAAGCCGAGCTTGGCGAGGGTGCACCGGCCGTGCGAAGTAACGCGATGAGCGAGGAGCCATCAACCCCGGCGCGATTGCCGCGGCGTCCGCGTTATCGAGGCAAAAATCCGCGCCACTTTGGGGAGAAATACAAGGAGCGCGACCCGGAGCGTTATGCCGAGACGGTCGCTAAGGTGCTTGCCTCGGGCAAAACGCCGGCCGGCAGTCATCGGCCCATCATGGTGGAGGAAGTGCTGGCCGTGCTGGCGCCGCGACCGGGCGAAATCGCGGTCGATTGTACCCTAGGTTATGGCGGCCACGCGCGGGAAATCCTCGCTCGCCTCCGGCCGGGCGGGTGTTTGCTCGGGCTCGACGTCGATCCGCTCGAACTGCCGCGGACGGAGAAGCGCCTTTGTTCGTTAGGCCACGGGCCGGCCGAATTCCGCGCGCTGCGGAGCAACTTCGCGGGCCTGCCTCAGGTTTTGGTAACAGCGGGCCTCACCGGGGCCGATCTTATTCTCGCCGACCTGGGTGTTTCCTCGATGCAGCTGGACGATCCGGCGCGCGGCTTTTCCCTTAAGCAGGAGGGGCCGCTCGACATGCGAATGAATCCCGGGCGCGGTCAATCGGCCGCTGCCTTCCTGGAGAAAATCGCGCCGGCCCGGCTCGCGCGGGTGCTCGAAGAAAATGCCAACGAGCCGCGGGCTAAACTCCTGGCCGCCGCCCTCGCAGGCAAGGTTTTCTCTACCACGCTCTCGCTCGCCGTCGCGATTCGCGCCGCGCTCCCACGCCTGCCTAACGACGAAATGGGACTCTCCGTGCGGCGTGTTTTCCAGGCCCTGCGGATCGAGGTCAACGAGGAGTTCTCGGCCCTCGAGACGTTCCTGCGTCACCTCCCGTCATGCCTCAAGTCCGGCGGGCGCGTTGCCATTCTTACCTTTCATTCCGGGGAGGATCGCCGTGTGAAAAAATCGTTCGCGGCGGGAGCGGCGGCGAATCTTTATTCGGAAATCGCGCGCGAAGTAATTCGTCCGAGCGCCACTGAACGAAATGCCAACCCGCGCTCCGCCTCAGCCAAGCTGCGCTGGGCACGCCGCGCGGCCTAACGGAATTGAGATGGTTCCCGCGGCCAGTCCGATCGTCTGCTCAAACAAGGGCGTGACATTCGGTTGCTCGTCTTGCTAAGTTTGGCTCGCTTCTTCCGTTAACTGGTGGAAGGAGGGCTCTTTTATGAAAATCAAAACTCTCAAGAAAAAAATCCTTCGGCTTGAAAAACGCCTGAAGGAAGGTCCAAAAAAATTAGCAAAGCTGAAGCAGAAGCTGGCCACCACGGTGGCCGCGAAATCAGCCGCGGAGAAAAGAAAGGCATCGGCGCGAGCAGCCGCTACCCGGAAGTCAAAGACACGCAGCAGTAAGCGCCTGCCTGCTGCGCTGGCCACGGCGCAAAGCTCGGCCGCGCCACAGCCCAAAAGGAAACTCAACCTCTCGCCGGAACGCCGCGCTGCGCTGTCGGCTGCGATGAAAGCGCGCTGGGCCGCCCGCAAAGCGAGCATGAGCGTTCCGGCAGAGAGTTCGAATGCTACCGCGGTCGTGCCAGTCATGCCTCCCTCGGAGCCGTGGACCGGCGCCAGCCCGAGTTGAAATAGCGGATCAATTGACGTTCACCGGAACCTGAGAAATCCCTTTGTCTCGCCAAAGGCTTCGCTCAAGAAAGGCCGAACGCTTAGCGAATGCGCGAAACGCGGACTTCCGGTCGGTAGGTGATCCTAACGAGCAGGTCGCCGCGTCCGCCGCGCGGCTTTGGCATTCCCTCGCCAGGGAGGCGGATGACTCCGCCGCGCTGAATCCGTTTAGGGATCGTCACGCGAAGCATTCCGCCGGTCGGGCGCTCGATCATTTCTGTGCCGCCCTCTTCAGCGCGCCGCGCGCCGATCCGGAGATCGGTGCGCAAGTCGGAGCCGCGCACTTTGAAGCGAAATCCCGGCAACGCTTTCAGGCGCAGATCGACGAAACCGTCCGCAAAAGCTCCGCCGCGCGGCACCCGCAATCGCGCGCCCGGCGCGGTCATGGCAGGAATTTCCACGCGATACTGTTCCGGACCGTCCGGATTTGCCGGATCGTTTATCTGCACATCGATCGACGCGCCGCGAAGGAAATCGTCGATTCGGAGCCGCACTTCCTGCCTGATGTTTCGCTCGATCTTCGCGCGGCGTCCGGCCGCGGCGGCCTGGCTCACGCGATCGAGCTCGCGATCGTAAGCGCGGCGCCGCGCCGGGTCGCGCAGGACTTCGTAGGCGGCATTCAGCCTCTCGGTGCGCGCCCGAGCTTCCGTCGAATTTGGATTCAGGTCGGGATGATGGCGCTTCGCGAGCAGACGGTAGGCGTCGCGGATTTGCAGAGCACTGCAATGGCTATCCAACCCCATGACTGCGTAGTAATTATCGGAAGCCACCGGTAAACCTACACCCTCATTTCATCCCGCGCTGAAGTCGGATCGGGCATTCCGCATGACCGAAAAAGGAAATACGCTGCTCTTCGGAGAACCGGGCGCACAACGGTGCGTAAAGACCGTCTTCTTAGAGCTGCGTGAATTGCGCTTCTTCCTTGAGGACCGCTTCGGCCTTTTCGAAAATCTCGCGGGCTTCCTCCGGCGAATCGCCGACTGCCGTTAAACCGAGCCGCCCGGCGCTTCCGAGCGCGCTCAGCATGTGGAAGACGACGCCCGTCTGCCGCACCTGGCCAAAGTGCAGACCGTGCCGCACGAAGAGATCGAAGATATCATCCGGCGTGTAACCGCGAAAAAGCGGCGAATCCACGTGGTCGCTCGCGACAAGAAATTTCTCTCGCCCGTTAGGCGTGGCAAAGGTCGCGCGCTCCGAATCGTAACTGCCTCCGGTTAGAAATTGAAGAGTGAGAAAAGGGTGGGTCGTGCCGCCTTTGCGCAGATTAATCTCAATCGCGAAGGTTTCCCAAGTGGCGGAGTCGTGAGGCCGCGTGACCACGAAATCGAGCGCGAAGCGCCCGATCACGCCCGCGTCGCGCAACAGTTTGCCCACCTTGGCAGCGTCGCGCGTGATGTCGGGCGCATAGGCCGGATCGGCCGGAAAGATGCAGCCGAGATAACTCTGGCCGCTCGGACCGCCGAGCATTTGGTCGTGGGTCGAGAGCAATTCCACACCGCCCAGGGGCGTGATCCGTAACTGCACGCTCGGGCTTCGCACTTCCTGCGCGCCGACCCCGACTCGCTCTTCCACGATCCCGCCGCTCATCCGAAACTTTTCCCAATATTCCTCGAAGCGCGTGTCCCCGAGCTCAAATCGCATCCCGCGCAGGCGCTCCAGAATTACGGCTTCGTCAGGCTGTTCCATGTTCGTTAGGTCGACGAGCGCATTGCCTTCGCCCGAGACCCCTTCGTTCAATTTAACGACCGCCTGCGCGATCGAGGATCGCTCTGCGCGCATCTGCCGGAGCGCCGCAACCACCTCCTCGATGCTGTGCAGGTTATCGAAGCCGAGCGGGTGACTGATTCCCGCTTTTGCGAACAATTTCCGGCAACCCGTCTTCGTCCCAAACTCGAGATGACGCGGGTCGGCTCCGTAGAGCGGAATGCCAAGCCGGAGGGCGAGATTTCGCTCCAGATAAGTGGTGTTGTAGCAAACGAGATGGGCGCGCTCTTTGTCTGCAATGCACGCCTCAATCTGTTGGAGAAGGCGTGGTCGCTCGAGCACTTTTTGGCTGAGCGGCCGCGACGAATCATCATAAGGCGCGAGCAAGGTGAGCCGTCGGAGGGCGTGGCGCGGAATGATACCAGGGAGCAGATCGAGGTAGTACTCGATCACGCTTGGATGAATGGCCTGCGAGGTGACGTAGACCATGCGGGCTCGCGGTTGGGTGAGGAGGAGAAGAAGGAAGAGAAAGCGCTCCTCGTAGGCCTGCACCTCCAGGCCAGTGACCGCCATGTCGATCGAGATCGATGGCACGACGACGATCGTTTGTTCGTCCTGATTGAAGCGTTCGATCGAGCGCCAGAGCGGCACCAGCTTCTTTTGCAGGGCATCGAACTGTGCCGCCGCCTCTTCGGCTGTGAGTCCGGCAGGCAAGCCAACAAGAGCTGAGTCAGAATTCATAAAAAAGGAGACTAGCGCACGAGGCAACCCCCCGGCCTTCGCTGCTGCCTGTAGTTCGGTTCAATCAGGCCGGCAAACGCATTCTTTCCGGGATGATTCGCGTTGAAACCTGGCGAGTGCGCGGCGAGCGGTCCCGTTTGGGTTTACTGCTTCTTCGCCATCCAATGCAGCGCGATCGCGGGGACGAGAAAGAGGAAAAGAACAATCAGACGCACGTTGGTGAAGAAGGTCAGAACGATGCGGCCGAGCGCTTTTTCATCGACGGAAAAGAGGTGCATCATCCAGCTTGCGGCCAAATCCCAGAAAGCGAGCGTCGCACCGAAGAGAAGCAGAGCGATTACGACGCCGATCACAAACATGCGCAGGAACAGATTGCGAAAGAAGATGATTTTCTCGCGTTCCATCGGACAGGGAAAGTTGTGACGCACCCGCCCGAGACGCAATCGTTAGTTTTGCCGGCTGGCCCTGGTAACCGTTGCATCGGGCAGACAGCGCGCGAAGCCGGGGCTACTGAACCTCGACGGAGCCTTTCTGATCGAGATCGTCTCGCGGCAAGCGCGAGCGGTGTTATGATCGCTTAGCTTCACCAGCCAGGATCAGAAAAAATGAATTGGGATGCGATCAACGCGATTTCGCAATTTGTCAGTTCCATCGCCGTCGTCTTGTCGGTGCTTTATCTTGCCAAGGAAGTCCATCGTAGCACGCGGGTTGCGAAAGTGGCCGCCCAGGATGCCGCCGCATCGGCCGTTCGCGAGGTGACTGAGACGTTCATGGAAAATGCGGAAATGTCGCGCATCTGGGGGACGGGCCTGGAAAACATCCAAACCTTGTCCCGAGAAGATCAGGCGCGTTTTTTTCACGCCGTCCATCAATTCCTCAAGGCGCTCGAAACGATTCATTTTCACCATGTCAATGGCTTGATGGACGAACAACTTTGGCACGGCTGGCAGGAGCTGCTGCGGCATTACATCGTCGCGCCTGGCATCGCGCGCTATTGGGAGATCCGCAGCCAGCTTTTCTCAGCGCGTTTTCGCGAATTTGTCAGCCAGCTCGAACCGGTCCACGATCGCCGCACCGTCGGTACCCTGCTCGACGAATTGTAGGGCGGGCGGCGTTCCCCAAAAGCAGATGATTTCCTCGAGTTCAATCGACGAGGTAGATTTCGACGGCACCGGCCCGAGGCGTAGTCGTTAGTCTCGCCGCGCTAACCTGACAACCTCTACGTGGCGCGGACAGCTCACGAGATGATCGTTCACCATTCCGGTCGTCTGCATGAGCGCGTAGCAAATCGTTGAGCCGACAAACTTGAATCCGCGCCGCAACAGATCGCGGCTCATGGCGTCGGATTCGGGGGTGCGCGCCGGCACCCGCGCGAGACTGCGCCAGCGATTCTGTTTCGGTTTTCCACCGACGAAACCCCAGAGACAGGCATCGAGGGTCGTTTCCTTTTGCAGTGTAAGAAGGGCCCGCGCGTTCTCGATCGTGGCGGCGATCTTTAGCCGGTTGCGTACGATCCCGGGATCGTTCAGCAACCGCTTCACGTCGCGCGCGCCGTAGCGAGCGATCTTCTCGGAGCGAAAACCGTCAAACGCCTTTCGATAGTTCTCCCGTTTTTTCAGAATGGTGGTCCAGCTCAATCCCGCCTGGGCGCCTTCGAGAATGAGGAACTCGAAAAGCACGCGGTCGTCGTGGATCGGCACACCCCATTCTTCGTCATGATAAGTGATCGAGGGCTCAGTCGTGGCCCAGGGACAACGAGGCATTTCCCCCAAACATGCGCGAACGTAGGCTCTCCTGAAACGGAAATTTGAGCCGCGTTATTCCGCGGCGCCCTAACGATCCCTGCTACAACCGCTCGATTTTGTAGCCGCGCTCCTTCAGGATCGCGATCACGCTCCCAGGGTCGGTAATATGACCGGCGCCAGCCACGAGCGGTTGGTTTCCCGCTTTTCATTTCCGTCGCGATGCGGGATGCCCATCGGAGGTTTCGACGATCGAACAACCGCTGCGCGATGCCTGGAATAGGGGTCGGTCTGTGAATTGCGGCGATTGGCTCGACAAGCGTGAGACTGCGAACCCTGGCGTTGTTAATCGAGATCCCGGCGGCGGGATCGTTTGAACGTTAGAGAGCGATGATCTGACTCTCGGTTGGAGTGCTTCTGTTTAGTCGTGGTATACGCGACTGCCTCATTGCCCAAGGCTGCGTAATGTTACCCAGAGTTTGGTTCTGCGTGCGACGTGCCCATCCTTAACGGAACGGATGACAAAAAAATAAGGATAAATCCATTGACAGAACCTTGCTAAAACTCGGAATTCTTTGAGGTCAAACGGAGAACAAAAAATGAAGATTTGGGGATTAGTTTTGATCAGTGCCGCGGTGGTGGTGCTTGGCTTCGTCCCGCAGTTCGTTAAGACTTCAAATGCACAGACCGGTGGATATTCTGCCGAGCTGATTTCGCCGAGAGCGGGCCAGGTTCTCCACCCTGGGCAGGTAGTCAGAGTGGAGTGGAGATCGAGGCTCCCACGTGTCGACTTGGGAGCGTGTGAGGCTGAAGTGTGGCTGTCGCTGGACGGCGGTAAGTCATTCACTGCCTGGATTAGCCCGTGGTTGGACCCGAAAGGGCCCAGCTTTTTCGATTGGACTGTCCCGAACTGGCCTACACAAGCAGCGGTTCTGGACATTCGCTTTGGGTGTGAACCGGGCTATCCCGAAACCGCTGCCCCGCAGCCTGCGTCGACCTTTGTGATTGCGCGGCATTAAAGCGGCCCCTGCTACCTGGCTTCGCTGCTGGGGTTGATTTGAGCAGCCATCAATAAACGAGGCTGCTCTGACGGGCGTTGGCGGAATATGCGCTCGCCCCGACGTGAGAGGCCCCGGGGATTGCTGCTCTGCGGGCAGCCCCAAACGTCAAACGCGCCGATCCGTCCCGATCTTCCCTCCTTTTCGGCCTTCCCGGAGTTGCGAGTGACGCAGATCGCCAGTGCATCTTCAATTTTTCCGTTGACAATTTTGAAGCAAATAACATACGCTGACGTCACTAATCAATCTTTCGCTTGAGAAACTATACTATCTTATTCTCGCGCGATCTGATTTGCTCAACCCTCCGCGAACAGGAGACGGCCTTTACTGAAGCGGCTGTTACCAAATCTCAACGAGCCAGTCGCTATTGTATGTCTTTCGGCGCGCCTCAAAAGCTCCCAAACGTTGGCAGAGAAATCTCAAAACGGCACAAACAGAAATTTCTATCATGAAAATAAAAAATACGCTGGTTTATCTTGTCGCGGTTCTCACATTACCGCTTGTCGGCACCGCTGCCTCCGCGGCAACGATTCAGGTGTTGCAGACGTTTGATTATCCCGGAGCGGGAAACTCGACTCTGCCACAGAAATTTAGCGACCAGGGAGTCATGGTTGGCACCGTTATTGACGCCAACGGGGTGGAGCAAGGGTTTTTTTACAAGCCGCGCATCGGCCGGTTCAGCGACAGGCCGTTCTCCGATCCTTTCGACACCGGAAGCGTTACTCGAGGCCGAGGCATTAATAATGATCGTCATGCGTGCGGTGAATACAAAAGCGCCAGCAACGGCACTTTTCACGGTTACATCCTGGAGCACCCTGATTTTATATCGTTCGATATCACCGACACTTTGGACACGATTCCATTGGGAATTAACAATGCCGGCGACTTTGTTGGTACGGTTACACTTAGTAATGAGACGCGGCCGGCCTTCGTTAGCTTAGGCGGAGTTGTCACGACATTCTCAGTGCCAAACGCAATCGTGACCTTTGCTTATCAATTAAACAAAGGAAACCAGATCATCGGTTACTACATCGACGCCAACGGAATCAATCATGGCTTCACGCGCGATAAGCGTGGCACTCTTGCGTTCCCGGTCGACATGCCAGGCGCGACTGGAACGTTTCTGCTTGGAAACAATGATTCGAACTGGGGAGTAGGTAGATACACTGACGGGGCAGGTGTGACTCACGGGTTGTTCTTTATCACGCCAGATAATATGCTGACGTATGACTATCCAGGCTCGACCTTCACCTCGCTCAATGGCATCAATAAGGACGGATACGTCGTGGGATATTACCTTGACGCGGTCGGAAAATTCCACGGAATTTGGGCCAAGGTGAATCTGACTGCCGCCAGCAGCCCCAATCCCAACCTACCGACGGCACCTGTTCAGTCTGCCCGCCCGTCGCCTGAGATGTTGAAGGTCGCGGAGCCGACCTTGTAATCGCATCTGCAAGTAGCTCGATTCAAAGCCCCTTCGACCGCGCCTCTGGCGATTGGAAGGGGCTGCTTCGTCTGTGAGGTGATGTCGGCGGCACCGCCAGTCAGTCTCCGGTCACCGACTAGGTGGCTTGGCAGCGGACCTCAGCCAGTGAGTGTCTCCGCATCTGACATTCCGAAGGCGAAAGGGCAGGATGAGGCTTAAACGCTGAAATACTGTTGTAACGGATGCAAAACAACAGGTCGGGCTCTCAGAATTGACCAGTGACGTGCTGTTTTGATGGAGCTAGCTTCGTCACGAGCCGAGCTCTCCATGGTTACCACGTATCTGGAAATTCTGTCGCCGAAACAACTGCGTCCAAAGCGATGTGTAGATGGGCGGCTGCAAGTCCGCGAGAGAGCGAAAGTCGATTGGCGGTTCAATCGGGATCTTTATCTCGCTGTCGGGGCGGATTGGGCGTGGATCGATAAGAGAGGCTGGAGCGACGGGCAGTGGGAGGAATATGCACTGGCTCCGGAGTTGCGGACGTTTGGCGGCTATTGCGGCGAGGAGCTGGCGGGTTACTACGAGCTGCTTCGCGATGGCGATGACGGCATCGAGATCGCCTACTTTGGTTTGTTGGCGGCGTTTATCGGGAAAGGATTGGGCGGCGCTCTGCTGACCGACGCAATCGAGCAAGCATGGCGAATGTCGCCGGCGGCCAAACGCGTCTGGGTGCACACCTGCACGCGCGATCATCCGGGTGCTCTCGCCAATTACCAGGCCCGGGGAATGGCGGTTTGCCGGGTGGAGTCTAAAAGCTGAATCGCGCGATTGCTCGCGTTCGCCGCCTCGGCGACGAAGCGGTCGCCCGCCATCGCGGCGAATCAGAGACGGCCCTGGAATCGATCCTGAATGGAGTAAGGTCAGCCATGAACGATCTGGATAAATCGGCGAAGGCGCTAGGGCGGGTATGCGTCCGTTCCCTGGAGGTAGGCGGGCAATCGATCGGGGCGATGGCTATCGGCGCGCTCGCGATCGGTGCAATGGCAGTGGGAGCGGTGGCGATTGGTTGTCTCGTGATCGGACGAGCGGAGATAAAACGGCTCGAGATTGACGAGCTGATCGTGGATCGGCTGCGCATCACGGGGTCGCTCGATACGCCGTGAGACACGACGTTCGGCGCTTGTGCCTTCTCCTTCCGACGGCGAGTTCAGAATGCCGAAGCTAAAGGGAAGGCTCTGTTGAGACGCCCCATTTTACTTTGATTCCATGGCGCGCTGCATACGGCTTGCCCGCGGCGGTAAGCCGATCGGAAAGCGTTGCAAAGCCGGGGCGATATTTTGTTTCAATGGACTGGGCCAAAGAATCGATCTGCTCCCGGGACGCGCCTTCATCATAGAGCCTGGCGAGCTGCTGGTATTCGGTTTTGTAGACGGGAAGGACATATTCGTAGAGCGCTATCGAAGCTTGCAGGATGTCGCGGGTGTCGTCGGTTTCTTTGAGTTTCTTGACCTTCGTGAAATTGGTCTCGAGCGAAGTGATGTCGTTGTCGATCACTTCTTTTCGCTTCATGGGGACCGCCCCGCCATTTCCGGTCTGCGATAGTTTGACCGAAGGGCTTTCGAATTGCCGGCGGAGGCCACTGCCAGCAAAGCCATGCATGAGATTGGTGTTGAGGATGGCCTGGTCGAAATAGTTTTCCGGTGTTGCACTATCGCATGAGACGAGAAACAGACAGAAAGCGATCGAGAAGAGGCGCGGCGTGATTTTGGTCATGGCTTGCAGGTTGGCGATAAGTGAATCCGAGAGTGTTGCGGTAGTGTCAACTCCCGTTCTCAGACTTGGGCAGTGGCACGACCCAATTCTAGTCTTCGATCTTCCATGCCGTCGCCCTCTTTAACGAGGGGTATCCGGACTCTGCTTCACGATTTCACTCTTGCCCTGGCCGGCGGATTTTATCCCCGCTAATCGGCCTCTGTTTTCGTCCCGAAATCGTCCAAAATGAGACCATGCAGGCAACGCTTTCAATCAGTGAGGCAAAGCAGCGACTCGGCGAAATCGCGGATCGCGCCCTGCAAGACGAACAGATTGTGATCGTCCGAAAGTCAAAGCTCCTCGTACTCAAGCAACTTGAAATCCCGGAGCCGGTCCCGATACATCCGCACGGCTACCTTGAAGATTGCTATAGCAGGGCGGACGCAAAAGGGTCGAATAAGATCGCCGCTCATTCGGCACGGAAGCTCGTCAAGTGAGGCGGTGAGAAATTTAGCTCTTCCCATTTGCGGAGGAAAAGGCGTATCCCGCGGTCATCATCTCCAACGATGAGCGTTGCCTCAATAACGATCTGGGATACGTGAACGCGCTTATCTGTACTTTGGCAAAGGTGAATCGCGAAGCGAAAAAGAACGAGGTGATACTTAGCGGCGCGGACGGTCTCGACTGGAAAACAGCCGTCCGATGTGACGTGATTTATCTGCTGCCGAAAGCAGAATTCAAAGAACGGCGAGGCAAAATAACGCCGACCCGCCGCATTGCCATCGCGCGCAAGATCGGCGAAACTCTTCTGCTGCAAATGAGCTAAAGCAAAGCTTTGGGGAGAGAGCCCGTTCCGGACAATTGACCTCGACGGGAAGGGCCCAGGTTGCGACCTTGAGAATCACAGATGTCGTCCGAGAAGAGAACCGAACTGGAGATCGTGCACGTTCTCTTTATCGACATCGTCGGTTATTCCAGGCAGCGAACGGACGAGCAGCACGCCTTGATTGATCGGCTCAATCAAATCGTGCGCGAGTCGAGTGAATTTCAGCGCGCGGAAGCAGCGGATCGAATCATCAAGATCCCGACAGGCGACGGGATGGCGCTGGTTTTTTATAAGAGTCCCGAGCAACCGGTGGAATGCGCGCTGGAAATGTCGGCCACACTGAAAACAAACCCTGAATTGCGGGTGCGGATGGGCGTGCACAGCGGGCCGGTGAGCACGGTGACCGATCTGAATGATCGCATAAACGCGGCCGGCATCGGAATCAATATTGCACAACGAGTGATGGATTGCGGCGACGCCGGGCACATTCTGGTGTCGCGACGCGTGGCCGAAGATCTGGAGCAATACGGCCATTGGCAGTCGCAGCTGCACGATCTCGGCGATGTGGAAGTGAAACACGGGCTGCGGGTCCACGTTTTCAATCTCTACACCGCTGAGCTCGGCAACCCGGAGGTGCCGGAGAAACTGCGTCGAGCCAAAGGCGAAGTGGCGTCCGCAATTTCCGGGCGCGGCGAAGAGTTGTGGGTCGCCGTGCTTCCTTTTCGTGGCGCCGGTGACACAGAGATGGAGTCGTTTGCCGATGGCCTTGTCGAGGACATCACCACCGGGCTTTCCCGGTTTGGGTATCTGTCAGTCATTGCAAGCGACAGGACCGCGCGGTTGAAGGAACAGGCAGGTGACGAGAAGACTCTGAGTAACAAAGTGGGCGCGCGCTATGTGCTGCAAGGAAGCATTCGCCGGGGAGGCTCGAGCATTCGGGTGACTGTGCAGTTAGTCGACACACAGACCGGCACCCAACTCTGGGCCGAAACCTATGATCGGGATCTACAGACATCGAGTATTTTTGCGGCGCAGGACGATATCGCGGATCGCGTCGTCGCGACCGTGGCTGATAGCTATGGAGTCCTGGTTCATTCCTTGAGAGCCGCGAGCGCAAAGAAGGATGACGGCGATCTCACCCCGGCGGAGTGGCAGTTCCAATATTTCGCCTACCGGGAGCAAATCACACCCGCTGCTCACGGCGCGCTTCGCACTCGGCTCGAACACGCCGCGAAGTCCGTGAGTCGGCCTTCGGACTTGTGGGCTTGCCTCGCGCAGGTCTACGTCGACGAATACGCCTTTGGCTTCCCCGGCGATGACGGGAAGTCGCTCGATCGGGCTCTGGCCGCGGCTCGCCGGGGCGTCGAGTTGGGTCGGACGAACCAGTTCGCGATGGTGGCGCTGGCGCAAACGCATTTCTTCCGCCAGGACCTCGCGGCGTTTGGTCCGGCGGCCGAGCGCGCGATGGCCCTCAATCCGCTCAACACTGACGCGCTCGGAATTCTGGGACTGGAGATCGTGTACACAGGTAAGTTCGAGGGCGGCACTGCCATCGTTAGGCGTGCGATGGAACTCAATCCCAACCACGCCGGCTGGATGCATTTCGCTCCGCTCTGGGATCACTTTCACAAAGGCGAATACGAGGAGGCTCTTGAGTGCGTGAATCGGGTCGACGTGCCTGGCCTTTTCTGGCCATTCCTCGTCATGGCATCGGCCTGTGGCTATCTCGGCCGCCGCACCGAAGCCGCCGCCGCAGTCCGGGATCTGCTGGCGCTCGACCCCGAGTTTGTAGCGCATGCCCGCTCCAACGTCGGGATCTGGCACTTCGCGAGCGGCCTCATGGAGCCCATCCTCGAAGGGCTGCGCAAAGCGGGGCTATCGATTCCCGAAGGCGGACCGCCCGACTCTCCGAAGTCGGGAGGACCGGCAAAAAAAGACCGCGCAAAGTCGGGCACTAACGCGCGAGCGGTTCGTGCCGAAAAAGGATTCTGGGTCGCGGTGTTGCCCTTCAAGTGCAGCGGCGCCGGCGCGGAGCTCCCGGCCCTCACCGAGGGGCTGTCCGAGGATATCGTTACCGGACTGTCTCGCTTTTCGTACCTGAGAGTGGTCAAACGCGGCTCGACGTCTGCATTCAAGAGCGACACAGTGGATGTCCGCTCCGCTGGCAAGGAATTGGGCGCTCGGTATGTGATGGAGGGCAGCGTTCGCCAGATCGGAGACAGGCTCCGGCTTGCGGTCCAGCTCGTCGACAACACGACCGGTGAACATCTGTGGGCGGAGAACTATGAGCGCGCCTTTAGGCCGGGGAAAATCTTTGGGCTCCAAACCGAGTTGGTCCCGGGGATTGTCTCGACGGTCGCGGATCAGTATGGAGCGCTGGTGCATAGCATGAGTGAGTCGCTACGCGGCCGAAGCGTTGGTGAATACTCCGCGCATGAGGCTGTTCTGCGCGCCTTCGGCTACCAGGAACGCTTCACGCTGGAGGAACATGCAGAAGTCCGTGAGATCCTTGAAGAGGCGATTGCTCGCGCCCCCGACCACACCGACTGCCTCGCCGAAATGTCGTGCATTTACTGGCACGAGTACGTGTTCGGTTACAACCCCAGGCCCGACCCCCTGGGCCGCGCCCATGCTGCCGCGCAACGTGCGATCGCATCTGCGCCGACCAACCACTTCGCCCACGCCGCATTGGCTAGCGTCTTGTTCTTCCAGAAAGACTTCATGGCTTTCCGCCCCACAGCGGAGCGCGCCCTCGTCCTGAATCGCATGGATTCCTCCACCATGGCACTACTCGGAACAATGATTGCCTACACCGGTGACTGGGAATACGGCGTTCGTGTAGTGGAACGGGCGAAGCATCTCAACCCACATCATCCGGGCTGGTATCATTATCTCGCCGTTTACAATGCCTACCGCAGGCGCGATTATCGCAGCGCACTGGCAAGCGCCCTCAGGGCCAACATGCCGGGCTACTATTGGCCGCACGCGTCCCTGGCTGCGGTCTATGGGCAGCTCGGCGAAAAGCAGCACGCAGCCGCGGCGTTGCGGAAACTGCGCGACCTGGCGCCGAACTTCGGCGCGACGGCGCGAGAGGAATACGGTAAGTGGAATGACCCTGAACTCGTTGAGCATCTGCTTGACGGGCTGCGCAAGGCGGGCCTGGAAATTCCTCCGAAGGAGCAAGCGTCAGCCTAGGTGGCCGACCCCGCCGGTTTACGCCTCGAAAACCCGGCACGCGCGGCAACGGACTGATTAATCTCAACCCTCGAAACACGTCAGCGCCACGGAAGAATTGAACTCGACGACCGCCGTCGTGGTGGTTGCGACGATGCCTTCCGAGACAAAAGAAGAAAGTGGAGCTGGAGGTCGTGGATGACCGGTCCGGAGCGGCGAAAGTAGGGGTCGCCAAAGCGCACAGCGCGCTCTGGCGGCCCTTTCTCAAGTTCGTCCGCTATTGCTGGGGCAGAGGATCGGCCGCGAAGTTGGCGTGGACCAACATCCATTTGTCGCCGTTTTTCACATAAACGCGCGTGGATTTTGCCCGGTTCGGTTCCGTCGTTCCGTCCTTCTTTTGGGTCAGGCCGATATAGTTGTAAGTCAGAATGGCGACATCACCGTTGTAGACTTGGACCTTGGGATTAGTCATGTCCGCAAAGAGTCCCTTGGTTGAGTCTTTGACTGACGCCTCCGCCAGCTGCGCATTTATCGGCTTCCCATCGAGGCGCGTGGCATACTGGGCGTTGAACTCCGTGTAGTCATCCGACATGTCCTTCGTCTGGGCGGTGACGTTCGTCGGATCTTTTATCGAGGCCGCCCATTGCGCTTTCGCCATCGCAATCACCGCATCGGAGATCGCCTGGTCGGCTTGCTGAGCTGACGCGTTGAGCGTGAACGCCGAGCAACAAGCCGACGCGATTACTACCACTATCAGTTTTTTCATTTTCAATTTTCCTTCGGGGAAGACCCCCGCATGTCTGAGCTGACCACACTCAACGTTCAGGTCGCAGCGGATGACGCTTGTTAGCTGTTGTCGCCAAACCGGTTTTTCGCTTTCACGGATTATGTCTCGTTAGTCCGTCCGGATTGATAAGTCAATCGGTTTCACTGGATTATCGGGCGAACCAGAAACCAGAATCGAGTCCGAAAGAGTCTCCCTTCTTGGTCGATGCGTGGAGCGTCGCGAATCATCTCGCAACCAGGCAATTGGCTGCCGTCCTGAAGGGGTCGGGCTATCTGAGCTACCGTAAAAGAAACAACATGAAAATAGACAAGATTATCTGCTTCATATTGGGCGTGATGTTGGTAGCTCCGGCTTGGGCCGGCGAAACCACCATTGTGAGTGATGTCCTTGGACCTGAGGGCCCGTTGTACCTGGACGGCGACCTTTATTATGTTGGCTGGATCTCGAATACGCTCTCGAAGTGGGATGGCAAAAAGGCGACGGTGCTGAATCACACTGAGGGCTGCGGCCATAACGGATTAGCGCTCACGAAAGAAAAGACATTCCTGCTTGCCTGCACCGACGAGCACGGCGCGATCCTTGAACTCGACATGAATGGCCGGTGGAATGCGGACAAAAGCGGCAAGCCGTTCGAGGGCGGCATCAATGATATTGTAGTCGCGCCTAACGGCGCCGCCTATGCCACTGTCTTTGGCCCCTATCACGATGTACCCACGGCGGTGATAGGAAAGATTCTCTATCGTGCGCCGGGCGCTCAGCAATGGGTCGAGGTCGCGACAGATCTTAACTACGCCAACGGTATCGGAGTTTCACCTGACCAAAAGACCCTTTACGTCAGCGAAACCCTCGGCAACTGTATTCTGAAATTCACGATCAATGGCGACGGCAGATTGAGTCACCGATCAAACTTTGCGCTGCTCAATCTTCTCGTGAAAGACAAGAATAAGTCGTGGTGGCTCGGACCCGACAGCATGAAGATCGACCGCAAAGGCAACGTCTATGTCGCGCAATGGTTCGGGGGCAAGATTTGAAGATCTCTCCCGACGGCAAGCTCCAGCACGTGTTTGAAATCGCGGCGGGTGATGGCACGACAAATGTCGCCTTCGGCGAAGGCGAGAACGAATTGTTCGTGACGGTGGTAAAGGATCCAAGGGACCCGCAGGCAAGAGGCAGTGCCGTCAAGATTCCCAACGTGAAGTAGCCTGCGACGGCGTGATGAGCGCATGATGGACGACTCGCACACCATCCGTGGCGGCGATCCCGGAGCTGAGCGGCTCCGCATTCCGTCGGGAGCGTGCGGCTGGAGACATTGGCGATTCTCAATCGCGCCGGCATTGCACCCGGTTTCGATATGCTCAAGTTTTCCAGGTCTTCGGCCGCCGCCTGGAGAGTGATTGACACAGTTTCGTCGAGCTGACGATAATCGGGCTCATGGCGAAGGAAGATCCATTGAACAAGTCGACCATCCTTGGCCTTGTCGCGATGGCCCTTGCCGTCCTCGTCGTCGCCAACGATTTCACTGCCCTAAGCGTCGCGCTCCCGGCGATGGAGCGAGACTTTGGCGCCGACGTCACCACAGTACAATGGGTCATCAACGGCTACGCTTTGGTCTTTGGAGTCCTCATCGTTACCGGAGGTCGCCTCGCCGATATGTTCGGTCGGCGGCAAATATTCTTCCTCGGTGCGGGCATCTTTGCCGCTTTCTCGGTCATCGGTGGCTTCGCGCCGAATGTTGTCGTGTTGCTGACGTGCCGGGCGTTGATGGGTGTAGGCGGCGCGATGATGTGGCCGGCCGTCCTCGGCATGACCTATGCGCTTCTGCCATCGAGCAAGGCCGGACTCGCGGGTGGCCTGATTCTGGGCGCGGCTGGCTTTGGAAACGCGATCGGTCCGCTTCTCGGGGGAGTTCTGACCGACGCGGCAAGTTGGCGCTGGATCTTCTTCCTCAACCTTCCCATAGCCGCGTTTGCCATCGGAGCCACCTGGAGCATCGTTCCGGCGGACGAAGGAAAACTCGCCGACCACCGCATCGACTATGGGGGAATCGCGTGTCTCTCGGTCGGTCTCCTCGCGTTCCTCTTCGCGCTCGACGAAGGGATTGATTTGGGCTGGAGCGACCCGCTCATCATCGGCCTCTTTGTGCTCGTGCCGGTGGCATTTATAGCTTTTGGATTGATCGAGCGGCGAGTCGGCTCGATGGCGCTCGTACCCGGTGATGTGCTCCATAATCGCAAGTTCGTCGCCGCCTGCATCACGGTGTTACTAATGTCGGCGATTTTCTTTGCCTCTCTGCTCTATCTCCCGCAGTTCATGGTCAAAGTGCTTAGTTACTCCGCCGCCGCGGCGGGGGTCGGGCTGTTGCCAATGATGGGGACCTTTGCCGTCACTTCTTTTATTGCCGGGCCGCTCTACGAAAAAATGGGCCCCAAAATGATTGTGTCGCTCGGTGCCGTCTTTCTTGCCGTCGGCATTTTTATGCTGTCGATGGTCGGGCCGGCAACGAGATACGAAGGGCTCATTGCAGGCATGGTGGTGCTTGGGATAGGAGTTGGCCTCTTTTACTCGTCAATTACGACCGCTGCCGTGACGGCCATCGATCCATCGCGATCCAGTCTCGCTGGCGGGATCGTCTATATGTTTCAAATCGCCGGCGGTTCGATCGGTCTCGGTTTGAACACGGCGCTCGTGGTCACAGCTGGCTCGCTGGTGGATGGAATCCACAAGGCGTTCCTCGTCGACGCCATCGTGGCAAGCTGCGGCGTCGCGGTTTCCATTTTGTTTATCGGTGGAAAGCCGGACAAGGAACGTCTGCGCATCCTGCAACATCACCATCGCGCTCACGCCTAGAAAAGAGGCAGAGTTTGAGGAGCTGATTAGTTCGCTCGTTTCGCTGGCCGGCGGCCAATCAAGACCGAAAAGATCGAACCGGAAATTGTCGCATCGTCCGTCCAGGCAGCGTCTGGTCTTCGAAGGGGCAGCCCGATCTGGCGAAAAAGTTCGCGACCGGCTTTCGACCCCGGTAAAGGAAAGGCGTGGCGCCTGAGCCTGAGAACAATCTGCGATTCGAGATCGAGCATGTGCTGTTCATCGGACCAACATTGCCGGGACCGGGATCAAGCGATTGCCGAAGGCCGTACCGCGATCCATCCGAGCCGCGCACGCCTTTGTCCGGATTATGACGCCATGATCTTCCGGCCGATGATATCCGGCGGTGGTCGAACGCAGCGATTAGCCTCTCACATCGCGCGCGGAGGCGGAAAATTAAGCATTCGCGTTGGTTTGGCCAGCGATTCCAAGATATCTATCAGGCACCTGCGGGAGATTATACGGGACTCAAGAATCGCTGACGTCGCGGCAATCTCGAAATCGTTCGTTAGGCTGCGACCTGGGAAGTGTGCGGGCAAACGCCCCCCCCCGCCACCCGCCAAATCCTCTTGCCACGACATGCGTCGCGTCGAATGCTCGAACGGACGAAGCTCTTCAGGATGCTGTCGCAAATAGGTTAATAGACGTCGCCTCCGCTCTGCCCCGCGCGGGTGTGCTTGCGGAGCGTTGGTCGTCGGTGACGGCAGCAAATCGCTGTCGACAGAAGCAACCCGCTCGTAGATGTCGTGCCAGCGCTTCTTCACCGTCCAGAGAGATATATGGAGCGATGATGCCTCTTCCTCATGAGTCTCGCCGTCCAAGGCGCGGCGGAGGAGCGCTTGTTGCGACCGGCAAAAGTGAAAACGCGGAGGACTGAAACCAAAAAGACCTGCGAGATGACTTCCCGGATGCGCTGCAGCCTCTTCCCGTGTCAATCCGACGAGTCGCGGTCGTAAGGATTCTGGCATAGGAAGCCCGGCTCTTCGAAAGTATTTGGAATAGTCTCGCCGGAGGTGCGCGCCTCCATCGATGGCCTCTTGACATGCCTCTTGGCCAATCGGATTGGCGAGAAACTCTTTCACTTGGTAACCACTGAGAGCGAGGTCGAAGGCTGCACACCGTTTTTTACGCAGTGCGAGGGACTGTCTGCACGGAAGAACGCTTTTCTCCAAGCCCGAAAAACACACGAGGACATTCAATCCCTGCCCCGCGTTGGCCCGGGCAATCTCGCTTCGGGTCAACACCGGCAGTTTCCGAGAAAGATAGAGCCGCACCAGCTCAATCTCGAGGTAAGGGGAGAGGACCGTCGGCGCCTCCGCACTGAATGCTTTGATCTCCTTTTTCCCTTTCCTGCGTTTCTGATACTTAAGTGGGACCGCTGATTGCGTCTTTCTGCAAAACGCGTCCGTCACAAAGACGGCCGCACAACAAGCGATGATGGCCGACCCGCGCGGGTTACTTCGATCCTCAACCAGAAAAAGCTGCAACCTGCCAGTCGAAAGCAAGCTCCGCCAGATTTCCGGCAAGAGGCGCCAGCTCGCTGCGGGATAAGGCGGCCCCAACGACCGATGGAGCGAATGCCAATTCGCTATATCTCTGATCGTGCCTCGTCTTGCCATCAGGTTCATCGCATTCGGCGTGTCTCACCCCGGAAACGCTCGGCGCTGCAAAACGCCTGAGGTTCAAATTTTCGATGGTGAGGTCGACGACCGCACCCTGCCAAATCAATCGGTCATACGCAAGCAAGTTTACACTTTTAGGGGTCTGGCGCGGGCGAATGAACCAATGCTAAAATTCCATGCGACACGGTTGCGGGCGCCGTTCCCCCTTGCCAATCACCGTAGCGTTTTAACCATCAACTAACCAACAAAGCCCAATGAAAAACCCAATCCTACCAACCAATCCAACTTTAAGGATCCGCTGGCCGCAGGTGCGGTGGCATTCTTCTCTCTTTGTGTTCGCGCTCGCATGCTTTGCGCTTTCGCCGACCGCGCATGGAGAAACGCCTGGGCCGAGCAAACCCAATAAAGCAACCTCTGCCCGGATTAGTAAAAGTTATGGCCAGCTTCCGCTCAGCTTCGAAGCTAACAAGGGTCAGCAGGATCGACAGGTCAAGTTCCTCTCTCGAGGCAGCGGTTACAATCTGTTCCTGACCGATCGGGAGGCAGTGCTCGTGCTGACGAAGCCGGCGGAGCTTGCCCCGGCGAAGAAGACGGCTCGCGCGACTCTCTCGCAGAAGAAGTCCGGGCGCGAATCGACCGTTTTGCGCACCAAGCTGGTGGCGACAAATCCAGCAGTCCAAGTGACCGGCGAGAAGGAGTTGGCGGGCAAGGTCAACTACTTCACCGGCGATGATCCCTCCAATTGGCGCACGAATGTGGCCACCTACGCCAGAGTGCGCTATGAAGCCGTTTATCCCGGCATCGATCTGGTTTACTACGGCAACCAAAGGCAATTGGAATACGATTTTGTGGTAGGACCCGGAGCCGATCTTGCTTGTATCCGCCTCCAGGTTGCCGGTGCGCGGAAGATGTATGTGGACGGCCAGGGCCAGCTGGTGCTGGAGACGGCGGGAGGCGCCGTGCGCTGGAATAAGCCGGAAATCTACCAGGAAGTGGACGGCCAGCACCGACCCGTGAAAGGCAAATATGTTCTCCGGCGCGGCCATGAGATAGGCTTCCAAGTGGCAGCCTACGATACGGCCAAGCCACTCATTATCGATCCGATCCTTCTTTACTCCAGCTATCTCGGGGGCAACGCTGGAGATGCCAGCTCCCGCATCGCGGTCGACACCTCCGGCAACGCCTACGTTACGGGCTATTCGAGTTCGACCGATTTTCCAACGACCGCTGGGGGCTTTCAAACGACCAACGGTGGTTCGCTAGATGTCTTCGTGACCAAGTTCAATAACACTGGTACCGGCCTTCTCTACTCCACCTATCTCGGGGGCAGCAATGTCGATATCGGCCTTGACGTCGCGGTCGACAGCTCCGGCAACGCCTACCTTTCGGGCGTGACGGGTTCGAGCGACTTTCCCGCCACCGCTGGGGCTTTCCAGACGGTCTTCGGTGGTATCGAAGATGCCTTCGTGGCTGCACTCAACTCCACCGGCGCTAGCCTTCTTTACTCCAGTTATCTCGGGGGCAGCAGTAATGATGCGGGTCTCGGGATCGCAGTCGACACCACCGGCAACGCCCACGTCACGGGACAGACGGCTTCAAACGACTTTCCCACCACGGCCGGGGCCTTTCAGACGTTAATCAACAGCGGCTTCGATGGCTTCGTCACCAAGTTCAATCCCACCGGCACTGGCCTTGTTTACTCCACCTATCTCGGGGGCAACGCTCGCGATGGGTGCAACGCGATCGCGCTCGACACCACCGGCAACGCCTACGTCATGGGAGACACGGAGTCGGGCGACTATCCAACGACCGCTGGTGCCTTCCAGACGACCTACGGTGGTTTCCGCGACGACTTCGTGACTCAACTAAATCCCACCGGCACCAGCCTTATTTACTCCACTTATCTCGGAGGCAGCGATACCGAAGTTTCCTCGGCTAGCGGCATTGCGGTCGATACCTCCGGCAACGCCTACGTAACAGGAGCGACGTATTCGACCGACTTCCCCACGACTGCCGGGGCTTTCCAAACGACCAACAGCGGGGGCACTGATGCCTTCGTGACTAAACTCAATCCCTCCGCTACGAGCCTACTCTACTCCACTTATCTGGGCGCGGGCGGTTTCGATAGCGGCTACGGTATCGCGGTGAACACCTCCGGCAGCGCCTCCGTGACGGGCGGAGCGGGAAGCGACTTTCCCACCACCGCTGGCGCCTACCAAACGACCAGCGGCGGGGGCGCTGATGCCTTCGTGACCAAGCTCAATCCCTCCGGGACGAGCCTCCTCTACTCCACATATCTCGGGGGCAACGGTCGCGATGAGGGCCACGGCATCGCTTTGGACACCTCCGGCAACGCCTACGTTTCGGGCTTCACGGAAGCGACCGACTTCCCCACTACCGCTGGGGCCTTTCAGACCACCTTCAACGGTGATCCCTTTTACTCTGAGGCTTTTGTGGCGAAGATTGGTCCGGCACCTACAGCATTTGTCATTGGCGATCTCAATGCAGTCGTCGGTAATCACGTGACGTTTTGGGGCGCGAAGTGGGCGAGGGAGAATTCACTGAGCGGCGGTCCAGCCCCTTCGAGCTTCAAAGGCTTCGCTACTTCGACAGACCCAGATCCGCCGGCCTGTGGGGGCGATTGGCAAAGTCGGCCCGGCAATAGTTCCGGACCACCGGCGAGCGTCCCGGCTGATATCACGGTCATTGTCTCAAGCTCGATAACCAAATCGGGCTCGACGATCAGCGGTGACGTCTCCAGGATAGCAATCATCCAGACCGATCCCGGGTACGATGGCAATCCCGGCCACCCGGGCACCGGAACGGTAACAGCAATTATCTGTCCTCCGTAGCAGGGCGCGCAAAGTTAGACATGCTCGTCCTTTTGGGTCGCTGTGGAGTTCTGTCCGCCGAGCAAAGACGCGATCGTGGGCCCGGACTTAATGGAATGCCTGGCCGATATTGGGGACCGGGGAGAAGGACCTCCGCTTTCGAACAACTGGCCGCCACGGTAAGAATTCCGGGCGTGTTCAATTATGGAGATCTCCGCCTTCATCCATTTCGGGACCCATTGCGCGGGATCCGCGTTTCGAGCAAATCGTCGCCTCGCTCGCGCCGAAATAAGCGTGTCGTATGGCTGGCGAAGTGACTAACGAGAAGCTGAGTTGTCGCCACGCCTGCGTTTTTCGGGCTCAGGATAGCTGCGGAGATAGCGCTAAGACCGCACCTGACCGGTCCCGCGGATGACGTATTTGTAGGTCGTCAGCTCTTCCAAACCCATCGGGCCGCGGGCGTGGAGCTTGTCGGTGCTGATGCCGATCTCAGCGCCGAAGCCGAATTCGCTCCCATCTGTGAAGCGAGTCGAGGCATTCCAGTAAACGGTTGCCGAATCAACTTCGCGCAGGAAGCGTTCGGCTGTTTCCTGGTTGCGCGTGACGATGCAATCGCTGTGGTGCGAACCGAATTGCTCAACATGCTCGATGGCGTCGTCAGGCGATTCGACCACCCGGAGAGCGAGAACGAAGTCGAGGAATTCGGTTTGCCAATCCTCTTCGGTGGCGAGCCGGAGAGGCCCGTAGTCGAGCGCGGCCAATTCGGCAAAGGCACGCTCATCGGCGCGGAGCTCGACCTTTTTCTCCGCGAAACGCGGCGCGAGCCGGCGGAGGAAAGCGGGGGCGACATCGCGATGGACGAGAACGGTTTCGATCGCGTTGCAGACACCCGGCCGCTGGGTTTTGGCGTTGACCACAATCTCGGTCGCCATCTCGAGATCGGCCTCGCGGTCGACGTAGGCGATACAGATTCCATCGGAATGCTTGATCACCGGCATGCGCGCCACGCTCACGACTGCTTCGATCAACTCTTTGCCGCCGCGCGGCACGATCAGGTCGATATAACGATCCATCTCCGCCATCAACCGAACCGCCTCGCGATCGGTGCTCGGGATGAGCAGGATGCTGTCGTCAGGCAAACCCGCCCGCGCGCCGCCTTCCTGCAATGCCGCGGCAATCGCGAGATTGGAATAAATCGATTCCGAGCCGCCGCGCAGGATGGTGGCGTTGCCGGTTTTCGTGCAAAGGACAGCGGCGTCGCTGGTGACGTTAGGTCGCGATTCGTAGATGATCCCGACGACCCCGATCGGGACGCGCATCTTGGAAATGTGGATACCGTTAGGCTGAGTCCATGCCCGAATCACTTCGCCGACCGGGTCCGGCAGCGCGGCGACATCGCGGATGCCACTGGCCATGGCCTCGATCCGCGCCGGATTCAGAGTCAGGCGATCGATCATCGCGCTCGAGAGATTATGACTGCGGGCGCGCGCCAGATCTTTTTCGTTCTCCGCCAAAATCGGTTCGGTGCGCGCGACGATCTCATCCGCCATCGCCCGGAGGGCGGCGTTCTTCTGGTCGGTCGCGAGCTGGCCTAACGATCTCGCGGCGCGCCGGGCGCGCCGTCCGAAATCCAGGATCTGTTCCTTCAGCTCCATCGCCTAACGAAGTTTGATTTTGCGGGCCGTTCGCGCTCTGGGCAGAAAGCGCGTTCCAACAATCCTACCTGCGATCACGTCTGGAATGCGGTCCGGTCGCCGGCCGTTGATGATCACGGTTTCGATCCCGGCGTCGACTGCCATCCGGACGGCTTCGAGCTTGGAGACCATGCCGCCACGCGAGAACTTTCCTTTTTCGCCGTGGGCCAGTGCTTTGACCTGATTGATGTCGCGAACGAGCGGGATGACTTTGCCGCCGGCATCGAGCAAGCCGTCGACCTGGGTGAGAATGATGAGCAAATCGGCGCCGGCCAGGGTGGCGACCTCGGCTGAGAGCCGATCGTTGTCGCCAAAGGTGAGTTCCTCGGTCGCGACGGAATCGTTTTCGTTGATGATGGGCACGACATTGTCGGCGGCGAGAAGCCGCTCGAGGGTGTTCCCGGCATTGGCCCGGCGGGTGCGACTGTCGAGGTCGCTGTGGGTGAGGAGGAGCTGGGCGACGTTTAATTTGTAACGGCCAAACGCCATTTCGTAAGCGCGCATCAGTTTTGATTGCCCGATCGCGGCGCTCGCCTGGGCGGTCGCGAGATCGCCCGGCCGCTCGTTCAAGCCGAGGAAGTTGGTTCCGGCCGCAACCGCGCCGCTCGTGACGGCGACGCATTCATGCCCGCGCCGAATGAGTCCTGCGACTTCCGCGCTGAGGCGGGCGAATTGTTTCAGATCCAGCCCCGGTGATTTCGTGCGAGTAAGGGTGGCGGAGCCGAATTTAAGAACAATTCGCTGGAATCGGTGTCGCTTTTTTTTCGAATGGTCGGGCATGGTAAGAGGCGGCGGTTCTAACCCGACGCTCGCCGGGATACTCCGCCGATTTGCTGCCGAGTCAGGCGAAAAATCAATCAGCACGGCCCATGCCGATGCGTCCACGAACGCGATCTGGTCGAAATCATTGGGGACAGTGGCGTCAAGAGTGCTTCTGATGGTGGCAATGAGCCGGCGTCGTTCGCCGTGAAGTTCATGCCAAATTTTTTTGCTGCTCTCATGATTACTTATGCTAATATTGCTCCGGCCGATACATGCCTTGGGTCGCGCCGTGGCCTGACCAGTTCGCTGCTACTAGACTTCTTCTTCGATTCCGATACCCATCATGTCCATCGCCGCGCCTCGTAAACATCATCTCTGGGTCTGGTTTCTCTGGCTGGGGGCCTTTTACGCGGTCTGGACCTGGCTCGTTTTTGGCGCAGGGCGCTGGGGTGAGGTGAAAGCGCATGGGTCCATGGCGCTGGCCATGGCGCTCGGCAGTTACGTGGCCGGCTCGACGCCGATGGGAGGTGGCACGGTCGGGTTCCCGGTGCTCGTGCTTTTTTTTGGCATGCCCGCCAGCCTGGGACGCGACTTCAGTTTTGCGGTGCAGTCGATCGGGATGGTGAGCGCGGCGATTTTCATTATCGCGCGCCGGCAACCACTCGCCTGGTCGATGCTCAAGGGCGCCATGCTGGGCGCGGCCATTGGGACTCCGTTAGGAATTTTTTTCCTCGCGCCGCTCATCCCGGAACTCTGGATCAAGCTCGTCTTCGCCGTCATCTGGGCGAGTTTCGGCCTCCTCCATCTCTATCGGATCAACGAGATTTCCTCGCACGATGGGATGACGGAGTTTGATGAACGCTGGGATTTTCGAGTCGGGCTCGCGCTTGGGCTGCTTTCGGGCGCGACTGTCGTAGCGGTGACGGGAGTAGGGATCGACATGGTCCTCTATGCCGCGCTTGTTCTGCTCTGCCGCGCCGATTTGAAGATCGCGATCCCGACCTCGGTCGTCATCATGGGATTCACTTCGGCGGTTGGAATCCTCTTCAAGAATGTTTCAACCGGCCTCGCGCCTAACGTGTTTGAAAACTGGCTGGCGGCGGCGCCGGTCGTGGCCCTGGGTGCGCCGCTCGGCGTTTTTGTCGTCAACCTGGTGGGACGCAAGCCAACGCTTCTTTTCGTGGCGGTTCTTTGTGTCGGGCAGTTTGTCTGGACGCTGAGCGTCGAGCGATCGGCGCTCGGTTTTTCCGGGTTGGTTATTTCGCTGCTCGCGGTCGGACTTTGCCTGCTCGGTTTCGAGAGATTGCGGGCCTGGGGAGCGATCCTGGTCGGAGAAGCGAAGGCGAAAAAACTCGCGCGAGTGGCGGCAGCGAAAGCAAACGGAGCCACAGTTCCCTTCGGCTCCGAGGTGAGCAGCGAAGCGGGCTAGGAAAATTTTGTGTGAAAGCGGCGACGAGCTCGCTCCGCGACCGGTAAACGTGGATACCGAAGCGGGCGTTCGCTCGGCCCGTTTTTTTATCCTGGGCACTTTGCTCGCGCTTGCCGGGACAGAGATTATCAAATTTCTCTGAAACTTGGCTTCGCTTTTTCCGTAGAAGGATAGCGAGAGCGATCCCTTTTCTGTTCCGGGCAGGTCTTTGTCTCCGATCTGCTGCGGGAAGCTGAAGCGGTGCGCGGCTCCCCCCAGAACAGCACCCAATTGAGCAACAACCCATCGAAATGGAAAAACCCATGAATGCACAAAATCAAATATCGCAGCCTGAAATTAGCGAGGTCATCGGCCCAATCGACTCCCTCATCGCGAGCAGCCGGTCGGCTGGTTTAGTCCTGGCGCAGCGGGTCGCGTTTTCCCTGCTGTTTCTGGGTGCAGGGCTACTGCCCGTGCAGCCTTGCGCCGCCGTCTCCGTTATTTTCGAAGAGACCGGCAGCCTCAACATCGCACGCTCTTTTCACCCGGCGACATTGCTGCGCAACGGCAAGGTGCTCGTCGCTGGCGGTCATAACGATCTCGTGAGCGCTGAACAGAGCGCGGAACTCTATGATCCGGCGACCGGGACCTGGACGGAGACCGGCAACCTCATCAGGCAACGTTCAGCTCACACGGCGACATTGCTGCGCAACGGCAAGGTGCTCGTCGCAGGCGGCAATAACTATTTACCCGCTATTGCGGAACTATACGATCCGGCGACAGGCACTTTTACTGCCACCGGCAGCTTCGCCATGGGGTTGCGCTGGTCTCACACGGCGACATTGCTACCCGACGGCAAGGTGCTCGTCGCAGGCGGTTACAACGGCGACACTTTTGCGAGCGCGGAACTATACGATCCGGCGACCGGCACTTGGACTGCCACCGGCAGCCTCTCCGACGCGCGTTATCATCACACGGCGACATTGCTACCCGACGGCAAGGTGCTCGTTGCAGGCGGTTACAACAACGGCTTTCTCGCAACCGCCGAAGTCTACGATCCGGCGACCGGCACTTGGACTGCCACCGGCGGCCTCGCCGACGCGCGTTATGATCACACGGCGACATTGCTGCCCAACGGCAAGGTGCTCGTTGCAGGCGGTGTTGCTACCACCACTTATCTCGCGAGCGCGGAACTCTACGATCCGGCGACCGGCACTTGGACTGCCACCGGCGGCCTCGCCAACGCGCGTTATAATCACACGGCGACCTTGCTGTCCAACGGCATCGTGCTCGTCGCGGGCGGTATTGGTACCAACTATCTCAGGAGTGTGGAACTCTACGATCCGGCGCGCGGCACCTGGAGGAGGAACCAGAGACTCGCCATCGGACGCAGTGGTCACACGGCGACGTTGCTCCGCTCCGGAAGAGAGATACTCGTCGTAGGCGGTTTCAACAACGGCTATCTCGCAAGCGCGGAACGAGGCGAGCCGCAAGTTGCGGGGGACCGGTAATGGAGCCTAACGAATTCGCGCTGTTTTGCACAGCTTTGCAACGTCTTGCATCAAAAAATCGTCTGACCGTAGTACTTTTTACTCCGGGGCCGGCGACGCGTCGAACGCATCCACGGCGACCCGTTCTGCGGCAACGAGGATGACCCGGATTGATCTGCCGGTTGAAGCCTCGTAAATATCAACCGTGAAGATGTCCCGCCTATCCACTGCCGGTTTCCTGCTTATCGCCGCGTTTACGCTGCCGATCGCAAGCGCAGCTCAGACTTCCGCTGCCAGCGTTACATGGACGCCAACGGGCTCGACCAATGGCGACGTTTTCGGTCACGTCGCCGGTTTGCTCCAGAACGGCAAGGTGCTCATCGCCGGCGGGGCGGCTTCTACCGTTCTCGCCAGCGCCCAGTTGTATGATCCCGCATCAGGAATGTGGAGCTTTACTGGGAGCATGTTCGCTCCGCGTCAAATTCACACCGGCACCCTCCTGCCTGATGGCCGGGTCCTGGTAACCGGGGGGCAAAACGGCAACTTTCTGGCCTCGGCGGAGGTTTACGATCCGGCAACTGGCCAATGGAGTTTGACGGCGAGCATGTCCACCGCGCGTGTGGCCCATGCGGCCGTATTGCTTAACACGGGCAAAGTGCTGGTCGCCGGGGGACTCAACGGCCCGCCCACTACCTTCCTCACCAGCGCCGAGCTTTACGATCCAGCGACGGGAACATGGACGCCGACAGGCCGGCTCCAGATGGGACGCGATTTCTTCACACTTACGCTTTTGAACGATGGCCGCGTTCTGGCCGCGGGCGGGCAGAACAAGAACAACCGCCTGCAGGAGTCGGAAATTTATGACCCAGCCACCGGCGCTTGGACGGTCGTCGAGAGTCTGGCAGTCGGTCGCAGCAGTCATACAGCTACGCTTTTGCCAAATGGCCAGGTGCTGGTGGCGGGCGGCTTCGATGGGAGGAGGGCCACCGCCAGCGCCGAAATTTATGATCCGGCGACTGGACTGTGGTCAGCAACCGCTGCCTTACCTACCCCGCGCTATGCGCATCGCGCCACTCTTTGGGACGGGAGCGTCGTGCTAACGGGCGACGCGTCGACCGGCGTGCCAAATACCTGGGCGCTGTATGATATAGCTAGTGGAACCTGGACGAGAGGGAGAATGAGGGGAACACACTCTGGTAACAGCGCGACGCTTCTGAATGACGATACCATTCTGGTTGTCGGTGGATCAGCAACCGGACGGGCGTCCTCAGAGATTGGGGCGTCGGCTATCACGCCATCCGCGCTGTTTCGCTGAGTGGCCTTCCGGCTCGTGGAGCGCATCCGACCTTGACATTTGTTCCGGCTGCTGATGCAATTGATCTCCAATCTGGCTTGGTGCACGCAAAGCCGAGATGCACTGAGTTCCTCAATCTTCAAGCACTCCCTATGAAACACATCAACCCACTCTGGCGGGGCGTAGCACGCCTCGTCTTCCTCTGTCTCCCAATTCTTCCGTTCGGGGCTTTCGCAACCAGCTCGTTCACCTTTCAGGATACCGGCACGCTTTTGACTGCTCGCTCTTATCACACTGCGACGCTGCTGCCTGACGGGAGAGTGCTGGTCTGTGGTGGCAACACCGGCACGACCGCTACCACCAGCGCCGAGCTTTACGATCCGGCGACCGGGCTCTGGACGCCAACCGGCAGCATGAATCACCCAAGAGCCCGTCACCGAGCTGTGCTGCTGCCGAGCGGACTCGTGCTGGCGGTCGGCGGCCAGGTCAACCGAGGGGGACTCACCTCGGCGGAACTGTACGATCCGACTACCGGAATCTGGAGTGAAACGGGATCGCTTCATGACGGCCGGGCCGCACTTTCCGCGACCTTACTGCCCGATGGAACCGTCCTCGCTGCCGGTGGCGGCGGCACGGGTGGGACTGGACCCGTGGCCAGTGCGGAAATCTACGACCCGGCAACCGGCCTATGGACTCAAACCGGGAGTATGTCGGTAGCGCGCTTTCGGCACGGCGCGACGTTGCTGCCAAATGGCCTGGTCCTAGTTAGCGGCGGCAATGGACTCAGCGGGCCAACCGCGACTGCAGAACTTTATGACCCCGCAACAGGGAGCTGGACACATGCGGGCCGCATGATGTTCCGGCGATTTCGCCATTCGCAGACATTGTTGCCCAATGGCCTGGTCCTGGTGGCCGGAGGTCTCGATGCCAACCTCAACGTGATTGGGACTGCCGAGATTTACGACCCCGCGGCAGGGAACTGGACGTTGACGGCATCGCTAAATGTCCCGCGCGCGCAGCACACCGCGACGTTGCTGCCCAGTGGCTTGGTGGCGGTCGTAGGAGGCGAACACGGCCCCACGCCGACGACTGAACTTTATGATCCCTCCACCGCAACCTGGACGCTCAGCGGTGACATGATACAAGCCCGAACTGCTCACCGAACCGTCCTCCTGCCGAGTGGCGATATTCTCGTCATTGCCGGCTTCAATGGCGACCCGCCCTCACAGGCTCCGTCGCCGGACTTTGATCATCACGCGCTCATGGATGCGGAAATCGGCACTATGAATTGAATCCGACCCTTACCCGATTCATTCATCCAATTTCCCTAGAGATTTTCGATGAGTGGATGGCATTTTGCAGGCGACCGGAGCGCATCTGTCAGGTGAATATTATTTAGCTTTGGGGGTCAGGCACCGGCGCCAGATGCCACAGATTGGCTGGTGGCGGGCAACCTCGTCGCCGTGAGCGCACCTTGACGTGTGTTGCCGGAATGCGCATATCGTCGTGATGCTGAACGCGGACATTCCCATTTGGCCGGAGCCCGACCGTAGAAAACGACCGTAGTAACAGAAAGGAAGAACCATGAATCCGCTAGAGCAATCCAAAAATACAATAATGCTGCCCATTCTCATCGCACTAACACTCGGCTGCTTTGCGCTTTCGTCGCAAGCGCAGACCTGTCAGAAGGGATGTTTAGCAGGGAACAGCAACACAGCCTTGGGCGATAACGCGCTCATTAACAACACCGGGGATTCCAACACGGCTATCGGTGGTTTTGCGCTCGTTTCCCAAACTGCCGGCGGGAACAACATCGCCGTCGGTAGTTCTGCGCTCGGTAGCAATACAATCGGATTCGCTAACGTAGCCATTGGAGTAGCTGGGCTAGAGAGTAATATAGGCGGCGCTGGGACGGAGGGAAGCTTCAACACAGCCATCGGTGATCACGCGGTCTATTGGAACACCATCGGCTTCTTCAACACTGCCGCTGGCGCTAATGCGATGTATAACAACACCACCGGCAATAGAAACACGGCTTACGGTTATATCGCGCTTCAAAATAATACAACCGGTATAGACAATATCGCTGTCGGTGAGGGAGCCGGCCGAAATCTCACCATCGGCGATCACAACATCGATATAGGCAACCAAGGGAGTCGTGCTGAGTCCAACACAATACGCATCGGGAGGGTGGGAACGCAGACTGCCACGTACATTGCCGCTATCAGCGGGGCAACCGTTCCAACAGGTGTACCCGTTATCGTAGATACCACCGGTCACCTCGGCACGACCATGTCGTCGGCCCGCTTCAAGGAAGCGATTAAACCAATGAACAAGGCGAGCGAGGCGATCCTTGCGCTCAAGCCGGTGACCTTCCAGTACAAGAAGGAACTCGATCCCAAGGGAATCCCACAGTTTGGCCTCGTCGCCGAGGAAGTGGAGAAGGTCGATCCCGATCTGGTGGCCCGCGACGAGGAGGGGAAGCCCTACACTGTCCGATACGAAGCAGTAAGCGCCATGTTGCTTAATGAGTTTCTCAAGGAACATCGCAACGTTCAGGAACTAAGAACCACCGTTGCCCGGCAGCAGAAGGCGATCGATACTCTCACCGCATCCCTCAAAGCACAGGCAGCGCAGATTCAGAAGGTGAACGACCAGCTTGCGGCGCAGGCTTCGGCTCCGCGTATGGTGGCGAACGACTAGTTTTCTGTTACGGGACCGCGACCCGCGCACGGTATTTGTGGTACTTCGCGGGGTTAGAAGTACAGGCGAAAGCGGCACGGCGAGTAGGCTGGTCTCGAACGCACCGAAATTCTCCGGCACAAGGACACATCGCGCACCGACGAAATTCGCCAACCGGAGCAACTTCGATCGCGTGCCGGGACAAAAATTTTCAAATTTCTCTGAAACTTCGCTTTGCTTTTTCCGTAGAAGGATAGGGAGAGCGATCCCTTTTCTGTTCCGGGCAGGTCTTTGCCCCCGATCTGCTGCGGGAAGCTGAAGCGGTGCGCTGTTGCCCCCAGAACAGCACCCAAT
>CAWFYE010000016.1:0-11836 GCA_963819975.1 uncultured Verrucomicrobiae bacterium | reverse complement strand
CGGAGCGCGCGTCGGCGGCGCTGTCGGCGGCAGCGCCCTCCGCGTTGACTACGCGGAAGCTCAATTGAAGCTGATTAACGACCGCATCGCCGTCCTCAAAACGTACCTATCGCAGGCGCCGAAGGACTGACGCCCGCCGCGCCTCGCAATGCGAGTGTCGATAGTAAGCTCAGACCCCTTCAACTGCCCGCGAAATGAATCCGATAGGCGAGCCGCATTCTCGCTCCATGAAACCGCCCGCCTCATCGCCGACTGCAAATCGACCAAGCAAATCGCCGCGGAGCTGGACCTCAGCATCAAAACCATCGAGACCCACCGAGCGAACGCCTTCGCCAAGCTCCAGGTGCACTCCGTGGCCGAGCTGGTCCGCTACGCCTTGCGGGTTGGCCTGGTTCCATTCTAGAAGGCGATTGTTCTTGCGACTCCGCGCGAGTTTCGCGATGAACGGAGCCTGTGGGAACCGAGCGACATGGATGTTGCACAGACGCCGAACGTGCGGGTGTGAATGAACGGGTGTCGATAGTAAGCCCTGACCCCGACCCCTCCCGCCTTGTCATTCTCATCCATCGTCCTCGCATTGACAAAGAGGAATCGAGGACGAAGAACACCAACGAATGCATAGCTAGGCAGCCAAATACCCCGTTAGGTCACTCATCATGAAGACAACAAAACTCCTCGCTCACGCGGCCCTCGTCGCCACATTCGCCCTGACCGCCGCAGCGCAGCCGGGCGACGCGCCGAATTCCGTCACCCTGTTCTCCAACGTCCGGATCTTCGACGGAAAGAAAGGCGAACTCTCCGCCGCGTCGCACGTCCTCGTCCGGGGCAACAAGATCGAAAAAATCTCGACCACACCGATCCCAACGGATCGTCGCGCCGACACCGTCCTCATTGATGGGGGCGGCCGCACGCTCATGCCCGGCCTGATCGACAATCACTGGCACGCGATGCTGGCGCGGGTGACTCCCGCACAGGCGTTCGGTGACGTCACCTACAACAGTCTGCACGCTGGCGCCGAGGCCACCGACACTCTGATGCGCGGTTTCACCACCATTCGCGACCTGGGCGGACCGACGTTCGGTCTCAAGCGCGCCATCGACGAGGGCGTCGTCGTGGGCCCGCGCATCTATCCCTCCGGCGCCGTTATCACTGTCACGGGCGGGCACGGGGATTTTCGCGACCTGACCGATCTGCCCCGGAAGGTTGGCGAGCTCACTCGGATGGAGAAGCTCGGCGGCGCCATGGTCGCGGACAGCCCTGACGAGGTGCGCCTGCGAACGCGCGAGCAGCTCATGCAGGGCGCCTCCCAGATCAAATTGACAGCGGGCGGTGGAGTGTCGTCACCCTTCAGCCCGATCGACGTGACCACCTTCACCGAGGCCGAACTGCGCGCCGCGGTTGAAGCGGCCGAGAACTGGGGCACGTACGTTACCGTGCACGCCTTTACGCCGGCTGCGATCCAGCGGTCCATAGCCGCCGGTGTGAAATGTATCGAACACGGCATGCTCATGGACGATGCAACCGCTAAACTGATGGCCGAAAAGGGCATCTGGCTGAGCATGCAGCCAATCCCCGAAGCCCTGGTAAAGGGCTTTCCGGTGGGTACGGTCCAGAGAGAGAAGGCGGAAGAAGTCGTGCTCGGCATACCCAAGACCTACGAGTTGGCGAAGAAGTATAAGCTCAAGACGGCGTGGGGTACCGATGTGCTGTTCTCTCGCGCGCTGGCGCAGCAACAAGGGGCAATTCTGGCCTCGATGACCCAATGGTTCACCCCCGCCGAAACGCTGATCATGGCGACGTCGACAAACGCCGAACTGCTGGCGCTGTCCGGCAAGCGCAATCCCTATCCGGGAAAGCTCGGCGTCGTCGAAGAAGGCGCGCTGGCCGATCTGTTGCTGGTTGACGGCAACCCCATGGAGAACATCAAGCTGATCGAAGATCCAGCGAAAAACTTCATCGTCATCATGAAAGACGGAAAGATTTACAAGAATCTGACCGCTAAATAGGTCGTTAGGTTACACCCTTGCTCTTGCTCGCCTGAAGTAGGATCAGGAGCGGGAGTAGAAGGGAAGCGGATACACCGCCGAGCAACAGTTGCACGATCAACCAACCAAGGGCGATATCACTGCTCGCGCTGGCCGCCTCGCTCGCTTCCAGCCAAATGCTCTGGGTTGGTTCAAAGTGGTTCGTTAGAAAGTAATTGCCATTCCTAGCCCGGGCAGATATACTGCGTTTATGGCGGGTGAATCATCCCCTGCGAACGATCTCTCGAGAAGCCGCGGCTGGCTGATTATCGGTGGCATCCTCTCAATTTTTGTCGGCTTCTCCGCCATGGGTTCACCTTTGTTGTTTTCCTTGGTAATCGCACGGTTTCTTGGGCTGTTCCTTTTGGTGAGCGGGACCATTTCGCTGGTTCTTGCTCTCCTCGGAAAGCACAAGAACCACCGCGTCATGGAAGCTCTGTTGGGCCTCATTCGTATAGCGGCTGGTGTCATGATTCTCAATTGCCTGCCCTCCAGCGTGGCTATGATCACGCTCATCTTCGCGTTCTACCTGGTCGCTGAAGGACTTTCCACTTCGGTGACCGCCCTCGGAATGCGGGGTATTCCGGGCTGGGGTTGGATGCTGTTCAGCGGCCTGACGTCGGTCATCCTCGGGATAATGGTTTACAACCGCTGGCCATCCGGCAGTACCGCAATCTTGGGTCTGCTCTTCGGTATCAACCTCCTCTTTCACGGCACCTCACTGCTGGCGCTCGGATTCTCGGCCCGCAAGCCGGCAACCGCGTGAATCGCAAAAGCAAAGCGGGGAGAAAATAATGAGGATAAGAATGAAAATTAGTTTGGCCGCCGCTTTCGGGGCAGCAATAGCGCTTTTTGGCGGCGTATCATCTGTAGAGGCACAGATGCCAACCAGTATGCATTGGACGGGTCGGGTGGATAATCGGGTTAACGTTGTGGTTCGAGGCCGCCGTGCAACAACCGTGACCGTCCACGGGACCAGGTTCCCTTCCGGAAGAGCTGATTTTCGAGGCTCTTCGCCATTCGTTAGGCCACGCGCTCATGTGGACATTCGTCAGGGTAGGGGAAACGCTCGAATAACCCAGCAACCGACTTCACGAAATTTTTTCACTACTATCATACGGATCGACGATCCTCGAGCTGGATCGGATGTCTACCGTATCCGGGTCGCATGGGATACCCGATGGTGAACTCGGAAGCGATTGCCACGACCACCTTGTGAGGGCGGTCGTTGAAACGCGCTGCTAAGTTCTTGATCCGGCGAGCCGAATCACCAACGATGCAGCTGAAATGAAGCGAACCCAACTTGGGCTACCCGCCGGGGCGCTATTGCTCCTCCTCACTTTGGCCGGTTGCTCGCCCAGCGCACCGACTTCGACCTCCACACCGCGCCGCCGCGATCTCGCCGAGCTCAAGGCGGAGCAAGCGGCGTTGACGCCGGCACAGGTTTTGGAATCACTCCGGCGCGGCAATGAGCGCTTTGTGGCCGGAAAACCCGATCCCCGCGACATGCTCCACGACCAGCGGACTACCTCCGAAGCGCAATATCCGCACGCCGTCATTTTGAGTTGTATTGATTCGCGGGCGCCGGCGGAATTCGTCTTCGACCAGGGTCTTGGCGACCTTTTCAACGCCCGCATCGCCGGCAACATCGCCGACAATGACCTTGTCGGTAGCATGGAGTTCGCGTGCGCCGTGGCCGGCGCGAAACTGGTGCTCGTCATGGGTCACACGAGTTGCGGCGCGGTCAAAGGTGCGTGCGATCGGGTCGAGATGGGCAACCTGACCGGTCTGCTGGAAAGAATTCAACCCGCCGTCGAAGCCTCGCGCGAGGTGCCAGGAGAACACAACTCAAAGAATAGGAAATTCGTCGAGGCGGTTAGCGAAGCGAACGTCCGGCTGACGGTGGCCCGCATCCGCGAACTCAGCCCCATCCTGCGCGATCTGGAGAGCGCGGGCAAAATCCAGATCGTCGGATGCATTTACGATCTCGGCACGGGCCGCGTCCGGTTCGAGCCGTAACCGGCGCGTCCGGCCAGGGATGAAGCCAAGGCCATGACGTTTACCGAAGCGCACACCCTCAAAACTCGGCCGGGCTGGTTGTTCAGATGTCTCCGCTGGCTGTTCGCCGGGACTGGATTTCTGTGTCGCGTCGCGCTCATCGGGTGGGCCGCTCTCGCGCTTTACTATTCAAATCTACCTGGCTCCTGGTTGCGCATGGTCATGGCGGTGTCTTTCGTCGTGTTCGGCATCTGGGCCTTATGGTTGACGCGGAGGCCACGATTGTTTCCGGTCTTCGCCGGAGTGTTTCTGAGCGTGTTCGTCTGGTGGGAATGCATCCGTCCTTCGCACGATCGCCCCTGGCGGCCAGAGGTCGCGGTGATGCCACGGGCGATCGTCGATGGTGACCGTGTGCGCATCACCGGCTTTCGGAATTTCGAATATCGCAGCGCAGACGATTTCACGGTGCGACATGAGGAACGCGAAGTCTCGCTGGCTCACGTGCTTTCAGTCGATCTCTTCGTCTCCTATTGGAAAATCGGGCCAGTCGCGCACACGTTCGTCAGTTTCAATTTCGACGATGGTTCGCTGCCGGTCTGTGTTTCGATCGAGACGCGTCCGGAGATCGGTGAGGGGTTCGACCCGATCGCGTCGATGTTCAAACAGTTCGAATTGATTTACGTCGTAGGCGACGAGCGCGATATTGTGCGCGTCCGCACGGACCACCGCGACGAGGAGGTTTTTCTCTACCGCATTCGTGCGACGCCCGACGCCGTCCGGCGACTATTCCGTATCTACCTCGACCGCATCAACCATCTGGCCGAGCATCCGGAGTGGTACAACTTGCTGAGCAACAACTGCACGCTCAACATCATCCGATACTCTCGCGCCGCTGGTGGGCAGCATAGCCGATTCGAGTTTCGTCACCTGCTCAACGGGCTGATTGATCGCTACGTGTATGGCTTGGGCATCGTGGACACGAGCCTGGATTTCGAAGAACTGCGGCGGCGCGCACACATCAACGACGCCGCTCGTGCCGCCGGCAACGCCGTCGATTTCTCGGTGCGGATTCGCCCGCCCACCGAGACCCAGAAAGGTAAGCTTGAACAAGGAAGAGGGGCGAACGGGTCGGTCCGTGCACATGTGCAGAACCGGCTAACAAGTCAGTTGGTTCCGAAGTAACGGTCGCCCGCGTCGCCCAACCCGGGGACGATGTAACCGACCTGATTGAGCTCGCGGGAGGAACAGGGGTCAGAGCTAACTATCGACACTGGCTTCTCGGCGGCTTCGCGTCGCTCGCTGCGTGATTTGCGATCAAACGCTCACGTCCGCATTTGAAACTCGGTCGTTTCCCACATTCCCTCGCTGCTACCCTCGCAGCTTTACCTTCTATGTCGCTCATCCCGTTCGCTCCATTCCTACGCGCTCAATTGCTCCATTATTTGGGCCGCTTTCCAGCGACTAATCTCTAAACGCTCAGGTCCGCATTTCCTTCTACGACCTGTTGAACGAGGACTGGCTTTTCGCCTTTCTTCCACAATGCAGCGGTGTGTAAGACCCGATACCTGATTGGCCCGCCGTCCGGTTTTTCGCTCCGCGAAATGGGGCGCGGGATGCAGACAAACTCGGTCTGCATCGCATCGGCCGACAATCGGACCTTCACATACCCGTGTCCGCCGAGATCGACGAACTCGAGGTGCGGAGCCAGATCCGGGTTGGAGAGCGACCAGGCGCGCTTCAGGTCGAAGTTTTTTGCATATTCGAGGCACGAACGGACGCCGTGCCTCACCAGCATGTTGAAGGTCCAGTCGGGCTTCGCTTGTCCCGGCCTGTCGGCGAGAAAGAGCGGTCGGAGCCGATTCCACAGAAAGTCGACCTCTTAATTAACCCTTCGTCCTTCTTCCTTTCCCTTTGTCCGCGGTGAGGATGGCCAAACCAGAGAAGTGACCCTGCCGGTAAGCCGGGCGTTTCTGCGGGTGAACGGCAGCGCCTGTGATTTAGTCAAGATTTGCACACTGACCCCAATTTCCCCCCGCGCTTTGGTCACTTGACCGCTTAACGCGGTCGAGTCCGCAAGACTGAAAACCAACCGGCGAGCGGAAAATCCCTCGGCAAGCAGGAGGCCGCGAAAAAAATTGGCCGGATCGTTTACGCCAAAGACTTGGTGGGGATTTTCCTTCGCAATCAGTAGACCTTCCGGATTCCCTTTGTCGCCAAATGGATCATGGGCGGCACCCTGCTCGATCACTTCGAGCTGCCGGATTACTATGGCTCGGATTGGGACGAAAAGCGCGTTTGGCCGAAGACTCGGCGATCCTCCGCACAGTCGGTCGGGAATCTGCCCCGTTGTGTCGATAGTAAGCTCTGACCCCGATCGCCCGCGTCCGGGTAGTGTGCACGCGCCTCTCGCGCTGGCGATGGCGTCTCGCGATCGCGAACTTAATCTTCCGCTCGCGACGCGATGGGCCATCCGTGATTATCCGCGTAATCCGTGGTAAGAGTCCAGCAAGACGCCTCGCCACTTGGGAGACGGATGATCCAGATTCCGTCCCCGAGTTGATTGAATCATGAGAGCGACGCGGATCTCCGCTCACTGCCGTTCATTCGTAGAATGTCTGATCAATCGCGCCATCCCGAAATCGTTCCACGAGACAACGGGATTCCGGCTAGCGACGAACCATACTGGTTCCGCAACGGCCGTCGTTTCGCGAATTTTCAATCGAATGCGGAGTTGCCGCCGAATGCGGACGTCGTGGTCATCGGCGCGGGACTCACCGGCGCATCGAGCGTTTATCATCTGACCCGGGCGATGGGGACTCGCAGGATGCGCATCGTCATCCTCGATCAAGGGGATCCCGCCGGAGAAGCGAGCGGTCGCAACGGCGGGACGTTCGAACTTCTCCCGGAAAATTCCGTCGGCGCGTACGAAGGTCTCGCGCGAGAACGGCTGCAGTTTCTCCGAAGGGTCTACCCCGGTTTGCCTGCTGAAATATTGCGTGCGGAAAGCGCGCGCCAGGCGTCACTCGTGCTCGGCGTCGCACTGCGCAATCGCGATCTGATGCGCGGCATCGTTCTGCGCGAGGGCATCGACTGCGACTTTACGCCGAAAGGCTGGCTGCACCTGGCAAACAGCGATGAGGAGGAACAGGGGATTTGCGAGGAGGTGGTGTTGGCGGCCCAACATGGGCAGCGGATCGAGATTTGGTCGCGCGCCACGATTCGCCGAGACCTCGGCATTGATAACGAATTCGTGGGCCGGTTCGTCCCGGAAGACGGCACTTACCATCCATTCAAGTACGTCTGCGGGCTCCTCGACCGGGCGCTCGCCGCAGGTGCGGAGCTCTATACCCGCACCGGAGTGCACGCGGTCGAGAGCGACGATCAGAATAGGCACCGGATCGTGACCGATCGCGGTACTATCGTGGCCGGGCGCGTCATCGTCGCCACGAATGCCTTCACGGCATCGCTATTTCCAGAACTCAGTGCGATCCGACCCCATCAGAGTCAGATCCAATTTACGGAGAACGCGCCCGATCGTGCGCGGGGCCGGGCAATCACGAGCGAAGCCGGCCCGGTATTCTTCACTCAGCCGCGTGAGGGTGCCCGACGCGGCAAGGCGCCGCTGCTCATGGGCGGCGGCGCCGATCGTCCGATGCGAAATCCTGCATCCCGCAGACGTTCTCCGACGGTGCACCGCCTGCTGCTGACGTTGCGAAACCGTTTCTTCCCAGAGCTTGATGGCGTTGCGCCGACGAGCGAATGGATTGGGCCGCTGGCGTTCACACCGGATCGCCTGCCGGCTATCGGCTACCTCCGTGAAGGGGTGATCATGGCGGCGGGATTCAATGGTTACGGCGGCAGCTACACGACGGCGTCAGGTTACGCGGCGGCTGAGATAGCACTCACGGATCGCGTGCCGGAATGGGTGCCGGAGGACGTCTTTGCTCCGCGCCGTTTCATGCAGAGAGAGCCGCTTTTCATGACGGAGCACGACAGCCTATGGCGGATTGCCGCGTCACTCTGCCGGCAGCTTAAGAACGTCAATCGCAGGATCTCCGAGGCGTTGACGCTTCGCAAGGGTTCGGCCGAGACTATCCGCGTAAACCAGCCCCACAGCATCCTGCGGAGGACGGAGAGTGGACCGGGAAATTCTCTCGCGCCGGAGCTGTTGCTCACTTTTCCCGCTTTCGCGTGTTTCACGACGGACGAAATCCAGATGCTTCTCAGCGTAACGCGTAAGTGGGAGCTGCCCGCGGGAACGCTGCTCTTCTCGGAGGGAAGTCCCGGCGGTTCCTGCTTTATCATCGTGCGCGGAGCAGTGGACGTGAGCATCGAGGTAAAGGGAAGTCAGCAGCTACTCGCGCATTTGCCGGAAGGCAACGTTTTCGGCCAAGTGAGTGTCATCGACGGGGAGCCGCGGACGGCGACGTGCACAGTTCAGTGTGACGCAAGACTCGTAGAGCTTGAGCTAGACGCCTGTGAAAGGCTCCTTGCCGCAGGCTCCCCGCTCTCCCTGAAATTGCTCGGTGTCCTCAATGACGGACTCATCTCGGCCCTACGCGGCGCAGATCGCACCCTGCTAAAAATTGGATCGGACCGTGGCCGCTCCCGGTGGGCACGATAGCCCTGCCCCTGTGACGCGGATGATGGCGTGAGCGGCGATCCGCGGGGAGTGCGGCGAGGGTATTGGGCCACCGTGGATGCTCCCATTCACGAGGCTCATCCTTATCGACCCTGAATGAGTGGCAGCGCGGCCAGAGAGCTGCTGGAGTCTTTGACGATGCCGTCGTAATTGACGGTGTTGTCCGTGGCACAGGTGCCTCTGCGCCCGCGATAAGGTTTCCGCTGGTTATCCAGGTATTCCACTTGGAAAACCGCCTTGCCCGCGGCGATGAACTGCTTGTAACCGACGCATTTGTTAAACTGGTTGCACTCCTCGTTAAGGGTCCAGTCGGCGTCGGCATTGAGCATCTGTTGCTCAAACGATTTCGGGCCAGTGGTGCTGCTGGCGCCGTTCTTTAACCCCATCGACATGCCACGGGCGTGGGCGGCAGCGATCAGCCAGGTGTTGAAGGCCACCTGATCGGCCTGGGTAATGACAAACCAGTCTTGTAGTTATGTAAATCGTCCAGGTCGGGCTCGATGCCGTCGCAGCCTTTGGCCTGGGCCTGGTCGAGTCGAGCCAGCATGATGTCACGCAGAGTCTTGCCGGTGGGTCCCGGCGGTCCATCCACGGCATTGATGTTGATGAATTTTTCATCGGGGAAGCCGTCGATCGGTCGGCCGAGAATCTCAGGAGCATAATCGCCCGCATCGGCCCGTTGCCGGTTCCAGTCGCCTGACTCCACGTAACAGACGACATAGATGTCCTTGGCCTTGAGCCGGCTGATCAGCTCCGGCGTCGCTCCCTCCATATCGATGTCATACATCTTGGGACCGGTCACGCGGTCGAGGACCGGTCTGATCAAATGCTCAGGTCGGCGTTTCCTTCGACGACCTGCTAAACGAGGGCTGGCCGCGTAAAGGGCCAGAGCCACGGGAGCATACGCTGCTTCGCCTCACGCGGTCTGATTAAACGCACAGGTCAGCGTTTCCTTCCAGGACCCGCTGAACCACAACCGGTTTCTCGCCTTTCTTCCACAGCTTCGCGTCGTGCACTACTCGATACCTGATTGGCCCGCCGTCCGGTTTTTCGCTCCGGGTAATGGGGCGCGGGATGCAGACAAACTCGGTGCGCATCGCATCGGACGACAATCGGACTTTCGCATATCCGTGTCCGCCCAGATCGATAAACTCGAGGTGCGGAGCCAGATCCGGGTTGGACAGTGACCGGGCGCGCTTCAGGTCGAAGTTTTTTGCATATTCGAGGCACGAGCGGACGCCGTGCTTCAGCAGCATGTTGAAGGTCCAGTCCGGCTTCTCCTGTCCCTGCCTGTCCGCGAGAAAGAGCGATCGGAGCGGAACGTCCTTCGGAAGGTTGTGCTCATAGGCTTCCATGGCGCCGGGGCTCGTGAGTGACGCACCGACGAAGCTCAGGCCGACCGGATCGAATTTGCCGGGCGGAAGTTCCGCCGTTGCGTAGCCGGCCCAGAAGCTGTGGCGATCGCCCGAGACGATGGCGAAGCCAGTGATCTTCGCGTCGCGCACGAGACCGTAGATCTCAGCGCGCTCCAGGTAGGCGGTGCCGAAATCACCTCCGCCCATGTTCGCGTAGCCGCCGTCTTTCGGCCACGCCTCCTTGGTCAGACCCGGCGGCAGGTTCTGCGGATCGGCGCGCTCATCCAGCGCGCCTTGGGAATTCGCCCAGATTTTCCACGTCGCGGTCGAGCTCTTGAGCTTGTCTTTGAACCACGCTTTCTGCTTCGCCCCGAGAATCGTTTGCGGCGGCGCGTTTCGTTGCGGATTGGGGACATGCGCGTCGTTGAACCGGACTTCTTCAGGGGGATTGCCGCCGTTGAAGGCACGCCCGCCGTCGAGAATCTGCATCAAAGACTCAGGAGCCATCGCCGGGAACTCGTCACCGCCCAGGTTCCCGAGAGATGGATCGCTGAAGCAGTCGGCGCTCCGATAGCTATGCTGGTCGGTAATGATCAGGTCGAGGTGCTGGCCGTAGCGGAACGCCCGGTAACCCTTGAGGCTGTTGATCGCGGCCAGGTTGTTAGGTTCCACTCCCAGGCCATCGCGATCGAACTTGTCGATCGGGACGTCTTTCACCGCCGGTGGGTCGAAGCGCTCGAGTGATCCGCTCGGCGGAGAGACCCGCGCGGGGAGAAATTCGAACCAAGCCTGATTCGCCGCGATCTTCACGCTCTGGCCAGGGCGCTCGAACGCCCCCGCCTTGACGATGCTTTGCCAGCCTTGCCACGAGAATTCGTGGTTGTCCCAGATGGCGACGAACGGCCAGCGCGCACGAGCGTCCTGGAGGTCGGGGTCGGCGAGATAGCCTTTATAGATGGCCCGATAGCCTTCCACGGTGAGCGGGATGTGGAAGTTGCCGACCTTGTGGCCGTCGGGGATGCGCGCGACCTCATAGATCGTGCGGTCGTAGCGTGACTTCACCTCGTCGGGATACTCGACCACCTCGTAAATGAAATCGCCGAGGTGCAACACGAACCCGAGCTGCTCCGCGGCGGGAGCGCGTTCATCTTCGTAAATCATCCGGCGATAGGCGTTCAGCTTGCCCTCATTAACGTCCTGACAGCTCACGAACGCGAAGTTCACCGGACGCGAATCATCGTCGGCCGGCGCGGTGATGGTGCGGCCGATGCGGCTGCCATTGCCGTCGCGGTCGCTGAAGCGATACCAATAAAGGCGCGCCGGCTTCAGTCCTCCGACCAGAACGCGACAGAACCAATCGGCTGCGGGCGAAACCGTAACCGGCGCGCTGGCGGTCACGCGCTCAAACGCCTCGTCTTCGGCCACCTCGAGGGTCAATTGCGCTGACTTGCCGGAGCTGGGATAGCGCGTCCAAAACAAAACGCTGTTGTTATCGGGATCGCCGGAAGCGACGCCTTCCGGAAAAAGTTGGCGGCGTTCTCGCCAGCCAATTTGCGAACGCCGCGGCGTCGGCCAACCCCATGCGGCCGCCGCTCCCCAACTGGCCGCGGCGACAATAAATGCGCGGCGATTCATCCTCTCTTTCTTATAGGTCAGCGCCCCCCGAAGCAATCAGGACAAAAAGCAGACGCTCGAGGATTCAATCTTGGACCTGTTGCACGCGTTCGCGGCGAGATTGTTCGCCTAACGTTTGCCCCCGCGCGGCGCAATTCCGAGAGCCTTCTCGATCGCCGCCGGGTCGTAGGTTTTGCCGCCTT
>CAWFYE010000015.1:0-51244 GCA_963819975.1 uncultured Verrucomicrobiae bacterium | reverse complement strand
GGCATGGCGACATTCCCATGTGTGCCAGGGTGATGAAGGCAGGCGCGGTTGATTTTCTACCGAAGCCGTTTCGGCCGGGCGAGCTCCTCAAGTGTGTGGAGCGGGCGCTCGCGCGATCCGCGGAGCAACGGCGGATTGCGGCGGGAAAGAACGAAGCCCGGGAGTTGCTTGACCTGCTCACTCCGCGCGAGTTTGAGGTCGTGCAATTGGTCGCCACTGGCATGCTCAACAAGCAGGTTGTCGGCGAGCTTGGGATGGCCGAGAAGACCGTGAAACTCCACCGCGGCCGCGCGATGCAAAAGCTGCGCATTACGTCCGTGGCCCAGTTGGTTCGATTGATAGAAAAAGCGGGCGCTGCCCCTTTTACGGCAAGTCGGACCAAGGTCTGATACCAACTCGCCAACGGATCGGCTAATTCTAGAGACGTCAGAGCCGTCTTTACCGGTTGCGGCGTAGACCGCTGTTGCCGTTCGCCGTCTCGGCAAGAGGACCGAAGCATGAGCGTTAAGAGTGAAAATCCTGGAACTGTCGGATTGCCGAATAACAATCCTCCCCAGCACACTGTCTGTCTGGTGGATGATGACTTTTCCATCCGACGATCTGTCGGCCGCCTTCTCGAATCGGACGGATTTGTGGTGCGGGCGTTCAGCGAACCGGAGGATTTCCTGACCTTTATCGGGAATAATGACGTCAAAGTTGCCGTCTTAGATATTTGGATGGATCGAATGACGGGGATGGAACTGCTCGCACACCTCTGTGCCCGCTCGCCGCAAGCGAGAGCGATCTTCATTACAGGCCGGGAGGACGCGGCCGCTCGCGCCACCGTGACGCAGGCTGGAGCGTTCGCATTTTTCATCAAGCCATTTGACGACGCGCAATTTCTACAGGCGGTGCGGCGAGCATTTTCCCACCGCGTTGCCGGAGGCGCCAGATGTTCTTAAGCCTCACGGTTCTTGTTCACGCTCGGTTCCCAACAGAGATGGTTGCGTCCAGGCCGATCTGTCGGCCGTATACTAGTTGCGCTCTGCGCGGGGACGCGGACGTGAGCGCGATCGAACACGAGGAAAATTTCGAATAATGCCGCAAATAAAAGAAGCTTGGGCTGACGGAACTCGCGTAGACGGCCGCGCCATTTGCCTGCTCGACGATGATCCCTCCGCCCTGAAGGGAACCAGCCGGTTGCTCTTGTCCGCAGGCTGGAAAGCAAAATCGTTCCACGACCCGCACTCCTTTTTGGACTACGCGGAGACCCAGCGCCCCAATGTCGCGGTGCTTGATGTTCTGATGCCAGTGATGAACGGCCTCGAGGTGCAAAGAAGGCTGCGCCAAATCTCGCCCCTAACAAAGGTGATCATCCTCACGAGCAAGGATGATCCGGCGGTCCGCTGCAAAGCAATGGAAGCAGGAGCCTCCGCTTTTTTCCTCAAACCCGTCGACAGCGCCGAATTTCTGGAAGCAGTTAGGGTTACCGCCGACGGTTGCTAAGTCACAAGCACCAGCGGTACCTTGGCCCGCTCTGAGTCGCCGGCGGAGCGACAAACACTGCTGGCCGCGTCTCGCCCGAGATGCGACGCCTTCCCGACGCTTGGAGTATGTCAAAACAGCACCTAGCCGTGGGTACGACCAAAGTCCGATAGATAGGGACGCGGAGTTTGGCCGACATTGGGATCATCGAAAATTAATATGAAAACAAAAATACTGGGTTTCTGCTTCATCGGTTCGGCGTGCCTCCTCTTGGCTTCTTGTGCCAGCGGGCCGGCCGTTTCGGTCGCGACGGATTATAATCATCAAATCTCATTTGCCGCCTATAAAACCTATTCGCTCGACCTGAATCAGGCGCCTGAGCTCCGTCCCACAGGAAGTGCGGCCCTCAGCGATACCCTGAAGGCGAGTCTGGCGGAGCGCGGGATTGCCGAAGCGCCCTCTGGCCATTCCGAGTTGGTGGTTGTGCCAACGGTCATCACGAGCCAAAAGCTTCACACCATGCCCACCACTAGCACAACTTTCGTGCCATATCGCGGTGGCGAGGTAGGAAGCGGCTTGTGGCACATGAATGCTGACGTGACCCAATATACCGAAGGCACGCTCGTCTTGAATTTCCTTGATCCAAAGCGTCGCTTGATCGTATTTCGGGGCGTTGGAAAAGGCGTGCTGAGCACAGCCGAACGAAACGCGGCCGCGATCCAGGACGCCGTCCGCAAGATCGTGGCGGAGCTTCCGCGCTAGCCCGCCCGCAGATCCGATTTGGTGTTCTGCGCCGCCCGGTAGGGAAGGGCAATGCTTAACTCCGCCTACTCTGACGGGTCCTTGGCGTTGAGCGCGCGGTTCAGGAGCCTGCTAACAACGGCGAAGAAAAATCCGGTGGAGAGGCCACACATCAGAATACCGGTCAGGCCCTCAATCGCACCAACCAGTTGCCATCGCTCTGGCAGCACAACATCGCCATAGCCGACCGTGGTGTAGGTGATCCCGGAAAAGTAAAAAGCCGTTTGCGCGTCAGGGATGCTACCTACGCAGAAGTAAAATATCCCCCACAGGCAAATCTCGATCACATGAAGCAATATCAGACACCATGTGGCGCGGATCAGCATCCAGGTTATTGGCCAAAATCCACTGGGCGGAGGGCCGTGCCAGCCCAGGCGGGCTCTTAGCAGTCCAGCCAAACCGACTGCATGCACGCAGACCGTCGCAGCTACCAGAACACCCGCGGCGAGAAGTTTTAAGAGCACCGCAGCGGCTAGTCACAGAGGAGTTGGGAAAGCAAAATCGGTCTGGTGGCGCCGTGGGCTGGAGCGGCATTCGCTCCCGGCCAACCACGAGCTGTCATCTCCCGCGCAGAACTCGCCGCGAACGGGAACAGCGGTGCATGGGGAACAGGAAGCGTCGATTTTTTCGTTACCACCGGTGATGCACTGAGTGCATTCAAGGATGAGCCTCAGCCAATTTTTTCATCGCCTCTCGCCCTCTTGTTTGCATTGGTCCTAGTCCGCTGCCGGGAAGAAACCAGATGCCTTTATCCTTGGAACGGCAGTAAAGAAAGTTGACGCCGTCTTGGGTGATCGCGTGGTGATAGGTCGCGCTTTGATTTTCGGCGAGGAAATTGAAGAAGGCGTCTCGCCAGACGTCGCCGGTGTAAGGAAAGAGTTGCTCCCCCAACTTCTTGAGTTCGTCGATGCTGATGGTGTGAATTGACTTCGCCATCGCCTCAAGGCGCTCCTTGGTCAGTGTTTCGTAATCGACGAATTTATCGAATGACATGGTCGGATCGGGTTGTTGATTGATTTGGCAGTACTTTCTCGCTTCATTTTAATTGCATCTCTCTCCCGAAGTCCATCGGACCTTGGTCTTACTTCGTGCTTTACCGGGTGGCCGAATCCTGACGCGCTTCGCTCATCGTCCGCAGTTCCAGCTGTCCCTTGCGCGAGAAATTAATGGATTCGCCGAGCACGCGCAGCGCTTCCTGCGGCGCGTGGAAGCCTGAGGAGTTTTCCGCCTCGATAAAATCCAGGTAGAACTGGGCCTTACGCTGGAATTCCTGCGCCGCTGCCAGCTGTGGAGCGGGCGCATTGGCAGCGCGCGCTGTCTTCAAATTAGCGATTAGCTCCACGAGCGCGTCCATCGCCAGGTTGCGCATCCCTTGGGTGCGCTCCTGGATGGCCTCGGTCCGCGCCAGGAGCTCCGACTCCGGCCATTTGTGACACGTCTGGCAGGCTCGATTGATGTTTAATAATGGGCTGCGCACGTGGTGGTCGCTGATCTTGAGCGCGCCTTCGCGTTTGTAGGGCATGTGACAATCGGCGCACGCCACGCCGGAACGGGCGTGGATGCCCTGGTTCCACAATTCGAATTCCGGATGCTGCGCTTTCAGCACCGGCGCGCCCGTCTCCGCATGGGACCAGTCTTTGAATTGCTCCTTGTCGTAGTAGGCGAGGATTTGCTCGACCTTCAACCCGTTGGCCCACGGATAGACCAGGCGCTTCTCCGGTCCTTTAAAATAATACTCCACGTGACACTGGCCACAGACGAAGCTGCGCATCTCCTGCCGCGTGGCGTGTTGTAAGGGACAACAATCGAGGCGTGGCAATTCAGGCACGTGCCCGGCTGCCTCGCCGCCTGCTGGCGCTCGGTATAAGTCTGATCGTCGAGCATGAAGGCGTGCCCGCGCTCTTCGCGGAAATCTTTCGCGAAAGCGTAACCTGCCCACATGATTTTCAGCCGCGGATCTTCTTCGATGCGCGATTGCGCGACGACTGAACGCGGGTCGGCCTTCGTCGGCGTGCGCTCCATCGCTTCGCTCCCGCCATAACGCGTGCGCTGCTGATCGACCGTCCGGCGGTAATCATCGTAGTGGAGCGGGAAATTCTTTCCCCAAACGGCGGGATCATCGATCTGGTCATTGAGTTCCACGACCCGAAAGAACGGATTCTTTGCCTCCTGTTTGTGCTGAAAGATCGAGACGAGAAGGATCGCGCCGAGGATCGCGCCGACCCCGGCTAGGACGACGAGCGCGCTGAAAACAGCCAGCGGACGGCTGCGATAAAAGTTCAGCAGACGATCTTTGAAGGTGGGCTTGATCATAGGCGTTTATTCAAAGTGTCCAACGTTGGCATGGCAGCGGATGCAGGAGATGGCGTTCTCACTCGTTAGGCCGGTGTCGATCTCGTGCGCGATGTCCTGATGACATTTACGACAGGCGTTTTCCGTGACCCGCCGACTGCGTCCCTTGATCTGGATCGGATCGTGAAACTGGCCCGTGGTAAAGGCGAGCGAATGAAAGAATCCGTGCTCGGCTTTCGTGAAATATTTCGGCACGAGTCCCGCTGGTGTGTGGCAGTCGTTGCAGGTCGCGACCGCGCGATGGCTCGATTTGGCGTAGGCATCGAGGTGATCCCGCATAACGTGGCAGTTGGCGCAGGCGTTGGGATCGTTGCTGAGATAGGAGTAGCCCTTCGCGTAAACGAAAGTGAAGCCGCCCAGACCCAAAGCTGCGCCGATCGCAATCGCAATGACGGTGGCGAGCAACAGTGTCACTTTGGTCTGCGGCCTGACCGGGCGGCCTGGCAGTTTCCTTTCCATTATCCGTAAGGATGCACGTGTTTGGTTTCGTTAGGCCGCTTTGGAACGCGAAGATTTCCCGATCCTCCGGATGCCTTCGCTGCCTCGTCCATATCTGAGCACGCCCCCAGATTGCGACCATCGGACTGTGGTCCTATTCCCGCTCGCCATGCCTTGTGGAATTTAGAGAGGCAATCGCCATGCGCCTGCTCCTTCAGGAAATCCGGCATAATCCGCTCCTCTGGCTGCTCGTCTTCGTGCCGGTCGTGCTCGTGCTTGAGAAGCTCCAGCCGCACGCCTACACGCTGCACTTCGTTTTCTCGATCCTGGCCATCGTCCCGCTCGCCGCCCTGCTCAGTCATGCCACAGAGTCCGTCGCCGCCAAGACCGGAGATTCTATCGGAGGTCTGCTCAACTCCACACTTGGGAACCTGACGGAGTTGGTGATTGCGATTACCGCGTTGCAGGCCGGGCAATACACGCTCGTGAAAGCGTCGATCGCGGGCGCGATTACGACCAACTCCCTCTTCATGCTCGGCGCCTGCTTTCTCCTCGGCGGCCTGCGCTACCATGGGCAGGAATTCAACCGGGTGGCGCGATTTCAGGCCGGCCTGCTTTTTCTCGCCACGGTCGCGCTCCTCTGCGCTGGCGGTTTTGCTTTTCATCGCCTATGGGCTGGGCCGTTTGTTTTCGCTCAAGACTCACGCCGAGCTGTTCGCCGGCAAAGGCGACGAAGGAGAAGCGGCCTGGCCGATTGGCCTCTCCCTTGCCACGCTCGCCGTCGTCACGGTTTTTGTCGGCCTCGTCAGCGAAATCTTCGTGGGATCTGTCCAGGAAGCGGCCAAATCTTTTGAAATGACCCCGGCCTTTGTCGGCTTCATCGTCGTGGCGCTGGTCGGCGGCGCGGCGGAAATGGCCTCGGCGTTTTCCGGCGCGCGCAAGAACCGGCTCGATCTGAGCGTCAGCATATCGTTAGGCAGTTCCGCCCAGATTGCGCTTTTTGTCGCGCCGGTTCTTGTCCACCTCAGTCACTTCATCGGGCCGACGCCGATGGATCTGAACTTCTGGCCCGGCGCGGTCGCGATGGTCTTCTTCGCCACCCTAACCGCGACTCTGGTGACGAGTTCTGGCCGCTCCGCCTGGTTCGTCGGCGCGCTCGCGCTGACGGTTTATCTAATGTTTGCGGCGGCTCTTTATCTCCTGCCTCCGCCGGAAAGTTGAATTGTTAGGTATAGATCTTTTGTTCGAAATTCTACTCGACGATCAGCTCGCCTGAGATGCCCACTTCGGCCCATCGCGCATTGCCGGCTTAATTTTCCTTATTCGTTATGCTCGTGAAAACGGTAACTGATCGACGCATGCGTGTCAGAGTGGAAGCATCGCGATCCGGACGACCGCGAAGGTAAAGACCGCGGCCGCAAAAAGGAAGGCGATCACGCGGACGCGGCGCTGCTCGAATTTGCTCGAGGCGTTGGCGAAAAAGAGGACCGTGGCGAAGAGCACGGTGTTGGCGAGGTACTCGCCGGAGGTGTTGCCAGCAGCGCGCGAGGTTTTCAGCTTTTCCGCGGCGCTGGCGTTGGCAGCAGCGGCCTCGCGTGTTCCCCGGACTTCGTAGAGTCTCGGGACGAAGGGATGAGGGTCGGCCTTCGGGTTTTCGAACGGCTTCTGTGCCATCCAGGCGTCGTACGCTTTCCGCGCGTCAGGCGGGAATCGCTGCGCGTAAAACTGGGCCAGTTTTTCATTCCCCGCCTGTTGGGCGGCGAGCAACTCCATGAACATTGCCGTGTGAATTGTCGCTGCCTGCATCCCCTGTATGCTTAACAGGCCGGCCCGGCGCTCGAGGGCACTGAACTCATTCAAGAGTCGATTCGCCCGTCGCGTCCAGGCCGCCGATTCATAGGAGCACCAGGCTGTACCCAATGTCGCCAGCGCCATGAGCAGCGCCGCGACTGGCTCTACCCACCGCTTCTTCTCCGGTTCCTTGTAGGTCTTGGCGTGCGCTGGGAGCGGGTTCTCCATCGGCGCAACGCCGGAGCCGCTCTCATCTCGGCCACGCGAATGCAGGACGCAATCAATCCAAGAGAGCCGTGTGGTTGCCATACGAAATATTCCGGAACTCCTTGGGAAACCGTGCATCATTTTCGAAGCGGGTTCGCTCATTCTTGCCACGTCGGCCTTAGCTGAGACGATTGCTTTCACGACAATCTTCCGTCAGTTCACGCGGTTGCAAGAAAGCATGACGATCGGGCCGCCGGGGTTCCATCGGACTTTGGTCCCATGGGCGAAGACTGCATTGCGGGTTGATAGGAACGGCATTCGGCGGGCAGCCCCGGCGTTTATGAAATAGGTAAAACCATCGCGCGCTTTCTGTCGTCTCTTCGATGCGCTCCGACGTGCGCGGATGCGCGGGGGCCCGGCGGCATTCTCCGGATCACAGTTTTCGAGTGAGCATTCGCTCGCCCCGTCGCCACGGCATTCTGCCGAGCAATAGCGAATACCGTATGTCGCGACGAGCCGTGCGACCACTCAGCCTCGTTGCAACCGTCTTGATGGTCGCGGGCGGCTGCGCCAGCCTTACCGCCCAGGATCTTGAACCCCGCGCCTACAGCAACTCGCCGACCGGGCTCAACTTCCTTCTCCTAGCTACGGTTATACGACTGGCAACGTCCTGACCGATCCATCTCTCCCAATCGAGAATGTGACCAACGAAGCCCACGTCGGCGGCTTCGGTTTCGTTCGCGTCCTCAATGCGTTTGGCAAGTCTGCGAAGTTCGACCTGCTCTTGCCGTTCACGGGGATAACGGCCACGGGACTTGTCTTCGGTCAACCGCACACGCGCCAAATTTCCGGCTTCGCCGATCCATAGTTTCGATTCTCGATCAATTTTGCCGGCGCACCCGCCTTGACCGCAGCCGAGTTTAAAAATTACAAGCAGAACCTTATTCTTGGCGCCAGTCTTCGAATCGGCGTGCCGCTCGGTCAGTACGATGACACCAGGCTGGTCAACGTGGGAAGTAATCGCTGGTCAATTAAGCCGGAAATCGGCGCTTCCAAAGCGTTTGAGCGATGGACGCTCGAGTTGGCGCCGGCGGTCACCCTTTACACAGACAACGAAGACTTCTTCGGCGGCCAAAAGCAAAAGCAAGCGCCGCTCTATTCCGGGCAGGCGCACCTCACCTACACTTTTCGATGCGGTTGCTGGGTCGGCCTCGATGCGGCCTATTTTAACGGCAGCCGTAGCACCGTGAACGGGATCGAAAACAACGACCGGCACGAAGGCGCTCGCTTCGGCGCGACGCTGGCACTACCGCTGAGTCGTAATCATTCCATCAAGCTCTACGCCATCACCGCCTACAATGGGGCTCGCCATCATGACTTCGATGCCGTGGGGATCGCCTGGCAATATCGATGGGGCGGCGGATTCTGACCGAGCCTGGCGAGGTTAGTCGGCGAGCCACTGACGAGCCTTGTCGAGTTCGTTAGGCGGAAAGAGCTTTACCGGAGCGCGGCGCACACCCGCTCCGGCGAAGGCGAGCGCCGGCACTTCCCAACGTGGATCCACCACGATCGCAATTTTGGCGATCTTATCGCTGTGAGAAAAAAGGAAATCGAGATCATTCCAGTCCGCGCCACGCTCCCAGCCTTCGAACTCATCGAGGATCGCGAGCAGACACGGTTTCGCGCCGGCGTCGATTGTCCGCGCAATGGCCTCCTGTGCCTCACCAAACTCTGAGCGCTTCAATTTTCCGCTAATCCGCAGCACACAGACATCGTCGGGCTCAAATTCAAGGTTCGCAGGCATATCTTCAATTAACAGACTGCTGAAGCCCGGCACATCGGACTTTGGTCTTACCGCGAGAGCCGTTGACGCAGCCGGGATCTGAGCCAGTGGAAAATTCGATCCAGCTCGAATTGCAGACCGGCTCCGGCCTTTCAATTCCTTTGGGAATGCGAAGCTTCTGGCTGACAGTCTTGCTGAGCTCGAAGCCGTTCAGGCTTCACCAGGTGTCGGCATTTGCATGGTGAGTCAAACTTCCAACAATGTGCGCGGGACGCCGAGCCACTCCGCGGCATGATCGAGGTCCTTGAACATTCTCACCTGCAATGGAGAGTCCTCTGTTCCGTCGGCGTGAATCTTGACGTAACGGGCCGCAGCGTCGCTGGTAATGTAAAATGCAGACTTGACCGGCGTGCGTCCGACATAAAAGCGACGGCGGTGAAGCGCGATGCGGTAGACAAACTGTTTTTCCAGATCGAGTGCGTCCAGTTTCGAGGTATCGGTAAAGCGATTGAACGGCTCGTGAGAGCGATCCTCTTCCTCCTCAAGAAATCGGATAAGGGTGGTGACGGCGTCCGCATCAAAGATGCCGCGCGGCCTGAAGACCATGAGACGAAGGTCCTCATGAAACCGAACATCGAGCGGGTGTTTCAATTATCTCGGTGAGCCTTTCGTAACTCATGCTTGCATCAACTGCTTCATCGGAACAGGACGATCGCAAGCACTTGCGCTGAGAGAATTCGGAGCAACGTGGTGAGCGGATAGACTGTGGCGTAACCAACTGCCGGAGCCTCCGATCCAGCAATGTTGGAGGCGAAGGCAAGCGCCGGCGGATCGGTCATGCTGCCGGCGATAAGGCCGCTGAGATCCATGAAATTCATTTTCCAGACGGAGCGTGCGAGGATGCCCACCAGCAATATCGGCAGCACCGTTACGCATGCTCCCGCGAGCAGCCAATAGAGGCCGGTTGAGCTGAAAACGGTGGCGAAAAATTTCGCGCCTGCACCAAGGCCAACCGCCGCGAAAAAAAGCGCGATGCCAAATTCACGAAAGGCCAGATTGGTGTTCACCGGCATATGCCACACCTGCCGCCCGATGCGTCCGACGCGCCCGAGGATGAGCGCGACAATCAGCGGACCGCCGGCCAGCCCGAGACGGACTGGTTGCGGTAGCCCGGGAAAAGCGATCGGCATGGTGCCGAGAGCTATCCCAAGGACGAGGCCGATGAAGAACGGAATGAAATGGGTCTCGTTCAATTCCTTGACCGAATTGCCGAGTGCTTTGCTGGCTTCGTCGAGATCTTCCTCTCGCCCGACGAGCGTGATCGTGTCGCCGAACTGAAGGCGGAGTCCGGGGACGGCGGACATCTCGATGTCGGCGCGGGTGACGCGGGTCACCGCGACGCCGAAACGGTCGTCGAGATTCAGCTCGCCAACGGTCTTTCCGAGAACCTCCCAATCGGTTACGACCACGCGCCGAAAAGTGATGTCGGTCTCTGCGAGCACCAAGTCCTCCTCACTCCGTTGACCGACGATGCGCTCGAATCGATCCAAGCCAGAAGGCGTGCCGACGACCACGAGCCGACAACCCGTGTGAACGATGGTCGCGTCCGTAGCCGCGACGGTTTGGTGGCCATTGCGGATGCGCGAGATGGTGACTTTCGATTCAAGGCGACCGGGAATCGCGTCAACCCGGATGCGATCCAGGTTTGGGTTGGTCACGATGAGGGTGCGGCGCTCGACTGGTTCGGTGTTCACTCGATTCTTCGCCGCGAAATCCTCCGCTTCGAGCTTCGGATCGATGCGGAAGATTAGTTTCAGGAAAATCAGCGTCCCGATAATGCCCACGATCGCGGTTGGATAGCTCACGGCATAGGCGAGCGCGGGCAAGGCAAGGCGATCGGCCGTTATCCCGGGCAATGTGCCAAGCGTCTGGGTGGCTGCGCCTAACGAGGGCGTATTGGTTGATGCTCCGGAAAAGATTCCAAGCACCGCCGCCGGATCGAAGCCGGCCAGCCAACCGGCCAGCGGTGCGCCGATCGCTCCCATGATAACAATCGCGGCGGCGAGCAGATTTAGCTTCACGCCCTGTTGGCGGAGCGCGGCGAAGAATCCGGGCCCAAGCTGCAGACCAATCGTGAAGACGAACAGGATCAACCCGAGTTCCTTCCCGAAATCGAGGGTGTGATGATCCACCGGATTGCCGAAATGCCCCACGATGATGCCAGCGAAAAGGATGCCCGCAGTCCCGAGGCCTATGCCGCGAACTTCAGACTGCCGAGTGCCATCCCGAGTACGCAAACGAAAGCGAGCGCGCCGATGGCGTGCGCGACCGGCTGGGTGGTCTTGTGAAGCTCGAACGACCAACTCATTCGTCAGGCGGACTCCCATCCTTTTTCATGGCGCAATACGCACGTCGCGCAGAATTTCGTCGACCACTTCCCGGATGCGAGCGTCGCGAGAGTCGGTCGAGAGGTGACGCATGATTGGGCGCGTCGCGTAACCCCGCTTCAGAAGTCTGAAGCTCTTGGGGTCGATGATGTCGATGAGCAATGTCCCCGCTTCGAAGTGGTCTGGATTCTTGCCCTCGGTGTAAACGTCATGCACGCAATCCTTGCGATAGCTGAAATAATCGCTGATCGCCGAGGTGGAAACGTTGTTTTCCGTAATCACGAGATAGGCCACGATCACGTCACCACTTGCGGTGGCTTGAATGAGTCCGCGCGCGGCGAGATTCTCGCTAATCGCGCTTTGGATCATACTATGAACGGCTGCGCGGTCGTCCGCGTACGACGGTGCCTCGGACTTCCGGCCGACGAAATCAAAAGTTCGCGCGTGAATCTCGCTGCTGGTGACCTCGTCGGATCCCGAAGAGCAGCCAGCCAGGAAAGCCAGCCCAAGGATGCAAATGCAAAGTAGGTCTATGTCCATATACTGGGTCTCTATTGTTAGCGCGGGCGTGCGCCTCCCCCTAGCAGCATCATAAAGCGGAGCCGCCCTCGCCATCGGACCAAGGTCGTAGGCAGGGCCGCACGATAAAGAGCGCAGTGTGTCGAATTACGGCGGCCGTATTGCTTAATCAGCCCTCGAGGACGGGAGCGTTGCTGCGGGTGCGCACCACTGGCTGGTCGGTGATGATGACCGTCGTGCCCGGTGTGATCGTGTCGTAAACCTTCGCTGCAATCTCGGGGTTGATGCGCAGACGGGACGCCAGTTGGTCGGCATTGGCGCGGCGGCCACTGCTCGTTACGGTCATCCATCTGCGCGCCGCGCGGCCGGGAGCCAGCTTGCTTGCCCGATCGGTCGTGCCTTCGAGGAGCGAGAATACATTATTCCCGAGGGCTCCGCGCCCAGTGATCTCCAGCGGCGCCCGCCCGATGACATTGCCGTTGCGATAAACGTAGATCGCTTTATCGGCCGCGCTCACCACCATCGTGATCGGGCCACTCGCGCTGCGGTCCGGCTTCCAGTCATACTCGTTACTCGCGAGCGGACGGACCATCTCCGAGTTGAGATCCTTCGGCGCGAGCAGCAGGCCGGGATTGGACGCCAAGTGCGGCACCGGGACCTTGCCATCGCCCACGACGACTGTGCCACCTTTCGAGGTTTCCCTGAAAAGCAATTGCGAGAAATCGAATGGCAGGCGGATACAGCCATGGCTCGCCGGGTAGCCGGGAAGATTGCCCGAGTGCATGGCGATGCCGGTCCAGGTGAGCCGCTGCATATTCGGCATCGGGGCGTTGTCGTATTTCTTCGAGTAATGCTCCTGCTTCTTTTCAAGAATGGAGAAGACACCCCCGGGGGTCGCATTTCCCTTGGTGCCGGTGCTGATGCTCGAGCGGCCGATGAGAATGCCGTTCCGATACACGTGCATCGTCTGCTCTGGAACGCTCACCAGAACCATGAGCGGACCGCTCGGTGAAAGCTCGGGGTGCCACCAATATTCGCCGGGCTTGAGCGGCCCGGTGGCCTTGCCGGTCGGCGTGCCTTTGGTGTGGAAGGAGGGTTGTTGCACCGCCTGCGCAGACGCGAGCAGGGCGACAGAGAGAGCGAGGATCGTGATGAGTTTCATAGGTTGCATTCGAGGATTAACCCAAGAAAAGCAGGGGCCGCGATGATGCGAAGTTGGACTTTGGTCCTATGCCGGCGGGAAGGTTGATTCCAAGCCTGAATACACATTTCTGAATTTGTGAGCCAAGTGCCGTCGTTGCAGAACCTACTCATCCTTCAGCTCCAATTTGAGAATACGGCGCACTTCTGCGATCGCTTTCGGATTCGCCGGCGAGCTGTGATTTGATGGCACGATGAGTTCCGACTGAGCGCCGTCGAGGTGAGAACTCCAGTAGGCCACGACGCCGTCACTGCTCTTTGGCGTATCGCCGTGGCCGCGGTCGCCGATAATCGAGTGGTAGGGAATTCCAGGCGTGGTCGGGAGCTTGTTCACCTCCAGCAGAAATCGATTGTGAGGAGAGAGCGTGTCGATGCTGTTCGGCAGGCGTTTCGCTTGGATGGCCCCCGGATCTCCTACCGCGGAAGTGATCACCGTGACAGGTACGGTCGCGACCAGCAATGGGATCTTAACAAAGGTGGCAGCGAGCCGACCGATCCAATTGCTCGCCAAGTCGCTACCGCGATGCGGGGTCGACATGAAAATCACTCGCTTCACTTCCGGCCGATGATTGAAAATCAATGACTTTACGAGCAGTTCGCGGGTCTGATTGGGCAAAACGGTTTCCGAGGGCGGCTTGCCAAAAAAGTGACGCCAGATCTTTTGGTCGGCGTCGGTGATCATGAGCCGGCTAACCATCCCTCCCATACTATGGCCGACGAGAACGATGCGTTTGTGATCTGGAAACGCCCGATCCACCCCGTCGAGCTCGTCCCGGAAGAGCGCCGCGGAATAAGGATAAGGATAGCCGCTGGGATAACTGTAAACCCAGAACTGATAGCGGCGCCGGATCTCCGGATCCTCATAGAGAGCGTTAATTAACGGCGTCCAGCTCGCCGGCGTATCCTGTAAACCGTGAACAAAGATAACCGGTATCCGCTTTGGATCGTACACCTGTAGACGAGTCAACCGGGCGGTGTCGGTATATTTTTCCGGGCGCAGGAGACGCGCAAGCCCGAGTTTTTCGGGACGTTCCCGGGTCAGGCCCAGCGCAAGAGGAGCGGTCAGATCCGCCGCCAACGGGTAACTATGTCCGTCGAGAGAAACCCGATCGGTCATTAAGGGTTGGAAAAACTCGAGCTCAGCGCGTTGACCGCGGAAGCGAATGATTCCCGTCGCGCCCCCATAAAGCCGGCGCGAAGTGTATTTCTTTCGAAAGTCTATCTTCTCCTCCCGGCCGATCGCAACCACCGGAGCACCTATCCCACTGATTGTGACCCGTTCCCGGAGGTATTCTCCGCCGATCGTGAGGCTATCGCTCGGAATGATCTCGTAGGCTGCCGGATCACGATCTGTTCCAACCTGGCGCTTGGTCGTCAGGGTGTAATCCCCGGTCGCGGCCGGCGCCACGAGCGCGTGATTCCAGGGATCGAGGTGTGCGTCTTCGATGACTCCAATCGCACGCGCGACAGAGAAATTGTAGAGGTCGCGGGCTCCTCGATCGCCCGGATGGCGAGCTAACTGATTGAAAGCCGTTTGCGCGGCGGCGAGATAGCCGCCCAGCGCGTGCAATGGATCACGCAGTGCCTCTTCTTGCGCGTTGCGCAGCTGTTGCCCGGCTGAGACAAGCGCTGGCTCCCGCGTGCCGCTGGCCGCCAGACGGGGGGTCGTCGGTTTGACGGTTGCGATATGTGCGCAGCCGCTGAGGCTCAAAACGAAAGTGACGAGAAGAAGACGTTTCATGAATAACTTGGTCGAGGACTTTCCTGCCGGAACCAGAATGAGCCGTCAGAAATCGCGCGAGCCGACACTTGGTTGCATAAGACAGTCAGGTTTGAAACTCCATCGTTAGGCGAGCGAACTCCCGGATGGAAACCCGCCTCCGCGTCCGGATAGATAATGCATCTCTGCACGCCAACAAGCGACACTGCGAGGTTTGCTGGATAATGCCGCCCAGTCTCCGGGCGCCGTCGGACCTTGGCCGCTTAGGGATCGGGATCAGCGCTGGTTTTGGTCTGAACGCGCCCATCTGGCAGTTGCGCTTTCACTCTCGCGGATGATCGAGGGTGGGTTGATCGATGCCTTGCTTCGTTCCGATAGAGAAGAGGTGAGAGGTCCTTGCGGAACCGGATGCCACTGGGAAGCTTCAATCCATTCTGAGCCTTGGGCTAATTCATCCCCAACGACGATGCTCGGTTCGACGCGTCTCGACTATGGAATCCCTGGCCTCACCATTCACTTCGGAGTCCACGCCACCTTGCCCGTGTCGAGATCGTAGTAGCCCTCGACGATGCGAATCTTGGCAGCGAGCTCGCCCAGTTGAGCCTGTTTGCGAATCCTGGCTGCGACCTCCGCGTCATTTTCACGAATGGCATTTGTCAGGGCGTCACCCTCTTTTCCTTTGCTCGCCGCGACCGCCGGTTGAATATCGCGGACAAGGGAATTGATGTGTCCGGGAGCGGAAGCGCTGCTGAGCGCCGCTGTCACCGCGCCGCATCGCTGGTGTCCCAGAACAACGATCAGTCGGATGCCGAGATGCTCGACCGCGTATTCGATACTCCCCAGCGCATAGTCGTCCACCAGATTACCGGCCGTGCGGACTACGAAGAGGTCACCAATGCTTTGATCGAACACGATCTCAGGCGCGGTCCGCGAATCCGCGCAGCCTACGATGACGGCAAACGGATGCTGCTCCTGCGCGGTGGCCCCGCGGCGGGCAGCGACCGGCTTGCCTTCGCTGACTTTGCTTTGCGCGAATCGCTCGTTCCCAGCCTTCAATCGAGCGAGCGCTTCGTCCGCTCCGACGGATGGAGCGGCGGGATCACTGGCTCTCGCTCCAGCACTAAAGGCGATTGCCGTTAATAAGGCGAAACTACAGCTGCACAAAGTCGCAACGATTCTCGGACCAATCATATTCGTAATCCTCCACTATTCATTCCTGCGACATGTAACAGGCGGAAACGAGGCGCGGCTATCGGACCTTAGGCGTATGCGCCGGCCGGCTTCCGCGGCCGGGTCGTTTCGCGCAGCGGAAACCGAGGGTCCCCGGGGGGCATATCCAAGAGGGGGACGATGGACCTTGGTCCAATAGACGGTTTTTCTTTGATACCGCTTTGTAGGGTTCCATTTGACCTCGCGAACCGTGTCTCCAGCTAACAGCACAAACAAAGAAGGGCCGATCCGGCATCAAGCTGGCAGGCTCTTTGACGCCGAGGATTCAGATCTTGAGCAGAGCCTTGTTCTGACCCCGCTGACCGGTCGCGAGACCGAAGTCTCTCTGCTGACGAACCGATGGGAGCTGGCGAACGAAGGGATGGGGCAGGTCGTGCTCCTGATTGGCGAAGCCGGCTTGGGCAAATCGCGAATGGTAAGAACACTCAAGGAGATTGTTCTGTCGGAAGTAGTGGAGAACGCGGCAAGTTCGGCAGCGCAACCGACCGTGATCGAGTGGCGCTGCTTTGATCGATCGCAGGATACGGAGTTGTTTTCTGTCACCGATTATTTTCAGAGGCAATTTGGATTTCGCGCCGAGGAATCGTCGACCGAACGATTCGACCGGCTGGCCCGTTACCTCGACGAGTACGGGCTTGGCCGTCCGGAGCTCGTGGCGCTTTTTGCCAAACTCCTCTTCCTGCCCGCCGACGAACGCTATCCCATGCCGGGGCTCGCGCCGATCCGCGAACGCGAGGAAACATTCCGCGCCGTCCGTGAGTGGCTGCGCGCCTGCGCGGACCGGCAACCGGTGCTCTTTGTCGTCGAGGATCTGCATTGGATTGATGCCTCCAGCCTCGAGCTGCTCGGACAATTTATCGCCGAAGGGTTGCAGGATCGCATCCTCACCGTCCTCACTTTCCGGCCGGAGTTCCGCACACCCTGGCCGGCGGTAGCTCACCAGACCAGTCTCGCGCTCAACCATCTCACACGCCGACAGGTCTCCGAGTTGATGCGCAAAGGCGCTGGCGGCGTGCTTCCCGCTGCGCTCGTCGCGCAAATCTACGAGCGAACCAGCGGCGTGCCGTTGCTGGTCGAGGAGTTCATCCGACTGGCGCGCGAGTCGGCCGTCTTCGACCCGGGATCTGGGGAAGAAATCCCGGTCACGTTGAAGCAGTTGGTGATGGCGCGGCTCGATCGGCTGGCCAGCAATCGTGAGATCGCACATTTCGCCGCAATTCTCGGGCGTGAATTTCAATACGAGATGCTGGCGGCGGTGGTGAGCGTGGATGAAGCGACGCTCCAGGCCGAGCTCGCCAAACTGGCGGAAGCGGAAATTCTTTTCCGCAAAGGCGCACCGCCGCGCTGCGCCTACCTGTTCAAACACGCGCTACTCGAGGAGGCGCTGCACAACGCACTCGAAACGGCGGAACGCCAGCAGTTTCACCGGAAAGTCGGCGAGGTGATGGAAGCGCGGTTTCCACAAATGGGCGACAACCAGCCTGAGTTGCTGGCGCTCCATTTCACCGAAGCGGGTCTGGTGGAAAAGGCGGTCGCATACTGGCTTCGGGCAGGACAGCGATCGCTCGCCCGGTTCGCCAATGTTGAAGCAATCAGCCATCTCAAGCGCGGCCTCGAAATGCTGAGTGCGATTGAGGAATCGACCGTGCGCGATGCGAGAGAATTGGAGCTGCTCGTCCCGCTCGGCACCGCCTACATCGCGGTCCGCGGTTACGCCGCGCCGGAGGTCGGTCCGATTTTTGATCGCGCCCGCTCGCTCGCCGGGCGCGGCGGAGAGCCGACGCCGACCTTTGCCATGATGCGCGGGCACTTCGCCTATCACATCGTGCGTGGCGATTTCCGCCTCTGCACAGATCTCGCGGAGCAGGCGGTGCAGTTTGCGCGACAAGTCGATGACCCTGGCATCCTCATGGAAGCGCTCTTTCTGAAGGGGATCACGCAATTTTATCGCGGCGATTTCGCTCGCGCTCGCGATTGTTTTGTCAGAGCGCTGGCCGACTACGAAGATCGCGCGCGCACGGCCCTTTGGGCCACGCTCACCGGCGAGAATTGCGGTGTCACTGTTCGCTGCTATCTCGCGCTCGCCTGCTGGCATCTCGGCGCGGTCGATCGCGCCCTCGCAATCAATCTCGAGGCCCGCGATCTGGCTCGCAGCATTCGTCATCCCTTCAGTCTCGGGTACGCGCTGCACCATACCGGCTGGCTTTATCAACACCTGCGTCTGGGCGCTGACGCGCACGCGGCCGGCGTTGAGGAGATGCGCGTTGCTACGGAGCAGGGCTTCCCTCTCTGGCAGGCGACGGGCTCGCTCTACGCGGGGTCTGGGCTTCTCTTGCAAGGCCGAATGGAAAAAGGTCTCGCCGCCTTCCAAGACGGCCTCGACGCTTATCGCGCCACCGGCGCAATCCTTGGTTTGCCTTATTACCTCAGCATTCTCGGCGAAGCCTTTACCTCGTTAGGGCGCTTCGATGAGGCGCACCGCGTTTTCGACGAGGCGTTCGCGCTGGTGGAGAAAAACGACGAGCGTTTTCAGGAGGCCGAACTGCACCGTCTCCACGGTGAACTGCACCTCGTGGAGACGCACGACGCAGTCGCCGCCGAGGCATCTTTTCATCGCGCGATCGACATTGCCCGACGTCAGCAAAGCCGAGCCTGGGAACTAAGGGCTGTCGTCAGTCTCGCCCGGCTTCGACATCAGCAGGGCCGGGGACACGAAGCGTTCAAGTTACTCACCGCCGCCTTCGATCTCTTTACCGAGGCCCTCAAGACGCCCGATCTACGGGACGCCGCCGGCCTGCTCCAGGAACTCGGCCATGAGCAAATGCGCGAGGATATCGAGTCAGGAATAAAATACGTGCGCGGCTGCATCCCTCCGCCCATCCCCGCAGCCGATCGCCCCGTCGCGGTCGACTGGCGTTACATTCCTTCCTCAACACTGGGCGGCGATACGATCGGCTACCACTGGGTCGATCAGGACCACCTCGCGTTATATCTCATCGATGTCACCGGTCACGGACTCGACTCCGCCTTGCTCGCGGTTGCTATCGTGAACGTTATCCGCTCCGGGTTCGTGACAGATGCGGATCTGCGACAACCCGACCGAGTACTCAAGGCGCTCAACGAAGGCTTCCAAGGGTCACACCATAACTCTCGATATTTCACTCTTTGGTATGGTGTCTATAATGTGGCTGGGAGAGAACTTATCTATGCAAGCGGCGGTCACCCTTCGGCAGTCGTCGTTGGTCCGCATCCGGCGGTCCCAATCCTCTGCCCGGCGACCGGACCCTTGATGGGAATCTCGCTGGGGACGACGTTCTCGGCTTCCACCTTACCGGTTCCGCGGGACGCCCGGCTCTTCATTTTCAGCGACGGAGTGTTCGAAATCCGTCGCGACCGCCACAGTGTCTGGAATCTGTCGGACTGCATCACCATGATCCAGGCGCTGGCGAAGGACGGTGCTCCCGTGATGGATCGCATCCTGGCTCACGTGCATGAACTGCGTGGCTCCATGCATCTCGATGACGACTTTTCCTTCATCGAGGTGAGCTTCAAATAGCTGGCCGCGGGATGGAGCCGCGACGCCACTTACCGGTCCTCGACCAGGAGAACGTGCAGCGGCATATCCGGCGACACCATGATCGCGGGGCTCCGACCCTGGAATTGCATGATGAGAATGGGGCCCTTGTGATGTGGAAGCGCGGCCAACAGGTAGAGTTCCAGACGACGGGGCTGCCGCCGCAGAACGAGTTGGAATCGGCAATGCTCGTCACCCTGCCGCCAACGGCATACACTGCGATCGTCGCGGGCAAAGGTGAGAACGCGGCTGTTGCGCTGGTGGAGGTTGACCAGCTACTCAGGTAACCGGTTTTGATCCTGCGCGACCATAGTGGTCGAAAAAACACGGAATTTGCGATCACCTTCGTACGCGAAAAAGGCAATGTAGGAATCGGGGCTGCAATCCTCTATTCGACACGCCAGCCGGTTGAGCGTCGGATCGAGGACAAAATCTCCTCCGGATGTATTCCACTCAACCCAGCAGTGGGTTGAAGGGCTGAAGGCGGTGCGCTTTCCGATAACGACGCGCAAGTTGCTCGCGCCACCCGCGAGCATCTTGTGGTAGAGCGCAACCGCCTTCCCCTTACAATCTGCCGCCGGTCCCGATTCAGTTCTTCCGGTGTTTTCCACTCGCTGGCAAATTGGTAAGGAATGGAACGCAAACGGTTGAGCCAGCGGTTGACCACAAGAAGCGAAAGGCCATGGCGCGCGCGGCTTGTGTCAGCGGCCAGGATCGCCTCGTTCCGGTTCATCTGTCTGTCGTATGGGGTGGCTTTCACTTCAAGCAGGAGTGTCTCGCCAAAACAGGGGAGGCAGGAAAGTCCAAGAAGGACAACAACCAGGCAGAAACGCCGCCCGAGAGCGCAGCAACAGTCCGAATGTTCATGAGAAAAGTCTCGAGCTGAAGGTGTGGGTTAACACATAGGACCTTGGTCCCTTGTCAGAGTGTAATCCTTAACGCAGGCCCGCCCGCTTTTCCGTTATCCAGGCGAACCTTCATTTACAGGCCGAACATCGAGGGAGGAAATACTGGTGACAGGAATAGCGAAGTCGACCGTTTCGTCCTAACGAATCAAAAATTGCTGTGCTGTCTGGCTGTCGCCGCAAACTCAGGTCGCCGGCGTTTCCCTCCCATCCGGCGCAAGCTTCGCGTAAACTCCCATCACAACCAGGGCCGCGATCGCATAGGCGGCGATCGCCGGCACCGGCCGGTTGTCGTGCATTTGCTGCCCGGAAAGCAAAAGCGCGAGACCAATGTGTCGGTTCGCGTTGCAGATGGATAACGTCTGAGTGACTCGGGAGCGCTCGCCGAGGAGCAGACGCGCTCCGAAGAGACATCCGATCGCGAGAAGCAGGGCCGCTGCCGCCAGCCACAGGTTCACCTGCTTCAAGGCAGGCCCCATTTTGTAGAGCACGGCCACCAGCACCAGGAGAATGATAATGTTACCGATGGGAACAAGCCCGCGCTGCAGGCGCGTCGAGAAGGCGGGCGCCAGCCACATCAACGCCATCCCCACAAGCAACGGCAGGAACTGCTGTTGCGCGATGACCGTGAGCAACTTCATCGGCGGCACCCAGATCTCGCGTCCGTAAAGCCAACCGCCGGTCGCGACCAACAATGGGACGATGACCGGCGTAAGTAATCCACTCCACACCTGGTAGCTCGCCGCCATCTGCACATCGAACCCCCGTGCGGCCGCGCCGCGCGTCATTAACGGTGCCCCGGGCACGGCGCCGATCAGGAATAATCCCGCCGTGGCCGGCCCCCCCAGCGCAAACAGATTTCCGAGTGCCAGCGCGAGTGTCGGCGGAAGCAGGAACGTCGCCGCGATCAGGCGCGCCCATTTCGATGGAGTGAGACGGCGCCAGTTATTCCAAATCTGTCCTGGCCGCAGACCGATGCCGACTGCCAGCATCACCAAAATCACCGCGGCCTGCAGTAAATACTTCACCGTTAACTTCCGCCGGGGCCTTTTGTTTGAGCGAGGAAAAACTTCGTCATTTTCGGCAGCTCCCCAGGCCTTTGGCGCCGCGTCTTTTGCTCCGCGCTCGAACTCATTTCAGCAGATCATTCCTCTGCCGACAGTACGATACCCGAATCCGATTTTCCTCATCGAAGCGAACCGCCCTACGGACTTTCGCCTTCGCCTTCATCCCCCAGTCATCATCCGTCTCTTCCCAGCTCTTATCCGGGTCATACCGATCCAATGCGAACGGTTGGTGCGTCGCCATCATCGTGGCGAGGCCAAGTGGATGGATTGTATCCATAATTTTCTCCTTGTTTCCGCTCCTTGGGCCTAGAGAAAAGGCGATGCTTTCATAGGCTGAAGTAGATTTGGAAAAGCAATTTGCGTCTCTCAAGAACGAAGCGTCCATCGGACCAAGGTCCAATACGGGGCTCGCATGGCGGAGCAGCGGAAAAGTGTGAGCCCGACCTGAACACGGCGCGGCCGGCCGCTGCAAGCTGAAAGTATCAATTGAGCAAAGTCTGAACACGAACCACTTTATCAAGCGGGTGATTTCCGTTTGTCCGATCAATTTTGCCAAACAAATGCAGGTGCATGCGTGTTACCGCTAAGCTCCTCCTGGCCGCGCTGGCCGTCTCTATCTTTAATGGATGTTCGACCGGCATGACCATTAGCACCTACTGCGATCGGTCCGCGCCGTTCGGAAAATACGAGTCTTATGCGCTGATCGGGCCCGCTCGCGGACAAAAGTTGACCGCGCTATCCGAAGAGGCGTTGCGCAATTCGCTCCGCAGTGAGCTTTCACCGCGTGGCATCAGGGAAACCTCTGCTAAGAAGGCTGATCTCGACGTTGCGTATCAAATCGTTGCCAGGAAGGAGTTCAGATCCGAGCTCTACAGTGACTGGGATTTTGGTTATCAAGGGGGATGGCCGTCCGGTCCCGGTGAATTTTTTTCGATGTCGCCGGAAGTCGCGACTACCTATGACGACGCGAACAGATATCTTGAAGGCACACTCATTCTCGATTTTGTGGACGCCCGCAAGAAAAGGCTGGTCTTTCGCGGGGCAGCAACATCAGTGAACGAGGATCTGCTGGAAGAGACGAGAATCCGAGAGGCGGTAGCAAAAATTGTTGCGGCCTATCCGCAATAACCGCGCCGGCCCGAGCACCGATTACCCCGGGTTCAGATCAGGAATGTCATTGTCGATCTTGCGGTAAACGTATCACTGACTTGGTCTTCCAGTCGAAGATGATCGCAAAGAGTCGGAAGGTGAACGTGATAGCAATCGCCAGGAGCGCGCACGGCACGACTGGAGCCTTGAAGAAGGTAGTGAAGAGCGTGAATTGGGTCACCCCCAGTATCGAGGCAATGACATAGAATTGCCCAGGCTTGAGCAGGAGCGGTTCTTCGCGAACAAGGACATCGCGAATCAGGCCACTGCCAACGGCATTCACGACGCCGACAAAGATACAAGCGGCAATGGCCAGTCCTGCCTCGAGGGCCTTGCTGGCGCCTACTACGCCGTAGGCCGCAGTACCCAACGCATCAATGATGAGGAATGGCTTCGAGAACCTTTCCACATGGGGAAAGAATAGGGTCGCCACCACGCAACCGACCAGCACTGCAACCATGTAGGCCCCATTGCGCATTGCCGCCGGCGGTCCGGCCTGGATAAAAATGCCGTCGCGCAACAAACCGCCGCCGAGACCGCAGGCCAACGCCAGCACAAAGAGACCAATCGGATCGTAGTGCCGCCGGATGGCTACCATCGCGCCGGTGATACTGAAGAGCACGGTGGCGCCCAGATCGATCGCAATCGGAAGGGCCAGGCTTCGGACGACCAGCGAATCTGCGAGCATTACGACAGTGTTTAGATAATTAAGGCATTCTCGGAGTGCAGAGCACCCGGTGGCTTACGACATCATCGCCACCAGGATAGGACCCCAGGCGGTAAGCACGATGTTGCCGATTGCATACGGCACTGTGTAGCCGAGTGCCGGTAGCTCGCTCTCGGCCTGTTCCTGAATGGCGCGCAATGCGGCGGTCACGGTGCCGGCCCCGGAACAAGCGCCCAGGAGGATCACCGGGTTCATTTTTAACACAAAACGGCCGAATAGGAGTCCGACGGTGTGAGGCAGAACGGCGACGACCAAACCTACGAAGACCAGGCTGAGGCCCGACTTTTGCAATCCAGAAAAGAAGCTGGGTCCCGCGGCGAGTCCCACGCATGCCATGAAGACCGAGAGACCGACCGTATCGAAGATCCACATGGCGGACTCTGGGATGCGACCAAATGTCGGGCGAACCGCGCGCAGCCAGCCGAACACCAGGCCCATGATAAGCGCGCCTCCGCTGGCCGTGAGAGTAAGCGGAAGACCGGCGACTACTACGGTAAGAAGTCCCACCAAACCTCCGAGGAAAATGCCGAGCCCAACGAAGATCATATCGGTCATCACCGTTCCGCGGTCTGCGTAACCGAGGTTCTTGGCTGCCCGAGCGACGTCTCTCTCCGCACCGAAGAGAGTCATCAGGTCACCCCGCTCGACTCGCGTTTCCGGGACAAACGGCATCGATTGACCGACTCTGCTGAGCGCCTTGAGGTAGACCCCGCGGGCGAAATCCATGGCAGCCAACTGGGCCAGGCTCTTACCGATGACCGACTTGTCAGTGATCACGACGTCGAGAAATTCAATCGGAAAATCCAGAAGCTCCTTGTCGCTCACTTCGATCCCGATCTCGAATCCGCGGGCCATGTGCAGCTCCGAGCGTCCCAAGACGGCGACTGTGTCACTCTCAAGAATCCTTGTGGTGGGCTCCGGCTCGATGATCTCCCCGTCTCGTCGGATGCGGGAAATGAAAACGCGAGCTTCCCTGGGACGCGCCTCCAGTTCGCCCACGGTTTGATTCAGCAAATCCGGACGAGTGATTCGATAGGCACGAACCGCGAGGTTTTGAAAGGCGGATAATTTTCCCGCTCCACTTTTCGCCGAGCCCGAGAGCTGGGCCTGGAGCTTCCGCGCCTCGTCCTTGAGATTCACCCCTAGCAGCTTCGGACCAACATTAGGGAGGTACCAGACGATAAACCCCGTGCCGATAAGATAAGTTACGGCGTACGCCACTGGGATATTATTAATCAAGTTGGCCTTGTCCGCGGCCGATATCCCGAGCCGTCCGATGGCGTCGCTGGCCGTCCCGATGACGGTCGATTCGGTGAAAGCCCCGGCGAGGAGACCGGCCGTCGTTCCCATGTCATAGCCCAGAATTTTCGCCGCCATAAATGCAGCGAGCAGACAGGTGACGCAGAGCACGAGCGTAAGGGCCACTTGCGGAAACGCATCCTTCTTCAGTCCGCGAAAAAACTGAGGCCCCACCTTGTAGCCGGTCGTAAAGAGGAATAGATCGAAGAAGACATACTTGACCACGGCCGGCACCTGGATGGCCAATTGTCCGATTGCGACTCCCGCGAGTAGCGTACCGACGATCGTTCCGAGGCTGAACGACCCGAGCTTGAGACGACCAATGAAGAACCCAAATGCCAGGGTGAGGAAGACCGCGAGTTCCGGGTGTTCCCGGAGCGCATTGACAATAAAGGTCATGGTAAGCCCGCCTCTCCAGGTATCAGTCCTTTGTCAGTAATATTCATCGAATAGGCAAAGTCCGGGCATTCTGGCTAGAACTTGATCGAGTAGTTACAGATAACGCGGAAGTCAGTCAGGTTATCGACATTTCCTCCATATTGATGGACGAGGGCGTAGCGAAGGCGGAGCGAGAGATCCTTGAGAACGCCTTTTTTTGGCGCCCACTGCAGGTTAGCATCGTATTCATTCTGCCGATACTGCCCAGCCAGATCCGGGGTCGTGCCAAACACTACGAGCGCATAGGCGCTCAGTCCTTCGACCCATGGAAACTCATAACCAGCTCGGAGAAGGAACGCACCCTCACCGGCCCGGTTAAAGTCCTGCACCTGGACACTTGTGTAGCCGGGATAACCGCTCCACGGGTTGCGCAGGTTGGCATCTCCCCAGGCGTAAGAGACAGCCGCAGTAAGCAACAGCGGCTTCGTCACAGGCAGATCTAATTTGAGGCCAAACTGCTGACCCGAAAAACTGTCTCCCTGAAGGAGGTCAGCCCCGACACTGTGCTGCTGCACGAACTGGCCATTGAGCTTCGGCTGCCAGTCCGCGCCAATCGGGAATTTCAGCTTGCTCTCGGCATATGCGATATTGATGATGTCGGGACACAAATAGTCGATCCCACCAATGGAAAACCCCCCTTTTTCGTAAATGAGCCCCGCCGTGTAAACGCCTCGATCAACATTGGCACCCGCATCAACCGCCATCGACACAAACACACTGTCATTTCGCTCCTTGATTTGGTAGAAATAGCCCGCGCCGTATTTTAGAACCGCATTGTCTTTCGTCGGTTCCACTTTTGGCTGGCCCGTGTCCACGGCATCTTTGCTCAGGCCCGCGACCTCGCCCTTTCGGCTCGCGTCGCTCTCGTCCGCCTTCGTGCTCTCCGGGTCCAGTTCCGTGCGGCCCTGCAAGACGATCGCCTCAAAGGTATTGGGCGTCATTCGCACGTCGTTGCGGTTGATAAAGGGCGTGTCGTAGCCCTTTGCTCCGACATTAACGTTTAAGCCGTCGATAATCCGGATATCCGCGTAGAATTCACCAAGGACGGTATATCCGTCCTGGTCAGGCAGGAGGAGGAGGCTTCCACTCCTGTCCGAAGGGGCATACAGAGGCTGTGAAGTGTAAAGGGTCGATCCGAACGCAATATGGTCGAGAAAGTAACCGGTTTTGAACCCCACCCATCCACCGATGGCCCATGCCTGCTTTTCTGAGCCATTGAAGTCGCTGCGATCGAAGTAGAAGGTGCGCAAGTTGATTTCGAACTTCGTATCTTTGAAGGCAGCACGGCGCTTCTCCAGACGCCAAGTGCGCCAGTCAAAAGAATCACCGAGAGACGTCTGGCCTTGCTCGATGGACGGTGGCGGGCCTTCATCGGAAACGGCCTGCACCGCACCTAACGAGATCTCAAGGGGTGCGGCCGTTCCCGCGTCCCGCCAGATTTGCTCCTGGCCATAAGCGATCTTTCCACCACTCAAGAGGACAAGCAATGCCGCCGCAGCAAATGCGTAGTCACAAATAGAACTTCTTACACTTACTAGGATTCGATGGGGTTGAGTTTCACCGGAGCGGATTAATAGTTTTTTCATCCTTCTTTCGTTTCTATTTGCGACACCGGCATGCAGAAAGGATCGAACTAGCCTTTTGCAGTCGGGGCTAACGGAGCAGTCTTGCCTGTAGCTGCCTCATAAGCCTGCCTGTAGCCGCGCGCGATGGCGCGCACCGCCCGGCCGATGTCGTCGTAGACGTGATTCTCCAGGTTGGCGAAGGAGACGCGCACCGACCAATTGGGAGCGGCAAAGCCGCCACCATTGAGCAGGACAATGCCATGGTCCTCGGCCAGCCGGAACACGATGTCGAGCGGATGCACATTCTCCTTCATCCACTTGACGACTTCTTCGCCCAGGTATTTGCGCGCAAAGAACTCGAAATCGATCAGGCCATAGTAATAGTCGAAGAGCTCGTTCTGAGCGATTGGGATGTCCAGCCCTTCGATCGTTGCCTCGACTCGCTTCTTGCAGATGCCGAGGCAGGCTTTCTGATAGAGCTTCTTCTCGTCCATCAGCTCGCTAAGCGAGAACAGTGTCATCATGACCTGCTGTGGAAGCGACAGCCCGGCCGTGTGATTGAGCGCAATGTCACGGCTGTCCGCGACGATGCGGTCGATGAAAGCGAACTTGCGCGGCTCGAGGGTCAGCCCGCCGTAGCGTTTATCAAGCAGTTTCTTGGTCGCCTCGGGATGCGCCGCGATCATCTTGTCGAAGATGTTGTTCTCGTGGACCGCGATGGTTCCAAGCCGCCACCCGGTGCAGCCGAAGTACTTGCTGTAAGAGTAAACACCTATCGTGTTCTCTGGGAACGCTCCCATGAGCGAACGGAAACCTGGGACGAATGTGCCATAGACATCGTCGGTCAGCAGGATCAGATCCGGCCGTTTCTTGAGCACGGCGCCGATTCTCTTAATCGTGTCTGGTGAAAGCGCGACCGCGAAGGGATTGCCAGGGTTGACGATGAAGAACGCCTTGATCTTCGGGTCGAGGAGCTTTTTGATCTCTTCAGCCGGATACTGAAACCGGTCCTCCTGCTTTGCATGGATCTCGACGTAGTGGAGATCGTAGTCCTCCAGATGTGCCATCTCCAGGTAGGGCGTGAAGATCGGCACCCCGAGCGCAATGGTGTCGCCTTGGTTTAGAATCCGGTTGGCCTTTAGCGACTTGAAAATATAGCACATGGCGGCGGTGCCACCCTCAACCGCGTAGATCTTAAACTTGCCTTTCGGCTTCGGGCTTCCGCACATGGCCCACTCCAGGTACTCGTGCACAATCTGCTCGTTATGCACCAGCATGCGGTCTGGGACCGGATAGTGATCGCCGATGATGGAATCCACCAATTCATGGACGAACTTGTCGGGGTCGAAGCTGAACTTCTTCACGGCCCACGGGATCATCGCCTGCAGGACAGACGCCCCGGGCATGTCTTCATGTTTCGCGAGCCAGGCTTCAAGGCGGCCGGCTATTCCCGGTGCGGCAGGCATCCCGCCCACGCCGGGTGGCAGGTCGAGCACCCGTTTGCTTTCAGTGATTGCGAACTGTCCTAGAAGAAAGAACGCTTCGCGCGGCTCCGTGGCGACCCAGTTTGGGTTGCCACGACCGGCATTGAGGTACGACAGGGAATTATCCAGGGCGGTTTTCGACGCGACTTTTTGGACGAAGTCCTTGATCTCGAATGGACCGAGCTTGTCGAATTCTTTCAGCCTCGCGGTATCTGATAAGGCGCGACTGGCACGCTGAGTTTGCCCGTTGCTTTTCGCAGCTGGAGAGGATGTGCTTTTTCTTGTCATAATTTTCCTTGCGGTTGAGTCCTGTCTAGAAAAGGCGTTCTCACGACATCAACATAATGATGATCATGCCCCAGATGGTGAGCAGGGTGTTGCCCACGGCGTAGGTCACGGTGTAGCCGAGCGCCGGAATCTGGCTCTTGGCCTGGTCGCAAACCAGACCAAGCGATGCCGTCGTCGTGCGCGACCCGGAAACGATTCCGAGTGTAAGTGCGTCGTGAAAACGGAACAGATACTTGGCGACGAACATTCCGAGAATTAGCGGCACACTGGTGGCGACCGCGCCCCACAGGAAGAGGCCCACGCCCTGCGTTTTTAGACCGTTAACGAAGCCCGGGCCGGCCGAGATGCCGACGATGGCGATGAAGATGTTGAGGCCGACCGAGTTCATGAACCAGACCGTGGGCGTCGGAATGCGACCGAACTTCGGACGCACCGAGCGCAGCCATCCGCCAATGATGCCGGCGATCAGCGCTCCGCCGGCAGTGGACAGGGTGAGCGGCGCGCCAGCGACTTTGAAGACCAGCGAGCCGATGAGCGCGCCGATCACGATAAACAGGCCAACGAACGCCATGTCGGTGACATCGGTCGGACGATCGGCGACACCCAACATCTTCGTGGCGGCTGTTGTGTCCGACGTGCGGCCGACGAGGGTGAGCAAATCGCCGCGATTGATCTCGGTCCCCGGCAGAACGGGGATATCGGTGGCGGTGGCGCCACGCGTGATCTTGCGCAAAAACACCCCCCGCGCCGCCGGTCGCGTTGCCAGCTCGGCAAGCGTCTTGCCGTCGACCTCCTTGTTCGTTACCAGGACGTCAATGCCCTCCACCGGGACGGCGAGCAGCTCGCGGTCCTCGGCTTCGACCGCCGCCGCCCCAAGAACGTTTACGAGCACTTGACGTTCGCCTGCGACCGCCACGGTGTCACCTTCTTTCAGGACGACATCCGCAGTCGCATCCAAGATTTCGCTCCCGCGCCGAATGCGCAGAATGAAGAGCCGCGCATCGGGCACCAGCGACTCGGCCTCGGCGACGCGAAGACCGGCGGCCTTGCCACCCGGCTGCACCTTGTAAGCGCGCAACGCCCAGCGTGTCCAGCCTGTCCCTGGACCACCCAGTTCCTTCTTTCCGCCACCATGCTTTTCTTCGTAGTCCTTGCACGCGGCCTCGAGATTAATGCCGAGCAGCTTCGGACCGAGGACGGCAATCACGATGGCCGAACCCATGGTGCCGAACATGTAGGTCACGGCGTAGGCGATCGGCATCCCGTCGAGAAGAGCCTTCGTTTGGTCCGCAGGCAGGGCTAATCGATTGATTGCGTCCGTCGCCAGCCCCATCGAGGCGGAGATCGTCTGCGACCCGGCGAAAAGGCCCGCGCCGTAACCCATGTCGTACCCAGCGAACTTTGCCACCATCACGCAGGCGACCAGGCTGAAGACGCACTGCACCACCGAGAAGATCGCCTGCGGCAGGCCGCTGCTGGCGATTCCGCGCACGAATTGCGGCCCGACGCCGTAGCCGACGGCGAACAGGAACATGAGGAACGCGAACGCCTTGAGCGGCTGGTTAACCGTGATCCCGATCTGCCCGATCACGACGGCGGCGATGAGAGTGGCCGTAACCGATCCGAGACCAATCCCCTTGAAGGTAAACTTGCCGAAGTAGTAACCGATGGCAAGCGCGAGAAAAATCGCGATCTCGGGGTACTGTTTTAGCGTAGCAAAGAACCAGTCTATCATAGTAGGTAACCTTTCTTAATTCGTTAGGCTTTCTTGCGCGCGGTAGTCCGACGTGGGGGTGTTCCGCTCTTCTTTCCATTAACGCTGGGTTTCTTCCGTTTTGCGCCCAGCTTCTCCGGCTTGATGAGTTCCAGGCCCAGGGCGGCCTGGTAGCCGTGGATTTCTTTGACATCCAGCTTGCGCATGAAGGTGATGGTCTCCGCGGTGATGACCTGACCCGGAACCATGATCGGAAAGCCCGGAGGATAAGGGATCACGAACTTGGCCGAGACCGCCTGGCCGCGTTTTACCAGATCGTCAATCTCCTTGCCGTGCAGCTTCACATGCGTGCAGTTCTCCGCGTCATAGGCGAGGAAGAAAGGCGTGCGCATATCGCCTTCGTTTGTCTTGCCCTTCGGGTCTTCGCGCAAGGAGTCGTGGAAGCGGCTGAAGTTGGGAAGGTCGGGGACGTCGGTCACCAGGCTCTTCACCCGGGCGTCAAACGCCGCCTTCTCCTCTTTATCAGTCGAGAGCCTGCGCTCCAATTCGCGCGATATATCCGCAAGAACCTTGATCAGGTAGGCAATGTCACTGCGGGTATTATTAATATTAGTCTGAAGCAGAACACTGTTGCGCGAAGTCTTGTTCAGCTGGATGTCGAACTTACTGGCGAGCAACCCCTTGAACTGGGTGCCATCAAACCCCGCGGAACCGCACAACAGCGTGACGCGAGTGGGATCCAGAACGAACTCGTCAGTTGCCCAGGCGTCATAGATGGTCTTCCAACTCACACCGTCCGCATGGAAATCCTCGAATCCGCTGGCGCGATACTCGGCCGGCACCATCTGGGCGTTCGTCGCGATGCGGAAGTATTTGGAGATGAGCGGATGCTTGTTCACCTCCCGACGAAGGATCAGGGAAAGCTCGATCGAGCGGCCCACCAGCTCGTACCCTTCGAGTTCTGCTTGTCGGCGGGCCACGTCGAGTGACGCGATCAACTGGAGATTGGGTGAGGTGCTGGTGTGGGCAAAGAAGGCCTCTTTGAATGATGCCTCCGTGCTCTCCCAGCAATCATCATTCACCATGATGTAAGACCCCTGCCGAAAACAGGAGAGCGACTTGTGGGTCGAGGTCGTCGCATAGACCCGGATCTTTACCGCATCCGGATCGGGCAACAGGTGTGTGTTGAGTAACTGCTTCTCATTTTTCGGATCAATCTTGCCGTGCTTCTTCTGGAACTCCTCATACTCAGCTCGATAGGCCTCGGTGGCATATTTCTCGCGCAGAGCTTCGCAGGCACCCATGGCCGAACGCATGCGATGAAAGGGCGAGAAACGATTGTAGGCATACCAAGCCTCGTCCCAGAGGAAGACCATGTCCGGCTTGATCGCGAGCACCTCTTCCATTACGCGTTGCACATTGTAGACATGACCGTCGAAGGTACAATTGGTGAGTAGTAGCATGCGGGCGCGGTCGAGTCGTCCTTCCGCCTTGAGGTCGAGCAGGGCCTTCTTGATCGTGCGCAGCGGCACCGCGCCATACATAGAATATTCGGTTAGCGGATAGGCTTCGACGTAGAGCGGCTGACCGCCACAAAGCACGAGACCGTAATGGTGCGATTTGTGGCAGTTCCGATCCACCAGCACAATGTCTCCCGGCCGGACGATGGCTTGCGCCGCAATCTTGTTCGAGGTAGAGGTGCCGTTCGTTCCGAAAAACAGTTGCTGACAACCAAAGGCCCGTGCTGCTTTTTCGTGGGCGACTTTGATATTGCCCGTCGGTTCCAGGAGCGAATCCAACCCACCAGTGGTGGCGGAAGACTCAGCCATAAAAATGTTGGCGCCGTAGAAGTGACCGAAGTCTCGAATCCAGTGTGAATTGAAGACAGACTTACCTCGAGCGATCGGCAGGGCGTGGAAGGTGCCGATCGGACGGCGTGCGTAGTGCTTCAGGTTATTGAAATACGGCGTGTCGTAACGCTGGTTCACGCCTTCCATGAGAGCGAGGTGGATCTCCATCAGATCTTCGATGCCATAGAAGACGCGCCGGATGTTCTTGGAATCGAGATGGCTCGCCATCTTTTCCACCGCGCCATCTATGATTAGATAAACGTCCAGCTCGGGGCGGATCTTGCGAATCGCTCGAGCGAGCGCCACGCCGTGATTTTTCGGCTCCATCGAGCCGGGCTCCAGGGAAAGATGCTGCTGTAGATAAGTGCGCAGGAGAGGCGCGTCGAATTGCGATTTGAAACGGAAGTTGTCCTTGATCACCACCGCCTGCACATCGGCGTTCATCACCACACCGAGGATGCCGTCTTCAAAGCTCGGCACCGTGACCGCTTCATAGACAAAGGGATCTTCCGGACGACGAAGCTGCCGTAATTCCGCGCGTCCCTGGCGCACTTGTTCCGGCGACGGATCGTCGCTGACAATCAGCACCTCAAAGTAAGGTTTAGTGAGATCGCCCGTCTCGAAGTAGTCCTTCATTAGGCGATCGTTGCCTTCCTTTTCTCCTTCCTCGCCCACCTTCCAGGCATTCGCGGAACGGCGATACGATCCGGTAATGATTGCCTTCGCGATGCGATTGGTGATTCTCGAGAAGCCCGAGTAGTCATTCCGGCTAAGTGCATCCTTCAGCGCAGTCATCATCCCTTCGCCTGGATAAGCGCGGAAGGTTTCCATGGCACCAAGTGGCGTGAGCAGAGCTTCCACCGAGGCGAGCGTTTCTTTGGTGGCAGAGCCAGCAGAGGATTGCGCAACCAGAGTCTGGCCGGCATGAGCCAGCTCCTGCCAGCGATCGCAGCGAGCCTCTCCCGGGCTAAACATGCCGACGGAAGATTGGGATGTGGACTTGGATGTTTTTGGTGATTGGGTCGACATAGTATTCGTTAGGTCCGCTGACTTGTTTATTTTCTTCGCGCGAGAAGACGGACGGGTGGCTCGTCGTCCGTGACTGCGCGCATCGTCCTGGCTGAGAGAAGTTTTGAGGTCTATTTTTGACATTTTCATCTGGTCCTATTCCTCCAAGTTGTGCCTGGTTGATTGACCGAAAATATCCGCAGTCCTTCGGCCGGTATATCGGACCTTAGTGCTACCCGTCGGACCCACTCAGTTGCGTCTAGGCGGCGAGGCGACGAATGGTATCCAGCACATCGGCCCCTGAGTCAGTCTTTCGAAAATAGGCGGCGCAGCCCACCGCTTCGGCTTCGGCGCGGACTTCCAGATCGTCGTGCGCCGTGACGAAAATGAAAGGTGTGCGCCCGCCCGCAGCGGTGAGCTGCTGACTTAGCTCGATTCCCGACATACCGCCGAGCTGAATGTCGAAGACAAGGCAGTCGAATTGCGGCCGCTTCAAATCGGCCAGAAATGCCTCGGCCGAGAGATATGTGACCGGCTGAAAACCGGCCGCTCGCAGTAGGCGGCTAAATGACTGGCATAGCTTTTCATCGTCATCGACGACGGCAATGTAAGTTGGCTTGATGCTGCTCATCGGAATCTAATGAGCAAAGTAGACTCCGTCGCGAACTGACGGCTACTGTCCTTTAGGGAGGGTCGGCGCGACCTTAGAATATGCCCGCTTCGTGCGCAAGCCGTGTAAGTTCCGCCACCGAAGGCACACCCAGCTTCATCGTGATGCTTCCGCGGTGGCATTTGACCGTGCGTTCCGCGATGCCGAGGTCATCGGCAATCTGCTTGTTCAGTCGTCCGCGGATGACATGACCGAAGACCTCGCGTTCGCGCTCCGACAAAGTCTCAATTCGCTCCTTTGCTTCGCGCCGCTGAGTTCGCGTTTTGCGTTCGCGTGCATCTCTCGCCACCGCGCGCGTCACCGCGTCGAGCAACTTTTCTTTCGGCGCGGTTTTTTCCAAAAAATCTTCCGCACCACCGCGCATCGCCTCCACCGTCGACCTGATGTCACCCTCGCCGGTGAGAAACAGAACCGTTAGCGGGTTACTTGTTCGCGCGAGCGCCGCTTGCAGCTGGAGGCCGGTCATTCCCGGCATGCGCAAGTCCACGACGGCACAACCGATGGCGTTTTGATCGCGCTGATCCAAAAAGTCGGCTGCGGAGGAAAACGCCTGGACGGCAAATCCGCTCGCCCTTAGCAATCGCGAGGTCGCAGTGAGAAAGGATGAATCGTCGTCGACGATGTGAATGACTGGCTTAACCAAGATCATACCGCGGCAGCCTTCTCTGCCAATGGGACTGTGAAACGGAAGGTCGCGCCGCCGTCGTTGTTGTCCTCGGCCCACAACCGGCCCCCATGCGCCTCAATAATCGTGCGCGAGATCGGTAGACCCATGCCCATCCCGTCACGCTTGGTGGTAAAGAATGGATCGAAGACAAGGTCGAATTGCTCGGAGCCCAGACCAGGCCCGGTGTCGCTCACCGCCACCTCAATTGTCTCCGCGCCGTTTACGTGAGCACTCACAGTGACGCTCCGATTTGCCGGGCTCGCCTCCTTCAGGGCATCCATCCCGTTAAGAATAAGATTGAGCAGCACCTGCTGCAGATGGATGCGATCGCCGCGGATCGGCGGAAGATCCTTGGGCAGACTCACCGACAACTTTACGTGACGTGCAGCTGCGTCAGGCCCTGCAAGACCCGCGACATTGCCAGCTAGTTCCGCAAGGTCGAGCATTTGAGTATCGAGGGCGCTTCGCTTGAGCATGGCGCGCATTCCGTCGATCACATTCCCGGCCCGCTGATCGTCGATGCGGATGTCCGCAAGGATGGCCCGGATTTCTTCCAGGTCCGGGTTTTCACTTTTCATGAAAAGCTCGGCGGCCTCGGCGTTGCGCAGGATGGCGCCCAGTGGCTGATTGATCTCGTGCGCGAGCGCCGAGGCCAACTGGCCCATCATCGAGACGCGACCGACGTGTGCAATCTCGTGTTGCAATCGCTGCGCCTCTAATTGGGCGTGGCGCCGCTCCGTGATGTCCCGGCATACGCCGAGCATCCGCGAGGCCTCACCGGACGCCGAGTATTCCACGCGCCCTGCCGCGGCGATCCATCGCGTGCCACCTTCACCTAGCGCCAAGCGGTATTGCGTATCGTAGGGCTGCTTTTCATTGATCGCGATCCGCACGGACCGCTCCATTGCCTCGCGATCATCGGCATGGACCCGGTCGCGGAAAGCGGCAAAGGTAATGCCCTCGTCTGGACCAAATCCAAACGTGGAGCGAAAACGCGGCGTGACCCAGATTTCGTCTCGAGCGATGTCCCAAGCCCATAGACCGAGGTTTGCAGATTCTGCGGCGAGGCTCAATCGCTCTTCGCTTTCGCCGAGCGCGGCAACCGCGCGCCGTCGTTTGGCCCGATTCAAGAGCAGCCCCGCGATTAGTGCCGACTGCATCGCCACCACCAAACAAACACCGATGATTATCCCGCGATGCTCTTGCCAAAGTGACGGCGGCTTGAAGCGCACGATCGCCTCCGCCGGCACGCGGCTCTCCGGCACCTGCCACTTTTTCATCGCGCGCCAATTGATGATCATCGGGCTCGACCCCTCAGCTCGCGGAGTCGGCGTCTGACCGTCGAGCCGCGCCACCACCAGACCACCGATCTCCTGGCCATACGTCACATAATCGGTTATGGCGCCGCCCAGGATTCCCCGTTCGAGCCAATGCGCGGGGATTCCATAGACCGGCACGCTCGACGCCGCGCTCAGCTCCTCGGCGACGAGCGAGGGAAAGCGCGTCTGTCCGGCGGCGTCCCGCTGCATGTTCACATAGAACACCATGCTCTCCGCGGACAGGTGACGCACTTGCTCCAGGATCTCGGCATACGGCGTCGTGTCCATCTGCCGCACATTCAATTCCGGGTGCTCCGCCAGAGCCGCCAGCGCCTGCTGTCCGACCTGCCGGTCATGCGGAGTTGTTCCAAACACGCAAACCGCCTCGCGCACGCCCGGCTGGAGTTTCAAAGCCAGTTCGACGGTCCGGCGGAAATCATAGAACACGAAGGCACCGCTCACATCGGGCGGTAAGGTCCGGCCGGCCAGTTGATGCCGCTCGACCAGGCAGTAAATGATCGGCACGCCCGGGAAGAGCTCGGCCCTCTGGGCCAGGGCAAATTGCAGCGTCTCATATCCGGTCGTGACCAGTATATCCGGTTTCCGCACGCCATAGCGGTCGCGCAGCCAATCGCTCAGCGCGGTGGTGTGCTGCGCCACCGGAAAACGCGCAGAATCAAAATTCTCCGTAAACAATTCCACCCCGCCTCGGGCCGCGAACGCCTCCCGCAATCCGAGATCGACCGCATGGAGCGCGGGCAACTCCAGTCGCTCCCCATAGAGCACCAGCACTCTCTTCGGTTCCGGTTCCCCGGAACGTATCGCCTGCGCTGAGCAAGCTGCGCTTAACGCGAGAAAAAGGAAGACCACTCGCACCAGCATTCCGCGCCTCAAATCATGTTCGCGGTGATTACGTAAATCCAAGTCACGCAACAGCGCTTTGCCAGTGTTGTTCATCAGGCCTCTAGTTTTCCAGTTTCCGTTTACCGGATTATTGGACTTTAGCCACTGGAAAACCGATAGCCGAGCCAGAAACAAGGCTGTAAGGCCGAAGTAGAGCAGATCGAGCGGACTGCGCTCCGGATCCGGATATCCGTGGGTGAGCCAGAGAAAGATGGGCACGAGCCGGAGCACGCTCATCATCCAGAAGCCATCCCAGATCGGGCCGCGAACCCAAAGCGAATTCGCTCCGGATAAAGCGCGCTCCGTCGCGACGCCAGCGTCTTCAAGCGCTGCGGTGGCAGTGAAAGTCGCGCCCATCTGGATGCTAGCCGCTCAATCAGCGAGGATGGTGAAATCGCGGATCGCTTTGCGAACGGCCGGTTCGTCGGTCACGATGATCGTCGCCCCAGGCTGCCTAATTCCGGCGGCGAGACTCTAGGTTACGGGCTGGCCATGATTTTTGTCGATCAAACTAAGATTTAAGTCTTGCGAAGACTCGTTTCCTGTGGCGCAAAGGTGTCGCTTCGAGTTCTGCTGCGAACAAATAAACAAACCGGTCGATCCGGGGGCCATAGGACCTTGGTCCTATGGAATGCACGGCCTCTGCCAGACGATGCTTTCGCATAACGATTTCGGTGATCCAAATGTGTCCAGCTGATTCGCGGCTTGATGCTGTCGAGCCGGGACTCATCATTAGAAAATAATCTTATGAAACTGAAGTTTTATGGCACGCGGGGTTCCATCCCCGTCTGCGATCCGGGCTTTCAGCAATCCGGCGGCAATACCACCTGTCTGCAAATCACCTTCACCGATACGAACCGCATCGCGATCATCGACGCGGGCACGGGGCTGCGAAATCTGGGCCGAGACCTTCGCGTAATCGGCCACCAGCAGGAACAAATCGTTATCTTGTTCTCGCATTTTCACTGGGACCACATCCAGGGCTTTCCGTTCTTTGCCCCGGCTTATAAGCCCAAACAGAAAATCACGCTCCTGACGCTCGGCCGCGACCAGACAATCTCCGATTTGCGGGAGATTTTCGAAGTCCAAATGCAGGCGGAATATTTCCCGGTGCAATTGGATCGCATGGGGGCCAATTTCGAGTTCCTGCAAATCGCAGATGCCAGCCAGCACTTCACCGCCATCAATAATGTGGCAACCGTGGTCACCGCTCAAAGGCACAACCATCCCGGCGGAGCGTAAAGCTTTCGGATCGAGCGAAACGGCAAGGTCCTGGTCGTTTGCACGGATGTCGAGCATGGCGAGCAGATCGATCCGCGGCTGGTAAAGTTGGCGGAGGGGGCGGACTTGTTAGTCCATGACGCGCAATATACGGCCGAGGAACTGCAGAACCGACGCGGCTGGGGACACAGCAGTTTCGATCAAGCCATGCAAATTGCGGAAATGGCTGGCGTAAAAAGACTGGCCCTCACGCATCACGACCCCGAACACGACGACGAGTTTCTGCTCCGCGTCGAAAAGTTGTGTCAGGAACGATTTCCCAACGCAGTCCTGGCCCGCGAAGGAATGGAAATCGCGATTGATTAGCCGGGCGCGGCTGCCTAACGATGACGAACTTTAACGATAGCCCGGATTGGTTAGAGCGCAGTGTCCCGCAGCGAATCGTGAAACTGTGGCAACGTCTAGCACTAAGGTCCAATACGCTTTTGCTTCGGACAAAGTATGGTCTTTCACCTACACAACTGATGATTGCCAGGATGAACTTGAAAACTGCAATTGCCCAAACGGCATCCGCCGTCGCAATGAAGACCCAACAATCAGCTCTGGAGTCCGCGCTGAGCCGCCGGCATTACCATGGACGCTTCGTTCTACTTCTCGCGTTCGCGTTGCTGACCTCAGCATCAAGCGCTCATGCTTCGATGTTTCACGGCGAAACACTCGACAGTATCGCCAACGGCATCTCGTGGGGCGTGATCATTATTGCGCCGATTATCGGCATCGTCGTGTTCTGGCTCGTCCATATTCTGCCGGAAAAAATCGCGCACAAAAAGAAGCATCCGCAGACCCGAGCGATCCAGTGCCTCTGTTTGCTCTCATTAGTCTTCGGCGGATTGCTTTGGCCGATCGCCTGGCTCTGGGCTTACTCGAAACCGGTGCTGCACAAACTCGCTTACGGGACCGACGTGGATGAAACACTCGATCATCTCGGGGCGGAGGTGAAGCACGAGGAAAGCGAAATCCAGAAGCTCCGCGGACGCATCGCGGAACTCGAAAAACAAATCGCCGGAGGACGGGCGTAAATGGAAATCATCCTGCTGATCATTTATTCGACCATTGTCTGGTTCATCTTCTTCAAGAAGAAGTGGCTCCCGTGGAACATCACCAGTCAGGTGATTGTCGTCACCATCCCGGTTATCGCGCTCGCCTGCATCATCCTCTTCATGAACATCGTCGCGCCTTCGGCGAGTGAAGTGCGGGCGCAGAATTACGTCATCCCGATCGTGCCGCGGGTGAGCGGGCAGGTGACCGAGGTGCCGATCGAGCCGAACCGGCCGATTAAGAAGGGCGACGTCCTCTTTAAGATCGACCCGGTGCCTTTCGAGGCGGCGGAGAAATCCGCCGAGGCCACGCTGCAGGGATTGAAGGATCAACTCAACAATGCCAAGGCTAAAAAAGCGGCATTGACCCCGCGGATTGATCTGGCGAACAAGCGGGTTGAGCAGTTTGCCGCCCTCGCCGCGACGGGCGCGGGGAGGCGGGCCGACCTGGAGCAGGCGCAAAGCGATCTCGGAAATCTGCAAAGTGAATTCCTTGCCGCCGACGCTACCGAATCGCAGGCCGGGGCGCAGATTACCAAGGCCGAAGCCGACCTCCTGAGTGCGAAATACGATCTCGAGGGCACGACGCATTTCGCGCCAGCCAACGGCCGGGTGGCGAATCTCGCGCTGCGTCCCGGCGTGCGCGCGACCCAGTTTGCGACCATGCCGGTAATGAGCTTCATCGAGGAGGATGATCCCTGGGTGCTGGCCTTTTATCGCCAGAACGAACTGCGCTACGTCGAGCCAGGCAACGAGGCGGAAATATTCATGGAGATGTATCCCGGCCGGATCATCAAGTGCAAGGTGGACTCCATCCTCTGGGCCACGGCGCAAGGCCAGCTGCCGATTAGCGGCAACCTGCCGAACACGGCGCCGTTAGCCACGCCGGAACAGCGCATTGCCGTGCGACTGCTCCTCGAAGGCAAGGACAAGGGCCTCTTCCTTGCCGCCGGCGCCCGCGGTCATGGCGCGATCTACACCGAGCACGTAAAATTCCTGCACATCATCCGCAAGGTCTTTGTCCGCGTCTCGACCAAGATGGACTGGTTCGTCGCGAAGTTGCACTAGCGCTCGCGCATGAATACTCGAAGCATTCTTAGCGTCGGTGCATGCCTTGCGCTCGCCGGTTGCGCGCTCCATCAACCGCCGTCCGGCGCTAATATCCTGACCGAAGCGGCGCGCGCTCAAATTCCCGGTCAATGGAGCGGCAGCCATCGCCGAGGCGGTGTGATCCCGAACTGGATCAGCACTTTTCACGACCCAGAGCTGACCCGGATTGTTGAGGAAGCGATCATTTACAACCCCGATCTGAAAGCCGCGGCCGCGCGCGTCGAAGCTTCGCGCTACGCAGTGCGGGTGGCTGCCGCGTCGCTCTACCCACGCATCGGCGCGAAAATCCTCGGTGAGCGCCAGGGGCAGGAGCTTGGCGGCGACATTGATCGCGGAATCGAGCCGCCCGGCTTCGGCAGCATACCCGGAATCGACAACGGCGGCGGCAGCACGCTCGACACCAGCGCGGATTCATCCAGTCAGCGCTGGGTCTACGGACTCGGAGTCGGCGCGGCGTGGGAGGCCGATGTGTGGGGACGCGTGCGCTCGAGAAAGGCCGCCGCCCAGGCGGAAAGCGACGCACTCGCAGCCGACTACGAATTCGCCCGGCAATCGCTCGCCGCCGCGGTCGCGAACGCTTATTTCTCCACCATCGAGGCGTCGCAACAGGCGGCCAATGCGCAGGAAATATTGAGCTATTACAACGAGGCTCTCAAACTCGCCGACACACGCAAACAGCAGGGTCACGCGAGCGACTTCGATCTCGCGCAAATCAAGGCGCGGACCGCTTCCGCGCAAGACGCGCTCTACGTCGCACAGTCCGCGCGAGCCCAGGCGATCCGCGCGATCCAGGTTGTCACCAGCCACTACCCTACCGGCCGCCTCACGACGCGGAGCAGCTTTCCCGATCGACCGCGAGCCGTGCCCGCCGGTCTACCGTCACAACTTCTCGAACGCCGGCCCGATCTGATCGCCGCCGAACGGCGTTTCGCCGCCGCCTTTCATCGGGTCCACGAAGCGCACGCGGCGCGCCTGCCGCGGTTTGCGATCAGCGCGACGGGCGGCCTGGGCACCGCGCAACTTGACGGAGTCGGTGTGCTTGATGCCGTCGCCTGGAGCCTGGCTGCCGGTGTCACCCAGCCAATCTTTTTCGGCGGCGAGCTAAAGGCGGCGGAGGATATCCGCACCGCCGAGCAAAAAGCGGCAGCCGCCAGCTACACCGGCACTGCACTGCGGGCCTTCGAAGACGTGGAGAATGCGCTGGCCAACGATTATTACCTGGGCAAACGCGAAGGCGCATTGAGCGCTGTCGTCGAGAACAGTTCCATCACGGTGAAACTGGGCGGCGAGCAACTCGAGCAAGGCCAAATCGACACCTTCACCACCCTGCGTCTCGCCGGCGAAAACCTCGCCGCGAAGGTCCAACTCACCGCTGTCCGCGCTTCCCGCCTCCGCGAACGGGTCAACCTTTACCTGGCTCTCGGCGGTGATTTTCAGGGAACGGGCGCACCGGAGAAATAAGGCCTAACGACCCGCATGCGCGCCATCACGAATAACTATCGCGAAGCGACGATTCTTGTCTTGCGTCCGCTACGAAAAGGCCCCCTTTTGATTGCCCAAACCGGAGTTACGCCTAACCGATCGCGGCTGGAAACGCGGATAAAACCTATGAAACCAATTACCTTACTCGTCTTTTTCTTAGCTCTACTCCCTGGTCTCTCGTTCGCGCAAGATTCCGCGGACAATTCGCCCGAGAAAGCCGCCGTGATGGCCAATGACCGCGCCTACGAAGCTGCCTACGCCAAGGCTGATGTGAAAGCGTTGGCTGACTTTTATGCCGAGGATGCCCAATACACTTCGGATGATGGACAGACCTTCGACGGACGCGGAGCGATCGAAGACAGCATCAAGGCAGCGTTCCAAGCGAGGAAAGGAGCTAAGCTGACAATCAAGCTTGATTCGGTTCGTGTCCTCTCGCCCGAGGTCGTGATGGAGAAAGGTTCCACCGCGGTGACGGAAAAGAACGGCGACACGAGCGGCGCGGAATACACCGCGATCTATGTCAAAAAGGAGGGCAAGTGGAAGATCAGCCAACTAATTGAAAGTCCGCTGGCCGATGTATCGCCGCATGACCAGCTCTCGCAGCTTGCGTGGCTGGTGGGCGAGTGGGAGGAGACAGACAAGAGCGACGATCTGGCCGTGCATAGTCAGTATGTCTGGGCGCGGGGCGGCAATTTCATCACCCGCAACGTGACGGTAAAGCGCAGTGGCGAAACGACACTGGAAGGCTGGCAAATCATCGGCTGGGATCCGATCGACAATTGTATCCGCTCTTGGACCTTCGATGACGAGGGCGGTTTCGCCGAAGGGCGCTGGACCCAGGAAGGACAACGCTGGTTGCTGCGTGAAAAAGGCGTAGCATCGGATGGAAGTCGGACGGCGGCCGACAACACCTTTACCAGAATCTCCGACGATCGATTCACTTGGGAATCGAACAACCGCACTCTTGACGGAAATCCGCAACCGGGCATCCCGCGCATCGAGATCAACCGTGTGAAGGGCAATTAGCGTGATGCGCCTGCGACTTGGTTTGTTTTTGGCGGTGTTAACGGGTGCAGCTATCGTTCTTGCTGACACGACCGCGCTGGCCCGCGGCGGCGGCGGCGGGCGTGGCGGCGGCGGCGGACGTGGCGGTGGCGGTGGGCGCGGCGGCGGCAGCTTTTCGCGTCCCAGCGGAGGCGGCTACTCGGGCAACCGTGGCGGCGGCAGCTTTGAGCGTGGCGGCGGAGGCGGTTACTCGGGCAACCGTGGCGGCGGCGGCAACTTTTCGCGCGGCGGCGGAGGCTCTCGCGGTGGTGGGAGCGCGTCAGAGCGATTCGGGGCTAGTCTTGGCGGGGGTGACTTTTCCCGCCCCTCCGGCGGTAGCGGCGGCGGCGGTAATTTTTCCTCGTCCTACTTTTCTGGAGGAAACATCTCAAGCTCCGGGGGCGCATCACGACCCAGCGGCGGCCGTGTCCCATCGAGCGGCTCGCAGCGTCCTTCGGCCGGCACTCGTCCGGCCGGCGGCGGAGCGACCCAGTTGCCATCCGGGAATCGACCAGGTAGCGGAGCGGGAACGCGCCCCTCACAAAAACCATCCGGTGGAAATAGACCGTCCGGCGGAGCCAAACCGTCCGGCGGAACCAAACCTTCCGCTGGAACCAGGCCTTCCGGCGGAACTGCGGGCACCCGTCCAGGCAACAAGCCGTCGCAGCTTCCGGCGCGAGGCTCCGGCAATTTTCTCGGCGCAGCCGCCGGAGTCGGTGCCGGGGCCGCACTTGGTGGCGCGATTGCTAACCGCCCGAGCCAGCTCCCGGCCGATCGACCGGGTCGCGGTGAGAGACCCACTCGCCCTGAACAGCGTCCGGACTGGAGCAATCGCTCGCAAAACCGCGACGATCAATGGCGTCAGCGGGTCGATAACCGCAGTGAAGCCTGGGAAAAACGGAGCGAACAACGGCAGGGGCGTCGCGATGATTTCCAAAAGGATCGGGACCAACGTTGGGATAAGCTGGAAAGCGCGCGGGAAGATCGCCAGGAATGGCGCGACCAGAGGCGCGAAGACTGGCAGCAACATCGCGACGATCTTTGGGATTACCGGGCCGATCGCGCGGATGAGATCTGGGACAACGCGCAGGATTTTTACGATGACGTCTTCGATGATGCCTGGTGGGGACATGTGGGATGGGGCGGCTACTGGCCGGGCTATTATCCGCTCGATCCGTGGTGGTGGTGGGGAACTGCGACGTGGAACTCCGTCGCGAGCTATGCCTCGATGTCACCGGAACCCGAGTATATCGACTACGGGATGAATGTCGTTTATGAAGGCGAGACCGTTTACGTCGACAACAAGCCCGTGCCTGCCGAGCAATACAACGGGCCGATTCTGGAAAGCGTCGCGACGGTGGAACAACCGCAGCCGCCCCTGCCCCCTTCGGATCCAAAACAATCGGGCGATTGGATGCCGCTTGGTGTTTTCGCCCTCGCGCAGGAGGAACGGGGCGATCCCGTCATGTTCTTCCAGCTTTCGATTAACCGTGACGGCGTCATTAGCGGCGCTTTCCAGAGCACGCTCACCGGTGATAGCCGCCCGGTCACCGGTAAAGTGGATAAGGCGAGTCAGCGCGCGGCCTGGCGAGTTGGCGATAATGCCAAAACGATCTATGAGACCAGTCTTGCGAACCTGACCCAGGACGTCTCACCGCTCGCGATTCATTTCGACGCCAACCGTACTCAGACCTGGCTCCTGGTGCGCATGCCCGAGCCCGCTCCAGCGGGTCAGCCGCAAAAACTTCCCGAAGCCCCAAAAGCTCCGCCACCGCTCAAGACGGCAAAAGCAAAATAACGAGCGATGCCTAGTCCGGCTCAAATCGAGTTAACCAAAAATCTGACAAATTCTAAGCACTAATCAGATGCGAAATATCACTAATGATTACCGAGATGCGCAGGTTCTGAATCTTGGCTCCGGTGGCGAGCGTGGGCCTTACCTGGTCACTCAGACCGGCGTGGCGCCCCGCGCTGAGTTGCCTCGGACCCACATGTTCGTGCTCCGTCCGGATGGGCGCTGGGTTGATTTCAACGCCTACACCTGTCAGGGGAAACCGGAAGTGATGGATGAGATTGTTTTTCCGACCATGGCCCAGGTCATGACCACATTTGGCCGGCTAACCGGACCACCTCAGGTTTTGGACTTGCCAATCGATGAGGAGGGACTCAAGGCATGGGTCGCACGACAGGCAGGCAGCGATCCGCTGCAAGCTGCACGCGCCTGGGCCAGGCAATACAAGGAACGTCATCGCTAGCAGCCGGGCGCGCAGAATCTAACCACAAACCTATGAGCAAGAAATCAAAATCAAACGGTCCTGAAAAAATGAAAGCTAAGACATACGAGAAGGAGCTGGGCAAGCTGCAAGCCGAGTTATGCCAACTCCAGGATTCGGTCAAGGCGAAGGGACTGCGTGTCATTATCGTTTTCGAGGGCCGCGACGCGGCGGGCAAGGGCGGTACCATCCGGGCCCTCACTGAGAAAGTTAGTCCGCGGGTTTTCCGGGTCGTGGCACTGCCGGCGCCGTCCGACCGCGAAAAGTCGCAGATGTACATGCAGCGTTATATGCAACACTTCCCGGCGGCGGGTGAGATCGTGATCTACGACCGCAGCTGGTACAACCGCGCCGGCGTCGAATATGTGATGGGCTTTTGCACAAAAGAACAGCATACGCGCTTTCTCGAACGCTGTCCCGAGATCGAGAGCTACATGGTGGACGGCGGCATTCAGCTCATCAAAATCTGGCTGGAAGTAAGCGACAAGGAGCAGAAGCGCCGGTTCGAGGCGCGGATCGACGATCCGATTCGTCAGTGGAAACTCAGCCCGATGGACCTGCCTTCGCGCAGCAAGTGGTATGACTATTCCCGCGCCCGGGATATGATGTTGAAGGCGACCGATAGCAAACACGCGCCATGGTATATCCTGCGCTCGGACGACAAGAAGCGCGCCCGGCTCAGCTGTCTCGCGCACATTCTAAGTCTCATTCCTCATAAGAAGCTCCCGCGCGAGAAGGTCAAGCTACCGAAGCGCTCGATGAAGGGCGCCTACGACGATGACGCTCCATTGAAGGGCCGGAAATTCGTGCCGGAGAAATACTGATGTGAGCGACGCTGTGACCAGGTCGCCGAACGTTTCCCGATGGCTGCCTGCTCTTGGCTGGTTGCGCACCTACAATGGGGTATGGCTCAGGGGCGATGTCGTCGCTGGCATCACGCTGGCGGCCTATCTTTTGCCGGCGGGTTTAGGCGACGCTTCGCTCGCCAATCTGCCTCCCGAGGCGGGACTCTACGCCTGTATGTTTGGCGGGCTGGTCTTCTGGCTCTTTTGCAGTTCGCGGCACACGACCATCACGGTGACCTCCGCCATTTCCCTCCTCGTCGGCGCGTCGTTAGGCGGAATCGCCGGCGGCGACACGAGCCGGTTTAGCGCGCTGGCGGCGGGCACTGCCTTGCTCGTCGCACTCATAGCCTTTATCGCCTGGCTGGCGAAGGCGGGCTCAATCGTGAACTTCATCTCGGAAAGCGTGATGACCGGCTTCAAGTGCGGCGTGGCGCTGTTCCTCGCCAGCACGCAATTGCCGAAGTTGTTTGGCATCCACGGAGCCCACGGCAATTTCTGGGGAAACAGCGCCAACTTCCTCAAGCACCTGCACGAAACGAATCCGACATCGCTGACCGTTGGAGGCGCCGCGCTGGCGGTTCTTGTGCTTGGGAGGATTTTTCTTAAGAACAAGCCGGTGGCGTTGTTCGTCGTGGTAGGCGGCATTTTGGCTTCGGGCTGGCTCGGACTCGACGCGCGCGGGGTCAAGCTGCTCGGTGAAGTCCCGCAAGGACTGCCGGCCCTCGGACTTCCCGCGATTCGCTGGACGGATTGGGACGAACTGCTGCCGCTGGCATTCGCATGTTTTCTGCTTGGCGCGGTGGAGACGGCCGCGATAGGTCGCATGTTCACGGCCAAACATGGCGGACGGCTGGATGCAAATCAGGAATTCCTCGCGCTTGCCGCCTCCAATCTCGCCGTCGGATTGGGTCGCGGTTTCCCGGTCAGTGGCGGCATGTCGCAATCGCTCGTCAACGAAGGCGGGGGCGCACGCACCCCGCTCTCCGGCGCCTTTGCGGCGGGGATCATTCTGGTCGTGGTGCTTTTTTTTTCGCACTTGCTCGCCGCGTTGCCTCAGCCCGTGCTCGCCGCCGTCGTGTTGGTGGCGGTGGCCGGGTTGTTCAAGATCTCTGTCCTCAAACATCTTTGGCGCAGCGATCGCACCGAATTCATCGTTGCCATCGCGGCCATTGTCGGCGTGCTCGGGCAGGGATTGCTTCGCGGGGTGATGATTGGCGCGATCATCTCGCTCGTCCTGTTGATCCGACGCGCATCGCGACCGCACGTCGCCTTTCTCGGGCGTATTCCCGGCACGCGACGCTTCTCCGATCGCGAGCGCCATCCGGACAACGAGTTGATTCCCGGTGTGATGATTTTCCGGCCTGAGTCGGGCCTCATGTATTTCAACATGGATCACGTGCGCGACACAATTGTGGATCGAGCGCGCGCTCAAAGCCCGGCCCCCGGATTAGTCGTGCTGGACCTTTCCGCGGCGCCTCGGGTGGACATGCACAGCGCACAGATGCTGGGGAGCCTCGCGGATGAACTTGCCGCAGCTGGCGTTTATGTGCAGGCGGTGGAAGCGCGATCTTCCGTGCGAGACCGCCTGCGCAGGGAAGGGGTGGATGCGAAACTCGGGGCGATCAACCGATTCGACTCCGTAGCCGACGCCGTGGACAGTTTTCAAAAAACGGGAGCCGGGCCGGCGCCGTAAAGCTAATTGAATCGTCTCTCCAAACTTAGCTGACAGTCGAACTCGTCAAGTCCATGTCTAACCCTGGTTTAACAAAAGCCTGTCGAGGGCAACCCCTGAGGGAGCCGGGCATCCACCACAGCTACTCCACGTTCGCACGCGGAACAAAAATGAAGCTATGAAAGCACTCCTCAAAGAAATCCTTCACAATCCGCTGCTCTGGCTACTGGTCTTCGTGCCTGTGGTGTTTGCCGCCGCGAAGCTTAAGCCCGAGGCGCACACGCTGCTTTTCGTGCTATCGGTCCTGGCCATCATACCACTGGCGGCCTTACTGAGTCACGCCACGGAATCGGTAGCGGCTAAGACGGGCGACGCCGTGGGTGGCCTGCTCAACGCCACACTCGGAAACCTGACCGAACTGGTCATCGCGCTCACCGCCTTGCGCGCCGGGCAATACATGCTGGTGAAGGCGTCTATTGCCGGCGCGATTGTCACCAACACGTTGTTCATGCTGGGTGCGTCGTTTCTCTTCGGCGGACTCAAGTTTCACGTGCAGGAATACAACCGGGTCAGCGCCCGCATGCAAGCGGGTCTGCTCTTCCTGGCTACGATCGCGCTCATGATTCCTTCGGCGGTCTCGGAAGCCGACTCATCGGCGGCATTCACCCAGAAGTTAAGCGTAGGCCTGGCTGTGTTGCTCATCGTCGGCTACGGGCTGGGCATGCTGTACTCGCTTAAGACGCACCGCGAACTGTTTGCCAGCGCGGAACACGGCGAGGCGGGCGAAACGCCGTGGCCCATAGGTCTGGCCCTGGCTACGCTGGCCGGCGTCACCATCTTGGTTGCACTCGTAAGCGAAGTGTTCGTCGAGTCGGTGCAAAAAGCGGCGGAGGCCTTCGGGATGACTCCCGCTTTCGTCGGTTTCATCGTCGTGGCGCTGGTCGGCGGCGCGGCGGAAATGGCCTCGGCGTTTTCCGGCGCGCGCAAGAACCGGCTGGATCTGAGTGTGGGCATTGCACTGGGCAGCGCGTCGCAAATCGCGCTTTTTGTCGCACCGGTGCTGGTCCTCGTGAGCTATGTCGATCGGGCCGACGCCGATGGACTTGCAATTCTGGCCGGGCGCGGTGGTGATGATTCTTATCGCCACCCTTACCGCGTCGCTCGTCACAAACAGCGGGCGATCGACGTGGTTCGTTGGGGTGCTCGTGTTGATGGTCTATCTCATTTTCGCGATGACACTTTATCTGTTGCCGCCCCGGTCTCAGTGAAGAGCTATCCCTCGTCACATAGAGTTAACGATATAACTCATCAAGTTCATGTCTGACGAAGCAGTCAGGTCCTCTAAACGCGTGTTAGACCCGATTGACCGTGTCTCCGAGGTCCTTTTCGGTCTGATCATGGTCCTCACTTTCACGGGGTCGCTCAGTGTCGCCGAAGCGGGGCGCGAGGATGTGAGCACGATGCTTATTGGTGCACTGGGCTGCAACCTGGCCTGGGGAATGATTGACGGGGTCTTGTATTTGATGGGCTGCCTGGCGGAGAAAGGACGGGGATTGCTCACCTTTCGCGCCGTGCGCACAGCCGCCGATTCCAAAGAAGCGCAGCGCCTCATCTCGGACGCCCTGCCATCGGTGGTCGCTGGTGTTCTGACGCCAGCCGAACTCGAAGCGATGCACGAGCGTTTAAAGCTACTGCCCGAGCCACCTGAGCAAGCGCGCCTGCACAAGGACGACTGGCGCGGCGCCGGGGGCGTTTTCTTCCTCGTGTTCCTGTCGACCTTCCCGGTAGCGATTCCATTTATTTTTATGCGCAGCGCCGGGGCCGCCCTGCGCGTCTCCAACGCCGTAGCCGTCGCGATGTTGTTTCTGACCGGCTACGCCTTCGGACGCCTGACCGGGCGTCGTCCGTGGCTGGTGGGTATTTTGATGGTTATTCTCGGATCGATTCTCGTCGGCATAACCATGGCGTTGGGAGGATGAGACAAATTCGATTCCCTGCCTTCATCGCCTTGGTTGTTCTCCTTGCGGGTGAGCAGGCGCTCGCCCAGACGCCGCCCACCGCTCCCGAGCCAACGCCGAGGAACTCCATGTCCGCAGTCAGCGAAAAAGCGGACGAAAAAGCCTGGTCCTTTTCGGTCTCCGCCGCCACCTACATCGTGCCTAACGATCAGGAATATGTGCAGCCTACCTTCACGGCGGACCGAGGCTGGCTGCATCTGGAAGCTCGCTATAATTACGAGAATCTTGAAACAGGATCAGTTTGGGCTGGCTACAATTTCAGCGGCGGCGAAAGACTGCAGTGGGAATTCACGCCGATGCTGGGCGGCGTGTTTGGAAATACGACTGGCATCGCTCCGGGTTACAAAGGCACTCTGAGCTGGTGGAAGGTGGAACTCTACAGTGAGGGTGAATACGTCTTCGACACCGGCAATTCGGCTGGAAACTTCTATTACAGCTGGACCGAACTAAGCGTCTCACCTGTGGATTGGTTTCGATTTGGTCTGGTGGGCCAGCGAACGCGGGCCTACCAGAGCGATGTTGATATTCAGCGCGGATTGCTCGCGGGTTTTTCCTACGAGGCAGTCGATCTTACAACCTACGTTTTCAATCTGGACCGGGGAAAACCGACCTGGGTCTTTTCTGTGGGTGTGAGTTTTTGACTGATGCCCCTCGTGATCTTCGGGTCGACGGCGCGGCGATCGAAAAGGTTCAGCTCAGCTTGCTTCGTCCGGTAAGCCTTTCGACGCGTGTCGGCAACGTGGATTGTCTGTGATCGTGCGTGTTTATCCAGAGAAGTTTGGGAGCACGCCAAATCGCGCGGCTTCGCTGCAGGATGCGGATCCGGTGGAACGCACGACCCTGCGCTGAGGAACATCCGGCGTCATCCTCGCGGTGAATCTTCCCGTCCGCCTCGCCAGTGCGGACCAGACGCTGCCTGAAACCGCCGCGAAGACCCTGTGTAGAATCAAGGTCAAATAGGCAAAACGAACATAAAACATTCCCTTTTCCTGGACGTGGGTAACCTGACAATGTTCATTGTGCCTGACATGCTGCGAAAACCTAAGACAGTTCTTTCAGTTGGGGCCTGCGCGATTGCCATCCTTTCCGGATGCGCTCCCTGGGGTGCAGGAAAGCAGGAAGTGCTTCTATCTGCAGCCGGATTCCGCGAGCGAGTGCCGCAAACGCCGATGCAGCAGCAGATGTATGACAACGCTCCCTCCGGTCAGCTTTTGCATGGGGAGGTGAATGGCCAGGCTTTCTATGCCTACAAAGATCGATGCAAGGGCGTTGCGTATGTCGGCGGGACCACCGACTACCATCGTTACCTGGAACTGGCGTATCAGGAAAGCCGTGGGCACGTGGACCATGTCGGAAAAGAAATGACGGGTCAGATGGCTTCGGGCTGGTATGATGCATGGACAGGCAAGACAGGCCTCGCTGGCGGACCGTTGGAAGGCGCCGGCAGTGAACAGTCTTACCCAATTCGACCTTGACCAAGGCTCCCTGCCGTCTGCCTGACGCACTAACGAAATGGAATCGAAGATCGAGTGATGCGGCGCCCTCAGGAGCTTGGAGGAGCCGACGAGATCGATGAAGAGGACGTGCCCGATCTCGACCCGAAGATTGTTCTCAGATTCAGGGGTCAGGGCGCTAGTTTACAGAGGCCAAAAGTCCCGCGCGATCTTTTTTCCGCCATCGAAGATTCAACGGAGCGGCGGTTTCGTTTGAGGCAGCCACGGGGCGAGCCTGGGAAGGCGCACCTTCGTGCTCAGAAGCGCGCGTCTCCGCCACCCTCGTGACGTTGATCGTATCGACCGCGATGGAATCAGGTAGCGATGCTGCGACACCCCTTTCGATCGGCCGCTTGAGCGCGTTCAGTTGTCGAACGCTCAGCGCGTGGTTGCCGTTCAGGTGGATGGTGATTTTCAGACGAATGCTGTTCATACCCTTATCGCGCGACGGCTTCGCCGTGCGGACTAGG
>CAWFYE010000014.1:0-176706 GCA_963819975.1 uncultured Verrucomicrobiae bacterium | reverse complement strand
CGAGCGCGCCTGCGCGTGAGGAGCGCCCAGGAACACTACTGCCGACGCAACGCTGTCCTCGGATGCTATTCCGCGGGTGTGGCGGCCCTAACGGGATTCGAACTATTTCTACACGCGCCTTTACCATCGGGTTGCGTGAGAAAGGCCCCGAGAAGCGTGTTACTCAGCTTCGTCCGAGCCTGACAACGCCGATTGCAGCCATTTTGTATGCTTGGCTTGATCACGTCCGAAGTAGGCCCATTGGCGACCGCCCTTCAACCGCAAAACTAGCAAATGGCTTCGTGGAATTTCGCTTACGGTTGGCTTCAATTTATCACGCCACGCCGCCGCAGATTCTCCTTCGACAATCCAAACGTTTGAAAAATGATGCCACCAAGTTTTCGAATTTCGCTTAATTGATTCGTGGAATTTCTTCAGCCCCTCGGCCGTAGCTCCTTCCAAGAGAATAATGCAAAATTCTCTCATTACCCCTGCGCTCCAGCGGGAGTGGCATCGCCGCCACTCGGTGATCCAAGTTCGTCGTCGCCCGACGGATTATCAGAACTGTCTCCAAATTCCAACGAGGTTTGATTTGGGTCCACATCAATAATACCAAATTTCCGAATGTATTCCTTAAGCAACGGATCGGTGAACCCGTAGATGCCCTTATCGAGGCGCGTGATCACTTCACGTTCGACTAAGGTCGACATGTTTGTGCTGAACTGATTTTGTTCCCATCCTAGGTCTTCGCACAAAAACTTTAGTGGAACGTTTGGACCCGAATAGTTCGCCATGCCTAAAAGAATCTTCTGATATTTCCCTCCTCCCGCGGCGCGCAGGAGATTGTCTAGTTTGTTTTTCTTTACGTCTGAAATGATTTTCTCTTTAGATTTATCGAAATCGGCGTGGTCGATGTAATCATCGCTGTCGACCGACAGCATCTCACTGCCGAGTAGATGAACCGGTTCCGGGAAGCCAGCTGAGAGTTCGATAACGCGCATCGGAATAGTTCTATGGTATCCACATCCCACTTTTTTGAAGCCAGAAACAATTATTGCTGTCGTTTCGTTCTCGTCGAAACGCGGTATCGGTATGTCTCGAAATACCCGTCCAATGGAACCGTGGTCGTCTTCGAGTCGTTGAATTGCACCGGTAATTCCGGCGCAAAAAAAACCGATATTTTTCTGATTTTCGCGACTCAGTCGTTCGGTCGCTAGTTTGAAGAATGTGGCAATGCCCGCATCAGGGCGCACTCGATCAAGCTCGTCCACGAAAAACAAAAGACCGTCTTTACCCTCGCTCTTGAAAAACTCGTTCGCTTTAGTCGCCTCCGCACAGAACTCCGCCACTAGATCGGACAGACTGTCTTGATTCGCTTCCCGTTCGGCCAGCTTTAGCATTCCGCCGAGGTTCAACTCCCATTTCAGCCCCTTAAAAAATCGTTCGGCGGAGGTTTGGACGTCGCGCATGAGCCCTAGAGAAACATGTTTCGGATCTTGGCCAGCGTCCGCGTCATGCCAGGCAACGAAAAAATTGAATCTTTCGACGCCAATCTGAATGCCAAGTCTGTCTGGAAGCGCATTGTTTCCCTGCGCCACCAGCCGCGCCTGTGTCAGCAACGAACTCTTCCCGATTCCTCGATCCCCAGTGATAATTGTGTGTTTCGGGTTGCCGCTCTTCACTTGGAAAAGCGAATCAATGACTTCATCAACCTGCTCTTTCCTCCCAGAAAACCGTTCCGGGTCATCCATTGGTCTGTTCGGAAAAAATGGATCAACAAAACGTCGTTTCATAAGGACGAAGACGAGCGTCGTGGCCGTCCATCAATCCCGCAAGCAAGATCACACACCTTGTCTTCAAACCCAGCGCGAGACCAAGGCTTTATCGAATGTCATCACAAGAAGCGAACACCGTGACCAAGATGATTGAATCCAATGACGGCCAGACCGACAAACCGACTCCGGTGAAAAAATGCGGCTTGCGAATGCGGTCGAAAATTGGGAAGATCGTTTGTCCCCGCTGGTTCCTCACCCTCGACCCCCCAACCCAATGACCAAAATTCGATTCAATTACTGCACCGTCACGATCAGCGACGGCTTCGTTCTAGCCCCGTCGCCAACCCTCACTCGTGCTCCTCGACACGCTTGCTGCTACGCTCCCGGGTTACGGCTCCATGCCGTTTGAACTCGACGAGGACTTTAACATTGCCCGCGGCCTCATCGAGAAGATCGGGGGCGGTAAAATCGTGCGCCGCGACAAAATGCCAGTCAGTTCTGATTGAACTCGTCGGAGGCTTGTGGCGTCGCTCGGTCCTTATTTTGGCCTCTACGAGCGAATAAATTCTTGGGTGCAGAGACGACAGTATTCCTCAACGCTCCAACAGCCCGCGGCCCGAGCCGCCCTCTTCAATCGAATCAATTCCTTTCGTGAGACTTCAAAAGACACAATGGTGCTTTGCCCAGGCGGCGGAACAATTTTCGGATCGCGGTAACGAACGAAGTTCTTTGGGTGCATCAATTCTGCACAGCAGATACGCCGCCAGAGCGAGGGACGCTGCTAGTGCTGTCTTGCTTGATTAGGCGCAGGGATATTTCAGACGTGTGATATAATCCTTATCGTGCGCACCGCGCGTAGATCGTCTCTGAGCCAAGTGCGATCTTGTAGATGCCCCCGGATCACGCCGCGAAGCTGACGATTTTCCTGTCGCTCTTTGGCGGTTCGATTTTCCAGAAGGAGGCGGCTTCTCTCTGTGTCACGGCCTTGTGGTAATGCCGCCAGAGCATGGCGGGCGAGGTGTGTCCCATCAGATTGTTGAGGCGGTTCACGTCGGAATAGGCGGCCAGCCAGCATGAAGCGTAGGTCCGGCGGGGGGCGTCCTGTGGCCACCGCTCGAGACCTGCTCGGGCGCGGAGAGCACGGAGTCGCATGCGCAGGTTTTTCTGAGGAACGACGCGGCCCGTTACTCGACCGCCCGCGCGGATGTAGAACTTCAGCCATCGAATCAGAAGTGGCTCCATATCGACGATCCGGCGAAGGCCGGTCTTCGAGACTTCCTCACGAACCGCGATGAATTTCTCTTCCAAGTTCACGTTGCTCCACTCCAGGCGCTCGACCTCTTTTGGCCGAATACCAGCGAACACGCACAGGAGATGATACGGTAACAATTCGAGATCCGTTTCGACGGCGGCTTTCAAAAGCGCCGTCACTTGTGGGTTTGTCAGAATTTCTTTCCGAAATCTGATCGACCCCATATCCAGATGGCGCACGGGGTTCATCTCGCACCACCCCCTTCGGATTCCGAAATTGAAGACGGCGCGCAAGACCCGGATGAACGCATTGCGAACGCTGGGCGTCATGCCTTCCATTTCGCGTTCGATGTCATCCCCGGTGATCTCGACCGCCAACTTGTCATGCAGGCCGGGGAAGCGGGGGAGGGTGTAGCGCAACGCAGTCCGGTATGCCCCGGATTTGCCGGCCTTGGCGCTGGCGAACGCCTCGAAGAGACTTCTGAACGTCACACTGCTCTCGCGCGAGCGTCTCCATGTCAGAAAATGCTCGACGGCGGCGGTTAAACTGACCCCGGTCCCTTCCAGCTTCTCGAAGGCAGCAATCGCTTCCTCCACCTTCCCGGCGGGCAAGTTGCTGGAGGCCGTCCCGTAGTTCTCCAGCCGGATTCGCTGCTGACCGCAAAAGGTCGCGGCCTCCTTTCTGCTGTCGAAATACCGCCTCTCTCGTTTGCCCGTTCCGCTGAGAGAGGAGGGGAGGTTAACGACCCAAGGTGCGTGTTGTTTCGTCGTCTTCCTTGGCTCGAGAGCGGCTCGCTTGGGCATTTCCGGTTGTCGCCTTTATCGCCCTTAAAAGCAAGGAAAAGCTGCGGGACCGTGCGAATCGTTGCGGCTCGTTACGAGGGAGAATTGGTATTCACTGCGTACGTTCACCTGACTTCGGATCAGAAGGTTGGGGGTTCGAATCCCTCCAGGCACGCGCCGGTTTACCGGTTACTCGTAGAGCGCTTGGACTAGCCGGAGCGACTTGGCGTTCGGCAGGAGTTGCCGCTCCATCTGGTTCATGACGTAGGCGAAAGAGAGATTGTTTTCCGGATCGGCGAAGGCGTGGCTCCCGCCCGCGCCGGGATGGCCAAAGGCCAGAGACGAGGGTCCAAAGATTCGCGAAGTGGCGTCGGTCGGATCTTTCATGAAGCCGGCCGAGAAGGCTGTCGGTATAATAAAGACTCGGTCAGGGCCCGAGGTCAGCGTTTTCGTCATGAGCGCGATGGTTTTGGCTGAGAAAGAACGCTGTCCATCCAGTTCGCCTCCATTCGCCAGCATCGCGTAAAATTTGCCCAGCGCACTCGCGCTGCCGATTCCGCCGAGGGAGATGATCGAGTGGGCGCGATTCGCGGGGTCGTTCATCGCGCTGACGGCATTCAGGCCGCGCGGCGAAGTAAAAACCCGGCGTTGGAGCGAACCGGGAGTCGTTAGGGCTTGGTAGAAAGGGTCGGTCGGCGGCCCGGACGCCTTGGCCGGGTAGACGCTGGCTGCGCGCGCGTTCTCTTCCTTCGGCAGACCGATCCAGATGTCGAGCCCGAGCGGCTCGGCAAATATTTCGCGCCAGTAAAGGCCGAGCGGCCGGCCATCAATTCGCCGCACCAGTTCGTCGAGAAGAAAACCGAAAGTGCGCGCATGATAGCCGTGTGCCGTGCCCGGCGGCCAGAGCGGAATCTGCTTTTCCAATGCCCTAACGACCGCGGCGTGATCGGTCAACTCGGCCAGCTCGTCGAGCGCGGCCAGCCCGGCCTGATGGGAAAGGAGTTGCGCGAGCGTGATCGCGCTTTTGCCGGCTTGCGCAAATTCCGGCCAGAATTCCGCCACTCTGCGCTCGAGCCCGATCGCATTTCCCTGCAGGACGTGGAGCAGACAGGCACTTCCAAGCCCTTTGGTCGCCGACCAGAAGAGGACAATTGTGTCACTCGTCCATGGTTGCTCCCGGCGCGCCTCGCGAAAACCACTCTGAAGTTCGAGGAGCGAGCGCCCATTTTGCCAAATCGAAACCGCCGCGCCGAGCTCGCCGGAGCGCTCAAAGTTTTCCTCAAAGAGCGGCCGAATCCGCGCCGCCAACTCCTCCGCGCGAAAAATCCTCAAGCCGTGCCTCGCCAAACGAGCGGCTTAGTATTCCCGCACGTACGGATATTTCGATTCGTTCCCCAGCTCCGGCGGGAACTCGCCGTAGCCGCGATGAATCCACGGAATATCGCTCCGCAGGACGGGATAATAGGTGCCCTTGTAAACCGGAATCGGCCAAAGAAGTGCTTCGTAAAAACCGACACCGAAACGCACAAAGGCGCGGCCCGTCCCCCTCACCACTCCATATCCAGCGGCGGCGGAATTTCCTTCCCGGGTATTGATCGTTGCGATCGTCACCGGGATTTCCGACCAGCCAAAGAGGAAGTTCGAAAGTCCGCGGCCCAGTTTGCGCGTAGGCCCGTAATCCGCCGCCGGCGGAGACTGGATGTCGGCGAACGAACTGGCGGCAAATCCGGCAGTGAGCAAGAGAACGAGCGGCAATTTCATAAGAACGCCTCGAGTAAACCGGTTCGGCACTGCGATTGCAACGCTTTTAAGGCGTCGCGGAAGCGCCCTCTTTTCTGGTCGCAAAAACCGAGGCGATGGTCGTCGTGGTCAAGACCGCGACAATGATGAGGAGCGAAAGCCAGCTCGGAATTTCAAACCACCATTCGACCAGCATTTTCAGTCCGACAAAGCAGAGGATGATGGCCAGCCCATAGCGCAGGAAAACGAAGCGGGCCACGAGATTGGCGAGGAGAAAGTAAAGCGACCGCAGGCCGAGAACGGCGCAGATGTTCGAGGTATAGACAATAAAAGTGTCTCGGGTGATCGCGAGCACGGCCGGGATAGAATCGACCGCAAAAACCAAATCCATCAGCTCGATCACGATCAAGACGAGCGCGAGCGGTGTGAGGACGCGTCGGCCCCCTACCAGGGCAATGAATTTCGGCCCGTGATAATCGCTCGTCACCGGGAGCAGGCGCCGGACGATGCGAAGGACGAAGTTGTTTTCCAAGTCGATCGGCTGCGACTTGCCAAACATCATTCGCAACCCGGTGATGACGAGGAACGCGCCGAAAATATAGAGAACGAAGTGGAAGCGCGAAACCAACGCCACGCCCAGCCCGATCATGGTCGCCCGCATGATGAGCGCGCCCAGGATTCCCCAGATCAAGACCCGGTGCTCGTACTGCGGCGGGACCCGGAAATAGGCGAAGATGAGTCCGAAGACAAAAATGTTATCAACGCTGAGCGCGTACTCGATCAGGTAACCGGTAAAAAAGGCCACCGCCTGGTCGGGCCCCTCCCACCACCAGACAAAGGCATTGAAGCTCAACGAGAGGCCGATCCAGAGCAGACTGCGCCGGATGGCGCTCGGCAGGCTGATACGCTCGCTACCCCGGTCGCTGAAGAGATCGACCGCCAGCGCAAACAAAACCCCGAGATGAAAGGCGATCCAAAACCAGATGCTGACGAACACGAGGCGCTAGGTTTCCACGAGTGACCGGGGCGGGCAATCGGAAACAACGGCTTGGTTTGCGACGAGCGGCGCCTCGTGCATCATTACCTCCCCAATTTATATGGATGCTGAACTGCAAAAGTTGGTCGACGCCGGAAAGCTCACGGTCGCAAATGCGGAACAGCTCGAAAAACTGAAGCCCGGCAGTTTTTGCCTCCACAAGAGCTGGGGCTTCGGCCGGGTCGCCGATTGGAATCTGCTCCTCAACCAGATCCTGATCGATTTCGAAAAGAAGAAAGCTCACCCCATGCAACTCCAGTACGCGGCCGAAAACCTGGTCCCGATTCCGGCCGAACATTTCCTCGCCCGGAAAGCGACCGACCTGCCCGCGCTCAAGATTCAGTTGAAGGAAAATGCCGCTGAAGTGATGCGAAGCATTCTCCAGAGTCTGGGCGGGAAAGCGACCCAGACCCAAATCAGCAGTTGGTTGTTGGGCGATGTTTTCAACGAGCTGGAATTCAAGCGCTGGTGGGACTCGACTAAGAAGCTGCTCAAGAAAGAGGGACACTTCCTCATCCCGACAAAAAAGAACGACCCGATCGAGCTGCGTGAGACGCCCGTCTCGCGGGCCGACGAGCTGCTCACCGTTTTCAACCAGGCGCGCCAGCCGAAGGAACAGGCGACCGCCCTCGACCAGATCATCAAGCTGCAACACGAATTCGCGGCGCCGGAGAAACAATTGCAGCCGCTCCTCAACGCGATTGAGGAAACTGCGCGCCGCAATCAGCGGCTCAATCCCGGAATGGCCTTCGAGCTTCTCATCGGGCGCGACGATCTTCTTCAGCGCGAACCGAAATTGCGGAGCGCGAATTCCGATTTCACGCTCGAGCGACTGATCGTCGAGGAAGAACCGCGCCTCGCAGAAATCCTCCAGAAACTGCCTTCGGCCAAGGAGCGTCGCATCCTCCATCTCCTGCCCGCCGCGCTCGGCGAACGCTGGACGCAGCGCGCCCTTCAGCTCATGCAAGGAAGCAACGCCCGGCTCGTCTCCTCGATGCCGAAAGTCTTCGCCGAAGCCGCCCGGCTCGACGACCTGCGGGTCGCGCTCGATCGCGGCCTGCGCGAACATTCCGCGACGAGCGAAATGCTTTTCTGGCTCTGCAAAAACCGCGCCGATTGGCCCGAGCTGATCAATCCGGAATTGCTCAGCGCCATCCTCTCCGCTTGCGAACGCGACCAGCACAACGAGAGCAACAGCCGCAGCACCCGGCTGCGCGATCTCCTCCTTTCCGATCGTTCCCTCATCCCCGATATTTTCGCCGGCGCGGACCTCGGGTTGGCGCGCGACGCGATGCGCCGCCTCATGCTCAGCCCGGTCTTCGACGAATTGACCAAGCGCTCGCTCATGGCGCGGATCATTAAACTTTACCCGGACCTGCAGAGCCTGGTCAGCGGCGAGCAGATGGAGGAAAAGAGCGAAGCCCTCGTCGTCTCCTGGAGCAGCCTGCAGAAACGCAAAGCCGAGCTGGAGGAATTGGTGAACAAAAAAATTCCCGAGAACAGCAAGGAGATCGGGGTCGCGCGATCCTACGGCGATCTGCGGGAAAATTTCGAATTCAAAGCCGCCAAGGAAATGCAGGCCGTCCTCATGCGGCGCAAATCGGAACTGGAGCGCGACCTGCACCGAGCTCGCGGCACGACTTTCGAAAGCCCCGATCTCTCCCAGGTCTCGATCGGGACGATCGTCACCCTGCGCGACACCGGCACAAACGAAGAAGAGACCTACACCATCCTCGGAGCCTGGGATGGTGATCCGGATCGGGCCATCATTTCCTATCAAACGGCGATCGGGAAGTCATTGTTAGGCCGCCGTCCCGGCGAGATCGTGGAGTTGAACGCGGAGAACGATCGTGGCCGCTACGCGATCGTCGCGATCGAGGCCGCCCCGGTCGACGAGGTGCCGCCAGATCCCGAGCTGATGGAGACGGCTTCATAAATCGGTCTTCGAAGCGCTGACAGCCGGCCGCGGTAAGATGAAGCCGAAATCTCTCGCCATCAGTTCCGTCGTACTCGGCGGGAAACGGCCGGCCTTTATTCTCGGACCCTGCGTCATCGAGTCGGAAGCATTCGTTAGGCGAATGGCGCGCAAGATCGCGCGGATCTGCGCCGCGGAAGAACTGCCCTTCATTTTTAAGGCCTCCTATGACAAGGCGAACCGCACCTCGGTTCGCTCCTATCGCGGGATCGGCGCGCGCGTCGGTTGCGCGTTGCTCGCCGAGATCGGGTGCGAGATCGGCATGCCGGTCACGACCGATGTCCATTCGCCGGACGAGGCTGAAATTGCGGCCGAGTTTATCGACGTCCTGCAGATCCCGGCCTTTCTTTGCCGACAAACCGATCTCATTCGTGCGGCCGCCGAGACCGGGCGTGTGGTGAACGTGAAAAAGGGCCCGTTCCTCGCTCCGTGGGATGTGCGCAATATCGCAGAGAAACTCGAGGCTTTCGGCGCGAAGAAATTTTTCTTCACCGAGCGTGGCACGACCTTCGGCTACAACAATCTTGTCGCCGACATGCGCTCGCTTGCCTGGCTGCGCGAGGCCGGTTATCACGTCATCTTCGACGCGACCCACTCGGTCCAGCGCCCGGGTGGCGCGGGCGACGCGACTTCCGGCGATGCGGCCCTCGCTCCCGTCCTCGCCCGGGCCGCGCTCGCCGCGGGATGCGACGGCATTTTCATGGAAGTGCACGAGAATCCCGCCCGCGCTCTCTCCGATGGACCGAATCAAGTTCGGCTAAAGGATTTGCCGAAGCATTTGCGCATGTTAAAAGCTATTCATGCTGCCGTGTCGTAGCGGGTTCCGCGTTCTCCGCGGGACGCGCCTGAGTATTGTCCTGTTGCTTGTCGGCAGCTCTCTTGCCGTGGCCGGCGACCGCAAACACCGCAAAGCCGTGCCGTCCCCCAGCCCCGAGGCATCACCGGAGGGGCTCGGCTTGAAAAATATCCCTCTCACCGTCGGCCATGAAGCGAAGGGCTTGATCCTGCCGAACTACGACCTGAAAGGAAATTTGCTCGGCCGTTTCGAGGCCGGCACCGCCGCCCGGATCGATGAAAACCATGTCCATTTCACGAACCTGAAGATGATCACCTTCGACGAGCGCGAGCAGCCCGATTTCAAGGTCGACATGACCGATGCGGTCCTGAATCTCGAGACTCGGGTGATCGATTCGAAGGCGCGAACGAAGGTGAAGCGGGCCGATTTCGAGATCGCTGGCGATACGATGAGCTTCAACACCGTGACCAAACTGGGAACGCTGACCGGCAACGTCCACATGACCATTTTCAACCAAAAGGAAATCGCCGGGCCAAGCGCCAAGCCATGAAACTGATCGCCGTTTTCCTTTTTGCACTCGCTTTCGTGGGCCCGCTTGCCGCGCAGAATCCGTCTGGCGCCAAGGCACAGACCTCGCCGGCCCCCTCCACGACCGACACGAATGGCCAGCCGATCGCGACCCAGATTTATTCCGACGAAGCTTCCTTCAATACCGAGAAACGCATTGGGGTTTTCTCCGGTCACGTCCGCGTCTTCGATCCGCGCTTCAATATCCAATCCGACAAGCTGACCGTTTACATTCACAAGGAAGAAGGCGAGGGCCTCGAAAAAGCGATCGCCGAAGGCCACGTCGCGGTGGTCCGCGATAAACCCGATCCGAAGGGCGGCCCGCCTTCGAAAGCAGTCGGACTGGCCGAGAAAGCGGTTTATACTTCCTCCGATGGAAACGTCCTCTTGACCGGAAGCCCGCGCGTCCAGCAAGGACTCGATACTCACGTCGCGACGAGCCCGGACACAGTCATGGTCTTGAATCAGGACGGTCACCTAACGACCCACGGTCCGAGCCGGACAGAGATCCGGCAGGACGCGGCAAAAAACAAGAACGGAAAGCCCTCTCCCGCTCCAAGCGCGGGACCGAAGAAGTCGAGATGAGCCAGACTGCGCCGCCACCCGCTCCGGAATTTGCCTCGCGTGTCGCCGGACCCGACGAGCATGCAGAAGTCCTCCTGACTGACGACCTGGTCAAGATCTACGGCGGCCGCGCGGTCGTGAACGGGATCAAGATGAACGTTCGCCAGGGTGAGATCGTCGGCCTGCTGGGAAAAAACGGCGCCGGCAAAACAACCAGTTTTTACATGATCGTCGGTCTCGTTAGGCCAAACAGTGGCCGGGTCATTTTTTCCGGCACTGACGTGACCGATTACCCGATGTACAAGCGCGCCCGGCTTGGGATGGGTTACCTTCCGCAGGAGGAATCGATCTTTCGGAAAATGACCGTCGAACAAAACATCCTCGCGATCCTCCAGACGATGCCCCTGAGCAAAAAGGAACGGCGCCATCGCTGCGACGAGTTGCTCCACCAGTTCGGGATCGATCGGATCGCCAAGAACACCGCGCTCACCCTCAGCGGAGGCGAGAAACGCCGCCTTACGATCGCGCGCTCGCTCGTCACGCGGCCGAAACTTCTCATGCTCGACGAGCCCTTCAGCGGAGTCGATCCGATCGCGGTTTACGACGTCCAGCAACTGGTTGTGAACCTGCGCAAATCGGGCCTCGCCATTCTCATCACCGACCACAACGTGCGCGAGACCCTCTCGATCGTCGATCGCGCCTACCTCATCGACGAAGGACGTGTCGTGAGCGAGGGGACAAAGGATTTTCTGATCAACGACCCGATCAGCCGCCAGTTGTATCTGGGCGAACGCTTTCAGATGTAAACCAAAGGAGCCGCATGCAAACCGCTAACGCTAATCCCAATGTCAAGGTCACCGGCCGCCATCTCGCGATCACCGACGCAATCAACGAATACGCCACGCGCAAAATCGAAGGGCTGCACCTCGACTATCCGAAAATTATCGAAGCCCACGTCATTCTCGGGGTGGAGAAATATCGCCATTGGGCCGAAGTCATCCTGATCTGCTCGAATCACATCACGATCGAGGCGCGCGAAGAAACCGACGACCTCTACGCCGCGCTCGACGCGGTGATGGACAAAATCGCGCGTCAGATGCGCAAATATAAGACGCGGCTCCTTCGCCGCCACCGGCCGCGCAAGGAAGATATCCGGCACATTGAAGAGCAAATCCTTAATCCCGAGCCGGTCGAGGAAGACGAACATCACGAGCACGCCGTCGTGCGGACGGAACGGCATCCGGTCAAACCGATGTTCGTCGACGAAGCCGTTCTTCAATTGGAGATGTCGACTCGCCAGTTCATCGTTTTCATGAATGCGCGAAACTCGCGGGTGAATGTGCTTTATCGTCGCAAGAGCGGCGATTTTGGACTGATCGAACCATCGTTAGGATAGTATCAAATCCGCGCGGCGACTGTTCAGGATCGTGACACTTCTGTTATCGGATTGACGTTTTCTGGATGGCGTTCCATCGACGCTTCCCTCGTAAGGAGGTCGGGGCATGCCCGTTGCTAAAGACGAAGGCACTCACATGCTGACCATCTTCGCTTTCATCTTCACTACCGGTTCGGTCCTGACCAGCGTTTGGTGGGCCTGCAAGACAGAGGACGTCACTCCAGTCGTTCCGCCTTCGGATATCGCGGCCGCTTAAGCTCAGGAGCCCAGTGTTGCCAGCGCCGGGAGAACCGATCTCTCCATTCCAATCGCGAAGGTCGGAAATTTCGGCTCCCAGCCGAACGCACGCAGTTTCCGGTTTGAAATTCGTTTATTGCTCACGCCGCGCTTTCTTTCTGCCGGGCGGGCTACGACGGCGGGCAACGGGCGCTCCAATTTCGCCGCCAGCCATTCGTAAGCCTCGCGCTGCGTGACCGGTTGGTCATCTGCCACGTTAAAGATCCCAGGCGGCGTCAGATCAGCACCGGCGAGGTGAAGGAGGGCGGCGGCGATGTCGTCGCGATGTGCCTGGTTAAGGTAGCGGCCGCCGCTTTCTTCGATCCGCGCTTCGCCGGAAAGAAATTTGCGCAGAAGCGCGGAGCGGCCCGGGCCGTAAATCCCAGCGAGACGCGCCACCAGGCCATTTGCTGCCCTAACGAGCTCCTCGGTCTCCCGCAGGATCCGGCCGGTTTCGTGCCGCGGCTCTGCGGTGCTGGTTTCATCGACCCATTCCCCGTCGGTCTGGGCGTAAACGGAGGTGCTGCTGGTGTAAAGGAAAGTGCGCGGATGCAGTGTGCGCAGGAGGTTTTTCGCGCCCTCGAAATAAACGCGCCGGTAACTCTCCGCTCCCCCGCCGCCCGAGCTGGCACAATGAATGACGGCGTCGAATTGCGCCGCGGCTTTCTTCACCGCCTCGCCCGTCGCGATATCGACAGCTTGAATCGTGTAGGGTTTGCCGCGCAGTTGCGCGGCCGACTCGGTCGAGTGCGTCCAGCCTTCCACTTCCCATCCCGCGGTGTAAAAAAGATCGGCCGTCGCGGTTCCGACGTATCCGCAACCGGCAATGAGGACCCGCGGCATTATTGCGCCAGCGGCGCGATCTCGATTTCCTGAAAGGGATCGGCCTGGATTGCGCGCACTTGTTTGAGGCGGATCAATTCGAGCAAGGCGAGAAAAGTCACCACGATCTCAACCCGTGAAGCCATCTGCGAAAAGAGATCGGAAAAACGAATCGATTTGCCGCCGGACATGCTCTGCAGAATCCGCTCGATCTTATCCGAGACGGTGAAATTTTCGCCGAATATCTCGCGCAAATCTTCCTTTGCATCGAGTCGTTTGAGCACGTTCTGGAAGGCGTTGATCAACTGAAAAATTCCGACCTCTCCGAGATGAAGCGGCGCCATCTCCGGCGCACTGCCGTCGCCGACCCGGGCAAAAATCCGCGCCTGTTCCAACTCGCGCATCTGTAATTCTCCGGCCGCTTCCTTGAATTTTTTGTATTCGATCAACTGCCGGATCAGGTCCCAGCGGGGATCGTCTTCCTCCACGTCCTCTTCCGGCGGCTGTTGGTCGATCGGGAGGAGGCTGCGGCTCTTGAGATAAATCAGGTTCGCCGCCATCACGACAAACTCCCCCGCGACGTCGATGTTCAGCTCTTTGAAAGCCTGCAGATACTCCAGGTATTGCTGCGTGATCCGCTCGAGCGAGATGTCGTAGATGTCGAGCTCGTCGCGCTTGATCAGGTAAAGCAGGAGATCGAGCGGACCTTCGAAAATCTCGAGCCGGACTTTGTATTCGGTCTCCATTGGTTAGGGGAGCGGCTCTGCTCTTTTAACCCGGTTCCAGATTTCGTCGAGCGCCGCGAGATCGGCTTCCCCCAGCTTCCCGCCCTGTTCTCGCAAGTCGCGCTCCAGCGCGTGAAAACGCGCGATGAATTTCTCCGTTGCCGCCGCCAGCACGGTTTCGGCGTCGAGTTGGCTTTTACGCGCCAGGTTCACGACCGCGAATAGGAGGTCTCCCATTTCATCCGCGATCGCTTCCTTTTTACCGGAGGCGAGCGCTTCTTTCGCTTCGCCCAGTTCTTCATCGACCTTGGCGATCGCGCCGCCCAGTTCGCTCCAGTCGAAGTTTACCCGCGCCGCCTTGGCCTGCGCCTTCTGGGCCAGCATGAGGGCCGGCAGGGCTCTCGTTAGGCCACTGAAATAAGCGTCGTCCTTCGATTTTTTCTCGGCGTGCTTGATCGCGTCCCACTGTTTCAAGACCGCGCTGGTATCGCGCGCGTCGCTCTCGGCAAAAACGTGGGGGTGACGCCGGACCAGTTTGTCACCGACCTCGCGCGCCACCTCCTCGACCGTGAAGCGACCCTCTTCCTTCGCGATTTCGGAATGCATCACTACCTGAAGCAGGAGATCGCCCAGTTCTTCGCGCAAATTGATGTCATTCTTCGATCGAATCGCGTCCGCGACTTCATACGCCTCCTCGAGCAAGCCGGGAAGGAGTGATTCGTGTGTCTGTTCCCGATCCCACGGGCAACCGCCGGGCGCGCGCAATTGCGCGACGATCTCGCAGAGGCGGCGAAAATTCGGTTGGTCGTTCACGCGTTTCCTTCCACCATCAAACGGGCAGCGGCAAACCGGATCAAATCCGCCAGAGCGAACGGTGACTCCCGAATTCGGAAATTTCTCCTGAGGTTTTGCGGCCGACGTAAACCGCAATCACGATCACGGTCACGAGGGTTCCGACAAAAATGATTGCGACGAGCCAGGAAGGAATGTGCCCAACCCGGAGCGCGCGGTAGAAGGCGCCGACCGTGTCGATCGGTTCCGTCGCGTGAAGAAAAATCTTCATCACCCACGCGATCATGATGAGGATGAAAATGAAAACGTAATTGCGTTTCAGGCGCCGTCCGACCGCCTCGAGTTTGCCGATCTTGAACGAGGGCAAAATCAAATCTTCGCAGACCAGTTTCTTCCATTCGCCCTGCAGGAGGTGGCGGTTTTCCATCACCATCGGGACGAGAAAATGCGCTTCCAGCATTCGTACCCGCGCGCGGAAGGCATCGTAGAAGCGATAACGCCGCGCTTCGATCCAGAGCATGATCCAGACAATCGCGAGATTGAAGAAGAAGATGAGGTGAGGGACGCCGGCATTGGAGAAAGCGATCGTGATGATGGCCGTGCTGCTCGTGACCGCCCAGTTCGTCGTCGTGTCGAGCCGCTGCCGCCAAACCATGATGCGGCTAAGTTCGCCCCGGTAAAAGTGCGACATGGCATTGACGTAGCCCTGGTCGTAAAGGCCGCCCTGGGCCGAATGCGCCACGTCGTTAGCCGGTTCGTGATTTTCGTGCGACACCCGTCTCGAATAGTTCGACATCCGCGCGGTGCGCGTCAACCTATCAATTAAAACGCCGATGATATCTCCTTTACTCGATGGCCTGCTCGATCCGAGACACGTCCTGCTCAATCTGCGCGGGAAGACTGCGGGCGAAGCGGTTTGGGAAATCATCGAGCTGCTCCGGGAAAGCGGCGACCTGGGCAAGGCGAACGAGTTTTTCGACGCCGTCATGGCGCGGGAAGAGAAGGTTTCGACCGCGGCCAATGGCGGAGTCGCTTTTCCGCACGCCCGGACTGACCTGGTTGATGAAATCATTCTCGGGATCGGCCGCAGCACGGAGGGAATTCCATTCGGCCCCGAGAAAAACCTGGTCCATCTCATTTTTCTCATCGCCGTCCCGCAACAGATGGTGAACGACTACCTGATCTGTGTCGGCGGGCTGGCCCGGCGCCTGAGCAAGGAAGCAACCCGGGAGGCGCTCCTCGCCGCCTCAACCCCGGCTCAATTCCTCGAGCGGCTGCGGGCTGAGGATTGACTCGTCAGGCAGGATGGGTCGCTCGCGATAGTACCAGCGATGAAGCTGGACGGGCGAGAGCCCGCACTTGTAGAGAACAATGAAGAGCCCATTCTGGATCGAGGTGCGCCAAGGGCCGCGCCCGAGGTGCCGGCGAGCGGACGTTTCGAGCGGCGGATCGAGGACCGCGACCGGCCCGGCCCGGCGGAGGCGGCGGGAAAATTCCATGTCTTCCATGAGCGGAATGGGAGCGAACCCGCCGAGAGCGCGAAAGGTTTCGCGCCTCACAAAAACCGATTGGTCGCCGAAAAAACTCCCGCCATGCCGGGTGAGAAAACGCCCGACCGATTCGAACCAGACGAGCCGCGGATGGCGACCGTCGAATTTGCGGTAGAACGCCCCGCCGATGATCGTCGAATTTTGCAGCGCCTGCGCGATGGCGGCGAGATGAGCGGCAGTCAGGATGGAGTCGACGTGATGAAAAACGAGGACGTCGCCAGTGGCGTGTCCGGCGGCCAGGTTCATTTGCGCGCCGCGGTTCGGTTGCGGTGCGGGCAGATAGATGACCCCGGCCGCCCGCGCCGCCTCAGCCGCGGCGGAGGATGGCGAAGCGTCGGCCACGATCACTTCGTGGAGGCGGCTTAGCCTAACAAGCTCGGGCAGGAGACGCGCCAGGTTGGCGTGATCGTTCCAGGAGGGAACAATCACGCTGAGCCGGATGGCAGCGGTCGCCGGTTCGCTCACTCGGATTTTTTCAGGAGCCGATTGCGCGCCCGATCGAGCGCCCGCCGCTCGCTCGCGGTCAGGCTGCCGATACCGGATTTCGAAATCTTGTCGAGGACCGGGTCGATCGATTCGTAAATGTTCTCCGGTTCCACTACCCGGCGCACGGTCGGCCGGGGGACGAGCTTGAGCGAACGCTTCGAGCGCCAGCGCGACGTCCAGTCCGTCAGCCAGGCGAGTTCAGGGCCGGCCCCGCGGAGTTCGATAAAGCCGTAAGCCAGGGCCGCGCTCATCCAGAGCACGGCCAGCTCAGACCAGCCGTGAAAGGCCAGGAGTTGGAGCGAATAGGCGCCGAGAAAAACGAGCGCGACCCATTTTGCCATGATGCGCAGGAAGAGTTCGACGTTGGGATAGATCGCGGCGAAGGCGATAAAGATCGCGAAATGAATCGTCGCCGAGCCGGCCAGCCCCGTGCGCTGCCAGAGCCCCCAAATGGTGAGCAAAATCGGCGGCAGGCAAAGAAGCAAAAGGTAAAGGAAGATGAAAGCGCGCCGGCCGATGAAGCGTTCCACCTCGCGCCCGAAAGCGAAGAGCATATACATCTCGATCGCGAACCAGATGAGCCCGGAAGGCGAATGGACGAAGGCGTAGGTGACGATCTGCCAGACGCGGCCGGTGGAGAGCACTTGCGCGCTGTCGAAGGCAAGCACGCTAAGGATCGCCCCGGCGCCGATCGCGATCAGCAGGGAACTGATGATCATGCAGACGACGTGGATGATTACGAGAAGGGTCGTGACATGAATCGGGTAACGCCCCACCCAGGCTACCGGCTGATAGTCATCCGAGGTCGCGACGCCGAACATAACGACAGTAAACGGCTCCGTGCGCGGGAGCGCAAGCGCCGCTGTAGTGTCGGCCGTCTCGGCCGCACTCTTCCCGCGCACTTTGCGGGCGACGCGCCTGCCATTGCAGCAATTTTTTCTTGGCCAAGCGGCTGAAGCGTTCAAATTAGGAATCCGCCCACACGCGTGCGGCCGAACAATTATGGAAAATATCGCTCCTGCCATTTCGCCGCCCAGTGGCATGGGTCAAAATAAACCGGCCAATCAGGCCGTCCTCGACTGGGTGCATCAGGTCGAGTCGTTGACCGATCCGGACAACATCTTCTGGTGCGACGGTTCCGAGGCGGAGAACGACTATTTGTTAGGCGAAGCCTGCCGGCAGGAAGTCCTGATCAAACTCAACCAGGAAAAAGCGCCCGGTTGTTACCTGCACCGTTCCAACCCAAACGACGTCGCGCGGGTCGAGCAGTTCACTCTCATCTGCACCCCGACAAAGGAAGAAGCCGGCCCGACCAATCATTGGGCCGACCCGGCCGAGACCTACAGCAAACTGAATGGGATGCTGAAAGGCGCGATGCGCGGACGCACGATGTTCGTCGTCCCCTACATCATGGGCCCGCCCGATTCGCCGCTCGCCAAGGTCGGCTATGAAATTACCGACTCGATCTATGTCGTCCTGAGCATGCGGATCATGACCCGGATGGGTGTGGGCGCCTCGGAAAAACTGGGCGAAAAAGCCGCCGCGGAATTCAATCGCGGCGTCCATTCGCTTCTCGATCTCAACCCGGAGCGCCGCTGGATCTGCCATTTCCCGCAGGACAACGCCATCATCTCGGTCGGCTCCGGCTACGGCGGCAACGTTCTCTTAAGCAAAAAGTGTCTCGCCCTCCGGATCGCTTCCTATCTCGCGAAAAAGCAAGGCTGGCTCGCCGAGCACATGCTCATCCTCGGGGTCGAATCGCCGGAAGGAAAAAAGCACTATGTCGCGGCGGCCTTTCCGAGCGCCTGCGGGAAAACCAATTTCGCGATGCTCATTCCGCCCAAGCACTTTGACGGCTGGAAGATTTCCACGATCGGCGACGACATCGCCTGGATGGAAATCGGGAAAGATGGCCGACTCTACGCGGTCAATCCCGAAAATGGCTATTTTGGCGTCGTCCCGGGGACGAGCTACGGCTCGAATCCGAACGCGATGCGTTCGATCGAGTACGACACGCTTTTCACCAATGTTGCCCTCACAAAAGACGGGGACGTTTGGTGGGAAGGAAAAGACGGCGAACCGCCTGGCGAGGCGACCGATTGGAGAGGCAATCCCTGGACACCCGCCTCTAAGGAAAAAGCGGCTCATCCGAACAGCCGTTTCGCGGTTCCGATGCAGAACAACCCGGTTCTCGATCCGGAGGTGGAAGATCCGGTCGGCGTCCCGATCAGCGCCATCATCTTTGGCGGGCGCCGGAGCAACACGATGCCCCTTGTTTTTCAGGCCGACGATTGGACGCACGGCGTTTACATCGGCGCGACGATGGCTTCCGAGACGACTGCGGCCGCGACCGGCGCGGTTGGCCAGGTGCGGCGCGACCCAATGGCGATGCTCCCCTTCTGCGGTTACAACATCGGAGATTATTTCCGGCACTGGCTCGCGACCGGTCCGCGCCTGACGAATCCGCCGCTCATCTTTCACGTCAATTGGTTCCGCAAAAATGCGGAGGGCAAATTTCTCTGGCCCGGTTTTGGTGACAACATGCGGGTCTTGAAGTGGATCATTGATCGCTGCGAAGGTCGCGGCGGGGCGGGGGAAAGTCCGATTGGTGCCGTGCCGCGTCCGGAGGATCTCGATCTCGAAGGGTTGGAAGACGTTTCGAAGGAAAATCTAAGCGAATTACTCGCGGTCAAACCCGGAGAGTGGACGAAGGAGCTGGCCGAACAGGAAGAATTTTTTCAAACCCTCGCGCCCTACGTTCCGGAAGAGTTGCTCGCGGAGCAGAAGAAGGTCGCCAAGCGACTGACTCGTTAGGCCGGAAGACTTAGTACGCCGAAGTCGGCGGCACGATGAGCTGCGCCATCGTCCGGACGATGATCCCGCACTCCAGAGTCAGGTTCCAATTTTCCAGGTACTCGATGTCGCAGGCGACCCGGCTCTGGATGTCCTTGCTCGTTTGCGCCTCGCCCCGGAAACCGCGCACCTGTGCGAGGCCGGTGATCCCAGGCTTGATGAAAGTCCGCACCTGATAGTTCGCCATTAACTGCGAAAACTGCGCGTTGTGCTCGATCAGGTGTGGGCGCGGGCCGACAACGCTCATGTCGCCCCGGAGGACGTTCCAGAACTGCGGGATTTCGTCCACGCTCAGCTTGCGGAACCATTTGCCTAACGGATAGACGCGTTGGTCCTCGTGCGTCGCCTGCCTCGCGAGATCGCTATTTTGCGGGTGCATGGTGCGGAATTTCCAAATGTCGAAACGCCGGTTTTGAATTCCGGCCCGGATCTGTTTGTGGAAAAGCGGCCCCGGCGATTGCAGCCGCTGGGCCAGCCAGACGATGACGGCGAGTGGCGGGAAAACGAAGAGCATGATCGGGAGCGCGAGCACGAAGTCGGCCGTGCGTTTGACTGCGCGATTGAACGGATTTTCCAGCGGCTCTTCCCGCAAACCGACGAAGCGAAAGCCGTCATCCTCGAAGTGCGTCACCGGATGTCCGAGCTTTTCCTCCAGGTCGCTCACGATCATGAGGCGCACCCCGAGCTGGTCGCAGGTCGCGATCAGGCTGCGGTTGAGTTCGGTGAATTGCGGGAACTCGAGCATGATGACCTGGGTCACGCCATGTTCTTCGATTGCGCTCCGAAAGCGATCGGGACCGCCGAGAACGGGAATTTTATCGGCCGTGGAATCGAGCGGCTCCTCGGAAATAATCCCGACTGTGCACAACCCCATCTCCGCCTTGCGTCGCAGCCAGCGGCGAAGCTGCGCCGCCTTCGCGGTCGAGCCGACGAGGAGCGTTTTTTCTTCCCGGCGAAAGATTCCTCGGGCCAAAAACTCCGGCAGGAAATGGTGGGAAAAAAGGAGCGCGATATAAAGCCAGGGCAGGAAATTGAAGAAGAAAATTCGCGAGATGAAGCCGTCCTTGGTCGCGACCAGGTAAAAGACAAGCACGCCGACGCTGGCGATGGTTTGGCGCAGGGCGAGGCGATGCTGCCGAAGCAATTCGCTTTGTAGAAAATATCTTTTCGAGCCTTCCCGGCTGAGCGATTCGCCGAGCAGGCCGATGATGAGCATCGTGCAATAAATGCTGTAACGTCGCCAGGTCAGTTCGGCTCCTTCCCGGTAAAATGTCACCATCAGCCAGACCCCAAACCAGAAGAGCGCGGCCACGATCGCGATCTGGCAAAGCAGAAAAAGGCGATACAATCCTTGCGTGCGCTGGGTGAGCATGGTTATCGACGGGGCAACACAACTGCAGTCGAAACGGCAGAGAGTTCGCTAGGCCGATCGCCGAAAGAAAGATTGGTCCGCTGCATTGGAGAGCGCAGGTTCGTTACGCCAATCCCAATTCACCGCAACTGACGATCGATGCAACCTTCCGACCCGAACCCCCCTGAGCGACCAAGCGCTGGCGGAACCCCGGCGGCCGGTTGGACCGCGCTCGCCCTGCCGCTCCTTGTCGTGTTTGCCGCTTTTCTCGGCGGAGCGACGCAACCCTGGAGCATCGCAATTGTTCTCGGAGGTTTTTCCTTTCTCCTCCTCGTTCGGCCACCGCGTTATTCCCTCGGACCGGCTCTCAACATTGTCGCTCTGCTTTTCCTCGCCTTGGCGGCGGCGGCTTTCCTCCCCGCGCGCTGGTTTCTGCTCCCGCACTGGCGCGTTGCCCTAACGAAAGACTTCGGAGTCCAGCTCGCCTCCACGGTTACAGCGCAGCCGTGGATTACGTTCGAGAGCCTCATCCTGCTCGTCGCCGGGCTCTGTTGGATTTATTACGTTGCCACCCTCGACGCCAACCTGCGCGACATCCGGTTCGCCGCCCGCACCTATGCCGCCGGCATTATCGCGCTTGCGGCGCTTTGCCTTTACCTGCGCTATCGCGCGACTGCCCTGCCTTTCTGGCATAACGAGCGCGGCTTCGGCCCGTTCCCCAATCGCAACCAGACGGGCGATCTCTTCGGCATCTCGACCCTTGTCGTTCTCGGATGCATGCAGGATGATTTCCGCCGCGGCCACAAACGCTGGATCTTTTGGCTGCTCGGTCTTGGGGTCCTGACGGCAGCCCTCATCCTCGCTTTTTCTCGGGCCGGCATTCTGATTTTGATCCTCGGCGTGACCGCCTGGCTAGTGCGGCTGGCTTTTCGCAAGTGGTCGGGCGGGGGAATCGCGATCGCGATTTCCGCCCTGCTTACGCTGCTCGCCGGGCTCCTCATTTTCGGCGGAGAAACGATCGAGCGTTTCCGTCCGCAAATTGGAAGCTCGGATTCGATTCAATTTGATTATCGCTGGCTTATTTTTCGCGATGCCTGGACGATGATCCAGGCCTCGCCCTGGTGCGGCCTCGGGCTGGGAAATTTCGCGAGCGTTTTCGCGCTCTTTCGCGATGCTTCGCGCGGCGTGACCCGCTCGCTCCACCCGGAGAGCGACTGGTTCTGGGTTGCAGCCGAGATGGGCTGGCCGGCGCTGATTTTGCTTTTCGCTGCCACTCTTCTTTTCGTTAGGCGAGCGTTTCCTCTGCGTGAAGGGACGAATCAACGGATTCGCTTCGCCACGCTCGTCGGAGCGCTCCTCTTCTTGCTCCACGGTTTTGTCGACGTTTCCGGGCATCGTCTCGGCAGTTTCCTCGCCGGCACTTTGCTTCTCGGTCTGGCCCAGTTTCGTCCGCACGCCTCGCCTCCGCGGCGCTGGCCACCGCTTCTGTTTCGTTTCGTCGGGCTCATCCTGGCGCTCGTCAGCCTGACCTCTTTTTTCGGCTGGCGACGCGGCTTGCCGGTGCCCGGTCGCCTCGGAGTGGAGAATGCGAAGCAAGCCGCGGTCGTCGCGAACCGCGGCCATCGTTTTGCCGACGCGATTGCTCTCATCGATCGCGGGTTGGAATGGGCGCCTCTCGATTGGCAACTCTACTTCCTCCGTGCCGTCTCTCAGGTTGGCCTCCGCGAACCGCCGGCCTTCGCCCTGGCTGATTTCCGGCGCGCCCGCTTTCTCGAACCAAATGCCTACCAATTGCCTTTCGAGGAAGGAAAAGTTTGGCTCGGCTGGCAATCATACCTCGCGATCACTGCCTGGCGCGAAGCTTTGCGGCGGCGCGGCGCGGACGAAGCCGGGATTTACGCACTCATGCTGACCGACGCGGCAAACTACGACGCGCGCGTCCATGAAGCGTTGCGGGAGTTTGCGATCAATCGTCCTGGCCTAACGATCAACTATTTGGAGGCGGCGACCCGGCCGCAGTTTGAGGCGGCCCTGCAGAAGTTGCTGGCGGACGACCCCGAGCTCCAGCAATTTACTCCGGAGGAAAAGAAACGGCTCTTCGAATTGTGGTCGAATCGCGATCCGCTCGATGAATTGCTGCGCAATGTCCGGACCCATCCGGAATGGCTCGAGTTTGCCTGGCCCGGCGTGGCCCGCTACCACGCCGGCCGACGGGAATATGAGGAAGCCTGGCAGCTCGTCAGGCGTTATGCTCCGCCGCCGGTTCTGCCAAAACACGCGTCGGGCGCCTCTATTCTACAGTTGAAGCAGGAACTCTACGCCAGCCCGGACGACTACGCGGTCGGCTACGCACTTTACCGCGCGCAGATTGATGCCGGCAAAACGGATGACGCTCTCGCCACCCTCCGGCATTTCACCATTCGACCGGACGCGCCCCCTTATTTTCAATATCTGGAGGCCGAAACCTGGGCGACCAAGGAAAACTGGGATCGGACCTGGCAATCCTGGAAGGCATACGAGAGCGCGGGCCGCGAGCGGTGAACCCTGATTGCGGCTTGCCAATGGTGACTGGTTGAAGAATGATCCTCGCGCAATGTCGGCGCGCCATCCTGCCAGTCCCTGTTCGTTAGGGCGAGGTTTGCTTTCAGCCCTTCTCGCGGGCGCCATTATTTTGGCGGCACTCCTCAGTTCCTCGCCCGGATGGCACGAGTCGCTCCACCCGGATACGTCCGCCAGCCATGTCTGCCTGGTGACGTTTTTGGCCGCTGGTCAATGCGAGGTGAGCGCGGTTCATCCCGTCCTGGTGGCGCCTTCTCTGCCTCTTGTCTTCCGCATCCAGCTCCCAGCCGCCGCGCGCCCCCTTCTCCCGAACCACCACTTCTCGCTCCTCGAGCACGCTCCGCCCGCCTTCGCCTAACGAACTGGATTGACCGCGCGTTGCGCGCGGCAGTGTCTGGCGCGCGTTCCGCGCAGAGCTGAATCCAACGCCGCGCTGAACGCATTCCTTCGAGTTTGGAATGTCCGGCCATGCTGCCGGATGCAATGGAGATGAAGTGTGAAAAAAATATTGTTGGTTGTGGCAGTGCTTTCCCTACCGACGACTGGTTGGAGCCAGCAGCCCGTGCCGACCCCTTCGCCTAACGACGTCGAGGCCTTACGCCAGGAGGTGCAGGCTCTGACGGAGACGGTCAAGGGCTTACAACAACAGGTCAAAGAGCAGCAGGATGCGCTCGCGAAAATGAATGCCGGCCCGACCACTCTGCCGGCGAGCGAAACTAGCAGCGCGACCAGTTCGCCCGCGCCGTCGCCCGCCGCCAGTGCGCCGCCGCTTTTCCCCACGACTGACGATTCGGTCGTCGCTTCGAGCGTGCAGCCGACACCACTGCCGGCGACCGCCCCCAGTACGGCATCCGCGCCGACCGAGCAGTTTCCGACGACCGACGCCTCGGTCACCACTTCGACGGAAACCACTTCTTCAACTGGATCCGGTGCCTCGCTGACCGCGCCGATGACGATCGCAGGCGGTGGCCGGACTTACATGAACATCTCGTTTGACGGTCAGTTTGCGCTTGCCTGGTCGAGCGATCCCAATCTCGATCAACTCGAGGTCGGCGACCACGATCCGCAGCAGCGCGGCTTCAACGCGCGCAATCTCGAACTCGCGCTGGACGGCGCGGTCGACCCGTATTTCGAAGGCTTCGCGAACATTGTTTTCCTGCTGGATAACAACAATGAAACCGCGGTCGAAGTGGAGGAAGCATTCATGCAGACGACGGATCTGCCGTGGGGCCTGCAGGTGAAAAGCGGGCAGTTTTTTGCCGCCTTCGGTCGGATTAACCCGACTCATCCCCACACCTGGGACTTCGCCGACGACCCGATCGTGGCCGGGCGCTTCCTTGGCTCGGATGGTTTGCGCGGAGTCGGTCTGCAGATCTCCTGGACCGCGCCGGTCTCCTGGTTTTCGCAATTCATTCTGGGAATGCAGAACGGGCAGGGGAATACCGGCTTCTCGTTTCGCAACCCGGGCGACGACGGAATATTTTACGACCGGGTCACGATCGACCGTACCACCGTCGGGCTGCAGGATTTTGTCTACGTTCCTCGCTGGGAAAATTCCTTCGATCTCAGTCCGACGCAGACGGTGCTCTTCGGCGTCTCCGGGGCGTTTGGCCCTAACGAAACTGGCTCGAACACCCAGACCCAGCTTTACGCGACTGATCTTTTCTACAAATGGAAATCGCCGCGCGCGGAAGGCGGATTCCCTTTCGTGAAATGGCAAACGGAAGCGATGTATCGCCGTTACGAGGCCGGGCAGGGGGCCGATCAATCGTTCCCGGTGGCGGAGACCTTCCACGATTGGGGCATGTATTCGCAGGTCGTCTGGGGCTTTATGAAAGGCTGGACCGCCGGGCTGCGCGGCGATTATCTGCACATGCAAGACTCCGCCTACGCCGATGGCTATCTGCGCCAGAGCCGCTCGCGGATTTCAAGCGCTCTCACCTGGTATCCAACGGAATTTTCCAAGCTCCGTCTGCAGTACAACCACGACTTTCTGCAAGCGAACGATTTCCTCTCCGCCGGGCAGGCGGATTCGATTTTCCTCCAGTTCGAATTCATCCTCGGCGCCCATGGCGCGCACAAGTTCTGATTTTATGAAACGAAACAGCCTAACGAAAACTGCACTTGCAGTATGCCTTTGCCTAACGAAAACGTTGGCTGCCGAGGCAAAAATCAACGTTGTCGCGGCTCTGCCCGATTTTGCCGCCGTCGCGCGCGAGATCGGCGGTGACAATGTCGACGTCACCGTCCTCGCAAAACCGACCGAAGATCCTCATTTCGTCGACGCGCGGCCTAGTTTCGTCGTGAAACTGCGCCAGGCGGATGTCCTGATCGACGGCGGCGCCGAGCTCGAGATGGGCTGGCTGCCGCCGCTCTTGCAAAACGCGCGCAATCCGAAGATCGCCATCGGCCAGCTCGGACGGGTCCAGGCTTCGCAGGGCATTCGGCTGATGGAAGTGCCGGGACAACTGACGCGCGCGGCCGGTGACGTGCACGCGATGGGCAATCCGCATTTCATGGTCGACCCGATCATTGCCAAGGCCGTTGCGCAGCATATCGCAAACGCCTTCGCCGCGATCGACCCGGCACACGCGGCAGAGTATCAGGCGAACGAAAAGAAATTCGAAACAACGATCAACGCCAAGCTCCAGGAATGGGGCGCAAAGCTCCTTCCGTTCAAGGGCCAAAGCCTGGTCGCTTACCACGATTCGTGGCCATATTTTGCGCACCGCTTCGGGTTCAACATCAACATTTTCCTGGAACCAAATCCCGGGATTCCGCCGTCGCCTTCGCATCTCGCGGAAGTGATTGAGCAAATGAAGGCGCAGAAAATCAAAGTGATCATCGTCGAGCCGTACCACAACCGGAAGATCGCAGAGAAGGTGGCGCAATCGACCGGCGCGAAGGTGGTCGATTTCGCGCAATTCCCCGGAGCGCTCCCCGGGACGGAAACCTACGTGCAGCTCATCGACAAGCTTGTAGACAACCTCGCGGCGGCCCTGAAGTAGCCATGTGGGACGTCATGTTCTGGCCGATCGTGGCCTGCGTTTTATTGCCCTGGCTGCTGGTCTACCTCGGCCTCCACGTCGTCAGGCGGGGGATCATCTTCATCGACATCGCGATGGCCCAGATGGCTTCGTTAGGCATTTGCGTCGCGGTCCTGCTTCATCTCAATCTCGAAAGCTGGCCGGCCTTTTTCATTGCCCTCGCTTTCACCCTCCTCGGCGCGGCGATCTTCTCCGTGACCGGGAAACGGGCCAGCCAGATTCCGCAGGAGGCGATCATCGGCATCAGCTACGTGGTGGCGGCGGCGGCGGCCGTGCTGCTTCTGAGCCGGGCGGCGGAAGGGGACGAGGAAATCAAGAACATGCTCGTGGGTAACATCCTGCTCGTCACGCCGGGCGAGGTTTGGAAGTGTTTCGGCCTGTTCTTGTTTGTCGGGCTCGTTCATTTCGCGCTTCGCAAATCCTTCCTCCTGGTTTCGTTCGACCGCGACGCGGCCTACGAACACGGGTTGCGCGTGCGGTGGTGGGATTTTTTGTTTTACGCGCTTTTCGGCCTGGTCGTGACCAGCTTCGTCCGTATTGCCGGCGTCCTGCTCGTTTTCAGTTATCTCATCGTGCCGGCGGTTTGCGGGATCAATCTCGCGCAGTCGTTTGGCAAACGCCTCCTCATCGGATGGTTGATCGCGCTCGCCGGAGGAGTGGTTGGATTGTTTCTCTCCTTCCAATGGGACCTGCCTTCGGGCGCAGCGATTGTCTGCACTTTCGGCGTGCTGCTCATCCTCGTCGCGGGCGGGGGCGTGCTCTGGAAATCATCCCGGCCGGGGTCAGCGGCTCCGGTTGTCGCACGACGGAATTGAGCGCCGCCTCTTGCACGCTCTTCCGTTCCGCGCATAGATACTGCTCCCGACCAAGTCATGAAACAGCGCCTCGCTCTGCTCATCCTTTTCAGCATTTTCGCCACCGCCGCGGCCCAGGCGCAGCAGCGTGAATACATCCTGCTAGTAGGCGGCCCGTCGCTCCACCAGTGGGAGCAATACAAGGCCCAGCCGCACGATCATTGGTGGGCCAATTTCGTCCATTCCGCCCGGGTCCGGACGGAGCAGTTGCGTGCCCAGCTCGGGCCCGACGCCATGATCACCTGGCTGGTTTACAAGCCTGGCTATGTCGATCGCGGCCTGCAGGAAAAGCAGGACCTGATTGCGAACATCAACAGCGTGCGGGACAAATTTCGCCTCAATTTGGTGTATTTCGCCCGCGGCGGCGCGGTAATCGATTACCTGAACAGCGGCCAGCCGCGGAACCAGGTGAAGATTTCCGGGTTTGAATACTTCGGTCACTCGAACAAAGCCTGTTTTCTCTTCGACTACAGCAACGTGGTCGACAGCGCGTCGAAGTCGTGGCTCCACGAATCGGAGCTGAGGGGGATCAACCGGCGCGACTTTGCGAAGGACGCCTACGTCAAGAGCTGGGGCTGCCATACGGGCGAGAGCATGAGCAAGTATTGGCGGGATGCGACCGGGACCAATATGTGGGGCGCGATCGGCAAAACGGACTACTCGACCGGCGAATTACCGGCCCTTTCCTCCGTCGGCGGGAAGTGGGTCTATTGATCGACCCGGCAGAGACGGAATAATCCTTCCGCTCTCGCCTCGCACCTTTTGAAAGTGAAGCCTCTCGCTCGCCTTCGATTTCCTTGGCGGGCATTGCGACCTCGCCTACGGTCGGAAGGTGGCGACGCTCGACTTCGAAAAGTTGGTCGAAGATTTTTACATGCCGCTCTATCGCTTTGCGCTCTCTCTTAGCCGCCAGGAATCGGATGCCGCCGACCTCACGCAGCAGACGTTCCTTCTTTGGGCTTCGAAGGGGCACCAATTGCGCGATCCGACCAAGGTGAAGACCTGGCTCTTCACTTCGCTCTACCGGGAATTCCTGGGACGCAAACGGCAGCAGGACCGTTTTGTGGAAGCGGAGAGCAATCCGGAAGCAATCAGCGCCCAGGCCGTGCCGGCGTCGGTCGTCAATCAGCTCGACGGCGACATCGTGCAGCGCGCTCTTTTCGCGCTCGAGGAAATATATCGCGCGCCGCTTACTCTTTTCTATCTGCAACAACTTTCCTATAAAGAGATCGCGGAAACGCTCGAGGTACCGATTGGCACGGTCATGTCGCGCATCTCCCGCGGTAAAGAGCAACTGCGCAAAGCCCTCGCGGACCGCGTCGGCCTAACGACCAACAAAGACAGAGAAGAACAGCATGGATGAACAAGAGGCCCGCTTGATTTTGCAGGCGTATGCCCCCGGCATGGAAGTGGACGATCCGCAGATCGCGGCCGCCCTGCAGGAGGCGGCGCGCAATCCGGCGCTGGCCCACTGGTTTGCCGAGGAGCAAGCCTTCGATCGCGCGATCGCTGCCCATCTCGAGGCCGTGCCGGCGCCGTTTGGCTTGAAGACTCGCATCCTTGCCCAGTTGGCCCCGCCGCCGGAGGCGTCACGCCCCTGGAGTTGGGTGGTCAAGCTGGCGGGGGTTGCCGCTCTCCTTTTCCTGCTCGTTCAGGTCGTTAGTCTCTTCCGCCCGGCTCCGCCCGAAGTGCGGGTTTCGAATTACGCACAAGAGATGGTGAGTTTCATTCGCCTTGGCGGCGCGCTCGACATGGAGAGCGACAATCTGGGGAAAATTGAAAAATGGCTCTCGCAAAAGGACGCCGCGCCCCAGTTTATCCCACCGAATCTGGCTGCCTTGCAGCCGCTGGGCTGCCGGCTCCTTTCCTTTCGCGGACAAACCGTGACGCTGATTTGCTTTCAACGGGGTCCGGATGGGCTCGCGCATCTCTTTGTCGTCAATCGGGCCGCGATGCCGCAGATGAAGCCCGGGAGTCCGCCGGTCTACACTAATACTGGTGATTGGACGACGGCGGCCTGGGCGGAGAACGGCCGCGTCTACATGATCGCGGTGCAGGGGGATAAGACGGCGGTGCAACGCTACCTGCCGCACGCCTGACCGCATGCGGCTAGTCTAAGGCGCTCCGACCCGGGCTTGGCGTCACTCTTCTTCCGCCACCGTGAAGGTGACGTTGTCGATCTTCGCCACTGCCAGGGCATCGAGGACGTCGATCGTGCGGCTGTATTTAGCCTGGGTGTCGCTGATGATCGTGACCACCGCCGGCGTCTTGGCGGCATCGGCATTTTGCTTGAGCCGCATGAGCGTGCCCTTGAGCTTCGGCAAATCCTGGCTGGTCGCGGAATCGAAAGGCTCGTCGTTCAGCGAAACTTCGCCGGTATCGGAAATGGTGATGATCTGCTCGTCGACAAAATCAGTTGAAGACGAAGTCTCTGCGGTCCCGGGCAATTGCGTATTCAGCTCGTTCTCCACTTTAACCGCGCCGGCCATGACCATGAAAAAGAGCATGATCACGAAGACGACGTCGATCATCGGCGCGATCTGGAAACCGAGATTGCCTTCGCTGGGATTGAGTTGAAGCCGCATCGTTATTCCTTGTTCACGGCTGAAAACGAGATGTCGCTGATCCCGGCTTCCGCGCAGGCATTCATCGCCTGGGAAACGTAGATCGCCGGGACGTCGCGATCGCCGCGAATGACGGCGCGGAAGGTCGGGTTCGCCCCGGCGGTGATTTTTTTCTCACCCGTGATGCGGGCCGTCTTGATCGGCTCGACCATTTCGTTCGCGTTCTGAAAAACCCGGTCATCGAAAACGAATTGGGCCTTTTTTGCCGGCAGCTTCCAGCGCACGTTGACGATTGCTTCCGCCCGGGTGTTGTCTTTTTTCTGCGCGTCCTTCGCGATCGGCAACTGGATCGATTTATCGACCTTCAAGACCTGAGCCGAGGTGATGGTCATAAAGAAAACGAGAATGGTCAGGAGCACGTCAATCATCGGCGCGACCTGAAATTCAGGTTCGCCCGATTCGCTGCCTCCGCCTCCACCTGCCATTCCCGTTTCTCCTCGTTAGGCCAACTGCTCGGTCGAATTCTGTTCCGGCGGAGCGTCGGGCGCGAGCCAGTTAGGCGTGGCGGCGAAAAGTTCGTCATCACCGAGATGAACTCCGGAGAGCGCCTCGTAGGGCATCTTGCGGAAGAGGCTGTTCACGATGTCCTGAATGTGGTGGAGCGAATCGGTTGCGCGGTTGCGCAGGAAATAAAAGGCACCGAAGGCCGGGATGGCGATGACCAGGCCGCTCGCGGTCGCGACCAGAACTTCGCCGATCGCGGCCGACAGACCCGAAGGATCGCCGATCCCGCTTGAGCCGAGTTTGGCGAAGGCCTTGATCATGCCGGTGACGGTGCCTAACAAACCGATCATCGGGGTGGTGACACCGATGACCGAGAGGTAGCTGATGTAGGTCTGCATCTGCGAATTTTCCTTGGAGAGCGCGCCAATCATGCCGTCTTCCGCCACTTCCTTGCCTTCCCCGAGCAGGCTGATGCCAGTCCGCAGGACGTTGGTGAGAGGCGACGGATTGGTTTTGCAATAGCTGTGCGCGCCGACGTAGTCGCCCTGCCGGAAGAGAGTCTTGAGCGCTTCCTCCTGTTCAGGCGGCGCGTTTTTTTTCCGGCTCGTCCGAATGATCCCGTCGCCGATCAGGTAAAGGGTCGCGATCGAGCAGAGCGCGATCGGAAACATGACCCAGCCGCCTTCCTTGATCTGTTCCCAGAGCGTCTTGGAATGGACCCCGGGGGCGGGCGCGGGTGTAGCGGCGGCCTGCCCAAAGCCGGGCGTAGCAAGGAGTAAAAAGGCGCCCGTCAGGCCGATGGCGAGGAGGCTGGCGAACCGCTTGGTTCTCGTTAGGCGAATCATCTGTCGTATCTCGTTTTTCATTTTGGCATCTTCTGCAATTCAGCCCGGGCGATCTCCGCCTGCGCCGATTTCGGATATTCGGCGGTCAGATCATTAAGCGATCTCTTCGCCCGGTCCAAGTCTTCCAAACCGCGGAACGCGCGCGCACTGCCGAGAAGCGCTTGCGGCATCCAGCGTGTTTCGTCCTCGTAAAAAACCGGCACATGCAGGTAGGCGAGGACGGCGCCGTCCCACTGCCGTTGCGCGAGGAGGGCGTCGCCTTTCCGAACCCAGGCTTCGGCGAGGACGTCGGCTTGAGCGCTCCCCTTGATCACGCCGTCGCAAAGTCGAAGTGCCTTCTCGAAATCCTCGTGGCGCACGAGGCCGGCGACGAGTTGGAGCTGAGCGGCACGGGCAGTTTCGGGATCGGTTACGCTTTTGCGGATTTCGTCCCCGAGTGCTTCGGCCTGTTTGTCGAGCTTCATTCCACTCAAGGCGGAGACCTTGAGCAAGGCAGCCGGCGCCCAGAAATTCCCCGGCAGATCGCGGAAAGGTTCGTAATACTTCACGACCGGCTCGATGTTGGCGAGGGCTTTCTCCGGCTGACCCTGGGAAAGAAAAGCGGCTGTCGTTTTCAACTGCGGCGGCTCGGGGAAATTGATTCTGGCAATCGTGGACGCCTGATAACCGACTTCGCCACTGCTCGCGCCGACCTGCACCTTGCCCATGACCATGTCGGCGGAACGACGCACGCCCTTGGTCTCAATCGTCTGACCAGTCTTGAGGAGAATGCTCTGGGCGCCTAACGGAGAGACGAGAACGAGGAGGAGGACGATTGCAAAATAGAGAGTCTTCATCATCCCTGCCCCAGGGCCTCGAGCCGCTTCCGTGCTTCGGCCGCTTCGCTGAAATTGGCGAGCTTCTCGTTCCGGAGCAGCTCGCGATAGGTGTTGGTCGCTTCCTGGGTTTTGCCGAGTTTTTCGAAACTCTCCGCGCTCCCGAGATAGGCTTTCGCGACCCAGGGCAGAAACTTCTGGTAGCCGACGTAAACGCGCTGGTAATAGGCGTTCGCTTCCGCCCACTTCCCGCGCTTGGCTGCGATCCGGCCCAACGAATAGACACTGTAGGCGGTCGCTTCGCCGCGCCATTCGCGGACCGACGCGACCTGCTCGAAGCCCTTCTGTGCTTCATCCAGTTTGCCGAGCGCGAGCAGGGTCTTCGCGTGGCCGAGCGAGATGTCTTTCAGTTTTGTGGTGGCTGCGATCTTCTCCGTGCCATCGTTGAAATAGCGCAGCGCCTTCGGGTAATCCTTCTTCTGGTAGGCGATTTCGCCGAGACCGCAATAGGCGTAGTCGACCATCTGGCTCTTCGGGAAATCATCAATCAGCCGCTGATAAAACCCCGCCGCCTGATCGAACTTCCCCTGGCTCAAAAGGTAATCGCCCGCTTCGCCCAGAAGCAGCGGGCTCAAATCTTCCGGCTTAAACTGGCTCGCGATCTCCGCGATGTTTCTTTCCTCCTCAGCGGGTTGACGCCGGAGCCGGCCGAGCTCGGCCTTCGCGAAAAGGATGCGCGCCTTCGCGGTGGGCGAATCTTCGTTCGCAGCTGAGGAAAGGAGGCGGTCGAGTTCCGCGCCCGGATCTTCCGGCTCCGCGGCGGGCGAAGGCGCTGCTTGTTCAGCCGGCGCGGAGGCGGTGTCCGCGGGCTTCTTTTTCTTCACGCAGAGTTGAGCCAGCTGAGCAATCAATTGCTCGACCGCGTCCCGAGTCGGATCGGCGATGTATTTCTTGATCGTGTCGGCCGCGAGCTGCTTCGCCTCGTCGATTTTTCCCTCGTGCGCTTTCGCCTTGCCGATCCAGTAAATGGCCGAGACGACCGTCGGGTTGTCGGGCTTGTCCTTGATGAAGCCTGTGTAAAGCTCCCCGACCTTGTCCCATTCGCCGCGTTTCTGGAGCAGTTTGCTCGTGGCCTGGAGCGAGTAATTCATTTCCTCGTCGGTCGTCGCGGTCTGGTAGGAACGAATATAAACCGGGATGGCGGCACTCTCGCGGTCGCTCGCCGCGTAGGCGTCGCCAAGGAGCGCGAGCACTTCGCCGAGCTGCGGATCGTTCCCAAATTGTTTTTCCCAGGCCTGGCAATCGGCGATCACTTCGTCGTAGAGCGAGGCAGCGTATTTGCAGACGGCGAGGCGGTATTTCGCGTCGGGCAGGAAAGTGCTCTTTGGATTTTTCGCGATGTACTCCTGGAGCTGGTTCATTGCGTCCTGATATTTGCCGGCGAAGAGAGCGCAGAGGATGATCCGATATTTCACGTCCTCGGCGTTCCCGCCTTTCGGAAACTCCCCGAGATATTTGTTATAGGCCGCGACCGCTTCGGAGTAGTTGCCGGCGGCGAACTTGGCGTTGGCCAAGAGGTAGCGAATCTGTTCGCGGAACGGACTCTTCGGCTGCGACTCGAGGATGCGGCCGAAAAACGCTTCCGCCGCCTTCGGGTTGCCGGCCTGGAGGGCACACGCGCCTAACAAATAGCCGACGGTCGCGACGTTCGGGCCGTTCTTGAAATCGCGCAGGTATTGTTGGCAACGTTCCTGGGCGCGCTCGGGCTGGTTCACGTCCGCGAGAGCAACGATCAGGCCGAAGAGCGCTGGCTCGCGTTCCGGTCCTTCCTTGAACCAGTCGAGGATTTCCTGGTTGACCACGACCGATTCCCATTTGCGATCGAGTTCGTAAAAGCAGCGACCGAGACGCAGATAAATGGCCGGTGTGATAGAGGGCAGTTTCTCGAAATCCGCGAGCAACTTTTGCGCGTTGGCGATGTTTTCCTTGAGCTGGTTATTAGCCGGCGCGAGCTGGGTGATCTCGGACGGGTTGGCCCGGACGGCGGCCAGGTTCTGCTCGATCCGGCGCCGCATCCCGGCGATGCGATCGTTTTGCAGCCGGATAATCTGCTCTCGCGGATACGCGTAGCGGTAACAGGCGAGCGCTTCCTTGAATTGCTGCTTGTTATAGAACTTGTCGCCCAGATCGACGGTCAGGGCGTTGAGCTCGATGATGTTGTCCGCCAGCGCGATCTTCTGGTGAATTGTCTCGAGAATCTTCAACGACTTGGCGCCGTCGCCCTTCTGCGCATAGAGCTGGGCCAGCATCGTCGCGCCCCGCATCGCGTCGGAGTCGCGAATCTCCTGCCCGGTCAGCTTTTCAAGGGCGCGAATCGCGCCGTCGACATTTCCGGCTGCCTTGAACGCTTCGGCCTCGAAAAGCAGCGCCTGCTCGCGCAAGGCCGGATCGCTCTCCAGTGCCGCCATCTGCGCGGCCGCTTCCTTAAAATTTTTGCTCAACAAATTGGACTGAGCGATGGCGAAAGCGGCGCCGCCGGCGTGCGGGCCTCTGGGGAATTTGGCCTGGTAGTTTTTGAAGGCTGCGATCGCTTTCGGATAATCGCCGGCATTAAACCAGGCGGAGCCGATCGTGTAGAAAATCGGCTCGACTTGGGGCGTGACCTCAACCCGGGCGACGAGCGCTTCGAGCGCGCTGGCGGCTTTGGCGTAATTGCCGGCCTGGAAATCCGCCATCGCTGCTCCGTAGGCGGTTGCAAGATCGGGAGCGGCCTCCTGAGCTCGCAGATCAGCGAATCCGGCAACAAAAAGCAGCGCGAAAAGGAGATACGCACGCCTAACGAGTCGTTCCATGGGCGACGAATGTAGCAAGGCAGTCGCACCGTCGTCGATGGTTTTATCCGGCGCTGTGGCCGGGGTCGTTACCCCCGGCGGATGGCAGCGCAGTCGAACATCACCATTCCCGGCTAAAACGAATCGCTGCCTAACGAATTAGCGCGAGGTGCTGGCAGTCTTCGGACCGGCGGTGAGACGGACAAGGTCGCTGAGGATATTGAGCGTCTCGTCGCGTTCCGGGTCGATCGCTGCCGGCTTGCTGTCGTCGCCCGTAAGATCGGAATCCGCGTCCGTACCGTCGTCCGCATCGGTCGCGGCTTCTGGCGCGACCTTCATATCCCTGCTTTTGGCCTCGGCAATTTTCCCAGGATACATGATCAGCTCGAGCTTGGGGGCATCGATCGTTTCCAGAGTGACCCGGTAAATGCTGGGTTCTTCTTCCTTCCGCGCGAGGCGTTCCTTGGAGCGGAGTTCTTTCCGCGCTTTCTGCTCTTCGACCTCGTGGCGGCGCACGTCTTCGTTGAGCGAGATGCGGTTGTCATCCAGTTTTTTGCGCAGCCGTTCCAAGTCTTCCAGCACGTAATGGAATTCCGGATCAGTCGCGACGCGCGCGGCGGAGCGGGCTTTCAGTTCGTCGAGGAAGAGTTGGTGGGTATCGGACCACTTAGTGTATTTCGCGGGCGGCACTTCATCGTAGGGGAGCGCGTTTTTCAGCGCACCCTCGCCGAATTCCGGCAGGTCGGTCAAAGTCGGGAGGACGATGTCGGAAGTGACGCCGTGGAGTTGGGTCGAGCCGCCCGCGACCCGGTAGAATTTCTGGATGGTCAACTTGAGCGCGCCGTCGTCCTGCGAACGGGTTCCGAGAAGCGAAGTGAAACGGCCGATTTCCAGAATCGTCTGGACAGTGCCTTTGCCGAAAGTGCTTTTGTCGCCCACGATCACGGCCCGGCCGTAATCCTGCAGCGCGGCCGCGAAAATCTCGCTCGCCGAGGCGCTCTGCCGGCTGGTCAGGACGACGAGCGGACCGTCGTAAGCAATTCCGGGATCCGGATCAGTCGAGATCACGACCCGCTCATTGGCGCCTTTCGTCTGCACGACCGGGCCGGACTTAAAGAAGAGGCCGGTGAGAGAAATCGCTTCTTCGAGCGAGCCGCCGCCGTTCCGGCGCAGGTCGATCACAAGGCCGGCGATTTTTTCCTTCTTCAGCCGCTTCAAGAGCGCGAGCACATCCTTGGTCGTGCTCTTTTTGTGCGAATCCATGTCCGCGTAGAACGAGGGCAGAGTGATCCAGCCAAGCTTTACGGGATTTCCGTCGCGATCCTTCTTGATGATGATGTCGGCGCGCGCTTCCTGGTCCTTCAGTTTAATTTCATCGCGCACCAGCTCGATCGTCTTCCGCTGAGACGGATCGGTTGAGCTCGCCGGGATGATGAGGAGACGAACCTTCGTTCCTTTTTTTCCGCGAATCTGCTCGACCACTTTGTCGAGACGCATGTCGCGGACATCGACGAAATCCTTCGAGCCCTGGGCGACGGCGCTGATCCGGTCGCCAACCTTCACCCGGCCGCTGGTCTGCGCCGGGCCGCCGGCAACGAGGCTCTCGATCTTGGCGTAGCCGTCTTCGCTCCGCAGCATCGCCCCGATGCCGACGAGCGAGAGCCCCATATTGATGCTGAAATTCTTCAGGTCGGAGGCGCTCAGGTATTCGGAGTGTGGATCATACGCCTGGGCAAGGGCGTCGAGGTAGAGCTTCACCTGCTCCTCGGCGTCTTCTTCGTGGATATTGCGCAGCATCCGGTCGTAGCGGCGCTCGACCAGTTTCGGTCCCGGCTCGATCGGGTGATCGCTCAATTTCTCCTGGAGCAGCTCGTTAGCAATCCGATCCCGCCAGAGCTGATCGGCCTCGGCTTCGTCTTTCGGCCAGGGCGCTTTTTGCCGGTTCAGCACGAGGGTTTCGTTCGACTTGAAATCCATCGGCTGCTTGACCAGCTCCTTGATTTTCTTCACTCGATCCTCCACTCGCTTCTGAAAGACGGCGAAGATTTCGTGCGCCGGCTTCAGGTTTCCGAGCAGGATATCGTCATCGAGGGTCGTGGCGTATTTGGCAGTGAAAGCGTCGATGTCTTTCTGGGTGAAAAAGAGATGGCTGAAATCGAGAATTTCCAGGTAACCGGTGAGGAGTTTCTTCGAGACCTCATCATCCAGCGGGTGATGCGTGTAGTGGCCTTCTTCGAGAAGACGCCCGACCGAGAGGCCGATCTGCTCGGAATCCGACTTGGCCAGAAGCGGTTGCAGCCCGAGCGCGACGACCAGCAAAGCGGGCAGCAACGCGACAGATCCACGATTGAAAATTTTCATAAATTCGGAAAAAAAAGCTCGCAGAAAACGATTTGAACGCAAGGTGTGCGAGCGGGCCGTAGAACCCAAATGTGAAGAGTGAGACAGCGCTCGGCGGTGAAGGTTCAAGTTTATGTTCGATGCTGGCGGGGAATTGGGATGCAATTTCCGTTCCCGCGCCCGATTTCTCCTTCGCTTGCCCTTGTTTGGAGAAACTGGATTAGGATTAGGAGCAGGAGCAGGAGCAGGAGAGGCAATGATCAATTACCAAAGTTTTACCGGGGGCATTTTTGAGACCAATTGCCATGCCTTGGAGGCACCGGAGGGCTGGATCCTTTTCGACGCGCCCGATGGCACCTGCGACTGGCTCGTCAGCCAGGGAATCGAACTCCGGCTTCTCCTCCTTACCCACGGGCACATCGATCACATCCAGGACGTAGCCAGGATCAAGAAGCGGTTTGATTGCCCGGTCGGCGTCCACCCCGAGAGCGCGTCGATGATTTCGGACGCGAACTTCTTTCGCGATTTCGGCTTCGGGTTCGAAATCGAGCCGGTCCAACCCGATCTCCTGATCGAGGCGACGCCTTCACGCGATTTTCTCGGGATGAATTTCGAGATTCTGGAAGTGCCGGGGCACTGTCCGGGCAGTCTCTGTTTCTTCTCGCGCGCGAATGACCTGCTCCTCGGCGGCGATGTCCTTTTCGCCGGCGGCGTTGGCCGCTGGGATCTCCCGGGCGGCGATGGCGACCTGCTCTTCGCCGGCATCCGGGAGAAACTCTATCCGCTGGGCGATAAGGTCACCGTCCTGCCCGGCCACGGTCCCGCCACCACCATCGGGGACGAGCGTCAGGGGAATCCCTTCGTGCGCGAGTTGTAACGGGGATCGGTGATCCCGGCGATCACGTAGTCGATGCCGGCGTTTCTCTGGAGGGCATCGCTCTGTCGATGCCGCGGGGGCAGGCGTGGATTGCAAGAAATGCCACTCGACGTTCCCGGAAGCGACGAAGCGCTTCCCTCCAGGGCGCGATAGCAAACGCGTTCTCGGCTGCAACTACGGCACCACCGTCAGCGTGAGATCATTCCCGTCCCCGCCTTCGTAGTCGGCTTGCAGGTTGTTCCCGTTCACATTCACGATCCCGCTGTCGGGCAGGTTGCTGAACGTGCCCGCGATCGGCGTCGCGGCCGTGTTCTTGATCAGGGTCAGCGTTGTCCCTTGGGTGAGATGACCCTGGGTCGTGCCGCTCAGGTTGATCATCGCGCCACCGTTGATCGTCACGCCGTTGGCAATCACCTTGTCGATCTTCGATTTGTTCCGCTTTGCTTTGAAGGTGTAGGTGTAGGTCGCGTCCGCGTTGAAGGTGAGGCTGCCTTGGATGGTAAGAGTCAGTTGCTTGTTCCCGCCATGGGCCGGGGCGAGAAAGGCTCCTGTTCCGCTGCCGCTGCCGACCGTGACCGCGCCAGCAATGATTCCGCTCCCGCCTAGTGTGCCCGCATTTACATTTACCGCGCCGGTGCCAGTGGCCGAACCGGAAGTGTTCGCAACGACCAACGTGCCCGCGCTCACAGTCGTACCGGCGGTGTAAACGCTTGCTCCACCTAAAGTCAGCGTGCCCGTGCCGATCTGCGACAACGCTCCCGTCCCGCTCCCGCCGCTCGGTGTGCCGGGTTGGAGGAGCCCGCTAAAAGTCGTGTCGAGTGAGTTGCCGCCAATAATGAGTGTCTTATTCCCAAGATAAGCGATCCCGCTTCCTTCCAAGGAGCCAGTGGCAAAGGTCGGGCCCTTATGACTGCTAATGTCGAGATATCCGTTGCCGAAGAGTTCCACCCGAGCCGTAGCTCCGTTCGAGGCATCGTAGAAGGTGATAGAGCCGCCGCCGCCACCATCGCTTCCACCATTCGCGATCAGGGTCGCATTCGCGCCTGTCGGACTGTCGAGCGAAAAAGAGGTCGCGCCTCCGGCCGCTCCGGCAATCGTGGCGCCTTCGTTGATGATCAGGCATTGGTCGGCGGAGGTAGTCGTGTAGAAAAAGTCCGTCCGACCCCCGACGCCCCCCGTCACTGTGGCACCGAGATTACGAAACGTGGCGTCACCTGCCTTTGCTCCAGACTGAAATTGAACGAAACCAGGATCACCCGTTGCCGCGTTCCGAGCTTCCTGAGTGAAAGTGACCGGCCCCGTGATCGTCGGCCGCTAAAACCACCTCCAGAGAAGGAGTAGTTTCCCGAAGTCCCGCCATTCGCATGCGATACAAAGTTCTGCTCGACCCCGGATGAATTGATAATCCCGATAGCCGAGGCGGTGCTCATGACGAAAGTATTACCCGGGAGCGCAGTGATCGTGAAAGCATCCGCACCCGGCGGAAAATCGATTTCCAAAGCTGCACTGAAAGCGGACATTGAGACCTCTGTGATATTGGAGTTAGCCAGGGTCACGATGTTTGTAGGCACCGTGCCAGAAGACCAGTTGCTGCCGGTGTTCCAATCGTTACTGCCGGGGTTCGCAAGCCAGGTGCCACTCTCGAAGCTGGCCCAACTGGAACAGGGCAAAAGGAAGACGGCGACGAAGGAGAAGTAATGTTGTTTTTTCATTTGGCGTAACCAGTTTAATTTCCAGCAGAAGCGTGTTCGTAAGAAACTCATTTCATGTGAGCATCAAGAAATACACGTAATCGGCCGCCAATTGGCAGCGCGGAAAGAGTCCCGTCGTCATCGAACCAAAGGGCGAAAGCGTGGTCTGCTGCGTCTGGAACAATTAAAATTGGATAAAGGTTTGGGTCGATGCCATGCGCCTGAAACGCGCAGGCTAAAACAAAGGGCTGATGGTATGGCATCGGATCATACTGGCTGTTGATCAGCATGCAGGGTACAAAGGGTTTGCGCGCACGGCGTCCCGCAGGGCATCAGAGTTGGACTCGGGGTTACCGAAGGGGTCGGTGTTACCGTACAAGTGGGAGTCGGCAATTGGGCGTTAACGGTCGAAACCCACTCAAGGCTAGAGAGTACAAACAAAAAGCATCCTGCGGTCGAAAGCAGACAGACTCTGAGGGCCCTTTGAGCGGTTGAGCGGTTGAGAATCGTTAGCTGGCTTCATGGGGTTTCCTTTCGGGTGTGAACGGGTCGAGAAAAACGGGAAGACCGAAGCCGAGGCGGGTCGGAAGAAGACGCGATTTCATTGGGTGTGTCAGGTCGCGACCGCAATCCGAGCAAAGAGCCCTGCCTGCGTCAAGAATATTGCACTCTCTAGCGTGCGGCCGGCGGGAGGGCTGCGAGCGAGTCCCGCAATAGAGTCAGGCTCGGGATTTCGGCCAGGACTTCGCCTAACGAATCGAGCGCGGCCGGGATGTGCTCGAGGAACGCGCGATTCTTCTTCACCAGGCCGAGGTAACCGTAGGCGCCGAGCGCCTGCATCAGCCGCTGCATGGCGCAGAGCTGGAACTTGTCCGGAAATTCCGGGTCGTTCACGCCTGCCTCGCTGCGATAAGATTCGAGCAACTCTGTCCGCTCGGTTTTCGTTAGGCTAACATAAGGATCGTAAAGCAGCGAAGCGAGGTCGTATTCCGCCAGGCCCGGCCGCATTCCCTGGAAATCGATCAGATGGGCATGGCCGTTGCGCATGATGATGTTCTGCGACTGGAAATCGCGATGGATCAAAACGCGCGGAAAACTCGCCAGCCGCTCGGTGATTTCCGGCAGGGCCGGGAGACTGGCCAGCTGTTCCAGCTTCGCGGGATCGAGACCGCAATGGCGTCCGAGACAATTTTCGAAGAAATAGGTCTGCTCCCAGCGATAAAGCGTAGCGTCGAACTGCGCCGGCAAATCGCGCCGGATCTCTTCGGAATCCTCTTCCGAGACCCGATGCAGCTTCGCGACTTCCGCGAGCGCTGATTCATAAAAGGCGCGGCGCATCAGCCAGCTTTCCGCGCGATAGCTCCAGAGATCGCGCTCGCCGAGGTCCTCGATCCAGATCAGGCCCTCCGCCGGATCGTGGAAATAAATCTTCGGCGCTCGCACTCCGTGTTCCCCCAGGAACTCCGCGATCTCGACGTAGCGCTGATTCTCCATCTGCGCGCTGGAATATTTCACCAGTACGATGCTCTGCTCGCTCGAGATCCGGATGCGGTAAAACTTTCGATCCGAGCCGCCCTTTTCGATCGGCGAAATCCGGACCTGCGCCTCTTCGAAGCGCGGAAAATGGATGCGCGTCTGCTCCAGAAGCGTCTCAGAAAGGATCATCGGGAATTCGAAACGGGGGAAGCGGATGATTGAATGAGGAAAGCAGGAAAGCAGGAAAAAGAGTGATGCTTTGTTTCCCTTCCTGCTTTCCTGCTTTCCTCATTCATCTTCTTGCTCCGCGATCTTAAATCACGGCGTCGGTCAGCGCGCCTTCCGCGCTCCGGCGGGTGCGGACGATACTGCGTTGGAGTTGCGAATGGGAAGCAATCTGCGCACCCGGCCAGAGGATCGAATCGTCGATCAACGCACCTGCCCCGACTCGGCAACCGGCTCCGACACACGAGAAGCCGCGCACTTCCGCGCCCGGCCCGATCGTGGCGTCGGACGCGATGCGCTGCGGCCAGTCGGCGTCGCGCACTTGAGCGGGCCGCCAGCCTTCGGCGATCGTCTGGTGGACCGTGAGATATTCCGCGCGTGAGCCGAGATTGAACCAGTGGCCTTGATTCAGCACGACGCCGCCGATCTTGCCGCCCTGTCCGATCCAATCACCCACGATGGGGATGAAGGAGATCTTTTTTCCTGACGGAATTCGCTCGAAAATGTCCGGGTTCCAGACCGAGATGTTAGCGTAATCGAAATTGCCGGTGTGCCCGTAGCGATTGCCGATATCGACAATGCGCCCGTCGCGGAAAGCGACGTTCGCGGCTATGCCCGTCTCACGGACCGCAAGGGTAACGTCGTTTCCGCTCCGGAGATGTTCTTCGATTAATGGCGCGAGCGGGAGATCGGTCAGGACGTCGCCGCTGTAGGCGATGAAAGGCTCGGTCCCAAGATGGGGCTGCGCGTTCTTGATCCCGCCGCCGGTTTCGAGCAGGTCGGGTTCATGCACCAGCCGGACCGGAAGCTGGCGATAATGATCGCCCGCAAAAAAGCGCTCGAAATGTTCCGGGGCGTGATGGGTGTTGACGACGAACGATTTCACCCCGGCAGCGATCAGGTGATCGAGGGCGAAGGTAATAAGCGGTTTTTGGAAAATGGGAACGAGCGGCTTGGGGAGACCTTCGGTCAGCGGACGGAGCCGCAGGCCGAGACCGGCGCCGAGGACGAAGGCCTGGGTAATCATTCGCCTAACGACGATCAGAATCTATCGGGTTGCGCACCGCGCTGCATCGAATGAGCAGGCCGCGATGTCAAATCAACCGCTACGGAATGTTATACGCCTCGACCAGACCGACTCCGGTCGCGCCGTTCTTTCCCTGCACGATGGCGGTGTAGGCGCCGGTCGCGAGATGGGCGAAGATCGCGGCCTCGCGGTCATCGGTCGGGGCGAGACCGGTCGAGCTGATGATTCCTTGCTGGCTCTCGCGCCAGTCGTCGTCGAAGGCGAGGAGCGTGCCGTTGCTGTCGCGTAATTCGAGCGTCGGATCGGACAGCGCCGCGGCGACCCCGTCCGCACCTAACGACGGACCAAGCGCGCGGACCACGATGTTGGCCTGGGCCGAGGCCTCGTTCGAAATAATGAGACCGCCGATCAGGACAGCGTCGCCGCTTCCGACCTGGCCGCGAGTGCTGATGTTGGCGAACTGCGTCGCGGCGATCGCATCGAGATCGTAGGCTTCGACAAGCGCATTGCCGGTGGTGCCATTTGTGCTCTGGAGAATGGCGGTATAAGCGCCGGGGTCGAGCGTAGCCAGGATGGCTGATTCGAGGTCGTCGTTAGGCTGGAGGCCGGTCGCGGCGATCTCGCTCTCCTGGGTGTCGCGCCAGTTGTCGTTTGAGAAAACGAGCGAACCGGCCCCGTCGCGCAGCTCGAGCGTCGGGTCTGCCATCACGTCCTCGACCCCGGAAGCAGCGAGCGAGGGACCGATCGCGCGCAGAATGACCTGCTTCGGCGTCGTGCCGCTGACGATAAAGCCGCCTATCAGGACGTTATCACCGGTCCCAACCATTTCCCGGGTCGAGATATTGAGCTGGCGGGCGGTAAGAATGACCGAAGCGGCGTCGTTAGGCTCGGTCTCGGAGAGAAACTCCGAGAGGTTACTCTCGGTGTCGGCATCCGCGTCGCCGGCCGTCCCGCCGAGTTGTGGATCTCCGATCTGGTCGAGTGACAAACGGGAGGCCTGGAAGCTGGTGAAATCGACCTCCGGCGCAATCCCGACGCGGGTGATGAAAGGATCGGGATTTCCGGTGCGGGTATCGACCCAGACCGGGACCGCGGGAACATCAGGGCTGGTGGTCGGCGCGATGCCGAGGTAATCGCCGATCATATAGCCGCTGCTGGTGAGAGGCGCGAAGCTGACGTTGGTTGTTTCACTCGTTAGGCGAATATTCGGCTGCCAGGTGGCTCCGCCGTCGAAGGACTGCGCGAGGTAGAGATTGCAGAGGAAGGAGTTCCCCCCGCTGTCGCGCTGATCGTAAAACGAAACGGTCAGGGTTTGCCCGTCGGGCGAAGCAGAGATGGCAGGATTAAACACGGCGGTGTTGGGATTGTCGGTGACCGCGATCGGCGCCGACCACGTGGCGCCGGCGTTGGTTGATTTGGTGAAGAGAACGCGGGGATTAAAGGCGGCGTCGAGCGCCTGATAAACCACAAAGAGGTTTCCATTCGTGCGATCGGTCGCGGCGGAAGGGAGGAATACGCCGCTCCGGATACTCGGCGGCGTGTAACGAATGACGGACGTAACCGGAGTCGGCGGGCTAAAGGTGGCGCCGCCATCGTTCGAGAGGACCATATCGATCTCTTCTCCGCCACCGCCTTGGAAATTCCAATAGATGATCGCGACTCGGCCATCGGGCAGAAAGAGCGGCTGGGAACCCTGGGTGCTCAAGTTGGCGGAATGGATTGCCAAGGCGGGGCTCCACGTTACCCCATGGTCGTCGCTGTAGGAGCGCAGGATGGGCGACGCGTCTGTCGTGCCGAATTCCGTCCAGGTAACCAGAATGCGCCCGACATGGGCGGTGCCGGGGAAGATATTGATCGCCATCCATGGCTTATCGGGAAAATCGCTCTTGTTCTGCGGCTGAAATACGACGACCGGCGAACCGAATGTCGTGCCGCCGTCGAGAGATCGGCTGACCAGGATAATGCCCTCGCTGAAATTCGCGGCGGTCGCTCCCTCGGTGTTGAGAAACACCCGGCCGCTCAAATCGATCCCGGCCACGGGATCGGTCGCCCGCAGGTAAGGGCCGCCGGTCACGGTCGTGAGATTGGGAATCAGAGCCCGGGTCCAGGTCAGCCCGCCATCGTGGGTGACCGAGTAACCGCAATCGACCGCGCCGCCATCCGTAAACCGGCCTTCCTGGAACGTGGCAACGAGAAACTGCGAATCGACCGGGGAACGGGCAATGTGCGGCTCGGCCTGCGAGCGCATCCCGACGGGGAGCGGAGCCGGATCGTCCCCGAGGCGAAGGTTGGGGGCGACCCGCAGATCGAGCGCGACCGCGGCTGTCTCTGCGTGCACCGAGGTGTTGCTGGCCGCCGGACGAACGAGATCGCCGCCGCGGTCAAGCAGGCTGAGCGCGCCGGAGGAGAGACGCTCGAGCGGGACATTCTGCAAGGCTGCCGGCCACAGGCTCCGATCCGGTGCCGGCATTTTCGGCGAGGAAACCGGAGCCGCTTGTGCCGTCAGGCAAAGAAAAACGCCAAGGAGGAAGAGGAAACCATCACGCCGCGCCCACGAGTTCTTTTTCAAACCTCGGGAAATTACCCCCGCGCGCGCCCTCGCACAAGAGACGCGAGAACGACCTTTTCGGCTTTCGATGTGCGTTCGCCGCAAGAACCGGGCGAGCGTTTCTCGTCTGGGAAGACCGGCGCCTTTTCCTCAGTGCAAATTATAGACTTCCACCAACCCGACGCCGGTGCCGCCGTTCTGACCGGCGACGATCGCGGTGTAGGCGCCATTGGTGACCGTGGCTAGAATTGCCGCCTCGGCGTCGTTCGTTGGTGCGAGGCCAGTGGCTGCAATCGCCGCTTGCTGATCGCTTTTCCAGTTGTCGTTCGAGGCGAGGAGGGCGCCGTTGACGTCGTGCAGTTCGAGGGTCGGGTTGGCCAGCGGATCGGCGATTCCAAAAGCGCCTAACGAAGGGCCGAGCGCGCGAATGATGACGTCGCCACTCCCGCCCGTGCTGCTCGCAACGATGAAGCCGGCGATCATGACGTTACTGTCCGTATCGACAAAACCGCGCGTGCTGATGTTGCCCAGCTCCGGACCGAAGCCGGCGCCGAGGTCGTAGACCTCGAGCAATCCGACACCGGTCGTCGCCTGCTTCCCGCGCTCGATTACCGTGTAAGCGCCCGGGTCGAGAGTGATGATAAGGGCGGCCTCTGAGTCGTTGCTCGGCGCAAGGCCGGTCGCTTTGATCTCGGATTGCTGGTTATTTTTCCAGTTGTCGTTGCTCATGATGATCTCGTTCGTCGTGCCGTTGTGCAGCTCGATGAGCGGATCGGCCAGGACTCCCTGGACTCCGGATGCGCTTAGGGAGGGGCCGAGACCGCGGACCAGCACCTGCTTCGTGCCAAAACCGGTGATGATGAATCCCCCGTCGAGCACGTTTTCTCCCGTCAGGACGTTGAGCCGGGTTGAGATGTTGACCTGCGTGGGCGCTTTCTGCACGGCGATGAACGCCGGGCTGAAGCCGGTGTTGGCAAAGATGAAATTTGTCCCCGCGGGAGTGAATGCTCCGACCGTCGCGGTCTGATTGTTGACCGCGTAAAGGTTGCCGTTGCTATCGACCGCCAGCCCCAACGGGGAGGCGAGGCCGCCGCCCGAGATCGCGCCGAGGTCGATGCCGATGGGGGAAAATTTCTGAATCGTGTTCGAGCCACTGTTCGCGACGTAGAGGTTACCCAGTGCATCGAAGGCGAGACCGACCGGGTTGTTGAGAGACAGGCTGCTGAAAGCGACTAGCGGAGTTCCGTTAGGCGAGAAGCGCTCAACCGTGTCCCCAACGTTGGCCACATAGAGGTTACCCGCAGCATCAAAGGCGAGCCCGGTCGGCGCCTGACTGACAAAGGCAAAGACGCCAAGATCGGTGCCGTCGGAGGCAAATTTTTCCACTGTGTTGCTGCCAAAATTAGCCGCAAAAAGGTTGCCCTTGGAATCGAAGGCCAGGCCGTTGGCAAAGTTAATTCCAGTGCTGGCGAAAACGCCGAGATCAGCGCCGTCAGGCCCGAACTTCCGGATCACGTTGCTGCTCGTCGTGACGTAGAGGTTGCCGCTCGAGTCGAGAGCAAGGCCGTAGGGACCGATAATCGAGACGTTCGTGAAGGGCGAGCCGACGCCATTCTCGTCGAATTTCGTGATCGTGTTGATCCCGAAATTGGCGACGAAAAAGGTGTCGGCCCGGCCTGTGGCGGCGGAAATGGCGAGAACGGCCGCGACGACTAAGGAAAGCGTGAATTTCATAGGGCAAGGATGAAAAAAAGGAAGCTGATGCTGATCAAAGAGCAGGACATGCGCCGCGGCGCGTTGTGCCCCCTCCCGGCATGACGCATACTGCCATGAATGTCCTACAAGCTCGAGTCCAGTTATCGTCCGCGGGGCGACCAAGGGCAGGCGATCGCGAAGCTGCTCAAATCGGTCGAGGCTGGCAACCGGCATCAGACGCTCCTCGGCGTCACCGGCTCGGGCAAAACCTTCACGGTCGCGAACGTGATTCAGGAGTTGGACCGGCCGACGCTCATCATCTCGCATAACAAGACGCTCGCGGCGCAGCTTTACTCGGAGTTCAAACAGTTCTTCCCGCGCAACGCGGTCGAGTATTTCGTCAGCTACTTCGATTACTACCAGCCGGAGGCCTACATCCCGCGCTCCGACACTTACATCGAGAAGGATTCGTCGATTAACGAGGAGATCGAGCGGCTCCGGCTCGCGGCGACGAGTGCGCTTCTCACCCGGCGCGACACGATCGTGGTCGCGAGCGTTTCGTGCATCTACGGCGTCACTTCGCCGGAAGATTATCTGCGCATGCTCCTGACCGTGAAACGCGGCCAGCAGGTTTCCCGCGAGACCGTTCTCAGCCGGCTGGTCGACATGCTCTACGAGCGAAACGACGTCAATTTCGTGAGGGGAAAATTCCGGGTGCGGGGCGATGTGGTCGAGGTCTATCCCGCGACCGCGGATGAGGAAGCGGTGAGGCTCGAATTTTTCGGCGACGAGCTGGACGCGATCACCCGCTTCGATCCGCTCACCGGGCATGCTCACGAATCGTTAGGCATGATGACTTTCTTCCCGGCGAAACAATTCGTCACCCCGGCCGACAAGTTGAACCGCGCTCTCGTCTCGATCCGGACCGAGCTCGACGAGCGGATCGTGTTACTCGAATCGCAGGGCCGGTTGCTCGAGGCGCAGCGCTTGAAAATGCGGACCGAGTATGACCTCGAGATGTTGCAGGAGATGGGATTCTGCAACGGGATCGAGAATTATTCGCGCCACCTCTCCGGCCGGCCCCCGGGTTCAAAGCCGTTCACGCTCCTCGATTTTTTCCCGAAGGATTTCCTCCTCGTGATTGACGAATCGCACGCCACCATCCCGCAGATCGGTGGCATGTACGAGGGCGACAAGTCGCGCAAAACCGTCCTCGTTGAATACGGTTTCCGCCTTCCGAGCGCGCTCGATAACCGCCCCCTCAATTTCAAGGAGTTCATGGGCAACGCCAACCAGCTCATCTACGTCAGCGCGACGCCGGCGGAGTTTGAGATCAAGAACAGCGTGGTCGGCAACACCGGCTATTTCCCGCACAAGCGCGAGCGGATCGGGATGGAAGAAGAAGTGCCCTTCGTTCTCCCCGGCACCGCGCCCAAGACGCTTAGTCGTACCGACCAGCCGCCGGAAGAATTCGACGTTCACACGCCGGGCATGCCGCTCGTCGTCGAGCAAATCATTCGTCCGACCGGGCTGCTCGATCCGAGGATCACGCTCAAGGGATTAAAGAACCAGATCGACGACACGATCGAACTGTGCCGGGAGCGGGTAGAGCGCCAGGAGCGCGTCCTCGTTACCACTCTAACGAAAAGAACGGCCGAAGATCTCTCCGATTATCTGCGCGATGTCGGGTTGAAAGTGCGTTACCTGCACAGCGACATCGACACGATCGAGCGGGTGGAAATCCTGCGCGGCCTGCGCGCGGCCGAGTTCGACATCCTCGTCGGGATCAACCTGCTCCGCGAAGGTCTCGACCTCCCCGAAGTGTCGCTCGTCTGCATCCTCGACGCCGACAAGGAAGGTTTCCTCCGCAGTCAAACGTCGCTCATCCAGACCGCCGGCCGCGCCGCGCGTCACATCAACGGTGAAGTTGTCCTTTTCGCCGACACCGTCACGCAGAGCATGCAGGCGCTGATCTCGATCAGCGATTACCGCCGGACCAAGCAGATGGAGTACAACGAGAAGCACGGCATCACCCCGCAAACCGTCAGGCGCGCGGTCCAGGAAAGCCTGCATACGATTCTGCGCGGTCGCGAAATCGCCGCCTCGGTCATCCAGGAAGCGGGAGGCGATTTCAATCTCACCGAGTTGTTGCGCGAATTGGAAGACGAGATGCAACAGGCTTCGGCCAATCTCGAATTTGAGCGCGCCGCCTTACTTCGCGACCAGATCATGGAAGTAAAAAGCGGCACTGGCCTAACGAAGATCGAGCCGAAACGCAAACCAGTGAAGTACACCCGCGGCTCCGGCCGACGACGCTCTCGGGTTTAGGTTCCAATCAACTTCCGGCGCTCATGTCACCCGGAAAGTTCGGCCGCTTCAATGCAGACAAACTTTCTTTGAGTGGCGGTGCGTCTGGCGCACAGTCGTTTCGATGAAAGCAATCCTTGCGCTCGACCAGGGCACGACCAGTTCGCGTGCCATCATTTTTGATCACGACGGTGCGATCCGCGCGGTTGAGCAACAGGAGTTCACACAGATTTTTCCGCAGGCTGGCTGGGTGGAACACGATCCGATGGAGATCTGGCGTACGCAGCTCGCGGTCGCGCGCGGGGTCTTGAAGAAGGAAGGACTGCCAGCGGCGGACATCGCGGCGATCGGGATCACCAATCAGCGTGAGACCACCCTCCTGTGGGATCGAAAGACAGGGACGCCGGTGCACAACGCGATCGTCTGGCAGGATCGGCGGACGGCGGAATTTTGCGATCAGCTGAAGGCGGCCGGACACGCGCGTCTGATTCGCGACCGCACCGGACTGGTCATCGATGCCTATTTTTCCGGGAGCAAGTTGCGCTGGCTGCTCGATCACGTGCCCGGCGCGCGGGAGCGGGCGGAGCGCGGCGAACTCGCGTTCGGGACGATCGATTCGTGGCTCGTCTGGCAGCTCACGAAAGGCGCGTTGCACATGACCGATGTGACGAATGCCTCGCGTACCATGCTCTACAATTTGCGCACTGGGACGTGGGACGATGATCTGCTCGCCCTGCTCAAGATTCCGCGCGAAGTGCTGCCCGAATTGCGTTCGTCGAGCGAAGTCTATGCGGAAACGGCGGAGGGATTGTTCGACGCGCCGATCAAGATCGCTGGCATCGCGGGCGATCAGCAGGCGGCATTGTTTGGGCAAAATTGTTTCGAGCGCGGCCTGGCCAAGAACACTTACGGGACCGGTTGTTTCATGCTCATGAATATCGGCGACGAGCCAAGGCCGTCGCACCACCAGCTCATCACCACGGTCGCCTGGCGGCAGGATGGACGCACGGAGTTCGCGCTTGAAGGCAGCGTCTTTATCGGCGGCGCGGTGGTCCAATGGCTGCGCGACGGACTCGGGATCATCAAGTCGGCGGCAGAAATCGAGAAACTCGCCGCTTCAGTGCCGGATTGCGGCGGCGTTTATCTGGTGCCGGCCTTTGCGGGGCTGGGTGCGCCGTACTGGGACCAATACGCCCGCGGCACCATCACCGGTTTGACCCGTGGGACGACCTCCGCACATCTGGCGCGGGCGGCGCTCGAAGGGATTGCTTTCCAGGTCGCGGATGTTCTCGGGGTGATGAAAGAAGATTCCGGGCTGCCGGTCGCCGAGTTGCGCGTGGACGGCGGTGCGAGTGTGAACAATTTGCTCATGCAATTCCAGGCGGACATCCTGCAGGTGCCAGTCGTTAGGCCGAAGGTCATCGAGACTACCGCGCTCGGCGCGGCGTATCTTGGCGGTCTGGCGGTCGGATTTTGGAAAGACCGCGAGGAGGTCGGAAAGTCGTGGGCAGTGGATCGTATTTTCGAGCCGAAACTGAGCGCCGATGAAGCGAACCATCGCCAGGTGCGCTGGAAGGAAGCGCTCAGCCGGGCGGGAGATTGGGAGGAACACTCCACGCTCAAGGGAACACCCGCCGTCTTATGAAACGCGAAACATTTCTCGAACGAATCAAGGCCCGCACCGAACCGTGGGACATCGCTGTCGTCGGCGGCGGTGCGACTGGGATCGGGATCGCGGTAGATGCCGCGGCTCGCGGTTATGCGGTCGTGCTTTTCGAGCAGAGCGACTTTGGTAAAGGCACTTCGAGCCGCTCGACCAAACTTGTCCATGGCGGCGTGCGCTATTTGCAGCAGGGCAACATCTCCCTCGTCATGGAAGCGCTGAAAGAGCGCGGCCTCCTGCTTCAGAATGCGCCGCATCTCGTGCACGATCTGCAATTCATCGTCCCGAATTACGCCTGGTGGGAGGCGCCCTTCTACGGCATCGGAATGAAAGTTTACGATTTGCTGGCCGGCAAATACGGCTTCGGCCCTTCGCAGGTGATGTCCCGCGAAGAAGTGCTGGAAAGAATCCCCACGCTCTCGCGGGACGGCTTGCGCGGCGGAGTGAAATACCACGACGGGCAATTCGACGACGCGCGGCTGCTCGTGAACCTCGCGCAGACCGCGATCGAGCAGGGCGCGGTGTTGCTGAACTACGCGAAGGTCACCGCCCTTGGTAAAGACAGCGGTGGTTTTCTCAATGGTCTCACTTTTCGTGATGAGGAATCCGGGACCGAACACCACATCGCGGCCGGTTCGGTCGTCAACGCCACCGGCCCATTTAGCGACGCGCTGCGGCAGGTCGACGAGCCCGGCGCGGAGCCGATGATCTCACCGAGCCAGGGCGTTCATTTGGTTTTCGATCGTGAATTTCTTCCCGGCAACACCGCGATCATGGTACCCCATACCCGCGACGGCCGGGTCATGTTTGCCATTCCCTGGCATGAGCACACGCTCGTCGGCACGACCGATACGCCGATTCCGGAAGCCACCCTCGAACCGGCGCCGCTCGAAAACGAAATCGATTTCATAATCGAAACGGCCAGTGATTATCTCGCGAAACGGCCCACCCGCGCCGACGTCCTGAGCGTTTTCACCGGCATCCGCCCGCTCGTCAAAGCCGGCGATGCCGCCAACACCGCGACGCTCTCACGCGATCACACCATCCAGATTTCCTCTTCGGGATTGCTCACCATCGCCGGCGGCAAATGGACGACCTATCGCAAAATGGCGCAGGATGCAGTCGATCACGCGATTGTCCTCGCGGGCCTTTCCGACCGCCCATGCACCACACGCGACCTGCATGTGCAGGGCTTCCACCGCAACGCCGCACAATTCGGCGACCTTGGGATCTACGGATCCGACGCTCTGCCGATTCGTGAACTTATCCGCGAGCAGCCCGATCTCGGTCAAAAGCTTCATCCCGACTTGCCGATCGTCGGCGCGCAGGTTGTCTGGGCGGGTCGGCAGGAGCTGGCGCGTACCGTCGAGGACGTGCTCGCCCGCCGTACTCGCGCGCTTTTCCTCAACAGCAAGGCAGCGCTCGCCATGGCACCCGCCGTCGCCCGCCTCCTCGCGCAGGAGCTGGGTCGCGACGAAGCCTGGCAGCGGGCGCAGCTCGCCGACTTCCAGGCCGTCGCTCAACACTATCTCGTCCCTGCGGCATGAACGCCTACGTCGCTGAATTTGTTGGCACCGCGTTGCTCGTCATTTTTGGAAACGGAGTTGTCGCGAACGTCGTACTCGCGCGCACCAAAGGTCACGGCGGCGGCTGGATCGTGATCAGCGCGGGCTGGGCGTTCGCGGTTTTCATTGGAGCTTTTTGCGCGGCGCCCTTCAGCGGGGCGCATATCAATCCCGCCCTCACGATCGCGATGGTCGCCGCCGGCAAGCTGCCCCTCGCGGTCGCGCCCGGCTACATCGCGGCGCAAATGATTGGTGGCATTTTTGGCGGCGCACTCGTCTTCGCGTTCTATCGCGAGCATTTCAAAGTGTCGGAAGATCCCGACGGCAAACTCGCCTGCTTTTGCACCGCACCCTCGATCCGGAAGATTCCGCAGGCGCTTTTTTGCGAAGTTGTCGGCACCTTTCTTCTCATCCTGCCGATCTTTTTGATGACCGACGCAGCTTTCAAATTGCCGGCCCCGCTCGGCGCGCTGATGCCGAATTCCGGGGCAGTCACGACCGCGAAAGGGATGGACGTCACCATCGGTCTCGGCTCACTCGGCCTCATCCCAGTCGCGCTCCTCGTCTTCGCGATCGGCCTCTCACTCGGCGGCCCGACCGGTTATGCCATCAATCCGGCTCGTGATCTTGGCCCCCGTCTCGCTCACGCGTTCCTTCCGATTCCGGGCAAACGTAACAGCGACTGGAGCTATGCCTGGGTCCCAGTAGTCGGTCCCATTATCGGGGCGTTGCTCGCCGCCGGCGTGCAGGCCATCCTGCATTAGCCGAGCCTTTGCGCGAGGTGGAGGGCGGCAAGACTGTGGCTTCTCGTTAGCGCCGTCGAAATCCCTGCGCCGAGAGAATGATCGGTACGAAGATCGCCGTGTAGGCGCCGGGGCGGCAGTGCCATTTCGACAAGCTCAAGGCGCAGTCCGCATCGATGGCATCATTGCCGGTGGAGCGGGCCGGGAAGACCTTGTCGACGCTGCCATCGGGCCGGAAATGGAGCATGAACACGCCCGATCCTGTAAAACGCGTGCGCCGCGCTTCGTTAGGAAAGGGCGGCGTCGGCGCGAGGATAAGGTTTCTCGGCTTTTCGCCGTCGAGTGCGACCGAGATCGCCCCGTCCGATTTTTTGGCCCGGAACGACATCGTGATATTCGCCGTTCGGAGAGCGCCTGGTTGGCAGCGCCACTTCGCGAGCGAAGTTGTCGCCGCGCGATCGAGTAACTCGTGATCGATTGAAATCAGGACAATGACATCGTCAACCGCTCCGTCCTTGCCAAACTGCAGTTTGAAAAGGCCGACCCCGCCCCAACCTTGCCGCGCTGCCTCTTCGGGGTAGGCGGGAACCGGGGTCGTTGTCAGGCCATTGTTGTCATTCAGATTGACGATGACTAGTGGCTTGGCCGCGAGCGATGGGGAGCCGAGCGCTGCAAACGCGAACATCAGCAACAGGCTGGAATGCTTTACCTTCATTTTAATGCTGACCAGTCAGGTCGAGCCGGGCGGATCATCGCCCCATCGCCGTTGGAACAATAACCAGCCAACGACGGCGCACCAGCCGAACCAAAGGGCGAAGAGTGCTCTTTGCGCCACGCCGAAGGTGGGTTTTATGTAGGCCCAAACCGGTCCGTGCCTGAAAAGCGAACTCAGGTTCAGAACGATCGCGGCACATATGAGCGCGTAGAAAATCCACGAGAGGGAGACAAGAGGCCTCGCCCGTTGATCTCTTCTCCATGTGAGCGCGAAGCACAATGGCGCCTGGTAGCCGACAAGCTCGGAGATGCCGAAAACGTTGTGCAGTGGATGTGGGTAAGCAAAGATTCCCACACCCGCACATGACAAGGCCATGATTCCTATGACGTATGCAGCGCATGAAGAGATGCCAGCGTGAACCGATTGAGCGCGAACGGCCGTGGCGAAGACCAGGATGCAGGCTGCAACACAACACAGCATAATCGCGAAGGGAACTCTGGCCGGCGAGCCAGCCTCGCCGATCTCGCTCACCGTCTGGCGCACCTGACTATAGCCGGGAACCAACAGGGCCAATCCGGCAATGCCCAGGGCAAGTACAATTCCGGACCCAGGTCCGAGTAGCAGGCGATAGTCCTTTGTCATAAAAATTCGATGAACGTTCATAAATGCCTGCTTCCTCTCGCGCCACTAATACTAGAAGACACATCTCGCCTTTGTCCCCTTCTAGCGAGGGGAACGGATTGACTCGCCAATCGGCGCCCCTGTAAAATCTTGCTTATGAAAAAGTATCGCCTGACCTTTGTTAGGCGCGCTTCCAGAATCGCAGCATACGATCGTAACATCCAACATCAGAAAATCTGACCCCGAGGCTTTTTCTCGATCTGGCCTTTGATCTTGACTCTCCGCGGCACGACTCGGTAACCTGCGGTCGATGGTCCGCGACAGTTCGCGGCTGGACAGATCGAAACCCGCCCTCTTCCGCCCCGGGAGACGGGCCAAACCGAAAGGATCTTAATCCATGAAAACTCCCCTTCTTGTCATCCTCAGTGCGGCTTTCGCCCTTATTTCGGCGTCGCCAGCCCAGGCAGCGATACATGCCTTCATCTGGAATAGTGACACCGGCATGACTGATCTCGGGACGCTCACCCCCGGTGAGGACAGCTACGCGTTCGGGATAAACGATAGCGGACAGGTGGTCGGTTCCTCTGGCCCGCATGCCTTTATCTGGTCGGAAGAGACAGGCATGGTCGATCTCGGGACGCCCGGCGGAGCGGTCAGTCTCGCGTTCGGGATCAATTCAAGCGGCGCGGTGGTGGGCGAAGGCGACGACGCCGCTGGCAACCGAGTCGCCTTTTATTGGACGAGTAATAGCGGCTTTGTCACCCTCTCGCGGACCGGGCATACCGGGATTGCGTACGCGATCAGCGACTCTAATTGGGTCGCGGGTTATACTTACCTTGGCCCGATTGACGATGGTTTCGTCTGGAACCCCACCAGGCGTATCAATCGTCCACTCGGTTACCTTCCCGGGGGCAACGAAAGCGTCGGCTACGACATTAATAATCTTAACCACATCGTGGGCACCGGCCGTTTCGACGATGCCATGGAGCACCTTTTGTTCTGGACCAAGCAGGGCGGGGTCCAGGATCTCAAGAAGCCACCTGGGACCTACCACGTAATAGGAAAGGGAATTAACGACAACGATGAGATCGTCGGCTACATTGATCCACCGTTCGAGACCACCCCGTTTTATTGGAGCGAAGCCACCGGTTTCGTAATGATGCAGAAACTCAATGGCGACTCTGAGCAGGGCTATGCAGAAGCAATTAATAATCAGGGGCAAATTGTTGGGCAATCCACCTCTCAAGGGTTCGCTGATTTTCATGCTGTTCTTTGGGAAGACAGCTTGAGCGCCCCGCAAGACCTGGGCACCCTTCCCAATGGCGATTTCTCCCTTGGCGAGAATATTAACAATCTCGGCCAGGTCGTCGGGTGGAGCCAGGTGTCACCGCGCTAAATCGGGAAGTAGAGTTGGGCGGAAAGTTTTGGGTGCTCTTGCTACCGAATCAAAAGCCTTCGTCGTACAATTCTGCGCGGCTTAACACTCCGCCGTCAAATCCCGCCGCGACCAGCACCTTGCCCGAGGGTAGCAGCGTCGCCGTGTGGCTGTAGCGTGGTGTGATCATGCTGACGGCCTCGATCCATAACCCGGATATCGGATCGTACAATTCCGCGCTGCGCTCGACACCGTTCCCCTGGCCGCCTGCCACCAATACCTTGCCGGAGGGAAGCAGTGTCGCCGTGTGCTGCTGCCGGGCAATGTGCATTATGCCAGTCGACGCCCACGTCCCTGAGGCGGGATCATACAGCTCCGCCAGGTTGGTAAAGTTTCCTCCCGCCGCCAGCACCTTTCCGGAATTCAGCAGCGTCATGGTGTGTGCGTAGCGCGTTATGGTGAGGCTGCCGGTGACGGTCCATTTCTCCGTGGCCGGATCATACAATTCCGCACTCGAGATGGCTCCATGCTTGGCGACCCCGCCGGCTACAAGCACCTGGCCCGAGGCGAGCAATACCGCGGGAGCATTGCGGGGAGTGTTCAAGCTACCGGTCGCCGTCCACGTCTCGGTTTCCGGGTCATATAACTCCGCCGTGGCCACGTATGATGTCCGTCCGGTAGATCCACCTGCCACAAGTACTTTGCCCGAGGGGAGCAGAGTCGCACTGTGACCGGCGCGTGCGGTGATCATCTTGCCGGTGGGTGTCCACATTCCAGTTGCCGGATCGTAGAGTTGCGCCGCGCTCACCAAACCGCCGTCGTTACCCCCTCCGGCCGCCAGCACTTTGCCCGAGGGCAGTAATGTCGCAGTGAAGCCGCCCGTCGCACCGACGAGGTTACCGGTCGCCGCCCACGTCCCCGTGGCCGGATCGTACAGTTCCGCGCTGCTCGTGTCCCCGAAGCCATCATAGCCTCCCGCCACCAGCACTTGGCCGGAAGAAAGGAGGGTTGCGGTATGACCACTGCGGGCAGTGTGCAAGCTGCCGGTCGACGTCCACGATCCTCCGGTTGAACCCGAATCAAAAAGTTCCGCGCTTCTCGAGGCACCATTGAAACCGAGTCCCCCCGCGGCCAGGACCTGACCTGTGGACAACAGCGTCGCGGTGTGAGACCCGCGCGCATTGGCGAGGCTGGCGGTGTCGGCCCATGTCCCGGCAGCGGGATCATATATTTCGGCGCTGCTCAAGGCACCACCACCGACTGTGTCGCCGCCCGCGACCAGCACCGTGCCTGCTGGAAGAAGCGTCGCGGTGTGATAATCGCGCGCGGCGAGCAGGCTGCCGGTCGGCCTCCACGTGCCGGCAACTGGATCATAAAGTTCGGCGCTCCTAATCGCCGTCACGCTATCGTTTCCTCCGGCCACCAACACCTCGCCTGAGGGAAGAATCGTGGCGCTGTGTTGGTAGCGTGCGGTACCGAGACCGGCAGTCGCCGTCCAGGTCGCGGTCGCCGGGTCGTAAAGTTCCGCGCTACCCAGAGCACCAGTTGGACCAGCCCGCCTGCTACCAGCACTTTGCCCGAGGAGAGCAAGGTCGCTGTGTGAAACCCGTGTGAGGTTTGCAGGCTGCCGGTTGCGGTCCAGGTCCCGGTCGCCGGATCATACAATTCCGCGCTGCTCAAATACCCGCTGCCGTTGCGTCCGCCAACTACCAGCACCTTGCCGGAAGAAAAGAGTGTCGCGGTGTGACCATAACGCGCGGTGCTCAAACTGCCGGTCGCCGTCCAGTTTCCAGTCGCTATATCGTGAGTTCGGCGCTACTCAGGAAGCCGTCGGTTCCTACTCCTCCAGTCACCAGCACCTTGCCCGAGGATAGCAGCGTCGCCGTGTGACCATATCGTGCAGTGCCAAGGCTGTAGGTCTCGATCCAACTCGCGCTGGCAAGCTTGTCTTCGAGTTGGTCTCGTGCCGTCGCCGCGGTCAGCGTCAGCAAAACCGCCGAGAGGGAGATGAATGTGATTTGAAGGGCCGGGGCGTGGAGGCAGTTATCAGATTTCTTTTTCATAGGGCGTCTTAAGGAACGAGCCTTCGAATCGGTCATGGCGTGGGGGCTGCGCCGAGGACAAACTGCGAGTCACTCGGAATGCCGTTGGTGAAGACGGTCACGAGTGCATAGCCAACGGGGAAGCCACCCGTAGTAGTTGTCATGAGGGTGACCGACGTGGAAGTAAATGAGGTGTCGGACCAAGCAGTCGCAGGATCCACGGATAGAAAAAGGATCTGTTCGTTAGCGAGGCTTAGCAGTTGGACGAGTGGATAGTTAGAAGCGCTCTGGCTGCCATTGCCACTGGAGGCTTCGGAAACGCCTTTGAACCTCGAGCCGGAAGCCGTGAGCGAATCTCCACTTTGCAGGATGGCGGGCGAGACGGTGGTAAGTAATGGTTGACAGTCGGAGCCAAACCCGAGGCCTTGGTCACATAGCTCCGCCGTACCCAAGTTTTGAATGGAATCGTAGCCTCCCGCCACCAGCACCTTGCCCGTGGGCAGCAGAGTTGCGGTGTGCCACTTGCGTGCATTGCCGAGGTCGCCCGTTGTCGCCCATGTCTCCGTCGCGGGGTCATACAATTCCGCGACGCTCACGAGACCATCGCTACCGGAGCCCCCAGCCACCAGCACCTTGCCCGAGGGCAACAGCGTCGCTGTGTGGTCTAAACGCGCGGTATTAAGGGTGCCGGTAATGGTCCACCTTCCAGTTGCCGGGTCATACAGTTCCGTGACCGTGCTGGCGCCCCCCACCACCAGCACTTTGCCTGAGGGCAGTAGCGTGGCCGTATGAACGCCGTCCGATGTTCCGAGGTCGCCGGTCGCCATCCACGTTCCGGTTGCCGGATCGTACAGTTCCGCGCTCGAGGTGCCCGATCCGGCGGCCACCAGCACTTTGCCGGAGGGCAAAAGCGTTGACGTCTGAAATTGGCGTGCGGTGTGCATACTGCCGGTCGCCGTCCACGTCCCCGTTTCTGGATCATACAGTTCCGCACTGCTCAAGTAACCGCCGTTGAATCCGCCCGCCACCAGCACTCTGCCCGAGGGTAGCAGGGTCGCGCTGTGGTGAAAGCGCGGCGTGCCCATGTCGCCTGTCCTGCTCCAGGTGCCAGTAGCCGGATCATACACTTCGGCGATGCGCAAGGAGCCAAGGACCCGAGTCCCGCCCGTCACCAGCACCTTCCCCGAGGCCAGCAGCGTCGCGGTGTGCCCGTAGCGTTCGGTGTGCATACTGCCCGTCGCCTTCCACGTACCCGTTGCCGGATCATATAGTTCCGCGCTGTTATAAACATGCCCGAAAGAGTCTCCACCCACTACCAGCACGTTCCCGGAGGGCAGCAGCGTCGCGGTGGCAAATTCGCGTGCGGTGACAAGGTTACCGGTGTCGCTCCAACTTCCTTCCGCTGATTGATAGAGTTCAGCGCTGTTCAAGGAACGACTACGCTGTCCTCCTGCCATCAAGACATCGCCGGAGGCCAGCAGTGTCGCCGTGTGTCTGTTGCGTGCCGTGCCCAGGGTGTCGGCCTTCGTCCAAGTCCCGGTAGCCGGATCATACAGTTCCGCGCTACTCAAGGAACGATCGCCGTCGGTTCCCCCTGCCACCAGCACCTTGCCTGAGGGCAGCAGCGCTGCCGTATGCCAGTAGCGAGCCCGACGCAGGCTGCCGGTCGCCGACCAGATCCCGGTTGCCGGATCATACAGTTGGGCGCTGGTAAGGGGGCCATTGTCAACATCGAACCCTCCTGCCACCAGCACCATGCCCGAGGGCAGGAGCGTCGCGGTGTGGGAATCACGTCTCCGACCGAAGCTGCCTGCCGCGGACCATGTGCCGCTCGCCGGATCGTACAGTTCCGCGTTGCGGACTCCTACCACCAGCACCTTGCCGGAAGGCAGCAGCGTCGCGGTGTGGTTCGTGCGTGCGACGTGCAAGCCGCCGGTCGCCGACCAGATCCCGGTTGCCGGATCATACAATTCCGCGGTCATCAAAGGATTGTCGTCAGTTCCCTCCGCCACCAGCACCTTGCCAGAGGAGAGTAGTGTGGCGGTATGGTTCTCGCGTGGTTCGATCATGTTGCCGGTCGCAGTCCACTTCCCGGTCGCCGGATCGTATATCTCAGCGCTGCTTAGGCCACGACTGCCATCGTTCGATCCGCCGGCCACCAGCACCTTGCCCGAAAGCAGCAGTGTCGCAGTATGAGCATAGCGCGCGGCGGTCATGCTGCCGGTCGCCGTCCACATCCCGGTCGCCGGGTCATACAATTCCGCACTGTCTAAATAACCATTTCTATCGTCATAACCCCCGGCCACCAGCACCTTGCCGGAGGGAAGTAGCGTCGCCGTGTGCCAGTAGCGTGCATAGCCAAGGCTGCCGGTCTCGATCCAACTCGCGCCGGCAGGCTTGTCTTCGAGTTGGTTTCGTGCCGTAGCCGCAGTCAATGTCAGCAAGACCGCGGAGAGCGAGAAGAGTGCGATTTGCAGCGCCGAGGCGTGGAACAGACGATTCGCTTTCTTTTTCATAAGGAGTTTTAGGGCTGAGGAAAAGCACGCGAACGAATGCCAGCGTTGGCGTCGTCGCGAGGACTCTGGCAATATTTTACCCAACCTGGTAGCCGCCGGTCAATTCTAAACTTGAAGGCTCCCGCTGGGAGTCTCCTAGGTGGCACTCTGTGGTTCGCTATGATCTCGTCGCACCTCGTAACACAGCGCAACCGTGCCGCTCTTGTAGGCTTTGACCTCCGCCAGATGAAGGGCGACGTCTCTGTCGAGCTTCTCGAAAAACGGTATCCCATCGCCAATCAAGATCGGCAGAATTGAATAACGAACCTCGTCGGCCAGCCCGCGACGAAGGCATTCGCCGGAGACCGCACCGCCTCCCACAAACCAGATGCTACGGAACGCTGGCCGCAGGCACTGATTCACAAACTGCGCGAGATCGCCTGAGCAAAACTCCACCGTATCCCGGGTTCGCGGCAGATCGCGACGAGTGAGAACGAAGGTGGGCTTGTCGCCGTAGGCCCACCCGAATCCTTTGGCCTCAAAATTCAATGCGGTCTCATAGGTTCGCGATCCCATGACGTAGCAGTCGATCGTCTTGAGAAAGGCCTCGACGAATTCTGGGTCCATGGTCTCCCCGCCTGCGAACTCGTCTGAAGTTTCCATCCAGTCGACGCGCCCGTCCTTGCGAGCGATGAAGCCGTCGAGGCTCGCCGCCATGTGAATCGTTACCCGCGAATCAGTCTTTGCCATCAACTCGCGCTCTCATGGAATGCCACCCTGTTTCCGATCGCAAAGGTGTGGTTGGCAGATCTCATGGTGCTATGGGTCTAACGAGACCAAGATCAGCCAACGATCGCGACAGCGAGCTTGGCTTTGACTTCATCTTCCATAATATATCCTTCGGCCTTGCCACAGAGCGATATTGTCCGAAGTATGAATGATAACGCCAGCGAATAAAGTGGAACGCGCTTTCCGAGCTGCCCGCGTGGCCGAAAGACTGTTTGTTTCCTTCAGCCTTTTCAATTCTAGTTCACTTCCGCGGTTGGCTGCAGCGCCTTCCGTGAGAAGGCATTAAGTGGTAAAATCAAATTCATTTCATTTTTTTTCGATGGCAGTTGGGGCGTGCTTCCATTCGGACTCGGGCTTTGGAAGCATGGGTAGTGCGAAGCTCGACGCCACGTCGATACGAACCTTCAAAAAATGGCGGTGTAAACCCCATTCTTACAGACGAATCAAAGTTCCGATGACCTATACGGTGGAGGGAACAAAGTAGCGGCCGTGCATCCATCCAAAGGCAATGCCCTGGCGATTGGTCCGTCTTTGAAACAGTTGTCGCATCTGTTTCAATTGCCCGCTGCGGCTGCCAGTGACCTCGCTAGGAACTCACGAGTATGAACCAGCGTGACGCTTTTCATGAGCTATGCGCTTACTCGATTAGCCGCGGCGACCCGGCCTTCATTCATCAGCATGTGGTTGACGCTTTCGCTGCGCAGATGGCGGATGAGCAGACGAAGCCGATTACACTGACTTTTGCGCTGATCGGCCTGTATCTGCATCTCGAGAGACACTTCACGGGGAGACAAGTTCAGCGGGCGCATCAGTATCTGGCCCGCCGGAAGCGGCCCTGGCCGTCATTCATTTTGCCGCGGGAGCGTGGTTCTCCCACGGCTCTCGAGGTTCTCGCTCTGCCGGAAGGGGTCGCACGGAACGAGGCGATTCATACGTGGTGTGCGTCCGTTTGGCACGCGTACCGTGATGCCAACCATTCAGTGGCTGAGCTGTGGTCCACCTTCGGCTCCGGGTTTACTGTCGCTCCACAAAAGCCCGGCCATGCGATGCCGCGAACCGCGAACCGCGCCGATGTCTAGCATGAGAGGATGCGACTTTCATTTCTATCTCTCGCGGATCTTGTGTCTCGTTTGGAGCCGTTAATGTCATAGACTATGCTTTGCATAGAGTAGACATGGACGACAGATCGAAGTTTCTTTATCCCGCGCCCATGGAAGGCAAGGGCGCATACAATCAACGCTCGGGCGTGCAAGCGGCCGGCTCGCTTCCTGCCATAGGGCTTCTGGAACGCGCTGCCCGCGCGGCGACACTGACGCCATCGCCCGAGGCTGTTGTGATCGCGGACTACGGTTCATCGGCAGGGCACAATTCGCTGGCCCCAATGAAGGCGGCGATCGGCGTACTCAGAGATCGCGTTGGTCGTGAACGAGGGATCTCTGTTTTTCATACCGACCTGCCCGGGAATGATTTCACCGCGCTTTTCCAGACTCTGGCGTCCGACCCGGAGAGCTATCTTCGGAACGATCCGGCGTCGTTTGCGGCAGCGGTCGGTCGGTCTTACTACGAACAGATCCTGCCAGCCTGCAGTGTGACACTGGGATGGAGCGCATGGGCGGTGCAATGGCTGAGCCGTGCGCCGGGCCCGATTCCTGACCAGGTGCAGGTTGCCTACAGCGCTGACGCTGCCGCGCGCAGTGCGTTTGCCCAACAAGCAGCGGACGACTGGCGAGCATTCCTTGAGATGCGCAGTCGCGAGTTGCGTCCGGGCGGCCGCATCGTGGTGCTGACCATGGCAACGGATGACGACGGTGACTTCGGTTATCGACCGCTGCTCGATGCGATCTATGCAACCCTCAATGACATGGTCAAAAACGGCCACGTGCGAAAGGAGGAGCTTCGGAGGATGGTCATTCCGACGGTCGGTCGGAGCAGAGAGCAATTTATGGAGCCATTCGCGACCGCCGGGCAGTGTGCGGGCATGTCGATGGAAGAGTTCGAGTTGTTCCACGGTGAAGATCGTATTTGGAATGAGTTCGAAGCCAGCGGTGACGCGGGTGCGTTTGGTGCGCAGTGGGCTGCCTTTTCACGGGCATCGGTATTCCCGACACTTGCGACCGGACTGGACGTAACCGGGGACGATCCACGTGCCGCCAGGTTTATCGACCACTTGGAAAATGGTGCCGCGACGCGGATGTCGGCAGAGCCCACGCGGATGACAATACCACTCGCGCAGATGACACTCGTCAAGGCGAGTTCCTCGATCTCGCAACGCGGTAAATCAGACGATGCTTGAATCCCATTAGCTCCATGTGCGCGCGTGTTGTCATAGGCGTCGTTCTAACGCTGACGTTGAATCTTGGCTCGTTCGCAGGCGAGCCAGACATGGCATTTCTGCTCGGCTTCCTCGCCGGTGATTATCGCCTGGTCGGCCAGCGGCCAGATTCCGGAGCTGCATATGTCGGGCGGGTTAGTTTGCGTCCGCACGACGGGAAGTTTGACGTTACCCGGACGATTGAAGGCGTCAGCACGAAATCCACGGCAACCATCGAGACCTCGGCTGAGGGCCCCGCAGTTCTCAGGTCACGTTTCGCCGTCGGAGGCGTCGGCTACGAAGCGACGTATCTGTGGCGCTCGGACCTCGACAACTACCCGCGGCTGACCGGATACGTTTACCGAGTGCACGGGAAGACGAAGTCGCCCGGGCTGGAGGCGCTTTTCCACATTCCGCCCACACCCGACAAATAAGGCTCAACCCGACTCCCTAGCGGAATTGCCCGAACCAGCGGTAAGGGAAATCGTCGCCCGGGCAATCGGTCGGCCAGCGCGGCGGGTTCATCTCGCGATGGGGGCGGACCGGGATGTTGTGCCGCTCGACTTTCCCGCAGCGATCGCGCAGGTAGCGGATGAGTTCCTCGCAGGAATCGAGCTGGGCCCGAGTTGGCTGGGTGCGGTTGAAGTCGCCGACGAGGCAGATACCGAGCGAAATGTTGTTCAGGTAATCGCTGTGGACGTGGCCGCCATTGATCTGGCGCCGCCAGCGATCGCCGACTTCGATCTCGCCGTTGCCGGATGAGGTGCCATTGCCGATGACGAAATGGTAGGCAAGGCCGTTGCGCATCCGGCGGACGTGTTTGTGGTAGTAATCGAAGATCCGGGCGTTGCCCTGCCGGGTGCCGCTGTTGTGCACGATGATGAACCGCCAGCGCTCGCGCAGGACCGGAGCGCGATCGATCTCTTTGCGGACGGAGTTGGTCAGGTATTTGTAGCGTTTCCCGAAGAGGTGGAAAGGGAGGAGGGAAAAGCCGCGCGGTTTTTGGTAACCGGATTTTTTGATTACGACCTGGGCTGGTTCTTTGCCGCGGCCGGGTGTCGGGCAGGGCTGCGGGACGGGGGTGGCGGCGGCTCGCCGGCTCGGTGTGGACTCTTCCGGGGTGGGCCGGCGGGATGGTTTTTCCTCGTCCTTCGAGCGTCGGGCGGGAGTTTCTTCTTCTTTTGCTTTCGGGGTGCGCGCGGGCGTTTTTTCCTCGGGCTCCGGCGTTGGCTTCGGGGTGGATTTTTTCTTTTTCGCGGGCGGATGTTTGGCCGGCTTCGGTTTGCTGCGCGGGGTGGCCGATTCCTCCGGGGTGGGAGTCGGAACGGTCCGCATTCGCTCGCGCGATTTCAGGAAGAGCTCTTTCTTTTGTTCGTCGGTCAGCTCGGCGTGGGTGACCGTGCCGACGAGCCCGGCGAGGAAAACCAGAGCGCAAAGCAAAAGCGACCAACGGAAGATATTTCGCGGACGAATCAAGGCGCGCGAAACGTTAGGCTGGCTGCGGTTCCTGTTCGGCCGCGGCATGCTCGGCCCGCGCCCCCGCCCGTTCGCTCTCGCGGCGCAGGATGGCGTTGAGTTTTCCACCGAGCAGGAGAAGGAGGCAGGTGAGATACATCCAGGTCAATAACATGATGATGGAGGCGAGGGCGAGGTAAGTCGGGTTGTAGCGATCGTAACGCGCGACGTAGAACTGGAAGAGCTTTGTCACGGACATCCAGCCGACGGAGAAGAAGATCGCGCCGGGGAGGGCCTGGCGAATGGTGAGGTAATTCTGCGGAGTCAAGAGGTAGAGGGCGAGGGCGAGGACGACGAGGGCGACGGCGGTGAAGGGGATGTTAAGGGCGGCGACCCAGCTCTGGAGCGGGACGCCGAGCTGGAAATTAACCTCCGCGGTGCCGGCCAGCGTTTCGCCGAAGACAGTGAGGTTAAAGGCGAGCAGGATGGTGATGCCGAACCAGAAAAGAAGGAGGAGCGAGATAATGTATTTCGACCACCAATGGCGGTCCTCGGTGATGCCGTGGGTGCGGCTGAGAGCGTGCGAGATGGTGGAGATGAACATCGTCCCGAGATAGATGCCGAGAATGATCCCGGCGGTGGCGAACGCGCCGCCGCTCCCGGTGACGATGACGTTGGCGACCACGCTGTCTAGAATCTCCTGCACCTTCGGATCGGGCGGGAGGAAAGCGCGGACGATTCCGAGCATTTTGTGAAGGGTGGCGGGGTCGGTTCCGAAGAGGCCGAGGAGATGCCAGAGAAAGAGGAGGCCGGGGGCGAGGGTGAAGAGAAACTGGTAGGCCATCTGGGCGGAAAGCCCGAGCGTCTCGTCGGTCGCGGTCTCCCAAACAAGGCGGCGCACGACGCGACCGGTAAGTCGAAGGAATTTCATCGTTCACGCGAAGTTTACTTTGCCACCCGGGGATTGCCATTAAACTCTCGGCCAGCCTCTTTGCCTAACGAATGGAGAAGCGAATCCTCATCCTGACGGCCGGTTTCGGCGAAGGGCACAACAGCGCCGCGCGCGGGATACGCGACGGGCTGGCGACGGTCGCGGGCGGAACGGCGACGGTCGAAATGCACGACATTTTTTCCGAAAGCTTCGGCTTCGCGAACAACTGGCTGCGGCGCGGCTATCTGGCTGTGATCAACCGTTCCCCGCGCGCCTGGGGGCGGTTCTATCAATGGCTTGACCGCCAGGAAAACTATGGGTCGCAAATGGGATGGCTCTTCATGGCAAAGGCGCGGCTCAGCCAGTTGCTCGTCCGCTTTCAGCCGACGGAGGTGATCTCGGTTTTTCCGGCTTATCCGCACATGCTGGCGACGATCCTGGACGGCGCGCCGGCGGCTTTCCGGCAGGTTATTTGCATTACCGACTCAATCACGGTGAACGCGATCTGGTTTCGCGGTGTGAGCGGCCTGTTTCTCGTTCCTAACGAACGGACTGCCGCCGTGCTGGCCACAGTGGGCGTGCCGGACGACAAGGTGCGCGTAACCGGATTTCCGGTGACGCCGAAGTTTGCGGAGCTGGGCGAGCTACGGCAGCCGTTGACGGCTGGAGGCGAATGCAGGGTCCTTTACATGATCAACGCCGGAGGCCGGGCCGCGCCCGAGATCATTCGCGGCCTGGTGCGCTTGCCTAACGTGACGCTGACCGTCACGGTTGGGCGCGACGAGCGGCTGCGCCAGGCGGTGGAAGGCGTGAACGCAGAAGTCGCGCGCAAGTTTGAGATCGTCGGCTGGAGCGATCGGTTGCCGCGGCTGATGTCGGAAAGCCATCTGCTGATCAGCAAAGCGGGTGGTGCGACGGTCCAGGAAACGATCGCGGCCAAGTGCCCGATGATTGTCAGCCAGATCGTGCCGGGCCAGGAGGAAGGTAACGCGCGACTGATCGAGGAATCAGGTTCCGGGGTGGTGGCGACGACGCCGGCGGCGATCATCGCAGCGGTGCAGCGGGTCTTCGCGGAGGACGCTCAACTCTGGCATGAATGGTCGGCGAACATCAGCCGGATCAGCCGGCCGCGAGCCTCGCTCGAGATCGCCGAGTTGCTCCTCGCGCTGTAGAGGCGGGCGTGTCGCCCGCTTGGTGAAGATGGCCGCTGCGGAGGCAATCTCCCTGCGGCCGACAGGGCCGCCGCCATACCTATTTCTGACCCGCTTTTTCGTTCAGCACGTCCGTGAACTCTTGCAGGCTGGTCACGATTTGAGGCGCCTTCGAGAGTACGGTGCTGGCCAGTTTCTCGGAGTAATCCGGCCGGCGCTGAGACATTTCCGAGAGTGCCATCATGACTGCGAGCGCGTTGTTAATCGAGTGCTTGATCTCGCTGAATTTCTTCTGCAATTGCGCGATTTCTTCAGGTGGAATGCTGCTCACTGGCTCGGTCATGATTGGTTCAAATCGCTGGCGAATTGGGACGGGTGTGCTTGACTAACAGGTTAGAGAAATTCCGTCCGATGCCTGCCAAGAGTATCAAGATCAGTGGTGCGCGCCAGCATAATCTGAAGAATCTCCACGTCGAGATTCCGAGGGAAAAACTGGTTGTGATCACGGGCCTGAGCGGCTCCGGGAAATCGTCGCTCGCCTTCGACACTCTTTATGCCGAAGGGCAGCGCCGTTATGTCGAAAGCCTCTCCGCATTTGCCCGTCAATTCCTCGACCAGATGGAAAAACCGGATGTCGATTTCATCGAAGGTCTCTCGCCCTCAATCGCGATCGAACAGCGCAGCGCGGGGACGAATCCGCGCTCCATCATCGCGACCACGACAGAGATTTACGATTATCTGCGCGTCCTTTTTTCGGCCGTTGGCCAGCCGCACGATCCGCTCACCGGGCAGCCGATTTTTCGGCAAACCGCGCAGCAGATTGTCGATCAGATTCTGGACTATCCGGCGGAGACGAAGATCATCCTGCTCGCCCCGTTGGTGCGGAACGCGGTCGGCGAGTTCCGCGACGTGATCGAGAAAACGAAGCGCGAAGGCTTCGTTAGGATCCGGGTTGATGGCGAGATCGTGGAGTTGGGCCGACCGGAACCGATCCGGTTGAAGAAAGGGGAGCGGCACACGATCGAGGCGGTGGTCGATCGACTGGTGGTGCGCGATGGGATCCGGACCCGGCTGGCTGATTCTGTCGAGACGGCGCTAAAATGGGGGGAGAACCGGATCGTTGTGTTGCGCGAAGGGGAGGGGAAAACGCCCAACGCCCAACGCTCAACGCTCAACGCGTCAAAGGGGGAAGCGTGGGAGGAGGTTCGCTATTCGACCGACTACGGGAATCCGGAGACCGACTTTTCGTTAGGGCAACTGACCCCGAAACATTTTTCCTTCAACAGCCATCTCGGCGCCTGCCCGGCCTGTCACGGCCTTGGGACGCAACTTGTTTGCGATCCGGAGCTGATGGTGACAGATACTTCAAAGTCGCTCGCAGCCGGCGCGGTCGTGCCCTGGCGCCGGGGGACGAAGCGGATGCAGGCCTATTACCGCGGGCTGCAGAGCGCGCTCGTCAGGCATTTCGATGTCGCGGACAACATTCCGTTTGAGGATTTGCCGGAGAAATTCAAGAAGGCGCTTTATTTCGGAACCGGCGATCAGCCGATCGAGATGAGCTTCGGCGGGAACGGCCGGAGCGCGACCAAGACGGCGCGGCCCTTTGAGGGATTGCTTCCGCAACTGCAACGGCTCTACGAGGGGACGGAAAGCGAATTCACCCGCAGCCGAATCCGGTCCTTCATGAATCGCGCCGAATGCTCGGTCTGCCACGGCGCGCGATTAAAGCCGGAGATTCTTGGGGTCACGATCAAGGACAAGGGCGGCCGGGAATTGAACATCCATCAATTTTGCGATCAAACGATCGCGGTCGCTGCCCAGTTCATCAGGCAATTGGATTTGGCGGAAACACAGCGCGTGATTGTCTCCGAGGTGGTGCAGGAAATTTCCTCGCGGCTCGAGTTCCTCCTCGAAGTCGGACTCGATTATCTCACCTTAAATCGCGAAAGCGGCACGCTCTCCGGGGGCGAAGCGCAGCGCATCCGGCTCGCGACCCAGATCGGTTCCGGATTGGCCGGCGTGCTTTACGTGCTCGATGAACCGAGCATCGGGCTGCACCAGCGCGATAACGCGCGCCTTATCGGCACCCTGCGCCGGCTGCGCGACCTCGGGAATTCTGTCATCGTGGTCGAGCACGACGAGGAAACGATCCGTGCAGCCGATTACATTCTCGATCTCGGGCCCGGGGCCGGGCCGCGCGGCGGCGAGATCGTCGCGGAGGGAACGTTGGAGGAAGTTCTTTTAGCGCAAAATTCCCCCACCGCGGCCTACCTTTCCGGCCGCTCGAAAATTGCCATCCCTCGCCAACGGGTCGCCCCGCGCCCGGCAAACGAATCCTCCGACGGCTGGCTCACGATTGTTGGCGCGACTGAGAATAATCTGCAAAATGTAAGCGCCGCCTTTCCGTTAGGCTGCCTGACCTGTGTGACTGGCGTCTCCGGGAGCGGCAAATCGACTTTGGTGGACGACATCCTGCGCCGCGCTCTCTTCCGTCATTTTTACAATTCCAAGGACAAGCCGGGCGAACATCGCGCCCTCCGCGGCATCGATCAGATCGATAAAGCGATCATCATTGATCAAACCGCGATCGGTCGCACGCCGCGCTCGAATCCCGTCACTTACACCGGGGGGTTCACGCCGATCCGCGATCTGTTCAGCCAGTTGCCGGCTTCGCGGATTCGCGGCTACAGCGCGGGGCGTTTTAGTTTTAATGTCAAAGGCGGCCGCTGCGAAAACTGCCAGGGCGACGGCCTGATCAAGATCGAGATGCATTTCCTGGCCGACGCCTATGCGGTCTGCGAAGTCTGCCAGGGGAAGCGCTACAACCGCGAGACACTCGAGATCACCTACAAAGGCAAGAACATCGCCGACGTGCTCGAGATGACGGTCGACGAAGGCTCGCGCTTTTTCCGCAACGTCCCGCCGGTGGCCGACAAATTGAGCGCGCTCCAGGATGTCGGGCTCGGCTATCTGCGGCTCGGCCAGGCGGCCACGACGCTCTCCGGTGGGGAGGCGCAGCGGGTCAAACTCGCGACCGAGTTGGCGAAAAAAGCGACCGGGCGTACCCTCTACATTCTAGACGAACCGACGACCGGGCTCCATTTTGCCGATATCGAAAAACTTCTGCAGGTGCTGATGAAACTGCGCGACGCCGGCAACACCCTGGTCGTGATCGAGCACAACCTCGAGATGGTTAAGAGCGCCGATTGGGTGATCGATCTCGGACCTGAAGGTGGTGAAGGTGGCGGGCGCATTCTCGCCGCCGGGACGCCGGAAGAGATTGCGCGTGTCCGCGGCAGCTACACCGGCGCGCATCTGCGACCATTGTTAGGCAAATGAAGCGGACGCGAATTTTCTTTCTCGCGGGGCTGGTCTTGCTGTCGTTAGGGCGAGCGGTTTCCGGCCAGGAAAGCGAAACGCTGCGGAACGCCGTCGCGCCCCTTGGGGAAGGGGTCCCGGAAGTTGCGATCGAGCGGCTGCAGAACTTCCTCGCGCAAGAGCCGCCCGCCTCCGAGCGAACGTTCGCGCGGCGCAAACTGGCCGAGGCGCTCGTCCGCGCCGGACGCCTGGAGAAGGCGCTCGAAATTCTTGCGGATCCGGCCCTAACGAATGACGCCGATTCCACCTTCTGGTGTGCGCAAGCCCTCGCCGGTCTCGATCGTTGGGCGTCCGCGCTGCCGCTTTACGCGCAGGTCGCGGCCGATCCGAAGTCGGCGTGGCGGAACGAAGCGGCCTTCGGGCAGGCCGAGGCGTTGCGCGCCCTGGGTCAAAAAGAGGAGGCAATGCGCGTCCTCCAGTCGCTGGAAAACTCTCCGCAATGGAGCACTCGGGCCAAGCTGGGCCGGGCCCAGCTTTTACTCGAACGCGGCAACCTGACCGCGGCCGATCGGCTTCTGCGCGAGACGAAACCGAAGCTCGCAACGGAACGAAGTGAGCGTCGCTTTCTTTTTGGTCGGCTCAACCTCGCGCAGGGGCATTCCGAGAAAGCGATCGAAACCTTGAACGTCATTTTGAAAAAACCGGAAGGCGTTTCGCACCGGTTGCTGGTCGCCACTCTCTTCGCTCTGGCTGATGCCCATCTGCAACAGAAGACGCCCGAGGGCGGTGACGACGCGCTCGAGGAATTCATCGACCATCACCCTAACGACAGCGCCTTGCCCGCGATCTTTGCTCGCCTCGACGAACTCTATCGCATGGAGCGCAAGCCCTCGACGAATGAACTGGAACGCTGGCTGCGCGATCCGGCCCAGCCGCGCCAGGCCCTTGCGCAGTGGTATCTGGCGCGGAGCCGCCTGCGGGCGGGCGATCCGGAAAAGGCGATCGAGTTGCTCACGCAATTGCGGGACAGCCCGGTTCGTTTGCCGTCGTTAGGCGAGGCGGACCTGGAATTGGCCCGCCTCCATCTGGCCCGCCGACAGTGGGCCGAAGCAATCAAGGCGGCGGAGGCGGCGCGCGCTCTCAATCCCGCTCCGGCATTCCTGCAGCAGGCGGACTGGCTGATCGCGGAAGCAAATTATCGGAGCGGTGAGATCGAGGAAGCGGCGAGAAACTATGAAGACCTCGCCCGCCGCCCGCCGACTCTTTCCAGAGACGCGCTCTTCAACGCGGCGCTCTGCTGGCTGCGGCTCGATCGCGCATCAGAGTTTGCCGCCGACTATCGGAAGATCAGTAACGACCCCGGGAAGCAGGGTATGCAAGGCGATCTGCTGCTCGAAGAAGGGGCAGTGCAGGCCGCGCAGGGCAAGCCGGAGGCTGAGGAGACATTTCGCAAATTCATTCACGATTTTCCGCAAAGTCCGCGCGTCTCCGAAGCCTGGGTCACCCTGGCCGAGCTGGCTTTTCATGCGGCCACCCCAGATCTGACCGCAGCGCGCCAGGATCTGGCTCAGGCGCGCCAGGGAAATCCCACGCCGGCTGCGCGTGAGCGGGCCGATTACCTCGAGATTTGGATCGAAGACGCGACGCCCTCGTCCGAGGAAAGCGCGGTCGTGGCCGCGGCGAGCAAGTTCCTCCGGCAATACCCGGATTCCCGCTTCAGCGCGGAGGTGCGAATGAAGCTGGCCGAGGCTTATTTCCGGCGCCAGGATTTTGCCAACGCGCAGACGCAATTCGAATTGCTCGCGCAGCAAAAACCCGAAGCTCCGCTAACGGAGAAGGCGCTCTTTTTCGCCGCTCGAAGCGCCGCTGCGAGCATGGCGACGGGCTCGCTCGATCACGCTCTCGTCCTCCTCGATCAGGTCGTGAAATTGAATGGCGACCTGAAATGGGCGGCGCGCAACGAAGAGGCCGCAATCGAGCGGCGGCTGGGAAAGAATCGCGAGGCGCAAGCTCTCTACGACGAAGTGCTGAAGAACGAGACCCGGCCGGCCGAGCGGCGCGAAGCGCTCTGCGGGAAGGGCGACATTTTTTACGAGATGGGCGCGACCGATCCGCAAAATTACCGGCTCGCGATCGAGTTCTACGAGCAGCTCGCGGCCCATCCCGGGGTGCCGCCCCATTGGCGCAACCAGGCGGAATTCAAGAAAGGCAAGGCGCTCGAGAAGCTGAACGACAAACCCGCCGCCCTAACGACCTACTACGGAGTAATCGAAGACGGAATGCGCTCCGATCGACCGCGTGAATTCTTCTGGTTTTACAAGGCGGGCTTCAACGCCGCACATTTGCTCGAAGAAATGAACGACTGGAAATCGGCCGTCGCGGTATATCGCAAACTGGCGTCGGTCGGCGGGCCGCGGAGCGACGAGGCCAAGGCGCGGTTGACGCAGTTGCGGCTCGAGCACTTCCTCTGGGAAGAGTAGCCGAAATGGTCGGGTTTAAGTCCGTAGATTGAACTTGCTTTGAGGCACTTGTCGGGCGCAAGCTTCTGGCATGAAAACAAGAAGCAGATGGTTCAACCTGCGCGGCTTGTCTCTCCTGTCCGGGGCCATCGCCTTCGGATTGATGCTCGTTGCCTCAGCCAGCGCCGGCCCGATGATCTATCGGGAAACGACGACGCCTGGCCGTCCGCATCAGGCGCAGGAGATGCCCGCGCAAAAAACGATCAAGGTCTTTGTCATGAGCTCAGCTTCGGCGATTCCCAGGCCGATCAGCTACGTGATAGGGGGAATCATAACGACTCCCTCGCCGGTGACGATCATCGGCCGGGGCCAGACCGTTAATCGTTAGTTCAGAAAAAAGACCACGGGTTGGGTCAGTAAATCCGGGTGCCGCTTCGGCGGCACCTTCGGATATTTTCAGAGGTCTTGCTCGAGCCAGGGCATCCGTGCGCGTAGCCGCGCACCTACTTTTTCGATCGGCAGCCGGGCCGCTTCCTCGAGCAGTCGATGATAGCGCTTCTTCCCCGTGGCGGATTCTCGCAACCACTTCCGGGCAAATTGGCCGCGCTTGATTTCCCCCAGCACGTCTTTCATCCGGGCTTTGACCGAGCCGTCGATAATTTTCGGGCCTGCGGTAATGTCGCCCCACTTCGCCGTCTCAGAGATGCGCTCGCGCATTCCGCGAATCCCTTTCCGGTGCATCAAGTCGACAATAAATTTCAATTCGTGGAGACATTCGAAATAGGCCACCTCCGGCTGGTAACCAGCCTCGACCAAAATCTCGAACGCAGCCTCGACCAGAGCGCTCATCCCGCCACACAAAACCACCTGCTCGGCGAACAAGTCGGCTTCGGTCTCTTCCTGAAATGTCGTTTCGATGACGCCCGCTCGTGTCCCGCCGATGGCCTTGGCGTAGGCGAGCGCAAGCGACCGTGCCTGCCCACTTGCGTCCTGCTGCACCGCGACCACGCAGGGCACTCCTCCGCCCGCGACAAACTGAGTGCGAACCATCGGTCCCAAACCCTTGGGGGCGACCATGATCACGTCCACATCCTTCGGAGGAATAATGGTCCGATAGTGAATCGCGAAACCATGCGCGAAAAGCAGAGTCTGTCTGCTGTGCAAATGGGGCGCAATCTCCCGCGCGAAAACCTCGGTCATCTTTGTATCGGGCAGGGCCAGAAAAATGAGATCGGCCCGCCGGACGGCCGCGGCCGTCGTCGTTAGGCTGAGACCGTCGCGGCGCGCTCGGACACGGGACCGGCTTTTCGGGAGCAGCCCAACCACCACCCGGATGCCGCTGTCGCGCAGGTTGAGAGCGTGCGCCCGACCCTGCGCACCATAGCCGATGACCGCGCACGTCTTATCGAGGAGGGGCGCGAGATCGACGTCTTTATCGGTAAGAATTTTCGCTGACATAAGCCGCGCCGCGGGTGCCGCCGATGGTAGCGGCGTGCGCTCGACTGTCAATTCCGCACGCGGCTGCGCGGACTAGTTCGGGACGACTTTGGAGTCGCGACCGACGGCTCTGAGGCGGGCGACATTGGCGAAGACGTCTTTCGCTTCGGCGCTATGCCCCATTCTTTCCAAAATGTCCGAGAGCAGAATGTATTGTCGCGGAGCATCCGGTTGTCGCGCCACTGCCCGTTTCTGGGCCTGGCAGGCGTCGGCCAGTCGATTCTGTCGAAGACGCATTTGCGCAATCAGATTAAGCGCATCGACCTCGTGAACATCGAGCCGGCTGGCACGCTGCAGTGCTTCTACGGCGCGTTCCGGATCGCCCGCTGCCATGTAAAGCCGCCCCAGCGCGAGCGAAGCGCCGTAGTGCCACCAATGATCTCGGACGAAATCCGAGACCAGTCCGAGCGCCGCGCGGGGATTGCCATTTTGGCGGAGAAATTCCGATTCCAGACTCGCGACCTCCCAGATCCCGGGATAATCCGCCCGAGTCTTGGAAAGAATTTTCAGGGCCCCAGGAAGATCACCGTTTTGCCTCTTGATGCCGGCCAGATTGACCGCGGCCAGCCATGTGCGCGGAAATTCCTTACGGTCGTTAGGCGCAGCCGCGGTGGCGACGGCGAAAAGCGCTTCCGCTTCCTTTTTTCGCCCCTGCTGATAGAGCACGTTTGCCAGATTGCTCTGGGCAAGGGCGAAGTTCGGAACCGTCGCCAGGATCCCGCGAAAAATCTTCTCGGCCCGCGCGTATTCGCCGCGCTCCGCGTAGAGCTGACCGAGGTTCACGCTGACCCGCATACTGGTCCCGCCCGCGGCGGCGGTGCGTTCGTAAAAATGTTCGGCCGTCGTCCAGTCACCGCTTCGCTCTGCGGCCCGGAAACTAAGAGCCACCACCGCGAGAGCTGCGCAGCCTGCGAGAAACGGTCTGCTCCGTTGTGGCAAATCGAGGGCGACCCCGGCGACGAAAAGCAGAACGCCAACGCTTGGCAGGTAGAGCCAGTGTTCCGCCACCGTCGCATTCAGATCGAAGAGATTCGAAATAGGAAGAAACCCAACAAAGAACCAGCAGGCGCCAAAAATCCGCGCGCGCCGACCGGGACCTGGCCAAATCGAACCGAGCCCAAGCAGAGACGCGAAAGTCAAGCCGAGGATGGAGAGGTATTCAGTGGCAGATAACTTTCGCCAGGTGGTATGGTTCTGGTAGAGCGAGGGGTCAACGACCGTCCGCTCCATATGCAGATTTGTCGGGAAAACGAGGAGGCGACCATAGTCACCGAGCGCCCGCATCATAAGCACCGCGCGCACCGAGTGACTCCAACCGGGTTGCGGGCCGGGGCCCGGGCGGCGTTCGGGCAATTGACGCAAAGCGCCGTAAAAAGCCACAAGCGCGACACACGCACAAACGAGAGCGAGTTTTCCGCGGGCCTGCCACTCCTTCGTGAAGAAGAGCGAGTGAATAAGAAAAATAATAAGCCATAGGCAAGCCGTCTCTCGAGAGCAAAGCGCCAGGAGCGCCGCGCCACCAGCGAGAGAGTAAAGGAAGAGTCGCGCTGAAAGCGACCGCATCTCTTCCGCGCGGAAAAATAAAAGCCACGCTCCTGCGGCAAAGACAAAGGCCAGACTATCGGCGCGGCCCGAGATGTAATCCACCGCGGCGCTATGAACCGGGTGTACGGCCCAGATGATTGCGACAAGGAAGGCCGCCGTCGCCAGATTGGACTGCGTTACCTTCCCGCGGAAAAAAGAAAGGAGGAGACGGCGAAAAAGAAAGTAAAGCAGGATACCGCCGCCCGCGTGGAGCAAAACATTCGTAAGGTGAAAGCCATAGGTGTTATCGTTCCAAAAAAAGTAGTCAAAAATATAGGAAACGTTCTGGACGGGCCGATAGTGCGCTGAATACGAGTCAAGGAAGAGATAGTGACGGAAGGTTTCGAGGATGAGGAGAGGACTCTTGATGAATGGATTGTCGTGCGCGAGGTAGATATCATCCCAGATCAGTTCGCCAGACAAGGCGGGGACATGGACGACAATCGCGAGGAGCGCGAGGAAGCCTGCGCGAAGCCAATCCTTCGCGAGAAATTGGCCCAGAGCGTTGGCAAAGGTCTGGGTCGGTTGTGACTTGGGTGACTGGTTGCCGTCAGGTTTTTCAGTCATGGAGCCCTAACACAGGCGGGAAACGGAGGTCGCTAGCTCATTACCTGCCACCCTCGAATATTTTCGGAGATGGCAGGTGTATGAATCAGCTCCTAGTTGTGACCGTAGGGCGAGAAGAAGTCGGTGCCGGCAACGTCCGACAGCGTATTCCAAGTTGATGCTGGGACCTTCGGCAGGGTGTCGACCGTCTGCGCGCCGTAGGTGGCCCCGAACAGGTCGGCGCCAGTGTTATAGAGCGCAGAGCCTTTCTTCATGTAAACCGTCCAGTCGGCAGTGGCGACCCCTGAACCCGTGACTTTGTTGTTTTCGATCGCGTATTGGTCGACTGCGGAGTCGATCAAACGGAGATCGTTCACAACCCGGCTCGCCTGCGAGCGTTTACGGGCCCGGAGGAACCCGGGGACCGCGATGGCCGCCAGCAAGGCGATGATCGCAACTACGATCATGATTTCTACGAGGGTAAAGCCCCCGCGATTTTTGTTTAGTTTTCTTAACATGCTATTTGCTTTCTATTGCGTTTGTTTGTTTGCTTGCGTCCGCCGTTCCATCGCGGATTGCCCTTTTATAGAGCAGCGTTGATGCCAACCCGTCTAAATTTGTTGGTTAGATCCGTAGGGAGCCATTTTCTGAGAGCAATTCCTGCGCGCTCATTAATAAACCGGAATTTGGCGCGAAAGTTTCTGCGTCTCTTGGCAAGTGATTGCTGAATTGGAACCTGAAAAACAGGCTGAGCCGGGGACTGCGAAGGCGTGCAATCGCTTGTCGGCCGGGCGCATCCCGGAGAAAAGCGACTGGTTGCGTTCACCTGGCATCTATCTCTTTCTCGGCGTTTTCCTGATTCGCGTTTTCGCCCTCGTTCGGCTGACTGACAGTCAATTTCTGCTGCCGAGCGGTGGCGACATGCAGTTCTACAATGAATGGGCCCTGCGCATCCTGCGGGGCCAGTGGACGGAACACACGGCCTTCTACGGGCTGCCGCTTTACGCCTATTTGCTCGCGGCCATTTACAGGATTTGTGGCTATAGCCCGTTTGTTCCCGGGTTGTTGCAAGCCGCGTGTGAGGGTGGTACGGCAGTCCTTCTCTACAAGTTGGGGAGCTTTACCTTTGCAGGCCCCAACGAGAGCGGTTCTGGCCTGCAACGGGGAAAGGTGATCGGCGTTGTGGCTGCGGTTGGCTGGGCCTTCTTTCTCCCGGCGCAGGGTTACTCCATTATTCTCATGCCGACGGCGTGGTTGGTCTTGATTTTCTGGTTTGTCGTTTGGCAGATCGTGCAGCGACAGGAGGCCCCGAGTCAGTGGGCGCTTTTGGCTTTGGGCGTCTTGATTGGTTTCACGGCAATGGGGATCGCGACCATATTGTTCCTCGTCCCGCTCCTGATCGCCGCCCTCTTTTTCCGCTGGCGGGCACGCGTCCCCCAACGTGCGATCGGCGCAGCCGTTATTCTGGCGGGTGTCTTAATGGGCGCCGCACCGGCCTCGCTCCACAACTATATCCTGGCGCACGATCCCGTTTTTCTCTCGGCCCATAGCGGCGTGAACTTTTGGATCGGCAACAACCCGGTTGCGACCGGTTACCCGAAGTTCCCGCCCGGACTGCACGCGGGACAGGAAGCGATGCTTAAAGATTCGATTACGGCCGCGGAGAAGGCGGCCGGACATCCCCTCAAGCGGTCCGAGGTTTCCGACTTTTGGTCGCAGAAAGCAAGCGGCTGGATTCGTGGCCATCCGGCCGACTGGATCCAATTGTTATTTATTAAGTTCAGGAATTTCTGGAGCGCTTTCCGCTATGACGATATCAGCGTGATCACGTCGTTGCGCGATCAGGGGATAATTTTGCCGGGTGAAGGCTTCGGCCTGGTTGCCGCCTTCGGTCTTGCTGGCATGCTCTTCGCCTTCCGGCGTTTCCCAAGCTCGCGATGGATCGCCGCGGCGGTATTTTTGCACATGGCCTCGCTTATGACCGTCTTCGTCACGGAGCGCTATCGACTGGCGGCTGTGCCGGGACTTTTGCTTTTTGCGTCCTTCGGGATTTGGGAGTTGTGGCAAAGTCTGGCGCGGGCGCGCTACGCGACCGCGGCTTTGTTTCTGATCGCCCTTTTCGGAGCGACCGCGTTTGTTTCCGTGCCGCAAAAGGATCCGACGCTTTGGGCGCTCGATACCTTCAATTCCGGGCTGCAGGCGCTCGACGCGGAGCAACTTCCGCTCGCTCGCAAAAAGCTCGATTTGGCCTACGCGTATTCGCCGGATAACGCGGAGATAAATTTAGCAGAAGGAAATCTGCATCTGGCCTTGGGCGAGATTGCGGCCGCGAAAGCTTATTATTTTGCGACTCTTCGCCTCGACCCACAGCATAGCGGTGCGCTTAACAATCTCGGAGTTCTCGCCCTCCAGGAAAAGCGCTGGGATCTCGCGCTCAATTTTCTCCAGCACGCACTGACTGGCTCGCCTAACGACGCTAAAATTCACTATCTGCTGGCCCGCGCCTATCTGGAAACGAACGACCTGCCGTCAGCCCGTGCGCAGATTGCGGCCGCCTTGCAAACTGCGCCCGGCCGACCCGAGTTTCGCGCCCTCGCGCAGGAGATCGAAAACCGCCGTTAGGGTTGCAAGGCGTTTTTGAGCGGACCTGGATCTTTCTCCATCCCGGACGTCCAAATCAAAGCCGCCGTGTTTGGATCGTAGACCTCTCCGGCGACGAAGAATCTGACGTATTGGCTTACGCCGATCGCGGATAGAGTCAGAAACAGCGCTGTCGCGAGGAGCGCGAATCGAATCGAACGAAAACGCTGACTGGTGGCAAGAATCTGTCGAATCGCCAGCCATGAGAGTGCGATATCGCAGAACGCGGCGTAACGCAGACTCATTCCATAGGTGACGCATGACATGGGGATCAGCGTCAAGGCGAGGAAAGCCGCCATGAAGACATCCGCACGATCCGACCTTTTGAGTTGGAAGATCCAGCCGCAGGCAAACAGGGCGAGCGCGGGAGAGATAAGCACAAAGTCCACCGCATAACGATACCAGGGGCCGTCTTGAGCGACGATCGAATAGAAGTTCGTCCGGGACTTCGCCACAAACATCAGGTAGAAGCGGATCCATTCGGATATCCCGCCAACCAAGACGACCAGGAGCAAGACCGCGAGGCCAGGGCCAATGACCGTCGCCGCGAGAAGCTGAGGTGTCACAGTTCCGATTCGCAGGAAGCGATTGAGCAGGAGCATGGCGAAGATCGCGAAGACCACAAAGGCTGCATTCTCTTTCGTCAGCACCAGGATCGACAAGCAAAGCGTGTAGGAAATCAGCCAACCGAGATGTTTTGGGTGCTGTAGATTTTCCCAGGCCAGCCAGAGCGCCGCGACTGCCCAGAAAGCGAAATAGCCGTCGATCATGGCGCGCTGGCAGAGGTAAATCTCGAGCGGCGCGGTCGCGACCAGAGCAGTCATGCCGATCATCGCAACAGTTCCAGCCATGCGGTAGGCGAAAAGCGCACAGAGAAACAACATGAGCACACCCGCCGTCGCGGCCACGAGGTGAAGCGCGCTAAAGGCCCGCAGATCGAACCAATCCGCGCAGAGCGCTGCGGGTACGAGAAAGCCAAGGCGCGTTGCCGGCACGACGGCTTCTCGCAACCTGTATTGCCGTTCCACATAAACCCGCACGACGGCATCGTAATTCCAGACGCCGGCCTTCTGGATCTGTTTCACAAACACCATGTAGCCACGCTCGTCAGTGCCGAGGTGCTGGTAGCCCGCCGAGGGATAAAGGCGCAGGAAGACGCCAAACCCGAGCAGAGCCGCCATCGCGAGAATGATGCCCATCTTGCGCAGGTTCAGGTGGCGCGCTCGACTTTGCGCGCCTAGGTGCGGGCGCGGTTCCACCCGCCGGGGAGGGGAAAGGGTTGCCTCGGCCTCGGCCACAGAGAGTTCCATTCGCTCTCCTGTTGCAAGTCCCGTGCTAGATGGGAGAGCGAGATTCTTCAGCCCCGCTGGCCCGCCGGTTGCTCAGAAAAACGCTCTTTCGTCTCCCAACATGATTGCATCTGCGACTGGCGCGCGCCGGATTCTCTTTCTTCTTAGCGGCCTGGCGCTGAGCGGAGTCGCGCTGGCGTGGTGGCTCAGCGGCACCTTTGCTGGTCACCCGGATCCGCGCAGCACCTACAGCGCGTTCTACGTCATTTTCGCCCGTGATGAAATTCTCGGCCTGGCCTTGGTCGCCGTGTTTGGCATCGCCGCGGCCCTTCTTTTTTTCGGGAAGGGAAATCATCCCGGACCCGTCGCGGAAATCCCCGGAGCCCTTCAGCGCGAGCATCTCCTCGTGGCACTGATCGCAGCCGGCGTCTTCGCCGTCGCCGCGCTCGGGACGCACTTCGTCTGTCACGACTATGCCCTGAGCGCGGATGAATTCATGGCGGATTTCCAAGCCCAGATCTTTTTGCGCGGACAAGTCACTGCCGAAGTTCCGCCTCAATGGGTCGACGCCGTGCGAATCATACGGCCGACCTACGCGGACTATTTTCCCGCGACGCACCGCTGGAAGGCCACCTACCTGCCGGTTTACGCGGCGCTGCGGGCGCTTTTCCAGGGTGTTTATCTCCAGTCGTTGCTCAATCCCATTCTCGCCGCGCTCACCATTCTCGCCCTTTACGACACTGTTCGGAATATTTGGCCTAACGAAAAGCAAAATGCTCTCCTCGCCGTTCTCCTTCTCGCCGGTTCGGCGCAGTTTCTCCTCATGGCGATGACCGCCTACTCGATGCCCGCCCATCTCGCCCTCAATACGGTTTGGCTCTGGCTCTATTCGCGTCCCGATCGCCGCCGCTTTTATCTCGCACCGGTCGTTGGCGTCTTCGCCATCGGATTGCACAATCCGATCGTCCACGCTCTTTTCGTCGCGCCCTTTCTCTTGCGCCTTGTCCTGCAAAGAAAATGGCGACCGGTTTGGGTTTACGGATTGATCTATTTGTCAGGCTGCGCCGCTTGGTACGCCTGGCGAAGGCATTACCTGCCTCCGGCCGTCGGCAGTGCGACTACGGTTTTTCGGCTCTTCAACCTTAAGATGATCGTGATTCAGCCGATGGATCTGCTCCTCGTGCTGAGCTGGAGTTGCCTCGCCACCCCGCTGCTCGCCGTCGCCGGTTTCCGACACATTTTTCGCGAACGACCGATTGTGCAGGACGCAGCCCTCAGCTGCTTTCTTACCTTCGGGTTTTATTATTTTTTCTACCTCGATCAAGGCCATGGTTGGGGTTATCGCTATTTCCACGGCGCGCTCGCCTGCCTGGTCATCGTGGCAGTCGCGGGTTGGCGTGCGCTGGCGGAAAAAGTCGAGCCGCGCCGCCTCGGGAATTTCGTGCTCGCGGGTGTGGCGGCGTCTCTTTTGATTCAACTCCCGCTGCGCTGTTACCAGGCGGAAACCTTCATTCGACCATTTGCCCGTGCCTCCGAAATGATCCATTCCACTCCGATGCAGGTAGTGGCGCTGGACCCGCACGACGCCTGGTATTCCGCTGATTTGATTCGTAACGATCCCTTTCTCGACGGATGGCCGGTCGTCGTTGCACTCGTTAGGCTAAAAACGCAGGAGGTCGACACTCTGCGCCAGGCCCGCTCCGTTCGCATCATTACGCGAAGCGAGTTAAGCGCATTGGGCTTGTCCACGGTGCCCGGCGCACATTACCGGCCCGATCCCTTTCAGTTGGGTATTGGTCCTTAAGGAGCCGCTTCATGACGCAATCGCCATCTATCTTCCGACCGATGAATCGCACGATGGAGCTGCTCGTCCGCACGAAGAAACGGGTGGCGCCAAATTGGCGACTCGAGGCCATGCCGCTCTATCTGCCCGCCAAAAAATGGATCTTCGATCGTCTCCGCCAACGGGAAGTAACCGTGCATGGCTTTCCGTTTCTCCTCGACCCGCTTGATTCGCTCGAGCTTTCGATCTTCCGCACTTACGAACCGTTTGAGACCGCCTTACTCAGCGGGGAGATCCAGCCCGGGATGACGATCGTCGATGTCGGCGCCAACATCGGCTATTACGCGCTACTCTTTTCCAAGCTGACCGGCGACCACGGCTGCGTGCACGCCTTCGAACCGGAGCCGCAAAACTTCGCGCTTTTGCAAGAGAATCTGTCGCGCAACAATCGCACGAATGTCGTGGAACATAACCAGGCCGCGAGCGACCGCCCCGGCGAATCGTTTCTCTATCTGTCGACGGAAAACCATGGCGACCATCAGGCCTACCCATCCGGCGAAAGCCGGCGGAAGGTTCCTATCAGGATGGTACGTCTGGATGATTGCGTAACGGGGCCGGTCGATCTGCTGAAAATGGACGTGCAGGGTTTCGAAGCCCACGCCCTCGATGGCATGACCGAGATTATCGCCGCCAGTCCCCGCATCACGCTTTTTACCGAGTTCTGGCCGGAGGGCCTGCGCCGGGCCGGGTCGGACGCGGCGGAATTTCTGCGCCGCTTGCACTCCTTCGACTTCGAAATCTTCTTTATCAACGAATACGCCAACCGGCTCGAGCCAGCCGACGATGCGGAGCTTTTGAGCCGCTACGCTCCGGAAGTTGGCACACACACCAACCTGCTCTGCCGGCGCCGGGCTTCGGCTCCTCTTTAGGCGATGGCGAGGGCACTCTGCTGGCTCGGTTGCGAGACGCGCGCACTACGCCATACGTTCGTCATGCGCGCGGTCGATACTCAATGAAGGCCCTGCACACGGGTGCCCGGTTCGTCTTCGGGAAATTGGCTCCCAAATGGTCCTACCCAGTAATTCGCGGGCCGTTGCGTGGATGTCGCTACCTTCTGGGCGCGACGGCAGGCGCGGCGGGTGGCGTCTCGGTCCACTTGGGTATGCAGGAGGCCGAGCAGAGCCAATGCCTAACCAAATTCCTGCAACCGGGACAGGTGTTTTTCGATGTCGGGGCGAACGTCGGCTTTTATTCTCTCCTCGGCGCGAAAAGAGTCCAGGACAGCGGTCGAGTGGTCGCCTTTGAGCCTTTCCCCCGAAACTTGGCGTTTCTCTATCGCCACATCGAGCTCAACAAAGTGAGGAATGTGACCATCCTGCCATTCGCGTGTGCCGATCAGTTCGCCATCGAGATGTTTTTAACGGGAGAAAATCATGCTCTTGGTCACCTGGATACTGCAACCGCCAGTGAAACGAAAGGACCGGTCGATCCCGCGGCGATGCTTGTCGCCACGATTTCTCTCGATGAAGCCGCCGAGAAATTGGACCTCCGTCCTGACGTGATCAAGATCGACGTGGAAGGTGCGGAACTCAGAGTGTTGCGGGGAGCCGCCGTGATCCTTGCCCGGATGCGACCGGTGCTTTTGTTGTCAGTGCATTCGGATGAGCTTCGCCGGGCCTGCCTTTCCTACCTCAGCGAAATGGCTTATCGAGCGCAGCCGCTGAACTCGAAAGTAATTGAAACTGCGACAGAGTTTCTTGCTTTACCTGAGGATGTTTCTCGCGCATGAACGCCGCCCGCTCCGGAGGTGCCTGAGAAAAAGGTGGCGATACCGACTCAAAAAAACGCCCGGAGGCCTTCTGAAGTCGCCTCTACGCTCGGCTATGACACACGTTCGATTCGGAGCGCGCTCGTCATGCGCGCGGTTGACGCCTTCAATCCCTTCAAGCGCGCGCGGGAATTTCATTGGGCCGGTCCGGCGGTTGTTTCCTCGATTGCCGGGCTGGGTGACTTGTTGATCCATCTCCCGCTCATCGCCGGGGCTGTGAACGAATGCCGTCGCCGCGAAATCAAGGTGCGCGTCGCTCTCCGGCCCGCCAACCTCGCGATCGGCGAACGTTGCGGCTGGGACGTTCTGCCCTTCGATAATGCGCTCGAGGATTTCTTCAAAAATCCGCGCGCCTTTCGCCCCGCTGATGCGTTAGGCAAGGTGCGTTCCGCCCGGCAGGCCCGGCCGCTCTTGTGGATCGATCTCACCGGGAATGCCGTCAGCGCTCTCGCGATTAAATTGGCCGGCGCGAAAACCCTCGCTTCCCGGACGACCCGTGGCGGTCGGAGCCTGATCGACTTTCCCCTGCCTCATGCCATCCAGGAAAACGAGTACATTAATAGTGAACGCGTGGCGGAACATCTTGGCTGTTCGCTCGATTTTTCGGTGGCCGCGAAACTGCGCGGCGAGCCGATTTCTGATCTCGCCGAGACGGCGGTCGTTTGCCTAACGACCGCGGCGCGCTGGAAAAACTGGCCGCTGGAAAATTTCCGCGCCCTGCTCGATCGCTTTCCGCGGATGCGTTTCATCCTGACCGGGTTTCGTCGCGAAGTGGCCGGCGAAGAAAAGCCGGAACTCGAGGCGATGCTGCGTTTGCCAAACGCCGTCGATGGGCTCGACCGCTTTTCGGCCGACGAGTTGGTGCGACTGGTCGCGCATGCCCGCGCCGTGGTTACGAACGACACTAGCGTGGCGCACATCGCCAACCTGTTCGAAATCCCTGGGGCCGTTCTTTTCGGGCCGGTCAGCCCGGGAACGTTCGCCAGCCCGGTCGGGCTAAAAGTTTTTCACGATGCGAGCTGCCCGTTTCATCCTTGCGTGCAATGGAAGTGCAGCAATCAGGCGGAGTGGTGCATGCGGAAAATCTCACCCGCCAGCGTGGGCGATTACCTGGCGACGCTGCCGGGATTTGCGAGCTGAGCCGGGGAAACCGGCACGACACTTCGGGCGATCGCCCGCGCGATCGGGAAAAGAAGAAAAGCGCGGAGCTGCAGCCAGAAGATCGGCCGTGTCTTCGGGTGCACGAAGTTGAAAAGGAAGCCGGAACACGAAAGCGCGAACAACGTCGCAATCGCCGAGCCCCGCCCGCCATAACGCGGGATGAGGACAAAATTCAAAGCGATATTCACGGCTGCGCCCGCGGCGGTTCGGACGGCGGTCAGCCAAGTCAATCGTTCGGTGATGTCGTAACCCGTTTGCATGATCGCGACGTAGAGGAAGATGGCCGACCAGGCATGGATGACGAGAATGCTGGCAGCCGAAGAATATTGCGCACCATAAAGAAACCGGACGACGAATGGCGCCGTGATCGTTAGGCTGGCGGCCATCGCGGCCCCGCCGAGCGTGGCGGCGAAAAAGAGTCTTTCGAACTGCTGCGCGTAGAATTTCGACCCGCCCTTGCGCCAGCGGACCAGGATCGGGAAGAGAGCTGGCACGAAAGCCATCGGGAAAAGCGCGCACGCTTCCGTGATTTGCGATGCGGCCGAATAAATTCCGGCGACTTGGTAGCTCACCATTTTGCCGAGCATCAGAACATCGGAGCGCATGTAGATCATGGCGGCGAGGGAGCCGAGCAGGAGCGGCAATCCCTCACGCAGAAGCGTGCCGGCGGCGAGCGGTCGGGACCGATGGCGCACCACCGAAGCGGTGCGGCAGCGACGATAGGCGAGGAACAACCCTAACGCGATGAGCGCGGTCTCGACCGTTTCGAGTCCGGCAAACACGAGCAGCGGCGCACCAGCCAGGATCGCACCGAGTTTGATCGCGGTGCTGAAAATGATCGGCAGCGTCCGCCCGAAAAAGACGAGGCGAAATCGGTTTTGAGCCTGGAAGAAAAGGTCGAAGACGTCGAAGGCCTGGAAGATGAACCCGGCCCCGGCGAAGAGGACAATCAGGAGAGTCAGGCGATCGTGCGGATCGGTCAGAAAGACGGTCGCGACGAGCGCGGCGTAGCTAAGCAGCGCGATCCCGAGTTTGATGGCGAAGGCGTTCCGGAGCGTGGCGGTCGAATCGTCTTCCGCCTCGATAAAGTGCCTGACGAGGACCCGATCCAGCCCGAAGGCCGCGACGACGGCGAAGATGCGGACGAAAGCGAGTCCGAAAGCGAGCGCACCAAAGAGGTGCGGCCCGAAATGACGGCCGAGCGCGATCGCGACAACCGCCAGAGTGCCGACGCGCGCGCCCTGGTTCAGAAGCGACCAGGCGCTGTTCGAGGCTAAAATTTTGCCGGTGCTTTTCATACAAGCGCGGTTTCCATCGGAATGACTCGACTTGGTTGCGCGCGGTTCTGTATCGCTGCGACCAACTCCGACCATTGGTCGAGATGGCTCTCGAATGGCGCGGCCTTCGCGGCTTCGAGTTCCTCGGCCATTTCTCCGGCGAACCCAGTGCAGACCAGTTCGCGTCCCGCGGCGATGCTATTCCAGATTTTTGAGGGAAAGATTGCCTGCCTGATTTTCGGGTTCGCCGCCACCAAATGCACTTCGTGGCGGAGCAGGTCTTCTCGCAACTGATCCGGATCGTTCTCCAGAGGCAACGCCGGCAGCCAGGCCGGAAGTTGCGCCACCCTGCGTCCGTCGGCGCGCATCGTGATCCGGTAGCCCGCGGTCCGCAGCCGACCGCAAGCCTCGACCAGCAGATCGACATCGTGTCCGTAGCCGAGGTTGCCGGAATAGATCGCGGTCCGGGGCTCGGGCGCGCGGGAGCGATCGAACGAGAGCGTCGGCCAATTCCGGATCACGACCGAATTGCGTTTCGGACCGCCGAGGTTGGCGCCGATCTTTACCACCTTGTCCCAGCGCGCGAGATGACGATCCCAAAACCGGCGGAAAGCCCAGCGGAGCGGGGCCGGGTAGTCGCGCAATCCCCTAACGAGTTCCGGATAATAATCCTGCAGCCAATAAATGCAGCGCGCGCCCCGGTCATGGATTGCGGGAGCCAGCGTGACCGTGTTGGGGGGGGCGCTGGTCACGATCACGAGGTCGTCTGGCCTAACGAATCGTTCGATGTAATCGCGGAAGGCGCCCGTGACCGAAGCGTATTCGGCGAAGGTTTGGCGGAGATTCCCGCGGCGGCCCTGGTAATGATCGAGGTGGACGATGTCGGCAATTGGTTGCGGTCGCGGCAGAGCGCGGTAGCCGCCGCGTCCGCCGACCAGTCTGACGTCATCGCCTTGTTCCTCGAGCCGGGCCGCAAGTTGTTCGGCGTAAAGCCCGGTCGGCGCCGCATCGGGCCAGATGTACTGGGTGAGCAGGTGAACGGTCGCCATCCCGGGCCAGCTCAGCCGGCGATCATGCGCGGAACTTTGGCGGCGGCCGGATGCGCGGTGGGAGGGCCGTATTTTCGCAGCTGAACATGATACGCCTCGCGGTGATAACGCAGGTTTGCCTCGAGGAGCAATCCGACCAATCCAATGATAATCGAGAGAGAGACAAGGCTCGCGGCCAGGACAGCGAGAGGGAGGTGATTGACCAATCCGATGCGGAAATATTCGGTAATCGGAACGCACCCGGCGGACAATCCCAGAACGGCCGCGAGGCCGGCGATATTTCCAAAGAAAGTGAGGGGCCGATAGTCACGAAAGAGTACGATGAACAAGCGGAAGATGCGCAGACCATCGCGGATCGTGCGGAGCTTGGAGGTCGAACCCCGGGCGCGACTGCGGAACGGCACCGGGATTTCGGCCTGGGCGAAGCCTTTGTCGATGGCTTGGATGGTCAGCTCGATTTCCAACTCGAAACCGCGCGAGAGGATCGGCACGTGCTCGTAAAAGCGGCGCGAAAAGAGGCGCATGCCCGAGAAGAGATCGAGCGGCCGGAACTGGAATACGGAGTTCAGCACGGCGGCGAAAATGGACATACCCCATTGGTGGAGCGGGCGGAGGGCCTGAGACGCCTTTTGCGCGCTGCGGATGCCGGTAATCATGTCGACAGGTTCGCGGAGGTACTCCTCCACAAGTAGACGGGCGCCATCCGCCGGGTAGCTGCCATCGCCATCGACCATCAAGACAAGATCGCTGTCGATCGCGGCGAGGGCGGTGGCAACGGCAGTTGCTTTGCCGCGGCGGCGTTCGGTTATCACGTCCGCCCCGGCGGCGCGGGCGGCGAGCGCGGTTCCGTCGTCGGAGCCGTTATCGACCACCAAGATGCTCGCTTGCGGAAAAGCCGCGGCATACTCACGTACCACCTCTTCGATCCCGAGGGCTTCGTTCAGGCAGGGAATGAGAACGGTGAGAGACGGCAGTCGGAAATCGCGAACCAGCATTCTACTCTAGGAACCATCTTTCATGCCGTGCGCTGGAGATTCCAGCGGCGGAATAGTTGCTGCTTTGGGAGGTAGTCCAATTCCGCTCTCATCCATGCTTTTCCTGAGTGATCCCGTTTCCACGGCGACGGTCGAACCGGCTGCGTCTGCCGCCGCGCATCCGGCCCGCCGCGCCCACCGCACGATTCTCCTCGTCCTTGGTCTGATCCTTTTCGTGGGCTGCTTCCTGCGTGTTCCGTTCGGCGTTTTTGAGCCCGTGCATCCCGCGCTGCACTGGCTGGCGCCGATTCATCTCAAACCGAAATATCAACGACTCATTTTCGATGAGGAACTGTATCGCGCCTACGTCGATGTCCTGACCAATGCGGGATTGGCGAGCTATCCGGACATGGCCGAGCACTACGTGGAGATGCAGGCGAACATGGCGTCGGCCATCCTGCCGCCGACCCGCTTTTCCTACATCGCGGCCGCCTACGGCTGGCACCTGATTTGGAGCACGGACCCGGCCTCGTCACTGCGGGCGATCTCGAGTTTGTTCAGCATGCTGCTGCTCGGTCTCACGGCCCACTTTGCCTGGCGGCTCGGCGGCCAGACTGTGGCGTTATGCGTGACCGCCCTGATGGCTTTCGCGCCGACCCAAATTTACATGTCGCAACATCTCTTGATCGACGGTTTTTTTGCCTTTTGGGCGACGCTTTCTCTCTGGCTCTTGTGGGAAAATCTGCAACGCTCTCAGCGCACGCCTTGGCTGATCGGCTACGCCATTTCGCTGGCCGTTATGGTTCTGACGAAGGAGAACGCGGTGTTTGCCTACGTCGGACTGCTGGCCTTGCTGGCGGTTAGCCACTGGCTGCGTTTCGGACGGATCACGCCGGCGCTCTGTCTGGCCACGCTGCTTGGTCCGCTCCTGGGTGTTGTCATACTGATCTTTCTCTGCGGTGGCCTCGGGACGACGATAGAAATCTATCGGCTCCTGGTGGCCAAAGCATCTGTCCTCAAGTATGCGATCATCACGGGCGACGGACCGTGGTATCGTTACCTGGTCGATCTCATGGTGATGGATCCGGCGATCCTGATCCTGGCCATCGGTGGGGCCTTCCAACTCAGGAGAGCCGATCGGTCCGGCCGTTATCTGCTGCTCTTTGTCGCCGCGAGTTTCGTCGTGATGGCGAATATCCGCTACGGGATGAACCTCCGTTACACCAACATGTGGGACTTCCCGCTGCGCTACCTCGCCGTCTTTTGCCTCTGGCAAATCAAGCCACGCCGAATCACGCGAGCGGTTTGGCTGAGTCTCTGCGTCGTAGCCCTCTGCAGCCTCGAGCTGCGCCAGTACGACATTTTTTTCGTGCAGAACGATCTCTACGAGTTGGTCCCGCAGGACATGCTCCGGGCCGTCAGGATCCTGAAATAAAGCGGCCGGCTGGCGCTTGGTACCGCGCCGCTCTGTAAGGGGCGAGGACCTCTCGCCGAAAATCAACCGTGCGGTCGATCGTCTCGTGCAAGAGGTGGTGGACTGCCGGTCGCGCCTGGGCGCGAATGAAGATCTGGTAGGAAAACAGGCTGCGGTTCAGCCGGATCAACCCGGCATTTAACCTAACGAGAAGGCGGGAGAACCAGTGATTGCCGAGCGCCTTGGGAAACGGGGCCGGAATTCCCCGGATCTCGATGATCTGGTAATCGGATTGTTTTAGCAGTTCACGCAGCGATCGGAAGGTGAAGAGTCGCGTGTGCGTGGCGTCGAGGATGCCCTTTTTCCCGTAGTTGAATTGCCCGCACAAGAGCAGCAGGCGCGTCAGGAAGAAACCGATGTTCGCCGTCGTGAGGATGAGTTCCGGGCGTTTACGGCCGGTGGCGAAGCGGAGCTCCTCCATGAACTCCTCCGGCGCCTTGAGATGCTCGATGATGTCGAGCAGGAAGATTTGGTCGAACTGCGAAACGTGGATGGGAAACTCCTTGCGATCGAGATCCCAGCGAATGAACTGCACTTCCTCGGGCGCGTCGGACGACTCCGGAACGTAACGATCCATCCCGGTCACACGGCAGCCCTTGCGCGCTACTTCCGCCGCGACCAGGCCGCGACCGCAGCCGACATCGAGCACGTGGCCGCCCGGCCGCGCGGCCCGAATCGCGAGCGTGTGCGAGGATTCGAAACCAAGCTTCAAATCGTAGGTTTCCTCCGGCGGATCGACGTCGAACTTTCGATCGAAGAAAAGATTCATTCCCTGCAGGCGCACTCGCAGCATCGTCAGGCAAACGTCGCCTGCGTATTTGAGGCCGTTCACGTGGCAGATTTCGTCGCCGTAATAGGTCGGGATCGGCAGCTCGACGAGATGGAGCTTTTTCAGGACGAACTGGACGATGATCTCCGTGTCGAAATGGAAATCGTTGGTGTTCTTCTCGAAAGGGATCTGCGCCAGCGCTGCAGTCGAGTAGAGCCGGTAACCGGAATGAAACTCGGAGAGTTCGGTCCCGAGCATCCAGTTTTGAAAAGCGGTCAGGATCTGGTTGCCGAGCCATTTGTAGAGCGGCATCCCGCCGGTCCGCGCGGCTTGTTTGTCGATCATGCGCGAGCCGAGGACGGCGTCTGTATTCCCGGTGATCAGCGGCTGGAGCAGAACGGGAAGTTTCTCCGGCGCGTATTGGCCATCGCCGTGGAGGAGCGCGACGATGTCGAAGTTGTTGTCGATCGCGTAGCGGTAACCGAGCTTCTGATTCCCGCCGTAACCCTGATTCTCCGGGGTGCGGAGGACGGTGATTTTGAAAGCGGAATGCGCCTGCTGATAGCGCAGGCCATTGCGAAAGGTCTCGTCTTTCGAGGAGTCGTCGATAATCAAAACCTCGACCCCTTGCTGGCGTAACGAGGGCGGGATGCGGCTCAGCACTTTCTCGATCGTCGCCTCGGCGTTGTAGGCGACGATAAAAACGAGGACGCGCTTCCCGTGCAGATCAAGGAGCGAGACGGGACTCATGTCCCGTTTTTGAAGCTAAAAACGGGCCATTTGCCCGGGTGATCGCCGGGCTTTAGACGCCGTTGCGGTTCGGCGCCCCGCTCGTGCCGAGAACGGCATTGGCCGTGGCCAGGATCTCCCGGTCGTCGTTGTCGCCGAGGCCGCGGAGAAACCCGCGCGTCTTGCGCAGCGCGGTCCGCACGAAAAGGTCGGCCGCGGCGTGGTCGACCGCCTCGCGTCCATTCCGGCCGACGTTTGACAACTCCGAATCCCAGCGGCTCAGGGCGCAGGTCGCGGCAAACAATTCCATCGCCGCGTTTGCGAGCCGCTCCTGGACAAGCTGCATTTCCATGACTGGCTCGCGATAGGCGATGAGCGCCTTGTCGACCGCGAAATTAAAGCGCCAGACCAGCCGGGCGAGCTGGCCGGCGTACGACTTCAGCCGGTCGTTGCGCACCGGAACGTCCGGGACTTTGACCGCGGCGCTCAGCCGTTTCATTCCGGCGCCCCAGGCTTTCCCGAGACCGCGCGATGGTTTGAGCATGGTGTCGTAGATTTCCTTGAACTCCATCCCCGGCCCACGCATTCCGACGAGCGCGATAAAGGAAGTGAGCACTTCGTTGCTGCCTTCGCCGATCTGGTTGATGCGCGCGTCGCGCAGCATCCGCCCTAACGGCGAGTCGTCGAAGTAAGCGGAGCCGCCGTGGATTTGGAAACAATCGTTAACCGCATCCCAGAGACGCTCGGTCGTGAAGACCTTCAGCATCGCCGTTTCAACCATGTAATCCTCGAGCCCGCGATCGATGAGCGAGGCGGTCACCTGCGTCATCGCTTCCATCGCGTAAACGTCAGCCGCCATGCGCGCGATTTTTTTCTTCACGAGATCGAAGTTGCCTAACGTTTTCTGGAATTGTTGACGCGTGTTGGCATGCTCGACCGCCAGTCTAAGGCAAGTCTTCGCTCCGCCCGTGCAGCAGGCGCCAAAAGTCGTTCGGCCAAAATCAAGTACGGTGAGCGCGACGCGGAGGCCTTTGCCTAGCGGGCCGAGGATATTTTCCTTCGGCACCCGCACGTTGTTGAGCTGGAAACGGCCGGTCGCGGTTCCACGGATTCCGAGCTTCGGCATGCGCGCCTCGATCATTTCGAAGCCTTCCATGTCGGGTGTAACGAGAAACGCGGTAATGGCGGTCTTGCCCGGCTTCTTCGGATCGGGCGTCCGCGCCATCACGGTCAGGACCTGCGCGATCGAGGCGTTGGTGATGTAGCGTTTTTCGCCATTCAGAATGTAATGGGAGCCGTCTTCGCTCGGCTCCGCGGTCAATTGCACGTTGGCGGCATCGGACCCCGCCTCGCGTTCGGTCAAGGCAAAGGCGGCGAGCTGCTCGCCGTTCATCAATTTCGGGAGCCATTTTTCCTGCTGCTCCTTGGTTCCGAAAAGAAGAAGCGCGCGAATCCCGATCGAGTGGTGCGCATTAGTGAAGACCGCAGTCGAAGCGCAGCGCGCGCCGATTTCCTCCAGCACGGTGCAGTACTGCATCTGCGAAAAACCGCGGCCGCCCACTTCCTTCGGCGCGGTCATCCCGAGCACGCCGACACGTCCGAGACCGTCGATTACATGGCGCGGGATATCGGCCTGGCGATCGATCTCCTCCGGATCGAGGTGTTCATCCAGAAAAGTGCGCAGCTCGGCGACTGCGCGATCGACGTCCGCTTGCTGCGCGTCGGAGAGGCGGGGGTAGGGCATGGCCCAGTCGGCCACGAAATTTCCGAGGAAAAGTCCCTTCGCAAAACCAAGTTCCTGCCGCCCGCTAAAGAGCAGCTCTTCGGCCTGTTGAATTTCCTTCTGCCGTTGAATGTCGGTTTCGCTGAGTGCCATAGGATGGAAAAAGGTAAGACCCGCGGGCGAGCGCCAGCGGGGCTGAACTCTAGTTTAGACCCTCGAATTGTCCACCGCAAGGGTGGCCGGCCCCGCAGCGGTCAGGTCGCGGCGGCGCCGATGGCAAATTCTTCGGCTGCGGCGGCCCGGCCCTGGATGGTGCGCAAATTGTCCCGTCCGCCACTGTTCCATCCAAAAAAGATCCGAACTTCGCTTTCTGGTTTCCGTAGAAGATGGGGAAGCGAAAGGAAAATCGATCCCATGAAAACAACCATCAGATCCATGTCACTCGCCTTCGCAGCCGTCGCGCCGGTCTGCTTTGCGCTCGTTCCGGACGGGCAAGGCGCCCCGCCGCCGCCGGCAAATGCGGATAACGCAACGCGGGGCAAGGTCGGCCAAAGTTACGGAAAACTTCCACTCAGCTTCGAAGCCAACCAGCAAAATGGAGAAGTGAAGTTTCTCTCTCGAGGCAGCGGTTACAACCTCTTCCTGACCGACGGCGAAGCCGTGCTGGTGCTGAGCAAGCCGGAGAAGCCTGCGCCAGCGCCTGAGAGGAAGGCGATCCATTCGACTCTCGCGCAGAAGTCGAAGCGGCAATCCACGGTTTTACGCACGCAGCTCATTGCGGCAAATCAAGCGGGCAAAGTCACCGGGGAGGAAGAGCTGCCGGGCAAGGTCAACTACTTCGTTGGCCGCGATCCGGAGCAGTGGCGCACAGGCGTGACAACTTACGCCAGGGTGCGCTATCAGGAAATTTATCCGGATATCGACCTAGTCTACTACGGTAACCAGGGGCAACTGGAATACGATTTTGTGGTCCGGCCCGGAGCCGATCCCGCTCGCATCCGGCTTCGGGTAGCTGGAGCCCGGAAAATGTATGTGAATGACAAGGGCCAGCTGGTGTTACAGACAGCGGGCGGTGCTGTGCATTGGAATAAGCCGAGCGTTTACCAGCAGGCGGGCGACGGGCGTCAGGGGGTTAAAGGCAAGTATGTGCTCCGGCGCGGCCACGAGGTCGGTTTCGAGGTGGCCGCCTACGACACTGCCAAACCGCTCATTATCGATCCGACTCTCGTCTACTCCACTTATATTGGAGGCAGCCGTGACGACTATGACTCTGGCATCGCGGTGGACACCTCCGGCAACGCCTACATTACGGGATACACGTATTCGGATGACTTTCCCACCACGCCTGGGGCTTTTCAGACGACCAAAAACGATGATAAACATCTCCCATCTGCCTTTGTGACCAAGGTCAATCCCACCGGCAGCGCTCTCGTTTACTCCACCTATCTCGGAGGCAGCGGGCTCACTAACGGCAGGGCCATCGCGGTGGACGCCTCCGGCAACGCCTACGTCACGGGAGACACGAGTTCGAGCGACTTTCCCACTACGCCTGGGGCGTTCCAAGCGACCAAGCCCGGTATTTTCGCTGCCTTTGTCACCGAGCTCAACCCAACCGGCAGCGACCTGGTCTACTCCACATTTCTCGGAGGCAGCGATAGCGATGACGGCAACGGCATCGCGGCGGACGCCTCGGGCAACGCCTACGTTACGGGAGACACGTATTCAGGTGACTTCCCCACCACTCCTGGAGCTTTCCAGACGACTTGGGGTGGTTCCCAAGATGCTTTTGTGACCGAACTCAATCCCACCGGCAGCGCCCTTCTTTACTCCACCTATCTGGGAGGCAGCGATTTCGATTACGGCTCCGGCATCGTGGTGGATATCTCCGGCGACGCCTACATTACGGGACACACGCATTCAACCGACTTCCCAACTACCGACGGGGCTTTCCAGAGGACCAATCTTGGCGGTTATAGCGATGTCTTCGTGACCGAGATCAATCCCACCGGCAGCGCCCTCCTCTACTCCACTTATCTTGGAGGCCGCGGTATCCTTGGTAGCGATGCCGGTAATGATGTCGGCATTGGCATCGCGCTGAACACCTCTGGCAACGCCTACGTTACGGGACTGACGAACTCGAGCGACTTTCCAACTACGCCTGGGGCTTTCCAGACGACCAATAATTCTACTCACCAGGTTGCCATTGTGACCCAGCTCAATCTCACGGGCACCAGCCTTGTTTACTCGACCTATCTCGGAGGCAGCGGTGCCGCTAGCGCCTACGGCATCGCGGTGGACACCTCCGGCAACGCCTACGTTATGGGGTACACTGGGAGCGACTTTCCCACCACCGCTGGCGCCTTCCAGACGACCTTTGGTGGCGGCGCGGAGGATGCCTTCGTGACCGAGCTCAATCCCACCGGCAGCGCTCTCGTTTACTCGACCTATCTCGGAGGCAGCAGTGACGATTTCGGCTTTGGCATCGCCTTGGACACCTCCGGCAACGCCTACGTTACGGGAAGGACGGAATCAAGGGACTTTCCCGCTACGACTGGGGCCTTCCAGGCGACCAACCATGGTGGCCGTGACGCCTTTGTGGCGAAGTTTGAGACGGCGAGTCAGATCGTGCTCACCGCCACACGACGCCAGATGGGAGGAGTGGTGTCGGTGCGTCTTGATTGGACTGGGGCGACCTCGACCAAGGTCGACATCTACCGAGATGGAGTTCAAATCGCGAGGGTCCGGAACAACGGTCGCTATAAAGACTCGCTCACTGTCTCCGGGACCTATGTGTACAAGGTGTGCGAAGTGGGAGGCGCCATGGACTGTTCGAATGAAGTGACGGTGAACGGCCCGAAATAGTGCCGCGCACCGCTCGACGCTCCGCCGGCTTCAGGCGATCGATTTCCTCGAGGCCGCGCTGAAGAGAACATGCTGCCACAGGCTCATTCCCGCGGCTCTTCGGCCTGTTGAATTTCCTTCTGTCGTTGGATTTCGGTTTCTGTGAGTGCCATAGAATGAGATGCCAGCGTCCGCCGACGGGGCAGAAACAGTAGCCATGGGCGCCGGTTTGTCTACTCCGACGGTCCAAAACGGCGTTGAATGCCTAACGAATTTCTAGCTGCAGCCCTGGCTCGTGCCGCACTCGGTGCAGACCCCGCAGGCGCCGGCCCGGATCACTTTGTTGCTCCCGCAATGGGAGCAGGTGGTGTCCATGAACATGTTGCCTAACGCCTCCGTCACGCGCTCGGCATGGGTGCGGCCGTTTGCACCGGACGGATTGCCTTCGTTCGGCGTGTGCTGGGTGATGACGTCGAGGATTTCTTTCTCGCCGGTGCGGGAAAGGTCGGAGACGGGGCGATTGACGGCCTTTTTCTCCATGTCGGCGATTTCTTTCAAGGGCAGCTCGGGATGGGCGCGGTTGGGTGAGGTCGCTTCCTTGTAGCCTTTGATGAATTGGCAGCCGAGCCAGCGGAAGACGTAATCGGTGATGCTGCTGGCGTTGCGGATGTCGGGGTTCTTGGTGAAACCGCTCGGTTCGAAACGCTGGTAGGCGAATTTCTTAACCAGGCTCTCGAGTGGCACGCCGTATTGCAGCGCCATCGAGGTGAGGGTGGCGACGGTGTCCATCAGGCCCCCAATGGTGCTTCCTTCTTTCGACATTTGAATGAAGAGCTCGCCTGGCTGGCCGTTCTCGTAGAGACCGACGGTGATGTAGCCTTCGTGCCCGGCGATCTCGAATTTGTGGGTGAGCGACATGCGCGTGTCGCTCATGCGATGACGGACCGGCTGGTCGAGCTGGTCGCGCAGGGTGGTGATTTCCTGGTCGAGTTCGACGATGCGCGCTTCGAGCTGCTCGCGATCGGTCAGGACAGCGCCGTCGGCCGAGCCGCCCATGTCCTTGGTCTTGCGCGTGTTCAACGGGGCGGAGCGCTTCGAGCCGTCGCGGTAGATTGCGATCGCCTTCAAGCCAAGGCGCCAGCCCTCGATGTAGGTGTTCATGATCTGGTCGACGGTGGCGGTCTCCGGCATGTTGACCGTCTTGGAAATGGCGCCGCTGAGGAAGGGCTGGGCCGCCGCCATCATCCGGAGATGACCCATGTAGCCTAACGAGCGCTCGCCTTTGTAGGGTTTGAATGCGCAATCGAAGATTGGGAGATGCTCCGGCTTGAGACCGGACGAAATTTTCGAGCCGTCGCTGTCGGTCACGTCCTCGATCGTGTCGAAGGAATCGATGTGCGCGATGATGCGCTCGATCTCTTCCGAATTGTATCCGAGCTTCTCGAGCGCAGGCCTGACCGTCTGGTTGACGATTTTCAACATCCCGCCGCCGGCGAGGAGCTTGTATTTCACGAGTGCGATGTCGGGCTCGATCCCGGTCGTGTCGCAATCCATCAGGAAACTGATTGTGCCGGTGGGGGCGAGGACGGTGACCTGGGCGTTGCGGTAACCGTGCTTCTCGCCCAGCTCGGCTGTTTCGTCCCAGACCTTGGCGGCTTCTTCTTTCAAGTAGCCGAACTCCGCGTTGTCGGGGATTTCAGCGACGGCGCAACGATGTTGCCCAATCACTTCCGACATTGAATTCACGTTGTCTTTCTTAACGGGTTTCGGCACGCCGCTGGCGCGGGCGTCGAGATAACCCGGGAACGGTCCCATCACTGAGGCCATGCGCGCACTTTCCGCATACGCTTCGCCGGTCATGATGGCGGTGATCGCGCCGCAAAGGGCGCGGCCTTCGACGCTGTCGTAGCCGTAGCCGTAGCTCATGATGAGCGAGCCGAGATTGGCGTAGCCGAGACCGAGAGTGCGGAAGATGTGGGAGTTTTCCGCGATTTCCTTGATCGGGTAACTGGCGTTATCGACGATGATTTCCTGTGCCGTGATGAAGACGCGGACCGCGGCCTTGAAGCGCTCGACATCGAACGCGCCTTCCTCGGTCTTGAATTTCATCAAGTTGAGCGAGGCGAGATTGCAGGCGGTGTTATCGAGAAAAAGATACTCGCTGCAAGGATTGGTGGAATTCTGCCGGCCGGTCCCTTTGCAGGTGTGCCATTTGTGGATGGTGGTGTCGAACTGCATCCCGGGATCGCCGCAGATGTAGGTGCCCTCGGCGATCTTGCGAAGGAGCGTGCGCGCTTCTTTGCGATCGCAGGGCGAACCGTCGCGCACCCGGCGGGTCCACCATTCGCGATCCTCGACTGCGGCGTTCATGAAATCGTCGCTCACCCGGACGCTCAGATTTTCGTTCTGGTACATGACCGAGCCATAGGCATCGCCGTTATAGCTGCCGTCGTAGCCCTGCTCGATCAGTGCCCAGGCTTTCTTCTCTTCCTTCTGTTTCGCGTCGATGAATTCCTCGATGTCGGGATGCCAGTCCTTGAGCGTGTTCATCTTCGCGGCGCGACGGGTCTTGCCGCCGCTCTTAACCACATTGGCGACCTGGTCGTAGACCTTGAGGAATGAAAGCGGGCCGCTCGGTTTGCCGCCGCCGCTCAATTTCTCGCGCGTGCTGCGCAAGGAGGAGAGATCGCTCCCCGTGCCGCTGCCATATTTGAAGAGCATCGCTTCGCTCATCGCGAGTCGCATGATGTCCTCCATCGTGTCGTCCACCGACTGGATGAAACAGGCGCTGCCCTGCGGATATTCGTATTGCGTCGAAGCGCGTTCGGCCTCGCCGGCCTCGCGATTGTAGAAGTAATTTCCCGCGCCCGCGTCTTTCCCGATCCCGTACTGGTGATAGAGCCCGACGTTGAACCAAACCGGGCTGTTGAAGGCGCCGTATTGATTGGCGCAGAGCCAGGTCAATTCCTCGTAGAAAATCTCCGCCGTTTTCGCATCGGCAAAGTATCCGTCCGCGATTCCGCAGTCGGTGATCGTGCGGGTGACGCGATGAATCAATTGCCTAACGGATGTCTCGCGACCTCCTTTGTGCGGGTCGGTCCCATTGGCAATGTCGCCGTAAAAATATTTCGAGACTGCGATTTTGGTCGCGAGCGGGCTCCAGCTTTTCGGGACCTCGATGTCTTCCTGCTTGAAGATCACCTTCCCGCTGTCGTCGGTGATTTCGGCGGTTCGGCGTTCCCATTCCATCTGCTCAAAGGGCCCGACCTTCGCGTCACTGAAAACGCGCTCAAAACGCAGCCCGCGCTTCTTTTTCCGAGTCGATTTTGGTCGACGAGAAAGCGATTTGCGATTTTTGGCGAGAGAGTTGGGCTGAAGGCCGGGTTTGAGTTGGATCATGGCGGTTTGGTTAAAAGCGGTTCGGGTTTTGTGAATAAAGGTGAATTAGCCTCTGAGGCCAGCCGTGAACATCCTGTGTATAACGCCTAACAACAGGATATTGGGGCTGTGATCAGTGTGACCACCATATGCGGCCACTTTGGAGGCCTGATCAAGAACTTTATTGTAACATTTTTTTAGGCCGGCCGATACCCCGGGAAGCGGAATTCTTCGCCCCTGTCAATCCCGAGTTTCTACCTGCCTTTTTTGCCGCGCGGCAGCCAAAACCGCTGAAATGCCGGGTAGGACTCACTCGCGTCGGTCCCGAAACGCGACCGCCTGTGGTCGGCGCCGGGATCGTTTCAGTCACAGTTCTCGCCTGGTGGTATCGTTATTCGTTAGGCAGGCGCGGCGTCTGGCCCGTGCTTCCTGATTGCAAATCCGGCGCGCTCTTTCATAGTAGCGCTCGCCTGGAAGGGTGGCTGAGTCCGGTTTAAGGCACTCGACTCGAAATCGAGCGTGGGGTTAAACTCACCGTGGGTTCGAATCCCACCCCTTCCGCCACTTCATTAGTCGTCCGGCCCAAATTCGAGATCGTCTCCGGGGTGGCCGTAGCGTTCGGATTGCAGAACCTCGAGGCGGCGCAGGACTTCAGAGAGAAGGAGTTCGTTTTTCAGGTTCACCCGATAATCGAGATCGGCTCGGAGCCTGTCCTTTTGTCCCTGGCGGTTTTGCGACATCATGATGATGGGTGCCTGCAGGCCCGCCACCATCCCGAGGACGAGGTTGAGCAGGACGTAGGGGTATTCATCGAAGGGGCGAAAAAGGAACCAGGTATTAAACGCGATCCAGAAGAGCGAGAAAGCGATCGAAGCTCCGATGAATTTCCAGCTCCCGCCAAATTCCGCGATCAAGTCGGCCGCGCGGTCGGCCACCGTCAAGCGGGCTTCCTCCTCGTCGTTGGCGTTGCGCGAGACACGATGCCGCAAGAGATCGTCAGTCCGGCGCAAGCGATGGGTAAGTGCGGTCAGAATGCCGAGCGCGATGTCGGGATTCTTGCGCAGAAAAGAGCGAAAATCGTCCCGGGGCAAAACCGCGAGCCGGGAATGGACGCTCGCGGTGGCATCGGCCGAACGCGGATTGCCGTCGAGGAGCGACATCTCGCCAAAGAAATCGCTCGGACCCATCTCGGCGAGGGTTGTGTCGTGGCCGTCGGTGTCTTTCACGCTGATCCGGACACTGCCCTTTTCGACCAGGTACATTGAATCGCCCGGTTCGCCGCGTTGGAAAATAGGCGTGCCGGCGGCCACCTCGCGTGTCGTGAGTAGATCGCAGAGGTCGGTCGCGGCCAATTCATCTAGCGCCCGGAAAAGCGGGACCGATCGGAGCGCGTCTATTTTCATTGGCGGGATGAATTGGGGATCATTCTCGGAGCTGATTCTGGTTCGTCCTTGCTCTCGCGTCCATGAAAACGCGCGCCGTACCCAAAAATTTACGGTCGCCTCGGGGCCGCTAGGCGAGCGTCCTGGCGGTCTTATGTGTCCCGGAAGTTTGCCAGGTTTTTCTGCCTAACGGATTCGCTGTGCTAGAGATCGTGCAGCGCGCGAAGCGCCTTCTCGACATTCGAAGGGCGCAGAATCATGAGCCCGGTTTCCGCCTTCGCGCTCGAGGCGAGGTAGGCGTACTCGATGTTGATGCTCGCCTTAGCCAGCCGCTCGGCAATTTTCGAGAGCGTCCCTGGTTTATTGTTGCTTTCGATCATCAGGACGTCGTTCTCGAGTGCGAGCACTCCCCGTTCGCCCAGAATCATGAGGGCTTTGGTCGGGTCGCTCACCACCATGCGGACGACAGCATGATCGATCGTGTCGGAGGTGGCGAGAGCATGAATGTTAATCTCCGCGGCGGCCAGTTCGGCGCAAACCCGGGCCAGCGCCCCGGGGCGATTCCCGAGGAAGACGGCGAGTTGGGTAGCGGTCTCGATCTGCACTTCCGGCTTCATGAGCGAGAGGATGCCCCCTCTGGAGGAGATTGACAATCAAAACAAAGCTGTTCCTCCTCCCGATGCGCTTCTCTGCTTTTGAAGAGCGAAGCCTCCGTTTCTCTGGACCCTAAAAACTTTGAGAAAAAGCGCGCTTTCAGTGACTAAACCATCATTCTCCCCGGCCTGATTAGCAAAAAAGTGACACCGGATTACGCAGACACGCTTCTTTTTCAGACGAAGAAGGATTTTTCCCGGGACAAAGCGCTTTGCTCGACGTGCGGGCATGCGACCTGCTAACGGAAGCGAGCGCTCCACCCTTGGATGGCCTCCGATAATCCTAAATAAGTATAGACAGTTCTATTAAAAATACTCAGTATCGCGATTATTAAAACTAGACTCAGTATAAAAACAGTTCATCAGCAACGTTAGTCAGCAATTCCGTCTTAACCAAAAACATATGTTAACGCTCACTCGTCAGTCACTTATCGCTCAGTTCCGCAAGATAGGCTTTGCCTCTTTTGCGCTCGCGACTGCGCTCATTTGCGCCAGCCAGGCGTTGGCGGCCCCCGGCGACCTATACGTTTCCGACTTGGCCAATAACTCGATCGTGGTTTACAAACCCGACGGCTCATTCAGCACTTTCGCCAGCGGGCTCAACAGCCCGCAGGGGCTTGCCTTTGACCAGGTCGGCAACCTCTTTGTCGCTGACGGTGGTAGTGGCAGCATTTTCAAGTTTTCGCCCGACGGCCTCACGAAAACAACCGTGGTCACGGGCTTGAGCACTCCGACAGGCCTCGCCCGGAACGGCTTTGACTTAATCGTCTCGGAGAATAGCGCCAATCAGGTCATCTCAATCGACCAGGGCGGTTTGATCACCACTCTGCCAGCGACCGTGACGAGCCCGCTCGGAGTCACTGCTGGGAGTGTCAACATGACGACGAGTGTCTACGTTGGCGCTGCTAACGGCACTTTCAAGATTGAGCCTAATGGAACCGTGACGATCATCTACAGCGGCAGCGACGGCCGCTATGTCGCGGTCGACGCCGACGGCAATGCCTTCCTCAGTCTCGGTATGGGCGAAGTCCAGAAGTTTCCCTTTGGCGGGGGGCCGCCGACCACGTTTGCCTCGGGATTGAATGATCCTGTCGGCATGGCTTTCCGCCCGAAAAGGTTCAGCGGAGACACCGATGGCGTTGGCAACCTCTTTGTTGCTGATCCGACTGGCGGATTTATTTTCCAGATCACTCCGGATGGGACCAAGACGACCTTCGCTAGCGGCGGAAAACCAAATTTTCTCCTTTTCCAGACCTTCCAGGTAGGCCCAACTCCAACTCCAACTCCAACCGACCCCGACGCCCTCTCCTTCTCCTTCGGCAACGCCCTCCCCTTCGCCATCTGCCACTCCGACCCCGACGCCCTCGCCTGCAGGCACCCCGGGTATCCTTCGCAACATCTCGACCCGAGACGATGTGCTGACGGGTGATAACGTCATGATCGGTGGTTTCATCATCACCGGCGGAACGACAGATAAAACCGTCGTCATCCGCGGGATTGGTCCATCGCTTGCGAACGCCAACCCGCCGGTGGTCGGCGCCCTGGCCGATCCTGTGCTTGAATTGTATGACGTCGACGGAATGCTCATCGCGACCAACGATAACTGGATGGAAAACAGTGCGGAGGATCAGATGATCCTGACGGACAACAATCTCGCGCCTACGAACGACCTTGAGTCTGCCATCATCATTAGTCTTCCGCCGGCGGACCCTGCGGTGCCGGGGAGCGGCCTCTACACTGTCATCGTCCGCGGTCGCAACGATACAACCGGGATTGGTCTGATGGAGGTCTACGATCTGGATGACCCGCTGACCACAACTTCACAACTGGCGAACATCAGCACGCGGGGATTTGTTAGCACTGGTGACAGTGTCTTGATTGGTGGATTTATCAGCGGACCGGGAACCGACGACGGCAAAATCCTCGTCCGGGCGATCGGGCCCAGCTTGACCGATGCTGGCGTGAACGGAGCTTTGATGGATCCGACCCTGGAGGTCTTCGACGAGAACGGCGACAGCATCGGCTTTGATGACAATTGGCAGGATTCGGCGGGTGATGAAATTCTCGCGACCGGCCTGGCGCCGAGTGACAGTGCGGAATCAGCCATGCTCTTCGTTCAGGTCGCCGGCAGCTATACCGTGGTTGTTCGTGGAGTGGACAACTCCTCCGGTATCGCGCTCGTGGAGGCGTATCACCTCTCGGAGACCCCAGCCGCGAAGTAGGAGACATTCCAAAAAGACGTACCTCGCCGGTGACACCCTCTGTCGCCGGCGAGGTTTTCTTTTTTTGGAGGTTCGACGGAATTCTCTATCTTCCCCCGGATTGATCCGGCGCGGATACTGATCTCCGGCGCTCCAGCCCAAATGCCGTAAACGACATCGTGATTGAAGAAACCAGCCTTGCTCCCATGACGGAGATTCGAAACCGTTTCCCGGCCCTGCGCCGGATGCACCACGATCAGCCGGTCGCCTATTTCGATGGACCGGGTGGCACCCAGGTCCCGAACGCGGTGGTGGAGGCGATGAGCGATTACCTCCTGCATCACAACGCGAACACGCATTGGGCCTTTCCGACCAGTCTTGAGACCGACGCCGTCATTTTGCGCGCTCGCGGTGCGCTGGCCGATTTCCTGGGGGCCGCGCCTAACGAAATCGCGTTTGGCGCGAATATGACGACGCTCACTTTTCATCTCGCGCGCGCCCTCGGCCGGAGCTACGAGCGGGGCGACGAAATCGTCCTGACAGAGCTCGATCACCACGCCAACATTGCTCCTTGGCGGGCAGTGGAAAAAGAGCGCGGTGTCACGATTCGGATGGCGAAGATGATCCCGGAGACCGGGCAGCTCGACTGGGCCGATTTCGAGCGACAGCTAAATTCGCGGACCAGGCTGGTCGCGATCGGCGCTGCCTCCAATGCGCTCGGTACAATCACTAACGTGCGGCGGGCGGCCGAGCTGGCGCATGCGGCCGGCGCGCGGATTTTTGTCGATGGCGTGCATTACGCCCCGCACCAGCTGGTCAATGTGCGCGAGCTGGACTGCGATTTCCTCGCCTGCTCAGCCTACAAATTTTACGGACCGCACCTCGGGATTCTTTACGGACGGCACGATCTCCTCGCAGCGCTCGATTTTCCGAAACTGTTCCCCGCGCCTGACGAAGCTCCAGAACGCGCGGAAACCGGAACCCAGAATCACGAGGGGATCGCGGGTGCCGCCGCGGCGGTCGATTTTCTGGCCTCGCTCGCGCCGCAGGAAACCCGGCGCGGATCGTTAGTCGAGGCTTTTTCCGGCTTGCACGCGCGCGGCGAGCAGCTCGTTAGGCAACTTTGGGAAGGATTGGGGACAATCGAGAGCGTTACCCTTTTCGGTCCGTCGCCGGCTGAGCCGCGGACGCCGACGGTTGGATTCTCCGTCGCCGGCGTTTCCTCCACGGACGTTGCCCGGCGCCTGGCCGAGGCCGCGGTCTTTGTTTCCAATGGCGACTTTTACGCGACGACCGTTATCGAGCGTCTCGGACTGGCCCCGGATGGTCTCGTCCGCGCAGGCTGCGCCTGTTACACGACCGAGGAGGAAGTCGCGCGCTTGATTGACGGGGTGCGGTTGATCGTACGGCAAAATTAACTCAACTGGAGAGCACCACTATGAAAGCAACCTGGCAAGGCACCACTATTGCGGAGAGTGACGACACTGTTGTCGTTGAAGGGAACCATTACTTTCCGGCCGATTCGATTCACCGGGAATATTTCAAGGCTAGCGACCGGCACACGCATTGTCCATGGAAGGGCGACGCGAGTTACTACGACGTCGTCGTCGCTGGCGCAGTCAACGAAGGCGCAGCCTGGTATTATCCCGCACCAAAGGAAGCGGCGGCCAACATCAAGGATCGCGTCGCCTTCTGGAAGGGCGTTACGGTCGAGTAGGGTAGCGACGGTCGCGATCTAGTTGTCGCTCCCGGCTTGGTGTCGGTGGGCGCGATACTGCGTCCCGAGGCTGGGATTAGGCGAGCGAGCCGGCGAGGCGATCTCCACCTGGGAATGGCTCGTCGTTTCCGCTTCTTCTCTGGTGAAGTATTCCGCAGCGTAAAAGATCAACCCGAGGATGATCAGGAGGAGATTGGAGAGGATGAAGGTGCGATTGCTCACCAGGTCGTTGCCTTCTAAAGCGCGAACCGCGGCTAGATCCGGCCAAAAAACTTTCTCAAGGCAGGCGATAGACTTCAACTAGGCCGACTCCGGTGGTGCCGCCTTGTCCGGCGACGATCGCAGTGTAAGCGCCGGCTGGCAGCATCTCGAAGAGGGCGCTCTCCTCTTCTTTTGATGGTTGCAAGCCAGTCGTCTCGATCTCGGTCTCGTTAGGCTCTTTCCAATTGTCGTTGCTGCTGATCAGCGTGCCTTGCACGTCGCGCAACTCCAGGGTGGGATCGGCCAGCGCGCCGTCGACACCGAAATCAGTCAGTGAAGGACCGATTGCACGGATGAGGACGTTACCGCTGGCGCCGGTTTCCCCGCCGAGGATGAAGCCGCCGATCATGACATTGCCCCCCGTTGCGACAAAGCCGCGGGTACTGATGTTGGCCAGCTGAGAATCAGCCGTTTGGTCCAGGTCGTAAGCTTCGACCAATCCGACGCCGGTTCCTCCATTCTTGCCGCTCATGACGGCGGTGTAGCTGCCGGGTTCAAGTGTAGCGACAATCGCTGACTCCGCGGGGTCGGTGGGTGCGAGTCCTGTCTCTTCGATCGCATCCTGTTCGCTCGTCCAGTCATCGTTGCTCATGATCAGCGAGCCGTCCCCAGCCCGTAACTCCAGCACCGGATCGGCCAGTGGATCGGAGATTCCGAACGCGCCCAGTGAAGGACCGATCGCGCGCAGAATGACTTTCTTGGGCTCATTCCCGGTCACGATAAAGCCGCCGATCGGCACCTGATCAGCGGTCAGGACCTGGAGTCTGGTCGAGATATTGAGCAGGGGACCGGCGATCGGGGGATTGGTCTCGGTGCCGACGAGGAAGACGTCGATGTCGTCGACGGCAAAATCGTTCCCCGCCGGATTGGCAAATGCATCCAGGCGAAAGGTGGGATACGGCTCTTGCGCCGTGAAGGTGCTGACGCTTCGCATCCAAGTTCCATCGGGAACGGGCACATGCGTGTCGATCTGCGTTGATCCCATCGTGACCCTCAGTTCTGGTGGAACATCCGTTGAGATAGCGGCAACCCAGAAGGACAGATCATATTCTTGACCGACGGTGAGTGGAGAGGAAATGGTGCCTTGCCAAAGCAAAGTGCCGGTCGTCTCCGAGCCATTGACGATCATCATCAGGCCAGTGCCGGTGGTGTGATCGCCGATCGAAAGGAGAAGGTCGCTATTGTTCCGGGGGTCGGTATCCACGGTGTAGAAGTTCTCAGAGTCGAGGCTGCCGGGACCGGGAGGCGTGTAAGTGAATTCACTGGTAAACCCAGTATTTCCCGCCTCGAAATCTCCGTTCACGATAATCGTCGCCCGGGCATTGAGTGCCGCGAGAAGGAACAGGAGCAAGGCTCCGGCCAATGCCGCGGACAGGGGACGGTTCGTCTTCTTTTCTCTCATACCTGCTAGTGCGAGAACCGCGGCGAGAAGGGGACAAAAATCTGCTAAGGCAGGCGATAAACTTCGACCAGGCCGACGCCGGTCGTCGCTCCTGCGCCCTGGACGATCGCAGTGTAAGCGCCGGCGGACAGTGTTTCGAGCACGGCGCTCTCCGCGTCTTTCGAAGGTTGCAGGCCGGTCGCTTCGATCTCGGCTTCGTTAGGGTCTCTCCAGTTATCGTTGCTGCTGATCAGCGTCCCCTGGACGTCGCGTAGCTCCAGGGTCGGATCGGCCAGCGCCCCGTCGACCCCGAAATCAGTCAACGAAGGACCGATCGCGCGGATGAGCACATTTGCTTCGCTCCCGAGAATGAATCCACCGATCATGACGTTGCTCTCAGTGGCGACAAAACCCCGGGTGCTGATGTTGGCCAGCTCCGAAGCGGCCGCCGTGTCCAGGTCGTAGGCTTCGACCAGCCCGACACCGGTGGTGCCATCCTTGCCATTGACGATGGCGGTATAGGCGCCCGGATCGAGCGTGGCGACGATGGCTGACTCCAGATCTTTGCTCGGTTGCAGGCCGGTCGCTTCGATTGCGGCGCGGTCAGTGGTCCAGTTGTCGTTACTCGCAATGACAGAGCCGTCGAGCGCCCGCAATTCAAGAACCGGGTCGGCCAGCGCACCGGCGACTCCGAAGTCAGTCAGCGAAGGGCCAATCGCGCGCAGGATGACCATCTTGGGATCGGTGCCGGTGATAATGAAGCCGCCAATGAGGACTTGATCGCCGGTCAGCACCTGCATGCGCGTAGAGATGTTGATGAGGCCTGGACCACCGAGAAATCCGGCGATGTGAAAGACCTTGCCGGAAATGTTGGAGAGCCACGCTTCGTCCCCCGACTCGGTGAAGGCGATGCCGCTCAAGCCGGTGACTCCCGTCGGTAGCGGGAGATATTGCACGAGGTCGCCCTCCGGAGTCAACTCCAGCACATCCGATCTACTGCTGCTGACCACATAAAGATTTCCATTCATGCCTACTTCGATATCTCCATAATTGACGTCGAAGATATCGGCGATCTGAAACGTGTTCAGGACATTCCCGGTAACAGGATCAATTTCCGCGATACGATTTTCATCGGCCACGTCGTCTGGCACGTGATCCTGGACCAGGAAAAAAGTGTCGCGACCGGGATGATATGTGCCGCCAACGACGTGATCGGTCCCGAAGGCAGTCACCAGGGTAGCGAGGACATCTCCGGTCGTCTTATCTACCGCATAGATTTCGGCCATATCCGTTTCCCCATTGATGAAAAGCAAAGTGTCCTTTGGAACAGGGGTTCCAGCGAGAATCAGCGCTTCGGGAGCAAATTCGAGATCGACGTCGTTAGCGGATTCGCCCGGCCGCGGGATAGAGCTCAGAAACTCCCCGGTCGTCGAGTATTGGCGGAGGTCGGCGTCAAAATTCCCGTAAATCCAAACGCTTTCATCGCTCGGATCGAAGCCCACGCTGACGAGCTGTCCAATGCCTGGGCTAAACTGATCGAGCAGAGCGAGATCAGCTCGCAGGGATGGAGCGGCGGCGATGGTGACGGCAAACGCTGTGGCAAGGAATGCAGATTTGATGCGGTTTGTTTTCATGATCTCGTCATTTTGGTTATGACGGCGCGGCGAACGATTTCTGCGCAGTCTACTCCCTTCCTAAGGCAAAGCGCATTCTCCTGTCAAAGGGGACCAAACATTTTGAGTCCTTTTCTGCGTCCACGGACCGATTCTTACGATTTCGGCACCGGGGCCGCATCCACCCTCGAAAGGCTCGTGAGGAGGTAGGTGCGATCGGTCATCCGGCCAAGCTGAATGACCTGGCAGGGGTTCAGAAATCCCGCGCGTCCAGGGACGTTTCAGGCCCTGCTTTACGGCAATCGATAAACCTCGACCAGGCCAACGCCGATCGCGCCGCCCACACCGGCAACGATCGCAGTGTAGGCGCCCGCGGGAAGGGCTTCGAGCAAGGCGCTCTCCGCGTCCATGCCCGGTTGCAGACCGGTCATTTCGATCTCCAGCTGGTTCGGATCCTTCCAGTTGTCGTTGCTGCTGAGCAGCGTGCCCTGGACATCGCGTAACTCCAGGGTCGGATCCTCCAGCGCACCCACGATCCCGAAATCAGTCAGTGAAGGACCGATCGCGCGGATCAGGACGTTGGCGTCGCTCCCGAGGATGAAGCCACCGATCATAACATTGCTCCCGGTGGCGACAAAGCCTCGGGTGCTGATGTTGGCCAGCTCCGAAGCGGCCGCCGTGTCCAGGTCGTAGGCTTCGACCAGCCCGACCCCGGTGGTGCCACCCTTGCCACTGACGATAGCGGTATAGGCGCCCGGATCGAGCGTCGCGACGATGGCGGACTCGAGATCTTTGCTGGGTTGCAACCCGGTCGCTTCGATGGCGGAGCGGTCAGTGGTCCAGTTGTCGTTGGTCGCAATGACAGAGCCGTCGAGCGCGCGCAGTTCCAGAACCGGGTCGGCCAGCGCACCGTCGACTCCGAAGTCAGTCAGCGAAGGGCCGATCGCGCGCAGGATGACCATCTTGGGATCGGTGCCGGTGATAATGAAGCCACCGATCAACACTTGATCACCCGTCAGCACTTGCATCCGGGTCGAGATGTTGAGCAAAGCGCTCTCAGCTATGACTACCCCGGAGAAGTCTGCCTCGAGCCGCGCGATGGCAAAGAGATCTGCAGAGACTCCGGCCACGACCAGGCGACCGCTCCCATCCAAGGTCAAGGCATAGCCGAACTCTGCGGTCGAGCCGAAATCTATTTGCACGATTCCATCCATGCCAAAGTCCGGATCGAGTGATCCATCTGTATTGTAGGTCACGACTGCGAAATCACTGCCCGTGATGTTGCTCGCATATCCAGCGACCGCGATCTTTCCATTTGGCTGCAGGGCGAGCGCGAAGCCTTGGTCGGAGCCGATAATATTGGTCTTAACAATGCCATCGCCATCGAATGAAGGATCGAGAGTTCCATTGGCGTTCAGGCGCACAACCGCGATGTCATTGTCGCTCGCACCAGCCGCTACGATCTTCCCATTCGTCTGCACCGCGACGGAATATGCCGTGTCGGCCGCGCCGATCGGGACAGAGACGATTCCGTCCGTGCCGAAGGTGCTGTCGAACGAGCCATCCGCATTTAAGCGAACAATGGAAAAGTGCGGCGTACCCGTCGCGACGCTTCCTGCCACCACGATTTTTCCGTTGGCCTGCAGCGCCACCGAATAGGCTTGGTCAGTCAGACCGAAGCCAGAGCTGATAATGGTGGTGCTGCCGCTGCCGAAGGAATTGTCTTGTGTGCCGTCGCCATTAAAACGCTGGACGACTGCATATTTTACGGTGTCGATATCTCCCGCGACCACGATCTTGCCATTCGGTTGAATGACGACCGCTCGAATGAAGAGGGCGCCTACCGCGATCCCGTCGGTTCCGAAGGAGGTGTCGGGGGTTCCATCGACATTATAGCGGACAACCGCGCCAGCATCATTACCACTGGACAAGCGATACTTCCCCACCACGATAATTTTACCATCAGTTTGCAGGGCGAGCGCGTTGGAGAGATCGTTGCCCGTTCCCAGCGGCGTGATCACTTTCCCGCCGCTCCCGAAACTGCTATCGAGCGTGCCATCGGTCTTGTAACGCACCAAGGCGAAATCGAAATTCGAACCATTCGAGACGAGACCGGTCACCACTATCTTGCCGTCCGCCTGAATAGCGACGTCCTGTGCCGAATCGGCCCCGGCCCCGACATCAGTGGTCACTTTGCCGTCGCCGCTAAAAGTCGTGTCGAGGTCGCCTGGAGCGCCTTGAGCGGTCAGGATCGCTAGAGTGAGAAGAGGAAGCAGTGAAGAAAGGAATGCGCCGGTTTTCATAGTTTTGTCGTCTTACCAAGCCAAGGCGGGAAACCGGGGACAACGGGGCCAATTCTTTTAAAAAAGAATCGGGTTATGCTTTTGTTGAAAGTTCCGTGCCCTACTTCAGATGCGCTGCAGGATCCGGCGCGGCGCTCTTGATCATGGCAATCGGTAGACTTCGACGAGGCCGACCCCGGTGGTCGCCCCCTGGCCGGCGACGATCGCGGTGTAGGCCCCGGCGGGAAGAGTTTCGAGTAGGGCGCTTTCCTTGTCCTTCGACGGCTGCAAGCCGGTCGCGTCGATCTCGGCCTGATTCGGCTCCTTCCAGTTATCGTTACTGCTGATCAGCATCCCCTGGACATCGCGCAGCTCCAAAGTCGGATCCTCCAGCGCGCCCACGATCCCGAAATCAGTCAGCGAAGGGCCGATCGCGCGGATCAGGACATTGGTATCACTCCCGAGGATGAATCCTCCAATCATGACATTGCTCTCAGGAGCGACAAACCCCCGGGTGCTAATGTTGGCTAGCTCGGAAGCCGCCGTCGTGTCCAGGTCGTAGGCTTCGACCAACCCGACGCCGGTGATGCCATTTTTCCCATTGACGATAGCGGTATAGGCGCCCGGATCGAGGGTCGCAACGATGGCGGACTCGAGATCTTTGCTCGGTTGCAATCCGGTTGCTTCGATGGCGGCGCGGTCAGTGCTCCAGTTGTCGTTACTCGTAATCAAAGATCCGTCAGCTGCACGCAGCTCCAGGACGGGGTCGGCCAGGGCACCGGCGACTCCAAAGTCAGTCAGCGATGGTCCGATGGCGCGCAGGACGACCGTCTTCGGATCAGTCCCATTGATGATGAATCCGCCGATCAAGACTTGATCGCCACTCAGCACCTGCATTCGGGTCGAGATGTTGAGCAGGCTGGGCGGAGGAACTGACGCCAGGTCTATAAGGACATACGCTGCGCCAGCACCGGGCGCACTTCTGTCCGACTGATCGCCATTGGCCCCGGTGGCTTTGCTACTCTCGCCCGCCGCTCCGATAACCGCAGTCTCCCCGGAGACGGCCACCGATCCACCAGCAAAGCCAATATAGGGCTGCTGATTGGAAGCTTTCAGATAAGCTCGCTGACTCCAGGTGGTCCCGGCGCGCACGAAAAGGTAGGCCGCCCCGGAGGTGAAGCTGTTGTCTTGCTGGTCGCCGTTGATCCCGGTCGCGCTACTTGCCTCAAAAGACGCCCCGACGACCAGGATATCTCCGGAGAGTGCAAGGGTCGCGCCGAAATAGTCCAATATATCGGGATTGGAAGCTTTCAGATAAGCCTGCTGGCTCCAGGTGGCTCCGTCGCGGACAAAGACGTAGGCTGCCCCGGATCTAGGCAGGAGGTTGTTAGTCTGATCACCGTTTACCCCCTTGGCGCTACTGCCCTCTTGGACGGCTCCGACGACCAGACTTTCGCCGGAGATGGACATCGAAATGCCGAAGAAGTCATTTGCCTCGCTATTGGAAGCTTTCAGATATGCCTGCTGACTCCAGTTCGCGCCCTTGCGCACAAAGACGTAGGCCGCACCCGCGCCGTTCGCGCTGTTGTCGGCTTGATTTCCGTTAATCCCCGACGCGCTGCTGTCTTCGCTAAACGCACCTACGACAAGGGTGTCGCCGGAAATCGAGATCGCGTATCCAAACTCGTCCAACATTCCTGTATTGGAAGCTTTGCAGGAAGCCTGCTGACTCCAAGTCGCCCCGTTGCGAACAAAAACGTAGACCGCGCCGGAAAAGAGGGTGCCGTTGTCGCTCAGATCGGCGTTAATCCCGGTGGCGCTGCTGTCCTCCTGAGGGGCTCCCACCACCGCGGTCTCGCCGGAAACGGAAACGGCGTAGCCAAAATTGTCCTGCGCATCGGTATTGGAAGCTTTGAGATAAGCCTGCTGGCTCCAGGTGGTGCCGTTGCGCACGAAAATGTAGGCCGCGCCAGCATCCTCCGCATTGTTGTTGTTCTGATCGCCATTTACACCGGTCGCGCTGCTATCCTCCATCGGCGCCCCCACGATCAGGATGTCGCCGGAGAGAGCGAGGGTCCAGCCAAAATTGTCCCGGACGCCGGTGTTGGAAGCTTTGAGATAAGCCTGCTGGCTCCAGGTGGTGCCGTTGCGCACAAAAATATAAACCGCGCCGGATTCGATTGATCCATTGTTATTCTGGTCGCCGTTCACTCCGGTCGCGCTGCTATCCTCGAGGGTTGCCCCGACGGCCAGCGTGTCTCCGGAAATCGCGACCGCTCGCCCAAAAGAATCGGATGCTTCGGGATTGGAAGCTTTCAGGTAGGCCTGCTGCGCCACCGGATCGACTGTGATCGGGTAGCGCGCGCCAGCCACCGCGACGAGCAGCCTGACTCGATTGGGTTCCACCACAAAACGGGCCGGCAACTTCTGGCCCGCGGCGTCCCAGGCTTTCAGGCCGGAGTAGGTGACGACGCTTCCACCTCCCTCATCGACGAACCGAAGCGCGCCGTTTTGAGAAGCCGTTTCCGCACGCAGATTGCCCCGCACCTCAAGATCAAACTCAAGCTCGATGCCGCGCTCATCGGCTTCTCCAGGCGATTGTTCCACCGTGAAGCCATGCTCCAGCCCGCGCGGATCGTTCACAAACCATTCCTTGAGGCCTGCGCTTCGCTGGTAGGTGACCCGGCCGCCGTCGGCTGTCATCCGCGCTTTCGGCGCAAGCGCACGCTTCTGCCCGGCGAAGCCAAAACTCTTTAATTCCAAACCCCACTGCCATCCGCCCGCGTCAGGCTGGGTAGTAAACCCCCGGTCGTCGAATTTTGTCTGCCATCGCTGTCCCGGGTTCGACGCCCGGTAACCCGTCTCTGTCCGCACTGCATCATGCCGGTGCGCCTGATGAGCCTCACGAACACCAGCCCAATCGGCAGCGGTAAGGCCGGGCGGGATTGCCTCGACCGAGGAAGAACCGGTGGTTTTACCAAGGGTGGAATCTGAGTGCTGTGTTTTGCTCGGCTCGACGCCAGGTACCGACCGGGATTCCGTCGCTGCGCAAGTCGCCGAGAGGGCGAAAAGCAAAAGAGCGGTGCTGAATTTGTTTTGGAGACGGCCTTTTGTGATCATGTTTTCTGCTTTCGATGTGCCGTCCCTCCAAGGCGCGACCGGGACTAGAAGGGGGCCAAATATTTTTTATAATTGGGCCTCCCATTAAAAACGCTTACGTCGCCCGCGGGAAATTGTTAGAATGCCCCCAAATCGCATCTGCCGGGCATGTTTTCGGCGTTGGATGGCCAAAGACACGTCGCATGATTTCCGCTCCCACCCGCCAGCAAGTGACCAAGGTCCTGATCGATTGGAGCAATGGCGATCGCGCTGCCGCTGATCAGCTGATGCCGCTGATCTATGACGAGCTCCGCCAGATTGCGCGAGGTTATCTCCAAGGCGAACGAGCTGATCACACCCTGCAGGCCACCGGCTTGGTGCACGAGGCGTATCTCCGGATGGTCGACCAAACCAACACCACCTGGCAAAACCGGGCGCATTTTTTCGGCGTCGCTGCCGGCGTCATGCGCAGAGTGTTGGTCGACCACGCGCGGCGGCATCGGACCGACAAGCGCGGCGGCAAATGGGACAAATTGGAATTTGACGAAGCGCTTGCTCCGGGCCTTTCGCGCAGCGTTGACCTGGTCGCGCTCGACGATGCGCTGCTCGATCTGGCGAAACTCGATCCGCGCCAGAGCCAGGTGGTGGAGCTGCGCTTTTTCGGTGGCCTAACGAACGAAGAAGCGGCCGAGGTGCTCGATGTCTCGCCGCGCACGATCAAACGCGAATGGCGCCGGGCCAAGGCCTGGCTGCGCCGCGAAATTATCGATGAGCAAGGCGATGCCCGGAACGAGTGAGCACCGGGAGAGAGTCAACGCGCTCTTCGACGCGGCCGTCGAACTGGCGGCCCCGGAGCGGGAGCGTTTTCTCGAGCAGGAATGCGGCGAGGATGGAGAATTGCGCGCGGAGATCGAGTCACTCCTCGCTTCCGACGCGCAGGCTTCGGAATTCATCGAGGATGCGCCGCTCGCGCTTCCGCGGGAGTTGTTTCCCGATTCGGGCGACCTGGCTGGGCAGCAATTAGGCGCCTACCGGATCATCCGCGAGATCGGCCGCGGCGGACTCGGCACGGTCTATCTGGCGGAGCGGGCGGACGAATCCTACCGCAAGGAAGTCGCGCTTAAGCTCGTTAGGCGGGGACTCGATACCGACGACATCCTGCAGCGTTTTCGGCACGAGCGCCAGATCCTGGCCCAGCTCGAGCACCCGAATATCGCACGCCTGATTGATGGCGGGACGGCGGATGATGGCCGGCCCTATTTTGTGATGGAATATGTCCAGGGTGCGACCCTGACGAAATATTGCGAGGGGAACGAAATTGCAACCAACCAGCGGCTCGAAATCTTTCGCAAGGTTTGCCAGGCGGTAAGCTACGCCCACCAGAATCTCGTTATTCACCGCGACCTGAAACCTTCCAACATCCTGGTTACGGTCGAGGGCGCGCCAAAGCTGCTCGATTTCGGCATCGCCAAAGTCCTCGCGCCCGACGAAGAGGCCTACACTCAGACGATCCCGAGCCTAAGGGTCATGACGCCGGAGTATGCCAGCCCAGAGCAGATCAAAGGCGGTCGCATCACGACCAGCAGCGACGTTTATTCGTTAGGGGTAATCCTCTACGAACTGCTCACTGGACAAAAGCCCTATCGCCTGACGAGTCGCGCACCGGAGGAAATCTCCCGCGCGATTACGGAAGAGGAGCCGGAACGCCCCAGCACCGCGCTCCTGCGCAATTCACGGTTCACGATTTCCGATTCACGACTCCTCAAGGGCGATCTCGATAACATTGTCCTGATGGCGCTGCGGAAGGAACCTGAGCGCCGTTATGCTTCGGTCGCCGCGCTCGCGGAAGACATTCGCCGGCATAAGGAGGGTCTGACCGTCACGGCGCGCCCGCATACCTTCTCCTACCGGGCTGGCAAGTTCATCAATCGTCACCGCACCGGCGCCGCGGCCGCAGCTTTGATCCTGCTCGCGATCGTCGGCGGGCTGATCGCCACGTTCTGGCAGGCGGGCGTGGCGCGAGCGGCGCAGGCCAGGGCGGAAAAGCGCTTCAACGACGTTCGCGCTTTGGCGAATTCCTTCCTCTTTGAATTCAGCCCGAAGATCGAAAATCTGCCCGGCTCGATGCCCGCCCGGCAGTTACTCGTGACCCGCGCCCTGCAATACCTCGATAGTTTGTCGCAGGAATCGGCGGGCGATCTGCAGTTGCAGAGCGAGCTGGCGAAAGCCTACGAAAAGGTCGGCGACGTCCAGGGCAATCCCCAAACGGCGAATATTGGCGATTTAAAAGGCGCGCTCGCGAGCTACGGAAAAGCGCAGGCGATCCGGCGCCGGCTGCTCAAAGCCTACCCGAACGGCGCGGAAAAGCAGGCGGACCTGGCGGCCAATCTCGAAGTCACGGCGAGCATTGATTTGAACGGCGGTGACTTCGACAAAGCCGGCGCGAGTCTGGCCGAGGCCGTCTCCTTGCGTGAGCGAGTGGTGGCGCAGAAGCCGGAGGATCTCGCCGCCCGCGCCAGTCTGGCGAAGGCTTTGCGGACGAGCGGCTTTGTCCCATTTTACAACAGCGAGAATGAGAAGGCGCTTGGTTTTTTCCGGCGCTCGCTGGCGCTCTTCGCCGCCTTGAGCGCGCAATCTCCGGACGATCCCTTCGTCCATTTAAATCACGCCAACCTCTATCTCGACATCGGTGAGGCTTACTCCTATCTCGATCGGAAAGCGGAAGCGGAGGAATACATTGCGAAGGGCTTGGAGATGATGGCCGCCCTTTACGAGAAGTATCCCAATGACGTGCGCGTGCGCCGCTCCTTCATGATCGCCAACCTGAAACGCGGCGAGAACCATCGCGAGGCCGAAGATTTGCCCAACAGTCTGATCAAATATGAGCGCGCCTTGCAGCTCGCGCAGCAAGCCTTGGAAGATGAGCCCGGAAGTTTTCAAGCTCGCCGGGATATCGTGATCGTGAACAAGCAGCGCGCCGTAACGCAAAAGGCGGCGGGTCAAACTGAAGAATCGCTCGCGAGCTTTGCGCGTGCTATCGAAGTGTCCGAGCAACTAAGAAAAGAAGATCCGAGCAACGTTCTCATCAGCTACGACATCGGCGGCGCTTATTACGAAACGTCCGAGCTTTATCTTTCTCTAAAGGATTACCCGTCAGCCCTCGCCGCCGCCGAAAAAACTCAAGCCAACTGCGGCGCGGTCCTGGAGAAAGATCCCGCGCACACGCAGTCGCAGCTGGTCACGGCAAGGTCGAAAAACCTTGTCGGCCAGGTTTATGCCTTGCTCGCCGAGCGAGACAATGAGATCGAGTGGTGGCGCAAAGCACTCGCAAATTACCGCGCCAGCCGGGAGATTTATCAACGGCTCAAAGCCGATGGAAAAATGTCAGCCCCGGACGAAAAAAAGTTCGTCGCCCTCGAAACCGCGATCGGCGTCGCGGAAAGCAAACTCTCCGAAGGTTCCATGCGATAGCGAGGAGGTCGCTCTTTCCACCCGCCGGCTGTCTCGGGCCCGATGCGATCGCTCTTCGTTACGCCCTCCAGCTCCGCTTTCACTCTCGCCCTCGCCGCGATCCTCGCCCTTGGGCATGGTGCATCGTCTCTCAGCCCGGGCTCACCCTCAGAAAACGAAAATGTAAAACATCGAGATGGTCGAGAAAGCGATTCGGATTGTGGCAGCGCTCGAGAAACAGAAGTCCCTGCGCGATTCCGAAAAGGGTCTGTTGGTGGAACTGGAGGAAGCGGAGAAAATGTGAGAGACAAGGATTGAAGTCGCGAGCAGGAACTGGAATGAAATGGGAAAGGGATGCTTGTATTGAATGGTAGCTATTTCACGTCGGTCACAGCTTTGCTTTTAATGTCCGCCGCCCCGATAACCGTGCTCGCCGACTTGAAAGAATTCCGTGCGCTGCCGCCGAATGCCGAACTTGGCTCCGAACTCAACCGCGCCGCGGAGGCTTCGCTGAAGGAATTCCCAAGACTCACCCCGGATAATCTCGCGTTCAGTGTGATTGATCTCTCCAAGGCTGATGGTGTCGTCCGTGCCGATTACCACGGCGACGCGTCCTTCTATCCCGCGTCACTCGTGAAGCTTTTCTTTATGGTGGCGGCTTTTCATCAGGATCATTTCACGCCGGAAATCGAGCGCGCGCTGCGCGAGATGATTCACGTCTCCGATAACGACGCGGCTGCGTTTCTCGTCGATGTCCTGACCGACACTACGCAGCGGACCCGAACTACAGGGGAAGGCGCTCGAAGAATTTCTCGAGCGCCGGCGCAGCTTGAACCGCTACTTTGCATCTCTCGGTTACGACGTCAGCGTCTTTATCAAGCCCTGGAGCTTTGGTCCCTACGGACGCGACATGCAGATCATGGGCGAGAACAAGAGCAATCGGAACCGTGCCAGTGCGAATGCCATTGCTTCGCTTCTATTCTCGATCGTGCAACGTCGCGCCGTCTCAGCGACCGCCAGCGATTCGATGATGGCATTGCTCGAGCGACCGCTCGCTCCCCTGCGCCTCGACGAGAATCAGGTGAAAGATTTCTTCGGCGAATCGTTACCGCCGGGTTCCCGTCTCTGGTCGAAGGAAGGCGACACGAGCGAAGTGCGCCACGACGCCGCCTATGTCGAGCTGCCAGACGGGAAGAAATACATCATCGTCATCCTGACGCGCGGCGCGGCGGATGAGAAAACCTTTGCTCCCGGCGATCGGCCATCGCTTATTCAAGAACTGGGAACGGCTCGCTAGCCTGTCTGGCGGCCGCTTCTGGGATGATTTCCGGTCTTTTGTGCGCCAGATGAGATTAAACGTAGCTTTTTACGATGAATGCATCTGAGACTTGACCGTGGCGGTCGTAAGAGACTGCGAGACGAAAGTTCAACCTACACGAACGCCCGCCGCTTCCCACCTGCCTGGCGGAGCGGGACCCAAGTTACAACAACGAGCGCGATTTCTACGCTGAAGCGGGCTCTATCGGCTTGCGAAGGCAGATCAGATAGGTTGCGATACACAACAGCGTGCTGACGCCGGAGTAGCTACCCAGTTCCACCAGCCTCGTGATACGAAACACCGCAACCGCGCCGCTGAAGACGGCACCGCCGACCGCGATCGAGAACCCGACGACGGCCGTGGATGCGCCCGCCTTGTCGCGGAAAAGCATCATCGCTCCAGTATTAGCCGCCGGGCTGACGAGACCGCAACCAAAGATAAAGATACACATCGGCAGCAGGACGCTCAGTGTGCTTAAGGTGCTGAAAAGTTCCAAGGCGACGAAGATTATCGAGGTCGTCACAAAGGCGATCATGGCAAACACGATCGGGCGCACCGTCCCCAGCTTCGGGACCAGAATCCTGGCCACTGACGCCCCCACGACATAGAATCCCGCGTTTACGATTAACAGGTATCCGCCTGAAGATATCGACGGGCTGGGCCATGTGAATAATACAGTCTACCTGCGCTGGGTGCAGGAGGTGGCGATCGCGCATTGGGAGGCAGTGGTGTCGGCGGCCGATCAGGCGGCTAATGTCTGGGTGGTCGTGCGGCATGAGATCGATTACAAGAAGCCGGCGCGGGCCGGGGATGAGATCCGGTTGCGGACATGGGTCGGGGAAGCGACCCGCCTGACGTTTGAGCGGTTTACCGAGATTGTGCGCTTGAGCGACGAGCAATTGTTGGCCCAGGCGCGGACGTTGTGGTGTCCGGTAGATCCGCAGAGTTTCCGGCCGAAACGAGTCTCGCCGGAATTGCGGGCTCAGTTTTCGACTGAATAAGCCGAGCAGGAACGGGGGATTTTCACCCAAAGCGAATGCGATCTAATCGCCGCCCGCCTGACCAACCGACCAAGGAAAAGATATGGCTACAAAACACCCAATCAATGCTTCCTTACTAACTAGACACCGCGGACGCGACAGCCTGGCGGGCTGCGTGTGTCAGCCAGCTCGTAGAGGTGAGCAAAAAAGACCCTTTGGCCGCTCAATGTAATTGTTAGCCTTCGGGAGATCTGCGAACGTGGAATGTCTTTACGATAAGGGTGTGAAGTGTCTATGGTGCAGGAAATGAACATCGATTTGGGACAACAGGCCTGCGATAGGTATGAGATTGCGGACACGATGCATCGTTACGCTTCCGGTCTCGACCACGATGATGCGGATTCGCTGGCCTCGGCCTTCACGGAAGACTGTGTTTTCGATTTCCGCCCCGCCGGCAGAAAACTTGGGATCGATTTCCCCAGGCTGGCCGGTCGCCAGGCGATCCTCGATGCTCTGCTGCCGTTACTCGGCCCGCTCGACACGACTCACACGGCAAGCAACCTTCAGATCGAAATCAGCGGCGACACGGCCACGCTCTCTGCCTATGTAATGTCGCAACACTTCATGCCGCGGGAGGGCTCCCGTCGCGGGTCGGAGAATGCGCTTTTGATGAATCGTTATCACTGCGAGCTGGTGCGTGACGGCCTGAAATGGCGCTTCAAAAATGTCACCATCGACAATGCCTGGCTGCAAGGGGACCCGGAGATTCTCAACGCTCTGGCCACGCAACGAGCGCTGATCGGGAAAATGAAGCAGAGTTCCTAAGCCGGAGGGCGGAGGTCAGAGCTGTCGTTGATGTGAACCCCTGATAGTGCGGGCGGCTCGCGGTCGGCCCTGTAGACTGTTTCTTGCATTAGTTGTCAGCAGACTGCTCTAAATATTCGCTCAGGACTTCGATTCGCTGATTGTTGACTTGAGCTGCGCGTTGGCAAAATCCACCCGCAAATCGCTGCCATGCGAAAGAGCGCCGCCCACTCGCGCGATCAAAAGAGCTTCATTGTCACGCCACCTAATCCATGAGCGCTCAGCTTCTTTCAAAGCCTTCTGCACGTCCGGCTCCAGTCTGCCCGTCAGGCGTTTATGAACTGCGTCCAGTCGTGTATTGGCTTGGTCCACTGGGGCCTGTTCCTCTGCGCCCGGTGGCTTCCAATTGGGGTCTGGGTCTTGGCCTTTGGATTCAAGAGGCACGGCCATGATCACAAAAGTAGACCAAGCGGCAAATAGCGTTGGTAGCTTCATTTGTGCGGTTGGAGTTTGTCGTTTTTGAGGTGAGGAGGCAAGCTCAATCGCCTAACGATAATAAGATCAGCCACCGCTGGCGAGAGCGTGCTTAATCTGCACTGGAAGTATAGTAGTCATCTTGAAAGATTCGCATCGGAGCGGCCAGCGGTGGGCTGCATCGACTGTTTAGATGGTAGACGTGCCAATCTCACAGCGTATTGCGGTATGATTAATTAACGCACTCACCGTTTTTGCCTCCGATTTCCCAAGGCTATTAGCAAAACTTCGATAGCCAGAATTGATATTCCTACAATGATGAATGACCGGCTGACCGCGGCGTAAAATGGCACTATCAACAGCCAAGCGCCGATCACGCACACGAGCCACGCCGGGAATTGCGCCGGGCCGACATGATCCAGCGGGAACGGCTGGCTGTCCTGATGGGGCAATTCGGATGCAATCCGCCGCGGCGGGCTGGCTTTTCGCCTCTCGCGCTAGAGGAGTTGATAAGGGTCGACGTCGACGCTGACGGCGACGTCGTCGGGGAAGGGGAGTTTGTCGAGGGTCTCGCGGATGAGGCGGCTCAGGCGCATAATCGCGACGCCTCTTATTAGGATGTGGAAGCGGTAGCTGCCTTGCAGCTTTTCCAACGGCGCCGGGGCGGGCGCGCCGAGGTGGAATTCCTCGGGAAGCGCTTCCTTTAGCCGGCGTGCCAAAGTCTCGGCGGAGAAACTGGCGCGCGTCTCGTGCCCGGAGCGGACGGTGAGGAGGACGGCGTGATTGAAGGGCGGGAAATTGCAGCGCTCGCGGAATTCCAGTTCCTGCTCGAAGTAGCCGGCAAAATCGTGGTGGCGAGCGAATTGGATCGAGGGTGAGAAAGGGGTGTAGGTCTGGACGAAGACTTCGCCCGGTTCTTCGCCACGGCCGGCCCGGCCGGCGACCTGGGTAAGGAGCTGGAAGGTGCGCTCGCCGGCCCGAAAATCGGGCAGATGAAGGGCGAGGTCGGCGTTGATGATCCCGACGAGGGTGACGTTAGGAAAGTGGAGGCCTTTGGCGATCATCTGGGTCCCGACGAGGATATCAATCTTGCCGGCGCGAAAAGCGTGGAGGGTTTCGCGGTAGGCGTCTTTGCGGGTCATGGAATCGGCGTCCATTCGCCTGACGACGGCCTTGGGGAAGATGGCGGAGACGTTGGCTTCCACTTTTTCGGTGCCGAAGCCGGCGTAGATGAGGGCGTCTTCGTGGCATTCAGGGCAGCGTTTCGGGACGGTGGCGCTGTGTCCGCAGAGGTGACAACTGAGCCGCGCGTTCGTGCGATGGAAGGTGAGGGCGACGCTGCAATTGGGACATTCACGCGCCTTGCCGCAGTTGCTGCAAAGGAGCGAGGTGGAGAAACCGCGCCGGTTGAGGAAAAGAATCGTTTGCTCGTTTTTCGTCAGGCGATCTGTCATCGCGGTGCGCAGTTTCTCGGAAAGAATCGCCGCGGCTTTTTCTTTCCGGCGTTCCTGGCGCAGATCGACGATGCGGATGAGCGGCATCTGGCATTGGTCGACGCGCTGGGTGAGCTGGCTGAGGACGTATTTGCAGCGAGTGGCGTTGTAGTAGCTCTCGAGCGAGGGCGTGGCGGTGCCAAGAAGGACGGCGCATTTTTCTAACTTCGCCCTAACGACTGCGACGTCGCGGGCATGGTAGCGAGGGGCTTCTTCCTGTTTGTAGGAGGTTTCGTGTTCTTCATCGACGACGATGAGGCCTAGGTTTTCGAGCGGGGCGAAGACCGCGCTGCGGGCGCCGATCACGATCCGGGCGCGGCCGGAATGGAGCTTGTGCCATTCATCGTGACGCTCGCCTTCGGAAAGATGGCTGTGCAGGACCGCGACCATGTCGGGCTGGGAAGCGAAGCGACTCTTGAAACGCTCGACCGTTTGCGGCGTGAGCGAAATTTCCGGAACGAGGACGATGGCGGTCTTGCCGCGTGCGAGGGTGGCCCGGATCGCCTGGAGGTAAACTTCCGTTTTGCCGCTCCCGGTGACGCCGTGGAGGAGAATGGGCGGATGCGTATCCGGATTTTCGAGCGCGGTTTCGATTAATTTCAGGGCCGCGGTCTGCTCTTCGTTCATCGTCAGGTCGACATCGGCGATGAATTCCTCGGTCCCATGCGGATCGCGCGCCACGGCCTGTTCGCGCAGCTCGGCGAAGCCGCGCCTAACGAGCGCGCGGAGAGTCCCGTTATCGAGCGAGGTCTGGCGGAGGAGCTCGGCCGCGGCGATCGGCTCGGTCAGTTGCGCGACGGCTTCGAGCAGCTCGGCCTGGCGCGGCGCGCGTTTGCGCAACTTCTCGATCTCCTCCGGGGTTGCCGCCCGGGCCGGACTAACGAAAAGCTGCTTCTTCCAGCCGACCTCCGCTTTCCGAATGACCTGTGGGAGGAGACTCCGCATGACGGTTTCGATCGGGCAGCAGTAGTAATTTCCCATCCAGCGAGCGAGCTCGATCAGACTCGCGCTTAAGACGGGCTTTTCGCCTAACAATGCCGTAACCGGCTTGATTCCTTCGGCCGGGCTTTCCTCGAGAGTGGCGACGACAGTCGCGAGGAGCGTTTTCTCGCGGAAAGGGACGCGGACCCGCGAGCCGACCACGACCTTTCCAACCATCGCTTCCGGCACGCTGTAATCCAGCTCGCGCCGGATGGAGCGATCGATGATGACTCGGACAAAAGCGGACATTTTGATTGCTCACGCTGGTCTAGCGTGAATTGGTTCTGGCCGTGACTTTCCGCGCGCTCGCAAACTTATCCAGTGAGTGGGTTCCAAGTGTAGCGGCGGCCGTCTCGGCCGCAGGGATACAGACGGAGCGTGGCTTGGGTTGCAAGACGAACTGGTTTGGCGGCCGAGACGGTCGCCGATACACCCTGTGGGGAAGAGATCGTTAGAGGAATGATTCGCTTTCTTATCAAGTTCATCATTTGTCTGCTCCTGGCGGCCGTGGTCGGGGTTGGGTTGGTGGCTTTTCGCTCGGGCGATCCCTTCTACACGGCCTTTGAATGGCTCAGCCCGGCGCGTTTCCAGCAATACGATCCTCTCATTCACGCCGTCTCGACCGCGAACAAACTCGACCCGATGCTGGTCAAGGCAGTGGTATGGCGGGAAAGCCGGTTCGATCCGAAAAAGCTCGGCGGCGCGGGTGAGCGCGGGCTCATGCAGGTAAGCGAGATCGCAGCCCAGGATTGGGCGCAGGAAAACAAGATCGAAAATTTCCGCGTCGAGGAGTTGTTCGATCCGAAGACGAACCTGGAAGCCGGTGCCTGGTATCTGCGCCGGGCGATGTTGCATTGGCAGGAAGCGAGTGATCCGACGCCTTTCGCGCTCGCGGAATACAACGCCGGGGCGAGCCGCGCGCAGCGTTGGGCCGGGGGTGACGGCAAGAAGCCGATCTCTGCCGATTGCCTTTCAGAGGAACATCGATTTTCCCGGGACGAAGAAATACGTCGAGTCGATCATCGATCGCTATCGGTTTTATCAGCGACGGGGACGGATGTGAGAAAAAGTGACCGGTGATGAGTTGGATTCGCATCTGTTGAGCCCGGGGAAGCGAATGGCCCGCTGCGCGACATTTACGAGCGGATTGCGGGGCCGGACGGCGCCGTGGACAACGTGCTGAAGATTCATAGTCTGCGGCCGCACACACTGGAGGCGCACATGGCGCTCTATAAAAATGTGCTTCACCGCCGCGGGAATTCGCTGCCCAAATGGCTGCTCGAGGCAATCGGGATCTACGTCAGTTTGCTCAACGGTTGCAGCTATTGCGTGGAGCATCATTTCGCCGGGCTGCGCCGCCTGCTTAACGACGAGGCGCGCGCGGCGGCCATCCGAAAGGCGCTTGAAACAAACAAGTTGCAGGAAATGTTTTCGGCTCGCGAGGCGAGCGCGCTCGAATATGCGCGCCGGCTTACGAACGCTCCGGGCGACGTTACCGAACAAACTATCGACGAGATGCGGAACGCCGGGTTGAGCGACGGGGAGATTCTGGAGGTGAACCAAGTCGCGAGCTATTTCGCTTACGTTAACCGGACAGTCCTGGGGCTCGGAGTCACGACGGAGGGCGATACGCTCGGTCTTTCGCCGAGCGACGCGGATGATGCGGGCAACTGGCGGCATTCCTGAGGATCACTTGCGCTTCAGTCAACTTCATCTACAGTCCGGCTTCGTTTATGGCAGAAAGCAGTGACACGAAGGATATGAAGGAGTTCCAGCTCCATGAGAAAGACACCGGAAGCGCGGATGTGCAGGTTGCACTTCTGACCCGCCGGATCTCGCAGCTCACGGAACACCTGAAGAGTCACGCCAAAGATCATTCCTCGCGCCGCGGCCTCCTCAAGATGGTAGCCACGCGCCGAAGCCTTCTCGATTACCTGAGCCGGTCGAAAAACGACCGCTACAAGAGCGTGATCGAGAAGTTAAACCTGCGGAAGTAACCGCGGAACTATCTCTGGCGTCGCTCGCGTTCATTCGCGCGCCGCTCGCGCCATTGCGATAAACCAAGAACACAACCGGCGACCAGGCCGTCAGTGCACCTTGAGTTTAGGTTTTAGCTTCGCCGCGTCGCGGATCTAAAACCTACAATCAGGGTGACCGGCCTGGGTTTCGCACATCTAGAAATCCAAGTTATGCAACACAAGGTCACGGCCCAAATCGGGTCCACGCAAATTACCATCGAAACCGGCAAAATTGCCAAGCTGGCCGATGGCTCAGTCATCGTCTCCTGCGGCGAATCGATCGTACTCACCAGCGCCGTCTCGGCCACTTCCCTCAAGGAAGGCCAGGATTGGTTCCCGCTCACGGTCGATTACCGTGAAAAAGCCGCCGCCGTTGGGAAATTCCCGGGCGGCTATTTCAAGCGCGAAGGGCGTCCGAGCGAAAAGGAAACGCTCACCTCGCGCATGACCGATCGGCCGCTTCGCCCGCTTTTCCCGGCTGGTTATCTTTACGACACCCAGATCATTTCGATCCTCCTCAGCGCCGATGGCGAAAACGATCCCGATATTCTCGCGATCAACGGCGCCTCGGCTGCGCTTTGCGTTTCCGATATTCCGTTCAAAGGCCCGATCGGGGCTGTCCGGGTCGGCCGGGTGAACGGCGAGTTCATCGCCAACCCCACTCACGTCGAGCGTGAGCAGAGCGATCTCGATCTCGTTTATGTCGGGACCGAGAACGACATCATCATGATCGAAGGCGCGGCCGATGAGCTGCCGGAAGAGGACTTCATCAAGTCGCTCGAGTTTGCGCATGGGCATGCGAAGGAAATGATCCGCATCCAGAAGGAACTCGCGGCCCAAGTCGGCAAGCCGAAACGCGAAATGCCGCTCCTCGAAGTGAAGCCCGAGATTCTCGAAATCGCCGACCGCGTGGCGGGCGACCGAATCGAAGCGGCTCTCTACACCGAAGGCAAAGTCGCTCGCAGTAAAGCGGTCGGCGGTCTGCGCGATGAAGTGAAGGCGGCGGTCCTCGAGAAATTTCCGGAAGCGGACAAGTTCGCGATCAACCAGGCCTTCGACTACGTCCAGAAGAAATCTTTCCGGAGCAACATCCTCGACAAGCAGAAGCGCGTCGACGGTCGCGGCTACGACGACCTGCGCCAAATCACCTGCGAAGTCGGCGTTCTCCCGCGTGCGCATGGCTCGGCGATCTTTCAGCGCGGTGAAACCCAGGCCATGGCGCTGGTCACCCTCGCGCCGATCGAAGAAGCGCAAATGATCGACGCCTACGGCGGCGGCGAAAACTCCAAGAGCTTCCTTCTGCACTACAACTTCCCGCCCTTCAGCGTGGGTGAAACCGGTCGCTTCGGCGGCGCCAGCCGGCGCGAAATCGGTCACGGCGCTTTGGCCGAGCGTTCGGTTGCGCCGGTCGTGCCGAACCAGGAAGATTTCCGCTACGCGATCCGCATCGTGAGCGAAGTGATGGAATCCAATGGCTCGACTTCGATGGCGAGCGTTTGTTCCGGCATGCTCGCCCTAATGGACGCGGGTGTTCCGATCAAAACTCCGGTCGCTGGTATCTCCGTCGGTCTGGTGAGCGAGAGCGACGAGAGCGGCAATCTCAAGCGTTACAACCTCCTGACCGACATCATCGGATCCGAAGATCATTTCGGGGACATGGATTTCAAACTTTGCGGAACCAAGGACGGCGTGACGGGATTCCAGCTCGACCTGAAACTTCCGGGCGTGAGCCACAAGATCCTGGGCGAAGCGATCCATCGCGCGAAAGACGCGCGCACGAAAATTCTCGGCATCATGGCCGAATCGCTTGCGCAACCGCGCGAATCGCTGAGCAAATACGCACCCCGGATCGAGACGATCAAAATCAATCCCGAGAAGATCGGCGCGCTCATCGGACCGGGCGGCAAGACGATCAAGGGCATCGTGGCCGAGACCGGCGCGGAGATTAACATCGAAGACGACGGCTCCGTCCACATCTACGCCACGAGCGGCGAGAGCATGGCCCGCGCGAAAGAAATCATCGGCGGCATGACGAAGGAAATGGAGATCGGTGAGATCTATCACGGCCGGACCGTTTCGATCAAAGAATTCGGCGCCTTCGTCGAAGTGTTCCCGGGTAAAGATGGCCTCGTGCACATCTCCGAGCTGGCGGATTTCCGGGTCAATCGGACGGAAGACGTGGCCAAGGTTGGCGAGATGATGTGGGTGAAGTGCATCGGGATCGACGACAAAGGCCGGGTCAAACTTTCGCGCAAAGCGGCGATGAAAGACCGTGGCGAAGCGGAAACCGTCGTCCCGCCAAGTGGTGGTGGCGGGGAGAGAGAACCCCGCGGTGATTTCCGTGGTGGAGATGGTGGTGGTCGTCGCGATCGTGGCGGTGACCGCGGTGAACGTCGCGGCGGTGGGGGCGGTCGCGGACCGCGCCGGGAACGCCGGCACGATGAACCGCGCCCGGGTGGCGAACAACAGCAGGCACCGGCGCCAGGACAGTCGCAAGCGCAGAGCGAAGATTACGAGCCTTCACGCTGAGGCAACATCTCTAACGGCGGGCGAAGCTCGCTAGAATTTTCTGGCTGGCCGGGAATAACGTAGCCATTATCCCGGTCTAAGATAAGACCGTGCCGAGGCTCGAAGGTTTCGGGATTTTCGTCGCGGTTGAAAACCACAACCAGAAGGGAAACCATGAAATCAAAAACCATCCTCGCCGGCGCAGCAATTGCCGGTTTAATGAGCGGCTCGTTCGCCGTCCAGGCGCACGCTGCCAACGTCACCGGCAAAGCCGGGGTCTCGCTCAAGCAAATGAATGACGAAGGCCAGAAGGACGTTCACTCCTGTAAGGGAATGAACTCCTGCAAAGGCAAAGGCGGTTGCAAGACCGGCGAGAACGGCTGCAAAGGCAAAAACTCCTGCAAAGGCAAGGGCGGCTGCGCGACCGACGGCAGCCACGACGCGCCGTCTGCTACGCCCTCGTCCTAGAGGGTTAACTCGAGAAGCGGAGTTCGATCCTCCGCCTCTCTTTCTTTGTTAGGTGCTTCATGCCCGCGAATTCGTTCAACAATTTCAGCGACTTCGGCATCGGTATCGGCCTGCGGGTGCCGCATTACCGCCACATCCTGGAGAAAAAGCCGGTTGTCGACTGGTTCGAGATTATCTCGGAAAATTTCATGGTCGATGGCGGGCGGCCGCTCGAAGTGCTCGATCAGATTCTCGAGCAATACCGCGTCGTCCAGCATGGCGTGGCAATGTATCTCGGTTCGGCCGACCGGCTCAGTCGCGAGCACCTGAAAAAGATCAAGCGGCTCGTTAGGCGAACGAATACGCCCTGGCTGAGCGATCATCTTTGCTGGGGAAGCGTCGATGGCCGTTATACCCACGATCTGCTCCCGATGCCTTACACGTTTGCCGCCGCCCGCGCCACAGCGGCCAATATTCGCGAAGCCCAGGATTTTCTCGAGGTGCCGATCTGCGTCGAAAACGTGAGCAGTTACGCCGAGTTCCACGCTTCGGAAATGACGGAATGGGAATTTCTTGCCGAAGTCGTGGAGCGGGCCGACTGCGGAATTCTGCTCGACGTGAACAACATCTACGTCTCGTCGCAGAACCACAATTTCGATCCCTACGAATACCTGAACAACGTGCCACATCATCGTGTCGGGCAGATCCACATCGCCGGGCATTCGAAGTTTGAGAAATACATTCTCGATACCCACGATCATCCGGTGCTTGACCCGGTCTGGAAAATGTACGGGCAGGCGATCAAACTCGTCGGCAAAACGGCCACGCTTCTCGAGTGGGACGATCGCATCCCGAGTTTTGACGAGGTCCACCGCGAGGCGCTGAAAGCGAATCAATTTGTCGAAAAACAAATCAAAATCGCCGCGGCCTAACGTTAATCCCGTCGCTTCGCGCGCGCAGTTGAAGCAATTGCAAACGCTCATGGCGACGGCGGTCTTTCGTCCGCTGACGGCGAAGGACCGGATGCAATCACGCTCGACCGATGGGCAAAGCATGAGCGCGATCGCGCAAAACTTCATCAGGCCTAACGACCGCCTGAGTTCGTTCGAGCGGCTCGAGATTTATAATCGCGTCTACTGGTTTCGGATTCTCGATTGCCTCTGGGAAGATTATCCCGGGCTGCGCGCCATCCTGGGCGAGAAAAAATTTATGAAACTCGCCACCGCTTACCTGGCGAAATATCCGTCCACTTCTTTCACCCTCCGCAACCTCGGGCAGCGCCTGGAAAAATTCCTCCGCGAAGAGCCGCACTGGACTGCGCCTAACGAAGAGCTGGCGCTCGACATGGCGCGCTTCGAGTGGGCCCAGGTGGTGGCGTTTGACGATCCGGCGCGGCCCCAGGTCACGACGGACGATGTGCTCGACACGCCGCCCTCGAAGTTGCGACTCGGCCTGCAGCCGTACCTCTCGCTGCTCGAGCTAAACTTCGCGATCGACAAATTTTTCCTCGCGGTCAAAAAGCGCGAAGCCAGCGTCCTGCGGAGCGAAGCGAGCAATACGCCCGATGCGATGCCGAAAGAATCGAGAAAGAAAGCGCGGGTGAGATTGCCAAAACGCGATCGGATTTTTGTCGTCGTCCACCGCTACGACAACATGCTCTACTACAAACGGCTCGAGTCGGAAGCCTTCGCCATTCTTCAAGGTCTTCAGAGAGGGAAAACGGTTGAAAAAACCTGTGTCGCCGCCCTCGCCAAGTCGAGTTGCACCGACGTCGATTGGAGCCTGCAAATCAAGGAATGGTTTCACGACTGGTCGGCCCTCGGCTGGTTCTGCCGGCGCGGCACCTCTTAGACTGCCTTCTGGTGCAACGGCGCTTCGCGGACCGAAGCACCTGCGAGAGACTGCAATCGTTAGAGAAGTGCAGTCTTTTCCGTGCAGCGACAGAAAATTTTTGGCATTGTTCGAAAATTTTTTTTGCCAAGCAAACGCCCGTTCATAGACTAGCCCCCTCGCCACCCGGGGGCGGAGTTATTCACCAAACGTTTTTCTTTTTCTGAAGCCGCTACGACCTTTCTTTCCAGCTTGCGCGTTTACGACTTGGCGGCTTCTCGCGCATCGGTTTAGTCTCCGCTAATTCGTTATGGCGAATTTCTTTCCGCGCTGGACTAATTGGCTGCCGCTCAAGATCATGATCTGCGGGATCGTGCTCGTGACCGTGCTGGTCGGCGCGACTTGGTACTACGACACGCCGAAATATACGCGCGTTGGATACATGCCGGTGCAGCCGGTGCCCTTTCCGCATGATCTCCACGTGACGCAGCTCGGGATGGATTGCCGTTATTGCCACAACGCGGTCGAGGTCGCGGCCCACTCCAACGTCCCCGACACGCAGGTCTGCATGAATTGTCATACCCAGGTCCAAAAGGAGAACCCGAAGCTGGAGCCGGTGCGTTCGAGCTGGACGACGGGCCAGCCGGTGCCCTGGGTGCAGATTCATCGCACGCCAGATTACGTTTATTACAACCACTCCGCGCACGTGAATCGCGGAATCAGCTGCTTCAGTTGCCACGGGCAGGTGAATCACATGCCGGTGGTTTATGACGCCAAGCCACTAAGCATGGCGTGGTGCCTGGAATGCCATCGCGCACCGGAGAATTTCCTCCGTCCGGAGGACCAGATCACGAATCTCGATTGGAAACCGGAGGACGTGAATCCGGCGGCGTTCGTCGCGAAATACGGAAAGCCGGCCGGGGTGACGGAGGATTGGTCGAATAAGAAACATCTCACGCAGGAAGAGATCGGCCTCACATTGAAGCAGCGGTGGGCCATCAAGCCGCCGACAAATTGTCAGGGGTGCCACCGATGAAACGCATATTGCAACATCCAGCCCCTGACCAGACTGGGAAACAATACTGGCGCAGCCTCGGTGAACTGAGCGACACGCCGGAATTTCGGGGCTGGCTGGAGAGGGAATTTCCTGCCGGCGCCCAGGAAATGGAAGCTGACGAAGTTTCGCGTCGCAGTTTCCTCAAACTAATGGGCGCCTCGATGGCGCTGGCCGGTTTTGGGTTGAGCAGTTGCCGCAAGCCGGAGATGCACCTCGTCCCGTTCACGAAGAGCGCGGAATGGGTCATCCCCGGCAAAGAACTCTTCTACGCGACCGCGATGCCGCGGCGTTACGGCGCCATGCCGCTTGTCGTCACGACGGTCGATGGCCGCCCGATCAAGATCGAGGGCAACCCTTTCCATCCTGACAGCAAAGGCGCGACCGATGCCTTCGCGCAGGCTTCGGTCCTCGATCTTTACGATCCCTCGCGCTCGCAGCGTTTCGTCCAGAAGAACCAGCTTTCCGATCGCGCGACGTTTGAGAAATACATTGCCGAGCTGCGTCCGAAGATGGCGGCGAACGGTGGAGCGGGGCTCGCGTTCCTCGTCGAGGAAACGCATTCGCCCACCCGCGACCGGCTCCGGACCGAGCTCCAGAAGCTATACCCGCGTATGCGCTGGTGCGTTTACGATCCCCTCCTGAGCGAGGCGCAACGTTTCTCGACTCAAATCAGCTTTGGCGATCACACGCGGCTGCTCCCGCAATTCGAGAAAGCGGATGTCATTTTTTCGCTCGACAGCGACTTTCTGAATTGCGGCGAAGGCGATCTCGCTTCGATTCGCGGTTTCACCTCGCGCCGCCGGGTGCGTGAGGCGAAGGACGCGATGAACCGGCTTTATGTGGTGGAAAATCATTTCACCATCACCGGCGCGATGGCTGATCACCGGTTGCGTTTCCCGGCCAGCCAGATTCCGGCGTTGACTCACGCGCTCGCGACGAAGATTGCCGTCGCAACGAAAGATCAGAACCTTTCCTCGGTGCTCGTCACACTCAAGGCGCCGACCAAGACCGCTAAATACGATGCGAAATGGCTCGACGAGGCCGCTGCCGATCTGATGTCGAAAGCCGGCGCCAGCCTGATCGTAGCCGGCCCGCATCAACCGGTCGTGGTCCAGCTCATGGTCTACGCCATGAATGCCGCGCTCAAGAATATCGGCACGACTTTGATCCTCCGTTCGTTGCCGCCGACCACGCGCACGAGCAGCATCCTGCAACTGGCGAGTGACATCGATGCCGGCCGGGTGAAGCAGCTTTTCATTTTCGGCGGCGACCCGGTTTACAACGCGCCGCGCTCGGTCACCATCGATCGCAAGGCGAAGGCGCCGATCGACTGGTCCGAGTTGCAGAAACGCGTTCCCGATGTCGTTAGGCTGGGTCAATTTGAGGATGCGACTTCGGCGTTGAGCCAATGGCACGTGCCGGCAGCGCATTATCTCGAATCGTGGAGCGACGCGCTCACCCCGAGCGCTTCCTACGTTGCGATCCAGCCGATGATCCTCCCGCTTTTCGACGGAATGTCGGAGCTCGACATGCTCCAGTTGCTCCTCGGCCAGCCGAAGGCGGAGGGCCCGCAGCTCGTTCAGGAGACTTTCCGCCAGACCGCGCCGCCGGGAGATTTCGAAACGGCCTGGAACAAATTTTTGCACGACGGCTTTGCCGCCCACGTCACGCCGAAGGATCAGCCGCCGAAATTCAACGGCAATACCGCCGGCGGGGTCGCGCACACCCTCTGGACTACCGACGCCGCCGTTCCGACGAAAGATTCGCCGGAAATAGTGCTTGTCGGCAGTTATGCAGTCGACGACGGCCGTTACATTAACAACGGCTGGCTCCAGGAAATGCCGGACCCGATTACAAAATTGACCTGGGACAACGCGGCCATGATGAGCCCGGCGTTCGCCAAACACATCGGGGTCAAGGATGGCGATCTCGTGCAGGTGACGGTGGCCGAACCGCCGCCGAAAACGCCGGTCGCGATCAAAGGCAAGCCGACACCTCCGCCGATGCCGTTTCGGAAACCGATCGAGCACCAGCTTGTCATCGCGGCGCTGATCGTGCCCGGACACGCCGACAACTCGGTCACGATTCCGTTAGGCTACGGTCGCAAGCACACCGGCCCGGTCGGCGAAGAAGCGGGCTTCAACGGGTATCTGCTGCGCACGAGTTCGAACCCGCATTTCATCGTCGCGGACGGGAAGGGGATCGGAAGCGTCTCGGTCAAGAAATTTGGCGGTCGCTACGCACTTTCCACCACGCAGGAGCATTTCTCGATCGAGGGCCGCGGACTCGTTAGGGAAGCGACTCTCGAGCGGTATCGCGAGGACGAGGAGTTCGTGAAAAAGATCGCGGGCGACGAAGAGTTGCCGACGAAACTTCCCTCAATCTATACCCATCCGAAACTCGATGCGCCGCAGCAGTGGGGCATGACGGTCGATCTCAATACCTGCACCGGTTGCAGCGCGTGTGTCATGGCCTGCCAGGCGGAAAACAACATCCCGATCGTCGGTAAATTGCAGGTCGCGCACGGCCGCGTCATGCATTGGATCCGGATCGATCGCTACTACGCGAGCGCCAAGCCGTTCAATCAGGATCACGGCGAATGGCCGGAGAATCCGGAACTCGTGCACGAGCCGATGATGTGCCAGCATTGCGAGAATGCGCCTTGCGAAACCGTCTGCCCGGTCAACGCCACCATCCACAGCGAAGCGGGCCTCAACGTGATGGTCTACAACCGCTGCATCGGGACACGGTATTGTGCGAACAACTGCCCGTTCAAGGTTCGGCGCTTTAACTATTTCGACTATAACCAGCGCCCGATCGGCAAGACGAAGATCGGCGGTTTCTCGGTCTACCAGGAGTACCTCGGGCCGCTAACCGAAAAAGGCGCACCCGACACGATCAAGCTGCAGAAGAATCCGAACGTGACCGTGCGAATGCGGGGCGTGATGGAAAAATGCACCTATTGCGTGCAACGAATCGAAGAAGCAAAAATTGCCGCGCAAGTGCGGGCGGGCGCCTCGGACAAAACGCTCATTCCGCGCGATTCCTTCACCAGCGCCTGTGCGCAGGCTTGCCCGACGGAAGCGATTGTTTTTGGTGACATCGCCGACCCGGAGACGCGAGTCTCGAAGATCAAGGCCGAGAACCGAAATTACCGCCTGCTCGAATACTTAAACGTGAATACGCGGACAAGTTACCTGGCGCGGATTCGTAACCCGAACCCGAAGATGCCGGACGCCGGCGCGATCGCGGTCGCGAGCCCGGGTCACGCTCACGAGGGTGGAGAAGGGCACGGCGCGCACGCAGAAGAAGAGCATCAAGCGGGCACGATGGAACCGGAGACCAAACCGTAAATGGACGGCGCACCGACAGCACCGGAAGTGATTGGAGGCGAGGCTTCGTCAGCCGTGACGAAGCCGCTCGCGCGGGTCCCGCTTGTTCTGAACAAGCGCAATTTCGATTGGGTCACGAACCGTATTTCCGGGGCGGTCGAGAATCCGACGCCGCGCTGGTGGTGGGTCGCGTTCGCCATCACTTCGGCCATCGCAGTCTTCGGGCTCACCTGCATCGGTTACCAAATCTCGACCGGGGTCGGGACCTGGGGATTGAATTCGCCCGTCGGCTGGGCCTGGGATATTACCAACTTCGTTTTCTGGATCGGTATCGGTCACGCCGGCACCCTCATTTCCGCGATCTTGTTCCTGCTTCGCCAAAAATGGCGCACCTCGATCAACCGTTCGGCAGAAGCGATGACACTTTTCGCGGTCATTTGCGCCGCGATTTTCCCAGGCATCCATGTTGGCCGCGTCTGGATGGCGTGGTTCCTCGCGCCGGTGCCTAACCAATACGCGATCTGGCCCAACTTCCGCAGCCCGCTGCTCTGGGACGTCTTCGCGGTCTCGACTTACTTCTCAGTTTCGGTGCTTTTTTGGTACACCGGTTTGGTTCCCGATCTTGGCACCTTGCGCGATCGCGCCACGTCCAAGATCAAAAAATTCCTCTACGGAATTTTCGCGCTCGGCTGGCGCGGTTCGAACCGGCACTGGCGGCACTACGAAATGGCGTATCTGCTCCTCGCCGGTCTCTCCACTCCGCTCGTGCTTTCGGTGCACAGCGTCGTTTCCTTCGACTTCGCCACTTCCGTCATCCCAACCTGGCACACCACGATTTTCCCGCCTTACTTCGTCGCTGGCGCGATCTTCGGCGGCTTCGCCATGGTGCTGACTCTGATGATTCCGGCCCGCGCCATCTTCAAGCTCCAGGACATCATCACCCCGCAGCACATCGACAAGATGGCGAAGATCATTTTGCTGACTGGCTCGATTGTAGCCTATGCCTACGCGATGGAATTTTTCATCGCCTGGTACAGCGGGAACGAATACGAAAAATACGCCTTCTATAACCGCATCTTCGGCCCCTACTGGTGGTACTGGTGGGTCGGGATGTTGTTCTGCAACACGCTTTCACCGCAGCTCTTCTGGTTCAAGTGGTGCCGGCGTAACATCTTCGTCGTCTACTTTGTCTGTATGTGCGTCAACGCCGGCATGTGGTTCGAGCGTTTCATCATCATCGTTGGCGGCCTGCATCGCGATTTTCTGCCTTCCTCTTGGGGTTTCTTCACTCCCACCTGGGTCGATATCTGGACCTTTATCGGGACCTTCGGAATTTTCCTCTCGCTCTTCCTGCTCTTCATCCGGTTCCTGCCGATGATCGCGATGTCGGAAGTGAAAATTGTCCTGCCGGAAGCTGACCCGCATCACGCCACGCCCGAGGAGCATCACGTCGTGCAAGCTGGCGGAAAGGAGCGCACATGATTACGCCGAGCGGCAATCGTGTTTACGGAATGGCGGCGGAATACCCGAGCGCGTCCTCGCTTTACGAAGCGGCCAAGCAAGTGCGCGACGCCGGCTTCAAACGCTGGGACGTGCATTCGCCGTTCCCAATTCACGGAATGGACGACGCGATGGGGCTCGGCAAATCCTGGCTCAGCGCGGTCGTGCTCTGCGGCGGCATCACCGGGTTGCTGACCGCCGCTGTCCTTGAGTTTGGGCCTTCCTCGTATCTTTATCCGCTTATCGTGCACGGGAAGCCGACCAACTTTTGGACCGTGCCGGCGTTCTTCCCAATTATGTTTGAGCTGACCGTGCTCTTTGCCGCTTTCTCGGCTTTCTTCGCCTGGATCGGGATGAATCTTTTGCCGCGCTGGAACCACCCGATGTTTAACTGGGAGCGGTTCAAGCGAGTGACGAACGACGGCTTTTTCCTGGTCCTGGAAGCGCGCGACCCGCGCTTCAGCGAAAACGAAGCGCGCGAACTGCTGGAACGGACCGGCGGCCAGCACATCACCGTGGTGCACGAGGAACCCTAAAATGCTGCGCGCTTTCTTCCTCGTCTTTGCTCTCGTCTCGATCGCGTTCGTCGCGGTCCTGGGTTTCCGCGGCCAGAAAAGCGGCAAACCGGAGATCGAGATTTTCCCCGACATGGTGCGTCAGCCAAAAGTGCGCGCGCAGTCGGAGCTCAACTTTTTTGCCGACCAGCGGGGCGCGCGCAAGCCGGTCGATGGGACGGTGCCGATGGGCTACGAGATGCCTTTGCCCAGCGAGCAGGGGACCGCGGTCGATCAGGCAGGCGAGATGAAGATGGAGCCGCGGTTCGGCTTCAGCGAGGGGACCGATTATTACAATACCGGCAAGATGGGCGCGAACTGGGGGACCGGGATTCCGCTCGAAGTGACGCCCGCGCTTATGCAGCGCGGCGAACAGCGTTTCAATATCAATTGCGCGGTGTGCCACGGGCCGCTCGCGGCGGGCGACGGGATCGTGAAGCAATACGGTTTGGCGACAGTCGTTACTCTGCAGGACGACCGGATTCGTAACATGGCAGACGGCGAGATTTTCAACACCATCACGCACGGCAAGAACACGATGATGGCTTACGGGCCGCGGGTCGCGGTGCAGGATCGATGGGCGATCATCTGCTACCTGCGTGCCTTGCAACGGAGCCAGCATGCGAACGCGGCCGATGTGCCGCCGGAACATCAGGCAGACCTGGAGAAAAAAGCGGAGCCGGCCAAGGCGGCGGAACCGGAGAAGAAATGAGCGATCGATCTCACGTCCAGCCTACGCCGGAAGGCGAGTTTTTTGAGAACAGCCGCTTCAGCGGTTTGTCGCTCCTTTGCGGTCTGATCGGGATTGTCTTTATCGGGTTGAGTTTTGTCGGGGCTTTCATTTCGCCGGTCCAGTTCAGCTTTTCCTGGCTCTTTGCCTTTATCTTTTTCTTTACCCTCTGCATCGGCTGCCTCTTCTGGACGATCGTGCATCATGTGGTGGATGCGGAATGGTCGGTCGTCGTTAGGCGACAACTCGAGAACATCGCGCTTCTTCTCCCGGTCATGGGCGTGTTCTTTTTGCCGATCTGGTTCTGGAGAAAATATCTCTATCGCTGGATGGACCTGCCGCCGGGAGTCGATCCGCTGCTGGATGCGAAACACAACTATCTTAACTGGCAGTTCTTTGTTTTTCGGGCGCTTTTCTTCTTTGTTGCCCTAACGATCGTCGCCTATTTTCTCCGCCGGCTTTCGGTCCGCCAGGATCGTGACGGTAATCCGCGCTTTACCCTCCTCATGCGCAAGCTTTCATTTGTCGGACTGCCGATCTTTGCGCTCTGTCTTACTTTTGGCGCATTCGATTGGCTGATGAGCCTGAACTGGCATTGGTTCTCGACCATGTGGGGGCCATATGTTTTCGCCGGCACAGCGGGCAGCTCGATGGCGCTCCTCATTCTCGTCATCACCGCGCTGCGCAAGGCAGGTTATCTGGAGGGCGTGGTGACGATCGAGCACTACCACATTATGGGGAAATGGCTCCTCGCCTTCTCTGTTTTCTGGGCCTACATCGGCTTTAGCCAATACATGCTGTATTGGTACGCCAACATCCCCGAGGAAACGCAGTACTTCATTGTTCGCAACACCGAGAGCTGGAACACGCTCAATTGGATTCTCGTCATCGGCCGTTTCTTCGTTCCCTTCGGTATCTTGCTCCTTCGCTCGGTAAAAAAGAAACCGACCGTGCTTTGCTGCATCGCCGGCTGGATCCTGCTCATGCAGCTGCTCGACATGTATCTCATCGTCCTGCCGTCGCTCCACGGCACCGGAGTCCATCTCAGCATCCTCGACTTTCTGCCGCTGCTTGGAATTGGTGGCATCCTCGCCTTTTTCTACCTTCGGATTGTCGGTAACACTTCACTTTTTCCGGTGCGCGATCCGCGCCTGATCGAATCCCTGCGAATCACCAATTAGCCGTGCCTAACGACGAGACACTCGCCCATCCTGAGCAACCGCGCTTCCTGCTTTCGAGCTGGCTTTGGGCGGTCACGCTCTTTGTCTTTTTCGGGGCGATCGTCGCGATCACCTTTGGGGCGATGCATCGCGGTGCTGCTTACGAAGATAAGCGAGCGGAAGTGCGGACCGAAAAGCTCAAGGCGGCGCGCGAGGAATGGAACGCGAAAATAAACCAGTACGGCTGGGCCGATAAAGAAAAAGGCATCGCGCACATCCCGGTGCAGCGCGCGATGGAGCTTGAGATGGCCGATCTCCAGGCGAAGAAGCCTGTCCCCGCCGGACCGATCGCGACGCCGGCTCCGGAAGTTCCGCCGGCCACGGCCGCCGGTGCTGAGCAACCCGCCAGTCCCGCGAATGCAGTGCCCGGTACTCAGCCAGCCGCCTCCGCCGCACCGAAGACCCAATCGGACGTTCCGCCGGTCTCGCCCACGCCAAAGTAATGAGCTTCTCCGATTTTTTCGCCAAATTGAAAAGCTACGATGAAAACGCGGCCGTCATTTTCGATCGCGCCGAGCCGATCGGCCAGGCGACCGATCTGGTTTTGCCGGACAGGCGCTGGTTTAACCGCCGCGCTCGCCGGAAACTTGTGCGCACGGACGAGGCGGCACCTAAAGGTTCATGAATCCGTCTGCCCAAACTAACCCTGAAGTCGCCGCCGACGTCGAAGTCACGACGAGTGATGTCGAGCGCGTCGAGCGGGCCTTGATTGATGCCTCGACCCGGCTCCCGGTGCTCGTCTTCTACACGTCGGCCATCGCCTGGCTCCTGCTCGCGACGTTTCTTGGCATCCTCACTTCGTTCAAGCTGCACGTGCCCAATTTTCTCTCGGAGTGGAGTTTCCTCACCTGGGGACGGATCCGGCCGGCGCACTTGAATGCCCTCATCTATGGCTGGGCCTCGATGGCCGGGATGGGAACAGCGGTCTGGCTGATGGCCCGGCTTTGCCGCACCACTTTGCGCCATCCGCTCCTCCTTATCGCCGGGGCGGCGTTTTGGAATCTCGGAGTCCTGATGGGAATCGGCGCGATTCTGGGCGGCGACTCAACCGGGTATGAATGGCTCGAGTTTCCGGGTTTTTCCGCCCTCATCCTTTTCCTTGCCTACCTGCTGATCACGACCTGGACCTTGATCATGTTCCGCTACCGGCGGCGCGGCCACGTTTACATTACTCAATGGTATTTGTTAGGCGCCTTCCTCTGGTTCCCATGGCTCTATGCCGCCGCTCAGGTCATGCTCTTTATCGTCCCGGTCCAAGGCGTCATGCAGGCCGCGGTCAATTGGTGGTTTGCTAATAATTTGCTCTTTCTCTGGTTCGGTTCGATCGGGCTCGGCACGGCTTATTACATGATCCCGAAAGTAATCGGGCGGCCGGTTCACAGTTATTATCTGGCTGCGATCGGGTTCTGGACTTTTGCCATCTTCTCGAGCTGGACCGGGATGCAGCGGCTGATCGATGGCCCGTTCCCGGCCTGGATGATCACCGCCAGCATCGCTGCCATGATTCTTAGCATTATCCCGGTCGCCACCGTGGGATTAAATCATCACATGACGATGCGGGATCACTTTCCGCTCATGCGTTACAGCCCGACACTCCGCTTCACGGTCTTCGGCGCGATCGCTTACACCGCATTTAGCGTCGTGGGAGTGATCATTTCCCTCCGCTCAATGGCGCGGATCGTTCACTTCACCGAGGCGAGCATGGGTTACACCTACATGGGCCTCTACGCCTTTTTCACGATGGTGATTTTTGGCTCCATGTATTACATCGTGCCTCGTCTCGTCGGTCGCGAGTGGCGCTACGCGTCGCTCATCAAACTGCATTTCTGGTCTTCCGCCTACGGCATCGGGTTGATGGTGCTGCTCTTGCTCGTCGGTGGCTTCGTGCAAGGCCTGAGCCTGAACGATCCCACGCTCTCCTTTTCCGAAACTACGCAGACGATTATGCCTTATCTGCGCGGCAGCACACTTGCCTGGCTTTTGTTAACCGTCTCGCACTTCGTCTTTGCTTTCCATTTCGGTTTGATGCTCCTCGGCTTCGGCCGCACCGCCAGTCTCCCGACTTTCTTAAACCCGCTCGAGGCTAAATTAGGAGGCGGACACTGATGAAAGGACTCCAACCGATCTTCCTCGGCATCTTCGGCATTTTCACTTTCTCGTGGCTCGGCATGACGGTGGTGCCCAATGTTCAAATCGGCAGTCTCGAACCGCAGTCGGACGAAGAGGGGACCGATATTTATCCGATGCCACCGTCCGGAATGGCTGTGCGCGGGGCGCAGGTCTACGCCGCGAATGGCTGCGTTTATTGTCACACCCAGCAGGTGCGTCCGGAATACGGCGGCTCGGATATCGAGCGAAAATGGGGCGATCGGCGGAGCGCGCCGCGAGATTATATTTTCCAGCCGATCGTAATGCTCGGTAAAATGCGCACCGGACCTGATCTGGCCAATGTCGGTCATCAGATCGCGCTCGCTGACGCCGAAGCGACATCGCCGGCGCCAGCCGCCGGAACCGCAGCGCCTGCGCCGGGAACAAGTCCGGCCGCCGAGCCGCCCGCCGCCGGAGCGTCTCCCGGCGCGGCTGCCTCAAGCCCGGCATCCGCTCCCGCTGCGAGTCCATCAGCTGCTCCGGCCGCAGGTCCAGCTGCCGCTCCCTCCGAGAGTCCTGCCACCGCACTCGCAATGGCAGCGCCCGTTACTTCACCTGCACCCTCCGCGGCGTCGGGCGCACCCGCGACTCTGCCGACGGCGGGAACGCAACCTGCCGCGGGTGCTTCCACTTCGGCGCCTTCAATAGTTGCTGACGTGAAAGCGTTGACCAAGGATGGCAAACCGATCTCTTATACCGCCGCCTGGCATCACCGGCATCTCTACAATCCGCGCAGCGTCGCTTCGGATTCCAACATGCCTGCCTATCGGTTCCTCTACAAGAAACACCAAATCAGTGGCGAGCCTTCACCCGATGCGATCAATTTTGCCGGCGACAGCGATGAACATCCGGAAGGCGGCTGGGAGATCGTCCCGAGCTACGACGCCAAATGTCTCGTTGCCTATCTCATGTCGCTTGATCAATCTCATCCTTTGAAGGAAGCGAAGGCTCCGGCCACATTCGCCGCCGCTCCGGCGGCTTCGCCTCCTGCCGGCACGGAGGCAAAGAAATGACCGGCCAACCTCCAGAGAATCGGCGGCGCCAGGGGATGGACTACGGCGAGACGCAGGAAATACAAGCGACGCACGCCGCCATTTACCGCGAAAAAGTGGAACCGCGCGTCGGCCGCGAGCCTCTCTCGCTTTGGCTCATCGCCACCTACGGGCTGGCTGTCTTTTTCGGGGGCGCGTATCTCGGTCGTTACTCTGGGAATTTCAGCGGCAACGGACTCGATTACCTGGGCGGCGCCCCGCGTGTCGCGGTCAAAGCGAGTGCGGGCGGCGCCGAACAAGCGACCGAGCTGACGCCGGTGGAAAAAGGAAAGAAGATTTTTTCCGCCAACTGTGCCACCTGCCACCAGGCCAATGGTCTCGGCGTTGCCGGGCAATATCCGCCGCTCGCCGGCTCGGAAATCGTGAACGGTGGCTCGCGTCGTCCCGTCATGATTGTCCTCAAGGGATTGCAAGGTCCGCTTACGGTCAAGGGTCAGCATTACGGTACGGCCGTGATGCAGCCGTGGGAGAAAACATTGAATGACCAGAAGATTGCCGACGTACTGACCTACGTTCGTCAGGAATGGGGCAACACCGCCGGGCCGATCAGCGCGGAGGGGGTCGCGGCGATGCGCAAAGAATTGGCGGGCCGAACTGAGTCGTATACTGAGCCCGATATTCTGGCCGTCCCTGTCGAAGCCGATGTTCCCGGCGGCGCGCCGCCTCCGCCGGCGGCGGGAGTGTCCACGCCCGGCGCCAATCCTCCGGCGCCCTCGCCAAATCCCTAAGGCTTCTCGCCTAACGATCGCGGCTGGGCGGTTGCTTGATCGCTTCGGCCAAAAGCTCGGCCATATGTTTGGGATGGACCGGGGTGAGGTCGTCGATCTGGTGCCGGCAACTCGTGCCTGAGGCGACAACGATCGTACCCGGTGGTTGATTCTTCACCCTCTCGACGAGGGGCGCCGCGACTTGGAGCGAAAATTCATATTTCTCCTCGAGCATGCCAAAGGCGCCCGCCATTCCGCAGCAGCCGGTCTCGAGCAGGGTGGCCTTCCGGCCCGGCAATCTCTCCGCAAGTCGCACCATGAACGCGGGATGGAGGAGCGACTTGGCATGACAATGGGCGTGGATCGCGACCGGCGCCGCGGCGCCCTCGAACGTTAAGGCGTCCGGTTCCTGCTCCAGCAGATCGTCGATGAATTTCTCGAAAAGAAAGGAGCGCGCCGCGACCGTCTCCGTCTCGGGTAATTTCAGCTCGCGATAGTCTTCCACAAACATCGAGTAGCAGGAGGGCTCGAGAAAAAGAATCGGGGTCATGGAGTCATGGAGTGATGCGAGAAGCGCGAGATTGTGTCGACCGAGCTCGGCCGCGGAAGCGAGATTTCCCTGGCTGAAAGCGGGGCGACCACAGCATTGGCGACCCTCCGGGAGGACGACTTCGAACCCCAGCGCCTCCAGCACTTTGACCGCCGCGATCCCGATCTGTGGCTCGTGATAGCGGACAAATGTGTCGTCCCAGAGAATGACGTGGCCGCGAGTGTTGTCACGGCGATCTCGGCTCGAGAACCACTTGTCGAAGCGTTTCGACCCGTAATGCGGGAGCGAGCGTCGCGAGGAAATTCCGAGCGACTTTTCCATCACCGCGCGCAGTGGCCCGAACTCGAGCATCGCATTCGCGAGCGACGGAAAAAGACAACCGAGGCGCCCTAACCAATCGATATTGCTCAAGATTCGCACCCGCAAGGGTAGTCCGTCGCGTCGATAGCGGGCGTGCATCAACTCCGCCTTGAGGAGAGCGAGATTCACATTCGACGGGCACTCCGTCGTGCAGGCCTTGCAGGAGAGGCAATTGCTCAGCGCCTCTTCCAACTCCTGTGCGCGCAACGGGTCGCCACCCTCGACCCGCAATTCGAGCGCGGTCCGAATCGCGTTCGCCCGCCCGCGGGTCGACATGTATTCCTCGCCCGTGGCGAGGAAGGTCGGGCACATGGTGGGCGCATCTTTCCGGCAGCCGCCGCAGCCGTTACATTGTTCAAGGTTGCCGAGGAATGAGTGATCCTTGGCCGCAAATGCCAGTACCGGCTCGAACGGCAGCTCGATCGGCCGCCGGAAATTATCCCGCAAGTCCTGGTCGATCTTGAAACGGCCGTCGCCGATCAGTTTCTCCGGGTTGAAAAGATTCGTCGGATCGAAGGTGCGCTTGATTTGGCGCATCACTTCCAGCAATTGCGGCCCGACCTGCTCGCGCATGTATTCCGTGCGCGCGATCCCGACGCCGTGCTCGGCCGCGAGCGAGCCTTTGAATTGCCTAACGAGTGCGGAAACTTCATCTGCCACCTGGCGATATTTCCTCAGGTCGGCCGCCTCGTGCAGATCGAGCACCGGCCGAACATGAAGCAGCCCACTCGCGGCGTGCCCATAGTAACAGACCTCGAGTCCGAGCGGCCGCACGATCGATTCCAGGCCCGCAACGTAGGCCGGCAGTTGCGCCGGACGGACGGCGGCGTCTTCGATGAAGGCAACAGGCTTCGCTGGTCCCGGTCGGCCGGTCAGGAGCGAGAGCCCCGCTTTGCGCATCGACCAGACGAGATCCATCTCTGCGCGATCGGTGCAGAGGAGCGTGCGCAGGCCTAGCTTGCGCGCGGCGAGCGTGGCGAGACGGCCGGCGACATCGTCGTCGAAAAATTCGACGAGCAAAATCGCCTCGCACGGCCTGGTATCGAGCTCGAGCAACTTCCTTGCGGCCTCAAAGTTCAATTGTCCGCGGGTCTGTTCGAAGACCGGGCGATCGATATGCTCGATCGCCGCCGGACGCATCTCGATCAGCTCCACTGTGGCCTGCATTGCTTCTGCGACGGAGGCGAAAAAGATCAGGCCCAGTCCCTTCGCGCGGGGCAGGGGAACGAGCTGCAGTTCCGCGGAAAAGATCGCGGCCAGAGTGCCTTCGCTGCCTGATAGGATCTCGGTCAGGTTTTCCGGCGCGCGCGCGAAACGTTCCAAGCCGTAACCCGGCCAACGCTTCTTCATTCCAGGCGGCATCCGCTCCGCAATCTCGAACGCTTCTCGCCTAACGAGTCGGGCAATCTGCTCCTGCTCCGCGGCGAGGGCCGGATGTCCCGGGCCGATCGTCTCGGTTCGTCCGTCGGCCAGGACAATTTCGAGAGCGCGGACGTGATCCGCCGTTGTCCCGTAAACCGGAACGTGGGCGCCGGAGGAATTGTTCGCGATCATTCCGCCAATCGTGGCACGCGAACTGGTCGCGACGTCGGGTCCGAAACAGAGACCATGTGGTTTGAGAAAGGTGTTGAGCTGGTCGAGCACCACGCCGGCGCCGACGCGGATGGTGCGGCGCTCGAGATCGAACGCGCTGATCTGTCGATTGTGACGCGAGAAATCGACGATCAGGCCATCCCCGAGCGACCCACCTGATAAGCCGCTTCCGGCGCCCCGCGGCGAGACCGAGATTCCGCCCTCGTCGGCGGCCAGAATCGCCTCGCGCGCCTCCTCCGCGCTGCGTGGGAAAGCGACCGCCGCGGGCTCGATCTGGTAAGGGGAAGCGTCAGTCGCGTAGAGCTGACGGGTGAGATTATCGAAAACAATCTCGCACCGCGAAGAAGCAAGGACGCGCTGCTGCGACGAGGTCATCGGACCTCACCATACTCTACGGAGTGGGAGGAGCGCTCGCGGCCGGAGTCGCGACTGGTGCGCCAGCGGGAACGGCACCCACGGCGGCCGCCGCCGCAGAAGGCGACGATGCAGTTCCAGCGCCTGGCGCGACCGTTCCCTGTGGAACTGGTACGACCTTCGCTTTCGCATCGGCTGCCGCTTTTTCCGCAGCGGCTTTCGCTGGAAGTGGAGCCGCAGCCTTGGCAGGCGCTGATGTTTTCAATAGCTCCCGGCGCAGAGCTGAATCAGGCGCACCGCGATGAGCGTAGAGGACGGAAAGGGCGAGCACGATGATAAAGAAAATACTCGCCAGCCAGGTCGTGATCGTGGTCAGCACGGTTGTCGTCTGCGCGCCGAAAATGTTCTCCGTGACCCCACCGCCGAAAGCCGCGCCCAGCCCTTCGCTCTTCGGCCGTTGCATCAGAATGACGAGCATCATGAGCACGGCCACGAGTGCCTCGAGCACGAGCAGGAAGTTGATCAGAATGGTCATCGGGACGGGCAATATGGCCAAAGCCGGGGCTTTGTCCACCGCGACGCGGCCCCCTTCAGCGCACCGGCACCTTGCGGTGAACCCAGACGCTGTTCACGATTCCGAGCCCGAACATGATCATGAGCGCGAACGAACCGCTGTAACTAATAAGCGGCAGGGGCAAACCGGTGATCGGCAAAATGGAAATCGTCATCCCGACGTTCTGGAAGATGTGGGTAAAAATCAGCGTCGTGATTCCGATGACGAGCAGGAGCCCAAACAGGTCGCCCGCCTTGTAGGCGACAAAAAGACAGGTCAACAAGAGGAGGGCGAAAGCGCTCAGGAGCGCAACACCGCCGACAAATCCCCATTGCTCGCCGATCGCGGAAAAGATGTAGTCGTTATGGACCGCGGTCGCCGGCAGAAACCCAAGCTCGATTTGCGTGTTGGGCGCTTTGAATCCTTTTCCCGCCCAGCCCCCGGAGCCGATCGCGATGAGCGACTGGTTGATCGCCCAAGCCGAGCCTTGGCGATCGATATCGGGATTGATGAACGCAGTGATCCGCTCCTGTTGGTATGGCTTCAACCCCATGTAGGCGATCGGAATAAACGCCACCACGATCAGGACGATGCAGATCAAATAACGCAGCGGGATCCCGCCGACGAAAAGAAGCGCGAGAATAACCGGCCCCCAGATGATGGTCTCGCCCAAGTCCGGTTGCATGAGGATGAGCAAACAAGGGGCGCCTGCGATCGCCCCGCAGATAATCAGGCGAAGCATCGGATGCATCTGGCGAAATTGGCTCAGAAAAAGCGCGACTACCATGATCCCCGCGACGACCGCGAGCTGCGCCGGCTGAAAATTAATCGGGCCGAGATGGAGCCAACTGCGCGACCCATAAACCTTGGTCCCGATGAACCGGGTCAGAATGAGGAAGAAAAGACCGGCCAGATAGACGGGGAGTGCGCCCCACTTTATCCAGCGATAGTCGATCAAGCTGGTAACCATGAAGGCGAGAAAGCCGACCGCGACCCAGCTCGCCTGCTTGCGCCAGAACTCCGAGGCAACCGGGTCCTGTCGCATGTAAGTGGCGCTGTAGATGGCAATTACCCCGAAAATCGCCAGCGCCAGCATATTGACCAGGAGGAGCCAGTTCAGGCCCAGGAGTTTTCGCAGAAAAGGCGTCATAAGTCAGCCGGATTTCGGCCCGGAAAGCGTAAGATGGCGTGCCCGATGCCGGAAGTCCAGCCAAGGCCGCCATCGACCTTTTTCATAATTTTATCTTGTTGAACGACAATGTTTTATACAATCTGTGCCGGATTCGTCGGACGGCGGTCCTTGTCAGCCAACAGGCGGCAATCTAGACTTGTGGCCGGTTCCTCTCGCAGCGGAAGGTTTCGATGGCAAAAAAAAAGGCAAAACGAAAAGCGGCCCGGCCGACGCTGCCGATGCAGCGCCATTTCAATTTGCAGCATGAAGGTCGCTGCTTTGATTTGCGCGCGATTTTTGAGCGGCTCAATGCGCGCCATTTTCGCGGACGCCTGCGCGGATACAAAGTCGTCTGGGGCCGGCGGCGCAAAGAGCGGCCGCGTGAATATTTCATTTTCGGTTCGATCCAGGAGGAAGATCGCATCATTCGGATTCATCCGTTGCTTGATCAGCCTTTCGTCCCGCGCTGGTTCCTCGAGTACGTGCTTTATCACGAGATGCTGCACTCGGTGGTGCCCGACGAGACCGATTCGGCTGGCCGCCGCCGCATTCATACCGCCGAGTTTTACCGCCGCGAAAAAGCCTTCCCGCGGTATCGCCGCGCGCGCCAGTGGGAAGACGAAAACCTCGCGCGTTTCCTGCGCTAGCTATCTGCTCGATCTGAAATCGCGCGAGGATTGTGGCCCGCGGATTGCGCCGATGAAATTTCTCGCAGCCACTCGCTGCCTGCGGTGCCATTGAACACGTTCCTCATCGAGGGCGAAGAATTTGACGCCTGCGACATTCGATTCAATCGCACACGAGCAACCGAATAACCCCGCCCTGACGATAAATGAGGATGAAACACGTAATTTTACTTTGCGCCCTGGTTGGCACGTTGCTCTCGACAGGTTGCGCAAATCAAAATCCTTACGCGACCACGAATAGCGATGCCTTGCAGCGTCAAAGCGCGTCCGACGTCGGGAGCAGGGGAGTAAGCAACCACGTAACCAGCGGCATGAGGACATCGGCGTCGCGTCCCTAGTCTAGGCAGCGAGAACCGGGCATTTATCTTTGCCGTGGTTCCGCGGAGGATCAGTGCCTTCCTGACGGAGGCGCCCGCCTAAAGCTTTTTAAGGCTAGCAGGTGGCTGGCCGCCGTGCTCTTACCTAACGAACTTCGACGGTCTCCGGCCGGTCGTTCAACTCAGACGGCGAGGGTGTCGTTGCTACGTTCTTCTTGATGAGGTACCAGAGCGCGGTCGCGAGTAGGAGGGAGGTCAGTTTCGGGCGCCAGTTGTTCAGGATCTTCTTCTTCATGGTGACGATGGAGTAAAACTTCGCCGAGCCGCTGCCGGAAAGTTTCCGGGGTAAAATTGCGCTCGAGCCGGCGCCGGTAACAGATCGAAATCGCCCCCGTCTCTTCCGAAACGACGACCGCGACCGCATCCGATTCCTCCGTGATGCCGAGCGCGGCGCGGTGCCGCAGGCCGAGGCTGCGATCGAGCGTCTCGCGCTGGCTGACCGGAAAAATGCAGGCCGCTGCTGCGATCCGGCCGTTGCGCAGGATCACTCCGCCATCGTGCAGCGCCGATTTGGGATGGAAAAGCGTGAGCAGGAGTTCGGTCGAAAAAGCGGCGTCGACGATCACCCCGGTGTCTTCGTAGATTTTGATTGAAGTGTCGCGCTCGATCGCGATCAGGGCGCCGAATTGCTTGTTTGAAAGCTGCATCACCACTTCGGCCAGGTCGTGGACCGTCTCCCGTTTCTCGCTCGTCAGAGAAAAGATCGGATGACCGCCCAGCTCGGCCAGCGCGCGGCGCAGTTCCGGTTGGAAAATAACGACGAGCGCGACCGCCAGGAAAACCGAAAAGCTGCGGATGATGAAGCTGATTACGACCAGATTCAGGAGCTGTGAGATGAGAGTCAGAGTGAGGAAGACGATCGCCATCCCGGTCAGCACCTTGGCTCCGCGAGTGCCGCGGAAATAGAGGTAGCCATAATAAATGACCACGCTCAGGAGCAGGATCTCGACGGCGCTGCGCCATTTCTCGATCAAGATCTGGGTAAATTCCTGGATCATCGGGTGGCGGCGAGGAGGGCTTCAGTGGTACGGAGGGCGGCGGTGTTTTCCGCCACGTCGTGAACTCGCAAAACATCGGCGCCGCGGGCTCGCAGGAGCGAGGTCAGCGCCACGGTCGCGCTAACGCGGTCGAGCGATGGTCCGGAAATTTTGCCAATAAACGATTTTCGCGAGACGCCCACCACGAGGGGTCGGTTTTCCACCCGGAGCCGGGGCAGATTGGCGAGCAGGTCGAGATTATGCGCGACCGTTTTGCCAAATCCGATTCCGGGATCGAAGGCGAGGCAGATGGGATCCACGCCACACCGTACCGCCTGCGCAAATTGCTGTCGAAAAAAATCGGCCACCTCAGTGACAACGTCGTCGTAGGTCGGATTTGTCTGCATGGTGGCGGGTTTTCCCTGCATATGCATCAGGATTAGTGCCACGCCCTTTTCCGCGGCCAGCGGCAGCATTTCCGGATCGGCCCTCCCGCCGCTCACGTCGTTGATGATCGTGGCTCCCGCCTCGATCGCGGCCCGCGCCACCACTGCCTTTGAAGTATCAATCGAGAGGGGTTGATCGACCACGTGGGCAAGTTGTTGGAGGACCGGCAGAACGCGTTCCATCTCTTGGTCAGGCGAAACCGGGAGCGAACCGGGCCGAGTCGACTCACCGCCGACGTCGATGATATCGGCGCCGTCCCGCGCCATTTCGAGGCCATGATTAACGGCGGCTTCAGCGGCAAGAAACTGGCCGCCGTCGGAGAACGAATCCGGCGTAACATTGAGCACGCCCATGATCAGGGCGCGATTCGTCGGGTCGAGGATGTGCTCACCCACCTTCCAGCGCGCTGCCTGCATCACGCTTCAGACTATCACAGTCGGTGCTTTTTTCGAAAAGGCGGTCAGCTGGCGTTTCGATAATCGCTGCTTTCATTCGCAGCCATTTCTTCGATCATCGCTCTGCGACATGAAACGCGATTCCGACACGAAACAAAAAATTCTCACTCTTCTCGGCGCGCCCAAGTACAGGCCGCTCGACACGAAAGAGCTGGCCCGCGCCCTTGGCTTTAGGAGCGAGACTCGAAGCGACCTCAAGGGCGTGCTGCGCGAGTTGGAGCAGTCCGGGGAGATCGCTCGGATTCGCAAAAATCGCTATATCCTTCCCGGGGAGGCCGACCTCGTCACCGGCAAGATCCAGATCCACCAGGCCGGCTTCGGGTTTCTCGCCCGCGAAGGCTCCGACCAGGGTGACATCTTCATTTCCGCCGAGAATACCGGCACCGCGATGAACGGCGACCGGGTCGTTGCCCGCATCACGCGCGACGCCGATTACGGGCGCGCTCGGAGTGGGAGCAATCGCCCGGAAGGCCGCGTCATCCGGATTCTCGAGCGGGCTCACGACACGATTGTCGGCACGCTCCAGCAGAGTCGGAAGTTTTTCTACGTCGTGCCGGACGATCCTCGCATCGTGCACAATGTTTACGTCCAGCCGCGGCCCCTGCCCGGTGCGCCCCGCCCGCCGCAGTCGAACGACAAGGTCGTCGTCAGGCTGGAGCCGTGGGAATCGCGTCACATCAATCCCGAGGGCGAAATCATCGAGCTCCTCGGCCGGGCGACCGATCCCGGGATCGACATGCTTTCGATCATCCGGAAGAACAATCTGCCGGTCGAATTTCCCGATGCCGTTCTGGCCGAGGCCGATGCCATTCCGGAAACGGTCGATCCCAATCGCTACAGCGAGCGCGAAGATCTGCGCCGGCAGTTCATCGTCACGATCGATCCCGACGACGCGCGCGATTTCGATGACGCGATCAATGTCGAGCGGCTCCAGGGCGGTGAATGGGAGCTTGGTGTCCACATTGCCGATGTCTCCGCTTATGTCACGCCGGGAAGCGCGCTCGATCGTGAGGCGTTGAAGCGGGGGAACAGCGTTTACCTTGTCGACCGCGTCATCCCGATGTTGCCTGAGCGCTTGAGCAACGGGGTTTGCAGCCTGAACCCGAATGTCGTTAGGCTGACCCATTCGGTCTTCATCCGCTTCGCCAAAAACGGCGCCCCGCGCAGTGCCCGTTTTGCCCGCACCATCATCCAGAGCGCGCGCCGGCTGACGTACAAAGAAGCCTACGCCATCATGCAGAAGCCGGCGCACGACGAGCTGTCGCGTCGTTTGCACACCGCCTGGGAACTGGCCTCGATTTTGCGGAGGCGCCGTTTCGCCCATGGCTCGCTCGATCTCGATTTCCCGGAGGTCAAAGTGGTTGTGGATAAAGCGACCGGCCGTCCGCTGCGTCTGGAGCGGATCGAAAACGACGAGTCGCATCAGCTCGTCGAGGAATTCATGCTCGCGGCCAACGAAGCGGTCGCGAGTGAGCTCAAGAATCGACTCGTCCCGACCATCTATCGAGTGCATGAAACGCCCGATCCCGACAAATTGGCCGAGTACCGGGATTTCGTGATCAGCTACGGCTTCAACGCCGGCGACCTGACGAATCGGAAAGAGCTGCAACGCCTCCTCGAATCGTTCCGCGGCAAACCGGAAGAGCAGGCGCTTAAAATCGGTCTTTTGAAAAGCCTGAAGCGCGCTCGCTACGCTATCCAGCCACTCGGCCATTTCGGGCTCTCAATAAACAACTACACCCACTTCACCAGTCCGATCCGGCGTTACGCTGATCTCGTTGTCCATCGCACTCTTGCCGATCGCGATGGCAAACGCGGCGTGCGGCGCGGCGCGGGTGAACTGGCCGGAATTGCCGAGCACATCTCGGCCACCGAACGAGTTGCGGCCGAAGCGGAAAATGAATCGGCAAAAATGAAGAAACTCGAGTTTCTCCAGCTTCAGTTGAGCGACAAGAATCCGCAGGTTTTTCGTGCCGTCGTGATCGAGGTGCGTAACTACGGGCTGCTCATCGAACTGCCCGACGTCCTCCTCACCGGACTGGTCCATGTCTCGTCGTTGAACGACGACTTTTATGTCTTCGACGGCGCCCGCCGGCGTCTCATCGCCCGGCAATCGAAGCGGATCCTGGCTGTAGGCGATGTTCTGAAAGTGGTCGTGGCGCGGATCGATATCTTCAAGCGCCAGGCCGATTTCGCGATCGTGAGCGATCACGCCGCGAAATCTAATAGGACCGCCGCCAAAACGAGGCGCCGCTCCCGGTAGGACGAGACTCTGCCGAGTCGGACGGGAGGGCATGGCTCCGAAAGATTTTGCTTCCCTTTTCGTTGGGCGCGTGGCTAACATCCGCCCCGTCGCAAATGGACAGCATCATCGAAACCAGAGAGTTGCAGATTGAACGAAAACTATTTTCGATCGATCTGCGCGAGAACGGCCGCGGCAAATTTCTTCGTATCACCGAGGACAGCCAGGGCCATCGTAATGTCATCATCGTCCCGATGTCGGGCGTCGACGATTTCGCCGACGCGATCGATGACGTGCTCGCCTCCCAGTTGGCCTAAGCCATCTGTGTAACGGAACAATCCAACAAGGCGCGCGCCTGTCGGATGCTGCGTTGACACTCTCACCTGTGGCTTTAGCGTGCGCTTCCAGCGCGTACGCAAATTCTTCTCATGGCCACAAAAACCAAATCATCCCACTCTAAATCTGCCACGAAACCCAAGCCAAAAACCGGTTCGGCCAAATCAAAGCGCAACGTCTACTACTTTGGCGACGGCAAAGCCGACGGCGCGGGGAGCATGAAGCCGCTCCTTGGCGGCAAAGGCGCCAACCTCGCCGAAATGACCCGCATCGGGTTGCCGGTCCCGCCGGGATTCACGATTACGACCGAGGTTTGCACTTATTTTTCCGAGAATAAACGCACCTATCCGAAAGGGCTCGAGGCTGAAGTCGCGGCGGCCCTCGCGAAAGTCGAGAAATCGGTCGGCAAAAAGCTCGGCGACAAGCAGCGCCCGCTTCTCCTTTCTGTCCGCTCTGGCGCGCGCGACTCGATGCCCGGGATGATGGACACGATCCTGAACCTCGGGATGAACGACACCGTGGTCGAGATCGTCGCCAAGGCGACCGACAACTCGCGTTTTGCGTGGGATTCGTATCGCCGGTTTTTGCAGATGTACGGCGACGTCGTGATGGGCGTGCAGAAGCGCGCTGGCGAAGATCACGACCCGTTCGAAAGCGTGATCGAGCATCTCAAGGACGAGCGTTACGGCAACCACAATTTTCCCGACGTCCAGCTCTCGGTCGATGACTTGAAGGAAATGGTTCAGCGTTTCAAGAACCTGATCAAGGAGCGGACCGGCAAATCCTTTCCGCAGGATCCGCGCGCGCAGTTGTGGGGTTCGATCGGGGCCGTCTTCGGTTCGTGGAATAACGATCGCGCCGTTGTCTATCGCCGCAAATACGGCATCCCGCATGACTGGGGCACGGCGGTCAACGTGCAGACGATGGTTTTCGGCAACATGGGGGACACGAGCGCTACCGGGGTTGCTTTTACGCGCGATCCGGCCAGCGGCGAGAAAGTTTTCTACGGCGAATATCTCATCAACGCGCAGGGCGAAGATGTCGTAGCCGGCGTACGCACCCCGCACCCGATCGCGAAATTGGCGGAGGAAATGCCGGCCGCGCACAAGGCGCTCATGAAAGTGCGCGCCTTGCTCGAGAAACATTTCAAGGACATGCAGGACCTCGAGTTCACGGTGGAAGACAACCGGCTTTACATCCTCCAAACCCGCAACGGCAAACGCACCGGTCTCGCCGCCGTCCGCATCGCAGTCGAGATGGTCGACGAGCGACTCATCACGAAGGAAATGGCGATTAAGCGCATCCCAGCCGATTCGTTAAGCCATCTTCTCGCCCCGATCTTCGATCGCAAATCGATCGCAAGCGCGAAGAAAATCGGGAGCGGTCTGGCGGCCGGTCCGGGCGCTGCTTCCGGGCATGTCGTCCTCAGCGCGGAGGAAGCAGTCCGGCGTGCGCATCGGGGCGAAAAAGTTGTCCTGGCTCGCGTCGAAACTTCCCCGGAAGACTTGCGCGGCATGATCGCCGCCGAGGGCATCCTCACTTCACGCGGCGGCGTTTCCTCACACGCGGCGCTCGTCGCCCGGCAGATGGGCAAGGTCTGCGTTTGCGGCGCCTCCGGAGTCGAGATCGACTACAAAAAGCGCACCCTCTCTGCCAGCGGTGTGACCTTGAAGGAAGGCGATTACATTTCGATCGACGGCACGGCGGGCGAAGTTTTCGCCGGAGAAGTGACGACCGCGCCCTCCGAGATTGTGCAGGTGCTGGTGGATCGTTCGCTCGACGGGAAGAAGAGCGCCATCTATCAGCAATACGCCAAGCTCATGAGTTGGGTCGATCGGGTCCGCGAACTCGATGTTCGGACCAATGCGGACACGCCGGAACAGGTGCGGAATGCGGTCGCTTTTGGCGCCAAGGGCATCGGCCTCTGCCGGACCGAGCACATGTTTTTCGAAGGCAATCGGATCGACGCCATGCGTGAGATGATCCTGGCCGAGGACAAGAAGACGCGGGTCAAGGCGTTGAAAAAGTTGCTGCCCTATCAGCGGAAGGATTTCGCCGGCATTTTCAAGGCGCTCGATGGCCTCCCGGCAACGATTCGTTTTCTCGATCCGCCGCTTCATGAATTTCTGCCGAACGAAAAAGAACAGCAGGCCGACCTGGCAAAGAAAATCGGGATCCCGGTTGAGAACATCGCGCGGCGCGTGCGCGAGCTGCACGAGTTCAATCCAATGTTAGGCCATCGCGGTTGCCGGCTCGGCATCACCTTTCCCGAGATCTCCGAAATGCAGGCTCGCGCGGTTTTTGAAGCCGCTGCCGAGGTGCAGAAGAAGGGCAAAAAAGTGCGGCCCGAGATCATGATCCCGCTGGTTGGTTTTCCGCGGGAATTGAAACTGCAAATCGACATTGTGAATCGCGTTGCAGCCGAGGTTGCGAAGGAAAAGAAGACGAAATTCAATTATCTGGTCGGAACGATGATCGAGATCCCGCGCGCCGCTCTCGTCGCCGACGAGATTGCGAAGGACGCGGAATTCTTCAGTTTCGGGACGAACGATCTCACCCAGACGACGCTCGGAATGAGCCGCGACGATTCCGGCAGTTTCCTCCCCGCCTACGCCGAGCTGGACATCGTGCCTAACAATCCTTTTGCCGCCATCGACCAGAAAGGCGTGGGACGCCTGATGGAGATCGCGCGCGATCTCGGACGCAAGACGCGGCCCCACATCAAGCTTGGCATTTGTGGCGAGCATGGCGGCGAACCTTCGAGCGTGAAATTTTGCCACCGGCTTGGGCTCGACTACGTGAGCTGCAGCCCGTTCCGTGTCCCGATCGCGAAGCTGGCCGCGGCCCAGGCCGCGTTGGAATCGTAGCGCGCAGGCATTCCCGCGCTTGCCGCGGGCCTGCGCAAGAAATGGTGCAACTTCGCCAAATCATGCGGAGCCAGGCGCTACGTTTGGCTCAAGCTTTGGGGCGTGAAGAGAAACATTCAAAACATTCTTGTCCCGATCGATTTCTCACCCGTGTCGATCGCCGCGATCACGACTGCGAAAAAGGTGGCGCGACGGTTTGGGGCCGTCGTTCATCTCGCACACGTCCATCATGAAGTTTACCCGGTCACATTCATGGGGCCGATTCTTTCGGCCGACGATGCCGCCAGCTCGTTTACCGAGCATCGCGAAAGAGATCTGCGCCAGGAGTTGGAGGAGGTAGCGCGGCAGAATGATCTGCCTTCGACCGTTTCGATTCATCTCTGCGAAGGCACTTCCGTTTATCACGAAATCTGCCGGCTCGCGTCGACCATGGCGGCGGATCTGATCGTGCTCTCGACCCACGGACACACCGGTCTCAAGCATACATTTCTCGGGAGCACCGCCGAGCGAGTCGTGCAGCATTCGCCCTGTCCCGTCCTGGTGGCGCGGCAGAGCGGAAAGGAAGCGCCTAATGCGAAAGCCGACAAGGCGGCAAGCGGCCCGAGTGTTCCGACGATTCTGGTGCCGGTCGATTTCTCCGATGCTTCTCCGGGTGCGCTCGATTATGCGATCAAGTTTGCCACCGGCACGTCCGCCCGGCTGATCATTCTGCACGTCATCTATCTCGGCGATACGCTGCGCAAAGGCAGCTACGGGATTTACCGGAATTCCGATATTCGACAGTCGGCACGCAGAGAAGCGGCCCGCCAGATGGAGGCCTTCGTGCAGTCGGCGGAACTCGGCGAGGTAAAGTTCGAGACGCTCCTCAAGATCGGTCATCCCGTTTCCGAAATTTGCGCGGTCGCAGAGGAAATCGTTCCCGATCTGATTATCACCGCGACGCACGGCCACAGCGGGTTCCGGCATCTGTTGATCGGCAGCGTGGCCGAACTGGTGGTACGTCACGCCAAGTCTCCCGTCCTGGTGGTTCCGTCGCATCCGGACGTGAGGACAGAAAGAGTCATGAGCGCGACTCCGCGCGCCGCGGTCGACCCGCGTCCGGAGCAAAAGACCGACCGGCTTCCAGAGTCACAGGCTCGGCCGGCCCACCTGCGTTTGTCTGCCTAACGAAATACCGGAATCACCTTCGAGACCCGAATCGCTCTGGGCCGCTTTCCAGTCATAAAGTCTCCGCTACGACGGACGCATTCGGCACCACCGCCAAAGGCACGCTGCCTTCCTTCCGCCCGATCCGTTCGGTCAGAATCCCAATCAGTTTCGGCTTTCCGCGCCGTGCGCTAATGACCGGGCCGCCGCTGTCTCCAGCGTAGACGTTGGTATTGGCCAGGAACGTTTCGAGATCGGAAGGCGGGCCGGCGGAAAAGGAGGCAACTCTGCTACTTCGCAGCACAGCGAAGGCTCCTTCGGTTCCGGGCAGGACGCTGGGAAATCCGAGGACAGAGACATCCTCTCTCGGGCGCGGCTCGTCCTCGCGCGCGGTAATCGCCTTCTCCTCGAGGAAGGAGGGCAGGCTGACTTCGTTCGCCAGTTCCGGCGGAAGCCGAATCTCCACGACCGCCATATCGTGGTGCGGGTGTTGGAAGAAGAAATGGGCAGCGTCCCCGAACGGATCAAGCTCCAGGACGTTGACCTGCGGCGCCGCTCCCGGCTGCGGGCTGCGGTAGACGAGATAGAAAGGGACACGCGGCGCCACCGTCAGCACCCGCGCGGAAGTCACGAGCGGGCACGACTCCCCCGGGCGCGGAGCGATCTCGCCGGTTTACGATCACACCGGTCGCAATCCCCTTTCAGACTGGCGAGGACCTAGGTGGACCACATCATCTTTCCGCCGGAGTCAGTCCCGTCGCACAACCCGCGGTCACGATCGTAGCCAGGGCGAGTAAGACTGCCCGCGCCGCCTTCTTTGTCGGTGTGGCGATTAGGAATTTCGATTACCCGGCTTTGTTCACCCCACGTGGTTTGCGAGAATCTGTTCAGATCTTGCGGGCCGGCACTCCGGCGTGCTCGACTGGCAATTGTAGGCGCGTCTCCGGCGGCTCGCCCAGCACGACACGCACCGCGTGGGGCACGGCGTCGTCCAGCAAGGTCACGATTTTGTCGGCCGCGGCAATTCCGTCCAATTCCACCAGCGCGACGCCGTGGGAGCAGTGATCGGGATTCTCAACCGCGATGTGGTAATGAGTCTCCTTGTGGCGGTAGTGCAGACTAAAGCCGTCCCAATCCTTTGGTATAACCGGGTTGATCGTGAACGTGTCGCCGCGACGTTGGAAGCCCAGAACTTCTTCGAGCCAGACGCGATAAGTCCAGGCCGCCGCGCCCGTGTACCAGGTCCAGCCGCCGCGGCCAACGTGGTCGGCTAACGAGTAAACGTCTCCCGGCATGACGTAGGGCTCGACTTTGTAGCGTTCGCAATCCGCTTCGACGCGGGCGTGCTCGACCGGATTCAGCATCCGCAAAAATCGGACGGCGCTGTCGCCGTCGCCCCGGCGGGCGAACGCCATTGGAACCCAGGTCGCGCCATGCGTGTATTGGCCGCCGTTTTCTCGCACGCCGGGCGGGTAACCCTGGATGTAGCCGACGTCGGCAGTGGTTTTGTCGAAAGGCGGGGTGAAGAGCAGGATCATATCGTCGGCTTCACGTACGAGATTTTCCTCGAGCGATCGTAGCGCGACACCGACGCGCTCGGAGTCGCCGGCGCCGGAGATCGCGGCCCAGGTTTGCGGAAGCGAATCGATGCGGGCTTCGAGATTTTCGCTCGATCCGAGCGGTGTACCGTCATCGAAGTATCCGCGGCGATACCACGCTCCGTCCCAGGCCTGAGCGTCGATGGTTTTTGCCAGCTCGGCGGAGCGGGCACGGCAGGCTTGGGCTTCCTTGCCCAACTCGCGCAGGTTGAGTAACTCCGCGAAGTCATCGAGCACACAAATCTCAAACCAGCCAAGCCAGACGCTTTCGCCTTTGCCGCCCAATCCGACCCGGTTGAGGCCGTCGTTCCAATCGCCGCCGCCGATCAGCGGTAATCCATGCGGGCCGCTACTGGCGGCGCGCGATATGGCGCGCCGGCAATGTTCCAGGAGCGAGCCTTGGGTATGAGAGACGGCGGGAATCGAAAGGCTCTCCGTTTCCTTCGGCTCAAGCTCCTTACCTTCGAGAAATGGGACCGTTTCATCAAGAACGGCATCGTCGCCGGTGGTGCGGACGTAATGCGCGGTGACGAACGGTAGCCAGAGAAGATCGTCACTGATTCGGGTCCGCACGCCGGCGCCTGAAACCGGGTGCCACCAATGCTGGACATCGCCTTCCAGGAATTGCCGCGCTGCCGCCCGCAGGATGTGGTCGCGCGCGATGGCGGGGGCGGCGTGGACCAACGCCATCACATCCTGCAATTGATCGCGGAAGCCGTAGGCGCCGCTCGATTGATAAAGCGCGGTCCGACCCCAGAAGCGACAACTGAGCGTCTGATAAACCAGCCAGCGGTTGAGCAGAAAATTCGTGGAAAGTTCCGGCGTTTCCACTTCGATCTTGCTCAGGAGCCGATCCCACCAACGGCGGGTTTCCTGGAATGCGGTTTCGACGTTCGCGGGATCGCGGAACCGGCTCACCAATGCGCGCGCTTCTTCCTCGTCGCCCGCCTGCCCGAGGAGAAAGGTCATCTCGGCGGTTTGTCCCGGTTCGATCTCGACCACGACCTGGAGGGCGGCGCAAGGATCGAAGCCGGGGCCAACGTCGCCGGTCAATCGTTCGTGCTCCATCGCGGCGGGATCGCGCAACGAACGATTACGCCCGATGAACACAGCGCGATCGCCGGTGAACGACGCTGGCGTTGGAGTGGAAGTGGCGAATGTGACGCAGTCGCAGAATTCCGGGTTGTAGGAGTTGCGGGCAAAGAGGCTCTGGCTTTGCAAATCCCATTTCGTGACCACATGCATGCCGGTTTCCTCCGGATCAGATCCGAGAACGAGCGTGCTGTAGGAGGTGACGGTCAGCTTTCGCCGGCGCGAGGAGCTGTTGCGCAAGCGCAGCCGCTGCAGCCGCACCGGCTGGCCACCGGCGTCATCGACCGGCACGAAGGTGAGCAGCCGTTGTTCGATCGCGTGGCTGTTATGCTCGAAGTTTGTGTAACCCTGGCCGTGGCGCGCGCGATAGGCGTCCTTCTCCCGAATCGGTTGCGGCGTGGGCGACCAGGCAACGCCGATGTCGTCATCGCGGATGTAAATGGCGGTCCCGGGCGGATCGGAGATCGGATCGTTAAACCACGGCGTGAGTCGATCGGTCTGGCTATTGCGACCCCAGACACATTCGGCGCCCGACTCGGAAACAAACGCGCCGAACTTTGGGTTGGCCATGATGTTGATCCAAGGCAGCGGCGTTTGCCCACCGGGGCCGAGATAGATCACAAACTCCTTCCCGTCCTCGGTAAAGCCGCCGAGGCCGTTGAAGTATTTCAGCTCCATGAAAGTGAGCGGCGCGGAGGGCTCTTCGTGGAATTGCTTGCTTGGCGCTAGGAGCCGCGGTTTGGCGGTGACCGGAGCGGTCGCGGCAAGTTGTTGGCGGAGCGAGCCGCGGGCTGCGACCAGGACCATCCGAGCCGCGGCCTGAAGCGCAACCAGCTCTTCCTTCGAAATCTTAGTGGCCGCGCGGAGATAAACGCCGCCCGGCTGATCCACGCCGGTCAGGTGCGCCCGCGCTTCGGTGAGTTGGCGCAGCTGAGCGCCCAACGGTTCGTCATAACTCGGCGGTTCTTCGCTCACGAGCACGAGGTCGACCTTCAAGCCACGCAGATTCCAGAAGGTGTGCGCGGTTAAAATTTCACGCACGACTTCGATGTCGCGGAGGTGACCGATCATGATGACGACAATCGGCAGGTCACCGGAAAGACCCTGCCGCCAGAGGGCACGCTGACCTTCGCTCCGGCGGCCGAGACGCGCCGGCGTGGGTCGCAGTTGGGCCTGGGGAAAAATGATGAGGGCCGCCAGTTGCTGAAAGATTCGCACATCGCCCGGGCGGATGCGGAGCCGGCGCAGTTCCAGTTGGGAATGGGTCCAGGCGGTCTCAAAAGCGCGCCCGCAAGTGTGGAACTCCGAGTAGCGCTCGGCCAGCGCCACGACCGCTTCGCGCGACTCCGCGACCACGGTGACGAGGGCAAACTGAAAGCGATCGTTAGGCAGGATTGTCACGCTCCGGCGCAGGCTGAAGATTGGATCGAGCACGGCGCCGACACTTTTCGTTAGGCTGCGGGTCAGCGCGATGGGATTTGCCGGCGTCCGGCCCCGGCCGAGGAATTGCGCGCGGTCGGTTTCAAACTCGGTCGAGTCGGTAAAAGCGGACTCGGAGACCATGAGGTGCGCGGCCCAGACCGGACGATCGTCGGGGGCGCGGAGGCGACGGCGCGCGACCAGCGCTTCGCAATGCGGCAGCCATTCGGTTTCGATGAAGAGCTTGTTGAAAGCGGGATGGGCGCGATCCGCCCGGTGCGGCGCGAGCGCAAGCTCGAGGTAACTGGTCAGTTCCAGCCGGCACAATTTGCGTGAGGTGTTGACCAAAGTGACGCGCCGGACTTCCGCATCGTCCTCCGCGGAGACAGCGATTTCGGTGATCGTCTCGCACGGTCCGCTCCTCCGCCGGAACTCCGCTTTGTCCGGCGTGAAACTCCAGGTGTAGCGGCGCTCAGGAGATCGCAGCGGTTGATGGGTATTGCTCCAGGTCGTTCCACCTTCCAAATCCCGGATGTAACAAACCGGTCCCGAAAGGTCGGAGGTCGTATCGGCATGCCAGCGGGTCACGTCCAGATCCAGCCAGCGCAGAGAGCCGCCGCCGGAGTTCGTGACCGTGACGGAGCAGGTTCCATTGGAGAGCAGGTGGATGCGCGGCGAGGAGATGTCCGGCGTTTGCGCCGCGAGCGCGGGACCGACGCTCGGAATCGTCCGAAGCAAGGGTCGCTCTTCGTGCACCTCACCGGTAGTCGGCAGAATTTGTTCCGGGATGTGCTCGTGCAGGAGCGGCTCGGTGGCGCGAATGCGCAAGTCGGAGTGGAACCGCCTCCGCATCGCATTGTCATTTAGGGCGTTGTCGTAAGCGAGAAGCGACATGCCCTGGTGATGCACCATGTAGCAATGGATGATAATCCCGGCCGCGCCGCCGGGTTCGGTCCGCCGCGAATAGTCGATCGCTTCGTAGTAGCCGTAGTCGCCAAGCAGCGCGGAGCCGCCGAGGGTGGCAAGCCAGCGCAGATTCTTCACCGCGGCGGCCGGGGCCACGCCGAGAGCGAGCGCGGCCGCATACGGCGCCACGACGAGATCGTTTTCCTGCCCGCGCTTCAAGGCCAGTGCCGGGACGCCAAAGGCCCGGTATTGATAGACGTCGTGCCGGTCGATTGCGCTGAAGGCGGATTCCGAGATGCCCCACGGCACTTTGCTTTGCCGGGCATAGGCAATCTGGCAGCGCACGGCGTCTTGACAGGCGCGATCGAGGAGTGAATTTTCGTGCGCCTTGGTGAAGAGAAGCGGCATCAGATATTCGAACATTGTCCCGGTCCAGGAGAGAAGTGGCAGCCGTCCGTAGGCGGAGCCGAAGGGCCGGCTCAAAGCCCACCAATGTTCCATCGGCACTTCGCCGCGCGCGATGGCCAGGAAACTCGTTAGGCGCGCCTCGCTCGCGAGCAGATCGTAAAACGAGTTGTCGAGCCGGCGCTCCGCCACCTGGTAGCCGATGGCAAAAATCCGCCGTTCCTCATCGTAGAGAAATCGCAGCTCCATTCCGCTTTCCAGTTGCTGGCTCTGGGCGATCAATTCATCCAACTGCGCGAGCTGTTCCGAGGCGCTGCGCCGTGAATGCTCCCCCTCGGTCACGAGAAGATCGAGCCACTCGCGCACGGCGGGCGGAATCTCCTGGTCCTCCCGGCGCTCATGAAAAGCCAGCAGCGGCACGAGCCCGGCAATGCCTTCGACGGCAATGTTGCGCAGGGAAAAAATGGCGGCGAGCGCCTCGCGCCGGGATTCGTGAGTTGCTTGGCCTAACGACATCAACTGCGATGGCGGCGCCATCAGAATTTCCACCGGCCGAAGGTATTTATCGATCACGGTATTCCAAGCCGCGACCTGCTTCGAGATCTGTTGTGCCCAGTAGGTGCGCGGATCGGTTTTCCTCTCGCCGAAATGGAGGAGAAGATCCTCCGTCGGCTCGCGGGCTGCCCGGATGCGCCGAATGACTTCCTCCAGATTCAAGGGCTGACCCGTAGTCAGTTCCGACAGACGGAGAAGCGCCGGAGGAAGTTCCGTGTCCTTGTGGGTGGCGGCGACTTGCCGCAGCACACTCAGCGTGTCGGCCAATCCGCGCAATGCGCTCGCATCCAGAAGGGGGCGCTCGGCCAGTTCGTCGCAGCTGCTTTCAAAGGTCCACAGGCTCGCGAGCAGATTTCCGCTGTCCACGGTGGAGACGTAGCGCGGATGCAAAGGCTGAAGGGTCTTGAGGTCGTACCAATTAAGAAGATGACCTTCGAAACGCTCGAGCTTACCCACCGTTTCGAGGGTGCCGAGATTGCGCGCCACCAGGTCGTCGATCGTGATGTAGCCAAAGTCATTCGCCGCCACTGTCGCCAGCATCCAGAGCCCGATGTTCGTTGGCGAAGTGCGCAGGAAAATTTCCCGGATGGGTGTTTCCTGGACATTGTCCGGCGGCAGCCAGGAGGTCTCTGGCCCGACAAACTCATCGAAGTATCTCCAGGTCCGCCGCGCGGCCGCGCGCAGGAAGAGGCGATCGTCCGCGGTTAGGATCCCGCCGCGCCAGCTCTTCGCCTGGCGGTTCATCACCATCACCGCCACGGGAAAGAATGCCGATAAAAGAACGAACGGACCCACGGCCACCATCGTCGAGGTCCCCCGCCACGCCGCGCCGCCAAAAAGGAGGACGCAGGCAGCAGGGATCCAAAGTCTATCCAATAAGAAGCGGCCCTGTTGATTTCTGGCGCGCTGGTGAGCATCCAGCGCCGTCTCCCATTCCAGGAGCAGCCGATGCGATTTGATTCGCCGGAAGGCGACCCGAGCAATGGCATCGAGCACCATGCCGGCGTTGTCCGCCAGGAAGACAATCGCGAACACGGAGCGCAGCAGGCGGTCGCGCGGATCGCGCCAGAACCTCGTCCCTGGCGGCGGCGGATGGAACACGAGGCCGAGGAGAGAATTCAGGACCGGCCACAACATCAGGCCCGCGATGATCCCGCTCCAGAGCATCGGCGCAGGCGTCAACAGCCAACCGGCGAGGAGCAGAGCCACGGTCGCCGGCGGCACCAGACTGCGACGAAGGTTGTCGAAAATCTTCCACTGCTCAAAGGCCGAAAGGGGATTGGGTTCAGTCCCGCCGCCGCCCGAGGGCACGCGCGATTTCAGCCAATCGATGATTTGCCAGTCACCGCGAATCCAACGGTGCTGCCGATTCCACCAGACGATGTAACTGCTCGGGAAGACATCCAGCAGCTCGATGTCCGTTGCGAGCCCAACCCGAACATAGCAGCCTTCGAGCAGATCATGGCTCAACAAGTGCGCTGCTGGAAATCGTCCGGACAAGAGGCGGTGAAACGTCTGCAGATCATAGATTCCTTTGCCGTGATAGCTGCCTTCTCCGACCAAATCCTGGTAAACATCGGAGACAGCGTGCGTATAAGGATCGATTCCGCGCGGGTCCGCAAAGATGCGTGAGAACCATGTCGCTCTCGCGCTCGGCATCGAAGCGCTGACGCTTGGTTGAATGATCGTGTAGCCGCGAATGACGCGGCGGCCATCAGGCGATAGGCGCGCCTGATTCAACGGATGCGCCAGCGTTTCGATCATCCTCCGCGCCGTGTCGCGCAGCAGTTGGGTATCGGCGTCCAGCGTGATGACGAAGCGAATTCCCTCGAGTTGCGCGCGATCGCCCGCGCAGAGAAATCCTTCCAGCTCGGGTGCGGATTCGCCGCTCAGGAATCGATTGAGTTGCTCGAGTTTGCCGCGCTTGCGCTCCCAGCCGATCCAGCGTTGCTCGCTCTCGCTCCACCTTCGTCCTCGATGAAAAAGGAAGAAACGCCCCGCGCCGTGCCGGCGATTCAGTTCCTCAATCCCGCGGGTGGCGAGGTCGATATACTCCGCGTCTTCCGGCATGCTTTCCCGCGGCGCGTCGGCAAAATCGGTCAGGAGCGAGAAGCGCAAGTTTGCGTCCGTATTTCCGAGGTAACGAATTTCGAGCCGGTTCAGCTCGTTCTGGATCGCGTCCGGAGTGGTCAGCAACATCGGCACCACCACCAGCGTGCGGCAATCGTCGGGAATTCCTTCCTTTTTGAAGGACATCTTCGGAAGGACCTGCGGCGGCAGGAGCGAGGTCACGAAATAATTCACGATCAGCACCGCCACCTCGCTCGCGGGCAGGAGCAGGAGGGCTCCCAGCAGCCCAAGGACCAGTGCATGAACCGATTGAGCGACGAAAAGAAGAGGCGCTGCCACCGCCGCGACGGTCAGCAGGAGGATGGTCCCGAAGTATGCGCCCGCCGCGTGCGCGCGGAGCCATCGACGCAACCGTTCGACCAATGGAACGCGCGTCCTCATCGCCCGCTCGAGCGCCGGCCGGCCGGCATCGATCAAGTAATAGCCAACGTGCCGACCGACTTCGTCTTTCGCGGTCTCTGCCAGCGCGAGCGCCTGGTCGATGGTTTTTTGTTCCGAACCCTTTGACCATCGGGAGATTTCCTCCACCGCGCCCCGGCATCGATCGCGCGTCTCAAAATTTTGGCGGGCATAAACGCCGGTGGGATCGGCCGCCAATTCGTTCTCCGCCCAGCTCGTCACCTGGAAAAGTTCCCGCCACTGGATTTGCGCGAGGCGGCGGCTACTGCTGATCAGACTGGCGAGCGCCGTCTGCTGCACCGCCTGGCGTCGATGTTCCTGCTGGATGACTTCGAGCAAAGGCGCGCGGAGCGAGCGTTCCAGCCAGCCGCTCACCATTGGGAGCGCCGCCTCTTCGTCGTAGAGATGGGCCACCAGTTCGCTCGCAAAATGCGGCGTCGGCTCCGGATAGCGTTGCACCAGCTCCTCCATTTCCTTGAGCAAGCGCGGTGAACTGTGGCGCACCGCGGTGATGAGCCGATTCGACCAAAAGTCCGCCTCCTCGCTCTGGCTTTGTAGTTGCTCGACCTGGATCGCGATCGCGCGCAGACCTTCGAGTAACTGCAAGCGCAACATCAGCGGGAGGGCCCAGAGTTCTCCGATGTCCAGCGGAGCAGTCGCCTGAAAAGCAACCAGAAATTTCCGGATAGATCTCCGGTTCCAATGCGCCTCCGGTCTCGGCCACCATTTCCGAGGCGACCTCGTAGACCCGCGGCAACCCCTTCTTTGGTCCGCTGTCGATGAGAGGCAGTTCGCCGTAATATTTTTGCGGAAGACTCTCCCGCAGATCGGTCACCTGTTCCCGGATCAAATAAGCGTTATCGAGCAGCCATTCCGCCGAAAGCGTAAAGGCGTGGTGGACCTCGGCCGACATCGTGAGAACTGGCGTTCGTCCATTCCAGCGCCCGCTCGATCTCGCGCAATCGGTCCAGAAAGGATGGACCGCGTGCCTTCGCTTCCCGGCTGACCTGGGTCGAGCCAGCAAGACGCGCCACATTTTCCTCCAGCCGCTGACCCGAAGGCAGTTCATGACCGAGCGGCCGCGCGCTCGATTTGAATTCAAAAGGCGGCAGCGAATGAAAAGCAAACGTGACCGGCGCCTCTGCCTCCACGTCCCGCAAAAGCGCGATTACGCGTGACGTTTCGCTGGCTCTGACTTCAGCCAGGACCACCGTTTCACCTGGCAGGATCGTGCTTGTGCACCGCGCCAGGCTCGCTCTCGCCGACGTGCTCCGGAAGCAATCGGACAAGAATCCAACCGGCCAGCGCGCCTCCCAAGGCGAAGGCAGCCAGAAGCTGCGCCAGATCTCGCGGCGAATAATCGAGCAGCATTCCGCGCTGCCAAAGGACGAATGCACCCAGGGCGAGGAGGCCGGCAAAACCGCCGGCCACGGCGTCGATCATGGAGACGCCATTTTCCTTGACCCGCAGCCGGCCGTTGGCCGCCGCGTGGATCGCGGCGGCCCGCCGAATCCGGGCCCAACGGAGATTTTTCAGCACAGCCCGACCGGCCGTCGGGCTTTGGAAAATGCCGACCACCAAAACGCGATCGCCATTCCTCCGCCGAAATCTCATATCCAATCTTACTGTATAAATCGATTTCGCGCCGTCATTGCTGACAAAGAGTACCTGCAAGGTCTTATCAAAACCCCAGCGCATGAATTATCACAATGGACTCCGCGTGAAACCCGGAGAGAAAATCCGGCTCAAGGACTTCGATCCGCCATTTGCGGCCAGACACGAAAAGAAAGAATCCGCGCTTCGGAAAAGTGAGAAGCTCCAAAAGCGGATGGACGAGTTGCAGTTCTAGCTCTACGCCGAAAACAAACGCTCGTTGCTAATTTGCCTTCAGGCTCCTGACGCGGGCGGCAAGGATGGCCTCGTCCCGCATGTCATCGGCGCGATGAACGCGCAAGGCTGTCGCGTCGTCGGTTTCAAGCAACCGTCGGCGGAAGAACTCGCGCACGATTTTCTGTGGCGAATCGAACACCAGGCACCCAAGCGCGGCGAAGTGGTAGTTTTTAACCGCTCACACTACGAGGACGTTCTGATCATGCGCTCTCACGATCTTGTTTTAAAAAAGTCTGGTCGGAGCACGTCAAAGGGCATCAAGGAGCCGAACGGATTCGCGATTACCGCCGCTGGTTACTGGTATTTTTTGTGCGAAAGCGGATTAGATCGACATATCGATGCGCGCCTGGCCAATCCTTGATCCAACCAATCTCGAGCAGCTGCAAAAAAGGGACGCGGCGATTCGCAATTTGTGCCAAGAAAGCGAGTGACATTTTGCGACATTGATCACGATGAAACCGTATCAGTTTTAGAGGGGCCGCAAATTGAAAACTGAAAAGAAATCGACTGGTCAGCCTCTTTGCCCGATCCTGATTGAAGGTAAGAGCGAGAGCTGGGCAGCATCGGGTGCGGGCTGCTGGAAGGCCATCAGTCATTTGGTCGCGCTTTTCCGGTGAACGCGAATCGCGCGACGATTCATTGGTTATGAACGAAGCAAAGAGTGAACAGCGGTCGCTGAATCGAGGGATGATTGTCTCGGTCCGCGGCAGTGTCGTGGATGTGCGTTTCGACGCGCATCTTGCCGCCGATTTATTCGGTTCTGCGCGCGGGCGCGAAGAACGAGATCGTCATCGAAGTGCTGGCGCAGAGCGACGCGCATCACGTGCGCGGGATTGCGCTCACGCCGACGCAAGGTCTCGCGCGCGGCATGGCCGTGGAGGACACTGGCGGGCCGCTCCAGGCGCCGGTCGGGAAAGGAATTCTCTCGCGCATGTTCGACGTGTTCGGCGATGCGATCGATCGCGAACCAGCGCCGACCGATATCCAATGGCGTTCGGTGCATCGCGATCCGCCGCCATTGGCGCGACGTTCGACCAAGTCGGAAGTCTTCGAGACCGGAATCAAAGTCATCGACGTGCTCATGCCGCTGGAGCGCGGCGGAAAAGCGGGCCTTTTCGGCGGCGCCGGCGTGGGCAAGACGGTGCTGCTGACCGAGATGATTCACAACGTCGTCTCGGACCAGAAAGGCGTGAGCATTTTCTGCGGGATCGGCGAGCGCTGCCGCGAAGGCGAGGAGCTTTATCGCGAGATGAAGGAAGCCGGCGTGCTGCCGAACATGGTCATGATCTACGGCCAGATGAACGAGCCGCCGGGCAGCCGTTTTCGCGTCGGCCACGCCGCCCTAACGATGGCCGAATATTTTCGTGACGACGAACACCGCGATGTGCTGCTGCTGATCGATAATATTTTCCGCTTCATCCAGGCCGGAATGGAAGTCTCGGGTTTGATGGGGCAAATGCCGTCGCGTCTCGGCTATCAGCCGACGATGGGCACCGAGCTTTCCGGATTGGAGGAACGGATCGCCAACACGGATACCGGCGCGATCACTTCGATCCAGGCGGTCTATGTGCCGGCGGATGATTTCACCGATCCGGCGGCGGTCCACACCTTCTCGCATCTCTCGGCGTCGATCGTCCTTTCGCGCCAGCGCGCGAGCGAAGGACTTTTTCCCGCGATCGATCCGCTGCAATCGAGTTCCAAGATGGCGACGCCGGGCATTGTCGGCGAACGCCATTACAAACTGGCGCAGGAAATCCGGCGCACGCTCGCGCAATACGCCGAGCTGAAAGACATCATCGCGATGCTCGGCCTGGAGCAGCTCTCGCCGGAGGATCGCAACGTGGTCGCCCGCGCGCGCCGGCTGGAGCGGTTTCTGACCCAGCCGTTTTTCACGACCGAGCAGTTCACCGGCATGAAAGGTAAACTCGTTAGTCTGAAGGACGCGCTGGATGGTTGTGAGCGAATCCTGGGCGACGAATTCAAGGATTTACCCGAGAGCGCGTTCTACATGATCGGCGCGGTCGATGAGGCCAAGGCGAAAGCGAAACCGAGCGCGCCCAAAGCCCCGACGGAAACAAAACCGCAACCACAGCCGACACCGGTCGCCGCCGCACATGCAGCTTAAGATTCTTCTCCCGTTCCAGGTCTTCGCCGAGAAAACCGGCGTGTCGCGCATCGTCGCGGAGACGCGCGAAGGTTCGTTCGGCATCCTGCCGCACCGGCTCGATTGCGTGGCCGCGCTCGCGCCCGGCATTCTGACTTACGAAACCGAATCCGACGGCGAAGTCTTCGTCGCGGTGGACGAAGGCGTGCTCGTGAAAACCGGCGCGGACGTGCTCGTCTCCGTGCGCCGCGCGCTCGGCGGAACGGATCTCGGACAGTTACACGACGCGGTGAAGCAGGAGTTTCTCGCGCTCGATGAGGACGAGCAAAACGTCCGCTCGGTCATGGCGAAATTGGAAACCGGCTTTCTGCATCGGTTCGCGAGCTTTCAAAAATGAGCGACCCGCCTAACGATCGACCGGAGCCAGATTTCGCCGGGGAGATCGGCGTGAAAGCGGCGCGCAAACTCAAGGCGCGGCGCAATCCGAAGCCCGGCGTCTGGTTCGGCCTCGGCATGATGGGACTGATCGGCTGGTCGGTGACCGTGCCGACATTGCTCGGCGCCGCGCTCGGCATTTGGTTGGACAAGCATCATCCCGGCACCCATTCCTGGACGCTCGCGCTCCTGGTCGCCGGGCTCACGATTGGTTGTCTGAACGCGTGGCGCTGGGTTGCCAAGGAAGAGAAAGCGATGCGGGACGACGAGGCGCCTAACGATGAATGAACCGCTGCCATTGCTGCTCGCGAGCGCCGTCGGCCTTTTGCTTGGGGCGATTTTTTTCGGCGGCCTTTGGTGGACCGTGCGCAAAGGCCTTTCGTCCCGGCAACCCGCGCTCTGGTTTTTCGGCAGCATGCTTCTGCGCATGGGCATTGCGCTCGCCGGCTTTTACTTTGTCGGCCGCGGCGATTGGCGGCGGCTGATGGCGTGTCTGCTCGGATTCGTCATCGCGCGTTTCGTCGTGACGTGGCTGACCCGCGCGCCGGCCGAAAATCATCACTCGCGAACACCGGAGGCCAGTCATGCGCCTTAGTCCCGATCAGATGATTTTCTGGCAGCACGGGTTTCTCAAACTCAACGGCACCATCGTCTTCACCTGGGGCCTGATGATCGTGCTCGCCGTCGGCGCGAAGCTCATCACGCGCAATCTTTCCACCGAACTGGAACGCACCCGCTGGCAGAACTTTTTGGAAATCATCGTCACCGGGATCAACAAACAGATCGAAGAAGTCGGCCTGCGTCATCCGGAGAAATATCTCGGTTTTCTCGGCACGCTCTTTCTCTTCGTCGCCGTCTCCGCGCTCTGCACCATCATTCCCGGCTACGAGCCGCCGACCGCTTCGCTCTCGACCACCGTCGCGCTCGCCCTCTGCGTGTTTGTGGCCGTGCCGCTTTTCGGCATCGAGGACCAGGGCCTCGGCGGCTACCTCAAATCCTACATCGAGCCGACGGTGATCATGCTGCCGTTCAACATCATCAGCGAGCTCTCGCGCACCCTCGCGCTCGCCGTCCGTCTCTTCGGCAACATGATGAGCGGGGCGATGATCATCGGCATTCTGCTCACGATCACGCCGTTCATTTTCCCGATCGTGATGACCGCGCTCGGCCTCCTCACCGGCATGGTGCAGGCCTACATCTTCAGCATCCTCGCCGCGGTTTACATCGCGGCGGCCACGCGCACGCGCCGGCCGAAACTTGAAAAACGCAGCCTAACCAACAAAGGACAAACCAATGGATAACATGACACTCATCGCGGTCGCCTCGATCGTCACCGCCGGCCTAACGACCGGCATCGGCTGTATGATGCCGGCCCTCGGCGAAGGGCGCTCGGTCGCGACCGCGCTCACCGCGCTGGCCCAGCAGCCCGACGCCTCCGCCACCATCACGCGCACGCTCTTCGTCGGCCTCGCCATGATCGAATCGACCGCCATCTATTGCTTCGTCGTCTCGATGATTTTGATCTTCGCGAATCCGTTCTGGAATCACGTCATCGCGCAGGCGGCCGGAAAGTAATCCATGCTCATCGACTGGTTCACCGTCGGGGCGCAGGCGCTCAACTTCCTCATCCTCGTCTGGTTGTTGAGGCGCTTTCTTTACAAGCCGATCCTCAACGCGATCGACGCGCGCGAGAAGAAGATCGCCGCCGAACTGGCCGACGCCGCCGCGAAAAAGGCCGAAGCCAAAAAGGAGCGCGACGATTTCCAGCACAAGAACGACGAGTTCGACCAGCAGCGCGCCGCGCTCCTGAGCAAGGCAACCGACGAAGCGAAAGCCGAGCGCGAGCGGCTCCTCGACGAAGCGCGCAAAGCCGCCGACGCCTTGAGCGCGAAGCGAGGCGAGACGCTACGAAACGACGCGCAGCACTTGAGCCAGGCCATCAGTCGCCGAACGCAGGAGGAAGTTTTCGCCATCACGCGAAAGACGCTGGCCGATCTCGCCACGGCCAGCCTCGAAGAGCGGACGGCCGACGTTTTCCTGCGACGCCTGCAAGCGCTGGACGCAAAGACGAAAGCGAGCCTCGGCGAAGCTCTCAAGACGGCGTCCGATCCCGCAGTCGTGCGGAGCGCGTTCGACCTCCCCGCCGAGCAACAGGCCGCCATTCAAAAAGCGCTCAACGAAACCTTCTCGAGCGAAATCAAACTCCGGTTCGAAACCGCGCCCGATTTGGTCAGCGGCATCGAACTGACCACGAACGGCCAAAAGCTCGCGTGGAGCATCGCCGATTACCTCACAGGTTTGGAAACTGGCGTCGACGAACTTTTGAAAGCGAAGGACCAGCCGAAGCCGCAGCCTAACGAGCAAAAGATGGTCGCGAAAAGTAAATGAACGCGGCGCCGGAAAGTCTGCAGAGCGTCTTCGATCGCACGTTCGCGGGAATCGATCAGGCGCGGGAAGCGTTCAAGCCGCAACTCGCGCCGCACGAAGTCGGTACGATCATCAGCGTCTCCACTGGCATCGCGCGCGTCGCCGGTCTTCCCAATGCGGGCTTTGAGGAACTGCTCAAGTTTCCCGGCGATCTTTTCGGGATCGCGTTCAACGTGGACGAAGAGGAAATCGGCGTCGTTCTGCTCGGCGAATATCAGGGCCTGCACGCGGGCGATGAAGTTCAGCGCACCGGGCGAGTCATGGACGTGGCGGTGGGCGAAGGGTTGCTCGGGCGCGTGATCGATCCGCTTGGTCGAGCGCTCGATGGCAATGGGCCGGTGGCAGCGAGCGAACGTTTGCCGATCGAGCGACCCGCGGCACCGATCATGGATCGCGCGCCGGTGACGGTGCCGCTCCAGACCGGATTGAAAGTGATCGACGCGCTCATTCCGATCGGGCGCGGGCAGCGCGAGTTGATTTTGGGCGATCGCCGGACGGGCAAGACCGCGATTGCGATCGACACCATCCTTAATCAACGCGGCCGCGATGTCGTCTGTGTTTATTGCGCCATTGGTCAGCGCGCGTCGGCGGTCGCCAAAGCCGTGGCTGGTTTGCGCGAGAAAGGCGCGATGGATTACACGGTCGTGGTCGTGACCGAGGGGAACGATCCGCCCGGGCTCGCTTACATCGCGCCTTACGCCGCGACCAGCATCGCGGAGCATTTCATGGAAGCGGGCCGCGACGTGCTCATCGTTTACGACGATCTCACGCATCACGCGCGCGCTTATCGCGAGCTCTCGTTGTTGCTGCGCCGGCCGCCCGGGCGCGAAGCTTTTCCGGGCGACATTTTTTACATTCACTCGCGGCTGCTCGAGCGCGCCACCCATTTGCGCAAGGAACTCGGCGGCGGCTCGCTCACCGCGTTGCCGATCATCGAGACCGAGGCGCAAAACATTTCCGCTTACATTCCGACCAATCTGATCTCCATCACCGACGGACAGATTTATCTCTCGCCGTCGCTCTTCGAACTGGGCGTGCTGCCCGCGGTCGATGTCGGCAAATCCGTCTCGCGCGTCGGCGGCAAGGCGCAGTTGGCGGCCTACCGCGCGGTGACGGGCGACCTCAAACTGGCCTACGCGCAGTTCGAGGAACGCGAAACCTTTTCCCGTTTCGGCGCGCGGCTGGATGAAGAAGCGCGCAAGATCATCGAGCACGGGCGGCGGATCCGCGCCTGTCTCGAGCAACCGGAATTCGCTCCGGTTTCGGTGGTCGAACAAATCGCCGTGCTGCTGGCGTTGAGCGCGAAACTCTTCGACGACGTGCCGCTCGAACGGATGAAAGAAGCCGAGCAGGCGTTGCGCGAAGCCGCCGCGAAGATCCCGGCGGAAGTGATCGAGCGCTTGAACACCGCCGACAAGTTGAGCGACGAGGATCGCAAAACGATCACGGACATCGCGCAACAGGCGCTCGTCACTTTTCATCCCAAGCCCAAGGCGGCGGACAAGGAAAGAAATCATGAGCAACACGACGGAGAGTTTGCGCCAAAAGATCGAGAGCGCCGGCGATCTTCAATCCGTCGTGCGGACGATGAAAGCTTTGGCGGCTTCGAGCATCGGCCAGTATGAGAAATCGGTGAAGTCGTTAGGCGATTACTATCGCACCGTGGAGTTGGGCCTGAGCGTCTGCTTTCGGGCGGCCGGTTCCTCAGCATTGCTGACTGGATCGACCAAACGTCCAGACGCAGACTGCAATCGCCGCGGTCGTCTTCGGTTCCGATCAAGGGTTGGTCGGCCAGTTTAATGATGTCGTGACCGACCATGCGGTTAAGGCTCTGGCCGCCCTAACGAATAAACCGCAAATCTGGGCCGTCGGCGAGCGCGTGCATGCGCGCTTGAAAGACGCGGGGCTGACACCGGTCGGGCTCTTCTCCGTTCCGAATTCCATCAAAGCCATCACGCCGCTGGTCGGGAAAATTCTTGTCGAGCACGAGACGCATCGCGGGCGAAATGAAGTCACCGAGCTTCACCTCTTCTACAACCGCCCCACCTCTGGAGCGGGCTACGAGCCGGTCAGTCAGCGACTGCTGCCCTTGGACGAAACCTGGCGTCGCAAGCTGGTTGAGATTCCCTGGCCGGCGAAGAACCTCCCCGAAGTCATCGGCAGCAGCACCGCAACATTACGCGCCCTCATTCGCGAGTATCTCTTCGTCTCGATCTTCCGCGCCTGCGCCGAATCGCTCGCGAGCGAAAACGCCAGCCGCCTCGCCGCGATGCAACGCGCCGACAAGAACATCGACGAACTGCTGGTCAAGCTTCACGGCACCTTCCACCAATTGCGCCAAAGCAGCATCGACGAAGAACTCTTCGACGTGATCTCCGGCTTCGACGCGCTGTCGACGAAGAACTAGAACAAGATCATTGGGAATTCTGGCGCAAGCGCTCTATCCCTACTTCTTCTTGCTTTCGCCAGGACGGTAATCTTCTTCCGCGGCTTCGAAGGCTTTTTCGAGGCCAACCATGTCTTCGCCCGGACGCAAGCTATCGAACGCTTCGGATTCGCGACGCAATTCTTCTTCGGAATAATTCGCGGCCTTGATGGAGAGACCGATGCGGCGCTCCAGTTTGTCGACTTTGATCACGCGAGCTTCGACTTCCTGTCCGACTTTCAACACGTCTTTCACTTTCGCGACGTGATCTTCGCTCAGTTGCGAAATGTGCACGAGACCGTCGATGTCATCCTGCAATTGCACGAACGCGCCGAAGCTTGCGAGCTTGGTCACTTTGCCGTTCACGAGATCGCCAATCTTGTATTTCTGATCGATCTCTTTCCACGGATCTTCGCTCAGTTGTTTGATACCAAGACTGATGCGCTGATTCGTTTTGTCGATGTCGATGACTTGGGCTTCGACTTCGTCGTTTTTCTTAAAGACTTCGCTCGGATGATTGATCTTCCGCGTCCAGGACAAATCGGAGACGTGAATCATTCCATCGATCCCATCTTCCAGTTCCACGAACGCGCCATAAGCGGTCATATTTCTGATCTGGCCGCGCACGGTGCTGCCAATGGTAAATTTCTTCTCAATCTCATCCCAGGGATTCGGTTCGAGCTGGCGCAAGCCTAACGAGATCTTCTGTTCTTCCTTGTTCACGCCGAGAACGACAGCTTCGACTTCCTGTCCGACAGTTAGAATATCGGCCGGACGCATGATGCGTTTCGTCCACGACAATTCGGAAACGTGAATGAGGCCTTCGACGCCTTCTTCCAGCTCAACGAACGCGCCGTATGGAACCAAATTCGTAATCTTGCCTTTGACGCGCTGACCGGCTGGGAATCTTTCTTCGATCTGATCCCACGGATTCTTCTGCGTCTGCTTCAGGCCTAACGAGACGCGCTCTTTCTCCTTATTGATGTCGAGCACAATGACGTCGAGTTGCTGACCGACTTTGAGCAGCTCACTCGGATGACCGAGGCGGCCCCACGTCATGTCCGTGATGTGCAACAAGCCATCCATTCCGCCCAAGTCGATAAACGCACCGAAGTCTGTGAGATTTTTTACGGTGCCGTTGACGGTGTCGCCAACCGTGACGCCTTCGAGGAATTTCTGGCGCTTCTCGCTCCGTTCCTGCTCGATCAATTCGCGCCGGCTGAGCACGACGTTCTTTCGGTCGTCGTTGATCTTGACGATCTTGAAATCGTAAGTGTTACCGACAAACTGCTGCAAATCTTTCGGCGGAATAATATCGATCTGCGAGGCAGGCAAAAACGCTTCGACGCCGATGTTCACCATGAGTCCGCCTTTGACGACGGATTTCACTTTGCCCTTGATCAAACCATCGCCGGCAAAAACGCTCGCGATTTTATTCCAATTTTGGCGATAGGCCGCTTTCTCTTTCGAAAGGACGACCATGCCTTCGTCGTTCTCGAGACGCTCGAGCAAGACTTCCACTTCGTCGCCCACTTCGAGCGAGGCGACGTCTTCAAATTCCGATGAGGGAATCACACCCTCCGATTTGTAACCAATATCAACGAGCACTTCGCGTGGACGGATTTCCAAAATCCGCCCTTTGACGATGCTTCCTTCTTTAAAGTCGCGCATCGACTTCGCGAGCAAATCCTGCATTTGTAACATAACGATAAAGTCTCCTTTGCGGATGGAGCGACGCTCTCCTTCGTCGCATCCTATCGGCAGTTCGCACTGCCGCTACCACCCCTCAGAAATGGGGAGGCACAGTAGGCATAATTCGCTCGGAGGTCAACCGTTGCGAATGGGGTTACGGTTCGGCGTTGGACGTTCGATGTTGGATGTCCGATGTTGAGCCGTAAACCCCGGAAAACGTCGAACATCCAAGTTTATGAAAAAGCTCTTAAATGCGGCCGTCCTGTTCCTTTTCGCCTCAATGCCGAATCTCCTTGCGTCGCCGGCGCAACAAGAGGTTGCCGAAGCTATAAAGTCCCCCGACCTGACCGTCGTTCATCTTTGGGCTCCCTGGTGTTCGAATTGCAAGGCAGAACTGAAAAGCGGCGGCTGGACAAAAATGGTGAAAGAAAATCCAAAGGTGAAATTCATTTTCGTTTCCGTTTGGAATAAGGGCGAAGACGGCCGCGCCATGCTCAAGCAATATGACATCTCCGACCAACCAAACGTCACCATTCTCGCTGATCCCGGACCGCGCGGTATCGATCACATCAAACAATTTGCCGGCATGCCGTTAAGCTGGATTCCGACGACATGGATCTACAAGGGAGGCGATCTGCGCTACGCGCTGAATTACGGCGAGATTCGATTTCCGGTGCTGCAGCAATTTCTCGCAGACAGCGAGTCGGAGTGGGAACACTAAATCGTCCGCGCGAGTTCCTACCGACGGTTCACGGAGTAATCGAGTGCCTGCCGGAATTGAAAGCTCCGCACCTGTTTCCCCAGCGCGGGATCGTTCACCGCATCA
>CAWFYE010000013.1:0-87521 GCA_963819975.1 uncultured Verrucomicrobiae bacterium | reverse complement strand
TCTTCCGGCATGCTTTCCCGCGGCGCGTCGGCAAAATCGGTCAGGAGCGAGAAGCGCAAGTTTGCGTCCGTATTTCCGAGGTAACGAATTTCGAGCCGGTTCAGCTCGTTCTGGATCGCGTCCGGAGTGGTCAGCAACATCGGCACCACCACCAGCGTGCGGCAATCGTCGGGAATTCCTTCCTTTTTGAAGGACATCTTCGGAAGGACCTGCGGCGGCAGGAGCGAGGTCACGAAATAATTCACGATCAGCACCGCCACCTCGCTCGCGGGCAGGAGCAGGAGGGCTCCCAGCAGCCCAAGGACCAGTGCATGAACCGATTGAGCGACGAAAAGAAGGGGCGCTGCCACCGCCGCGACGGTCAGCAGGAGGATGGTCCCGAAGTATGCGCCCGCCGCGTGCGCGCGGAGCCATCGACGCAACCGTTCGACCAATGGAACGCGCGTCCTCATCGCCCGCTCGAGCGCCGGCCGGCCGGCATCGATCAAGTAATAGCCAACGTGCCGACCGACTTCGTCTTTCGCGGTCTCTGCCAGCGCGAGCGCCTGGTCGATGGTTTTTTGTTCCGAACCCTTTGACCATCGGGAGATTTCCTCCACCGCGCCCCGGCATCGATCGCGCGTCTCAAAATTTTGGCGGGCATAAACGCCGGTGGGATCGGCCGCCAATTCGTTCTCCGCCCAGCTCGTCACCTGGAAAAGTTCCCGCCACTGGATTTGCGCGAGGCGGCGGCTACTGCTGATCAGACTGGCGAGCGCCGTCTGCTGCACCGCCTGGCGTCGATGTTCCTGCTGGATGACTTCGAGCAAAGGCGCGCGGAGCGAGCGTTCCAGCCAGCCGCTCACCATTGGGAGCGCCGCCTCTTCGTCGTAGAGATGGGCCACCAGTTCGCTCGCAAAATGCGGCGTCGGCTCCGGATAGCGTTGCACCAGCTCCTCCATTTCTTTGAGCAACCGCGGTGAACTGTGGCGCACCGCGGTGATGAGCCGATTCGACCAAAAGTCCGCCTCCTCGCTCTGGCTTTGTAGTTGCTCGACCTGGATCGCGATCGCGCGCAGACCTTCGAGTAACTGCAAGCGCAACATCAGCGGGAGGGCCCAGAGTTCTCCGATGTCCAGCGGAGCTGTCGCCTGAAAAGCAACCAGAAATTTCCGGATAGTCTCCGGTTCCAATGCGCCTCCGGTCTCGGCCACCATTTCCGAGGCGACCTCGTAGACCCGCGGCAACCCCTTCTTTGGTCCGCTGTCGATGAGAGGCAGTTCGCCGTAATATTTTTGCGGAAGACTCTCCCGCAGATCGGTCACCTGTTCCCGGATCAAATAAGCGTTATCGAGCAGCCATTCCGCCGAAAGCGTAAAGGCGTGGTGGACCTCGGCCGACATCGTGAGAACGGCGTTCGTCCATTCCAGCGCCCGCTCGATCTCGCGCAATCGGTCCAGAAAGGATGGACCGCGTGCCTTCGCTTCCCGGCTGACCTGGGTCGAGCCAGCAAGACGCGCCACATTTTCCTCCAGCCTCTGACCCGAAGGCAGTTCATGACCGAGCGGCCGCGCGCTCGATTCGAATTCAAAAGGCGGCAGCGAATGAAAAGCAAACGTGACCGGCGCCTCTGTCTCCACGTCCCGCAAAAGCGCGATTACGCGTGACGTTTCGCTAGCCCTGACTTCAGCCAGGACCACCGTCTCACCCGGCAGGATCGTGCTTGTGCACCGCGCCAGGCTCGCTTTCCCTACGCGCTCTGGAAGCGATCGCTCAAGAATCCAACCGGCCAGCGCGCCTCCCAAGGCGAAGGCAGCCAGAAGCTCCGCCAGATCTCGCGGCGAATAATCGAGCAGCATTCCGCGCTGCCAAAGGACGAATGCACCCAGGGCTAGGAGGCCGGCAAAACCGCCGGACACGGCGTCGATCATGGTGACGCCATTTTGCTTGACCCGCAGCCGGCCGTTGGCTGCCGCCTGGATCGCGGCGGCCCGCCGAATCCGGGCCCAACGGAGATTTTTGAGCACAGCCCGGCCGACGGTCGGGCTTTGGAAAATGCCGATCACCAAAACGCGGTCGCCATTCTTCCGCCAAAATCTCATCTCCAACCTTACAGGTTAATTGACTCTTGGGACATCGGAAGCCCCGTGAATCGATGGGAGGAGGTCCGCGATCATTGTCCTCCTCCCTCGAGTCGGCTACACCTCCGTGCGTTGCTTTTCGATCAGCGACAAAAGCACGACGTTCACCGTCTCAGCCACCGCACCACTCGTCGGAACTTTGATCAGGTCTGACCCCAACTCCACCGGCGGCTCGAAGGCAGCGTTCAATTTTTCAAAATCCTCCAGGCGCGCGTCGGAAACTTCCGCCGACTGTTGCGCCCGAAGTTTCAGCCGGCTCGCGATGGCGGCGCGATCGGCTTCGAGTTGGACCACCTGCAATCGAACGCCGGCCTGGCGGCAGGCGTGGCGCAACTTCTCGCGCGTCGCCCGGTCCGAGAAGGTCGCGTCCAGGAGCACGCCACTGTGCGTGGCGAGCGCGGCGAGTCCCTCTTGCAGGAGCGTGCGGTATGTCTGTTCGCTTGCCTGGTCGGAGTAAATTTCCGTGCGCAGGTGCGGTGGCGTCCGTTTCGTTAGGGGAAGACCGGCCTGCGTCTTGCGAATGCGGTCCGAGGAAAAGACAGGCCATCCCAATTCGCGCCCGAGTTGCTCTGCGACGCTGCTTTTGCCGGTCGCGATTCCGCCCATGACGGCGAGAACTAACGGCTCCGAACCAACCGTCGCGTAACGCAACGCGAGCTGAAAATAGCGAGCCGCCCGCTGCGCATGTTCTTCGCCATTCGCCTGCAGGCTCTCGACTTTGCCGCGGACAAAGGCGCGGTAGCATTTGTAGAAGTCGGTCAGCCTCAGCATTCCCGGGTCGCGCAGTTCGCGCGCCGCGCTCCGGAGAAAAAGCGTGCCGAGTCGATGGGCGCGCGCGAAGTCGAAATCCATCGCGAGGAAGGCAAGATCGTTGGCCACGTCGATAAAGCGCAGCCGATCGTTGAACTCGATGCAGTCGAAAATCGTGACCGCTTCCGGCGTGAGATGGACGTGATCGAGCCGCAGATCCCCATGACAATCGCGAATCCGCCGCTCCCGAATTCGTTTCTCGAACAGGCTTTGCCTGGTGGCGTAGAAGTTGTTCGTGTAAGCGCGGATCGCCTCGCAGGCGACTGGCGAAATTGTCCGACCAAGAAACGGTTTCACCTGCTCGAAATTTTCGTCGGTGCTGATTCTCAGTTTCGCTGGCCGACCCCATTCCTCGATCGCGGGTGCGGGGTTCTCGGACTCATAGAAGCGACGGAGACGCGCGATGATCCGGTTGATTTCCGCCTCGCCGACCTCGCCTTTGGCAAGCAGTTCGTTGAGGAAAAAACCGCGCGGCAGTTCTCGCATTTTGACCGCATACTCAGCGATCTTTCCGTCCGTCCCGGTAAAGGAAAAGCCGCGCTCGTTTTGGTAGATCGGAATCACTCCCAGATACACGTCGGAGGACAGCCGCCGATTGAGCTGCACCTCGCGTTCGCAGAAGTGGCGACGCTTTTCCAGCGTGCTGAAATCGAGAAAGCCGAGATTGACCGGCTTCTTCACCTTGTAGACGAAGGGTGAGGCGATAAAAACCAGCGAGGCGTGGGTTTCCATGACATTTACTCCGGCCGGCCGGTGCGGGTATGAGTCTGGCCGCTGCAGGAATTCCAGCAGCTCGTCGCTGATCGATTGTGTGATGACGTCGCCCATGGCTCCTCCAGATCATAGCCGCCCGAAACTAACGCGCGACGGGAGAGTCCGCTGATAGGGAAAGAGCCGCCACGTTGCGGGTCGGGCAGCAGAGTGCGAGCAGTAGGGCCGTGGCCTAACGACGTCGTTCCTCAGCGGCCCGTTGTCAGCCGCGCAGATCATGACGGAAACGCTGCAGCAGCTTGTCGAATTGTTAGGCGAGCAGGGCGCGAAAACGGCCCTCTTCGCCCTCGACCGCACCTCGAGTCAGACCTGGTCCTATCGCGAACTCGCGCAGCGCTCCGGCGCCTTCGCCCGCGGTTTGGCGAAAGCGGGATTCCAACCCGGCGCCAGTCTTGCCCTCTTCGCCGGGAACCGGCCGGAGTGGATCGCGGCCGCCCTCGGGGTGTTGCGGGCGGGGGCGGTCGTGATGCCGCTCGATATTCAGTTGGGCGATGAAGATCTCGTTCACATCCTGGCGGACAGTTCGGCCCGCGCGGTCATTACGACCAAGCGGCGGGTGGCCCGGCTCGAACAGATCGCTCCCAACCTGCAACTCATCCTGCTCGACGCTCCGCCTAACGACGCCCGGAGCTGGGCAAGCTTTTGTCTGGAGGAACCGGTCGAGCTTTCTGTGGTGCAGGCGAACGACCCGGCGGTGCTCTTTTACACTTCGGGCACGACCGGGCCACCCAAGGGCGTGCCGCTGACTCAGGCCAACATCGCCTCCCAACTCCCGGTCGTTAGGCAACTCGGGATTGTGACCGACGCCGATCGCGTTCTGCTCCCGCTTCCGTTGCATCACGTTTATCCATTTGTCATCGGGATGCTGGCGCCGCTCTCGCTCGGGCTCCCGATCGTCCTGCCGTTTTCGCTCACCGGCCAGCATTTGCTCCGCGCGTTGAGCGAAGGAAAGATGAGCGCGATCATCGGCGTGCCGCGGCTTTACAGCGCGCTCTATGCCGGCATCCGGAGCAAGGTCGAATCCTCGGGCCGGATTGCCCGGCGACTCTTTAAGATTCTTCTCCGAACGAGTGGTTTCTTCCGCCAGTCGTTAGGCCTGCGCGCCGGCAAGATTCTCTTTCGCTCCTTGCACCGGCGCTTCGGGAAAAGTCTCCGTGTGCTCGCTTCCGGCGGATCCGCTCTCGACCCCGAGCTGGCGACAACGCTCGAATCGTTAGGCTGGCAGATCGCGATCGGTTATGGACTGACCGAAACTTCGCCCCTCGTCAGTGTCAATCTGCCGGCTGATTTCCGCCGCGGGAGCGCGGGCAAAGTCTTCCCTGGGGTCGAGCTGCGGATAGACCCGGGCGCGCTTGAAGCGGAAGAGCGGGGCGACCGGCGCGGGATGGGAGAAGTGCTAGCTCGGGGGCCGAATGTTTTCACTGGCTATCGCAATCTGCCGGAACAAACGGCCCACGCCTTCACGTCGGACGGCTGGTTTCGCACCGGCGACATCGGCTATTTCGACGATGGTTTTCTTTTCATCACCGGGCGCCTTTCCACTCTCATCAAGACGGAGAGCGGCGAAAAAGTTCAGACCGAAGATGTCGAACCCGCCTATGCGAAGGAGCCGGCGATTCGCGAGATTGGGATCCTGGAAAAACGGGGCAAGCTGGTGGCGTTGATCGTGCCGGAGCGCGCCGCGTGCGGGGACGATATCGAGGCAGGCGTGCGCGCGGCGCTCGAAAAGGCCTCCCGCCAGTTGCCGAGCTACGAAAGGATTTCCGATTTTACCCTAACGAACGACGCGCTCCCGCGCACCCGCCTCGGCAAACTGCAACGGCACCGGCTGGTGCAGCGATTTGCAGAGGCAAAAACGACCGGCGACAAAATCGGCCGACCGGCGTCATGCCGCTGGAGGAAATGTCGGGCGAAGATCGCGCCCTCTGCGAAGAGCCGCGGCCCAATGCGGTCTGGCAGTTGCTTGCCCGCCGTTATCCGGGCAAACGCCTCACGCCCGACACCAGCCTGCAATTCGACCTCGGTGTCGATTCGCTTGGGTGGCTCAACCTCACCCTCGAAATCGCGGAGACGATCGGCGTGGAGGTAACCGAGGAAGCGATCGCGCGCATCGACACGGTGCGCGATCTCCTGCGCGAAGTGCTCGAGGCCGCGGAAGGCGGAGGGATCGACCCGCTCGCGCAGCCCTATGCGATCCTTGACGAAACGCAGAAGCGCTGGCTCCGGCCGCTCGGCCCGCTCAGGAACCTGACCGCGCGCGCGATCTACGCTTTCGGGCGCGGCCTCATGCGTCTGCTCTTTCGCGTGCGCGTGATCGGGCGCGAGAATCTGCCTAACGATCGTCCGTGGATCATGACGCCAAACCACATCAGTTATCTCGACGGTTTCGTACTCGCCAACGCGCTTGACTGGGCACAATTGCGCCAGACCTACTGGGCCGGCTGGACCGGGATCGTCGCCGCGAACGCCTTCATGCGTTTCCTCAGCCGGCTGGGCAAAATCCTGCCGGTCGAACCGACCCGCGCCGCCCGCACCGGTCTGGCCCTGGGCGCAATCGTGCTCCAAAACGGAAAAAACCTCGTCTGGTTCCCGGAAGGCGGACTTTCCCGGAGTGGCGAGCTGCAGGAATTCAAGCCAGGCATCGGCATGTTGCTCGAGCGTTTCCCGACGGCGGTCGTGCCAGTCTGCATCCAAGGAACAAGCGACGCCGTGCCGCCGGACAGCGCCCGGCTGCGGTTTCGCCCGGTGCGCATCGTGATCGGGAAACCGTCCACCGCCGAGGAATTGCGGCGCATCGGCCACGGCGAAAAGCCGCACGAGCAAATCGCGAACGGATTGCGGGAAAAGGTCGCAGAATTGCGGGTCGGCCCCGCGAACAAGATTTGACCAGCTAAAGGCAGTTTCTGGATCTCGGCCAGCTCGTGTGCGAGCGTTTTGCGAAGCAGGCAGTCTCGATCGGCTTCGCCACCCATACCGGCTCGGTCACGGCGGCGGCGGATTGGATACACCCGCCGAACGCAAGAATGTCCGCCCGGCTTATCGCGAAAGTTATGAAGGGCTCTTTCACGAAGTCGACACGAGCTTCTTTCTTAACCTGCGCGACGACGAACGGCTGGCCGCGCCTCTGCGCGCCGAGCGACTCGAGCGCGCCATAGGCGTAATTTACCGACCGGAAACGGAGCTGCAGAGCCACTAATACCGCGCGCGCCTGCCAGATCAGTTTGACGGCATCATAAACGTCGATCATACCCATGCTGTCGAACCCATGGAACGTGCGACCGAATGGGAGCTGGGAGAAGTGGAAGAAACCTTCCCGAGCGGACTTTAAGTGGCGGATTCCACGGGGCTCGACGATCTTTTTGTCACGGGAGCCGAACTATGATCAAAGACTTGTTGTCCGTCACCACCACGACTCTGCTCGCCTGTGCCGCCGTGCAGACGGCGTCTGCCGCCGCGGCCGAGCCGGAGAGCGCGGCCAATCAATTCATGCACCAGGCCGATTTCGACAAGCTGGCGGCACGCTTCGAGGATCCGGCGCGGGCCGAATGGCAAAAGCCGGAGAAAGTCATCGCCAGCCTGGAGCCGCTCAAGGGTAAGACCGTGGCCGACATCGGCGCCGGCACCGGTTACTTTGCTTTTCCGCTCGCGCAACAGGCGAAGGAGGTGATCGCGATCGACATCGATCAGCGATTTCTGGATTACATCGCGCAGAAAAAACAGAACCAGAAAATCGGCGGCAACATCGAGACTCGTTTGACCAAGCCGGATTCACCGGGCCTCAAGCCGGGCGAAGCCGACCTCGTGCTGATCGTGGACACCTATCACCACATCGAGGGGAGGATCGAATACCTCAGGAAGCTCAGGCAGGGTCTGAGCAAGAGTGGTTCGCTCGTCATCATCGACTTCAAAAAAGTGAAGACGCCGCCCGGGCCGCCAGTCGAGCTGCGCGTCGCGGAAAAGGAAGTGGAATCGGAACTAAAATCGGCCGGGTTAACCATTGTCTCTGCGAACGAAACAGCGTTGCCCTACCAATACATTATCAGGGCTCGCTGATTGGCTGACCCAGTCGCGCAGGCAAATCTCAGCAAACTTGCTTCGTGTTCTCATCGCCGCTCGCCCGCTTCACGTAGACCCGCAGCTTATGGCGCGTCGCCTGCAAGCGTTCCAGCAATGCCTGGGCGGCTCGTTCCATGAATAACGATCCCAGAGCCGGTTCGCGCCGGAACAGCCGGCGCAAATCTGCGACTCGAAAAACGCTCACCGTCACGCGATCGATAGCGGTGGCGCTGAATTGCCACTTGTGAGGCGGAGCGAGCCACGACCAGCCGAGCGCTTCGCCCGGGCCGATCTCCTGAATTTTTACCCGCTGCTGGCGCGGCAGCTCGTAATCGAGGCTGACGAACCCGCCCTCGATCAGGTAAAATCGATCCGCCGTTTCCCGCTGCCGCAGGATCGCTTCGCCCGGTCGATGCTGCTGTCGACTCGCGATGCGCCGGAGCGAGCCGAGCTGCTCCGCCGAGAGCCCTTTGAGAAAGGAATGGGAGTTCGCCTTCGACGCCACGGCAGATTCTACCATGAATTGCGCCGTCCAGCGTCAAGCAAAGGCGACACCGCCTCTCCGGGGGATCTTAGTTATCGCCGCGGCCGTCGCCGCGTGCCTGACCTCCAGCCCCGTCGCGCAACGAGTCTACAACCCAGAAACGGTTGAGACCGGACGGGGCAAAGTGATCTCGCCCCAAAAAATCAGCGCCCCGTAGACTGCGGCCAGGGTGTGCATTTCATGCTCGGGGTGGGCGACGCCGTCGTCGAAGTGGAGCTCGGCCAGCCCGGTATCTGGCCGACCAGACCCCGCAAATCGCGGTCAACGATACCATCGCTGTGACCGGGTGCTGCCCGTACCGAGAAAGTGAAACACCGGTATCGCTAACCCGAAGGAGAATGTGGGGCCTTGCGGTCGCGCCCGGGATCATGGCGCGCGCCCGAACCTTGCTGGCCGTGATGATCGCGCCGCGCAATTAAGTATTTTCCGCAGAGGCCGATTGCATTGCGACTGCTGTGTAAGTAGCGATGTTTGCAAAACGCCGCCTTCTCCCGGCCGTCTTCTGCTGGGCCTGCACGGCGGCGGCACTTGCCGACATCCCACTGGAAAGGAACGGTCCCGGTCGCTTGTCCCTTCGCTCATCCCAAAAAGTCCCGGCCGAGCCATCGCCGCTCCCTCTCCCGGACATGTCGCAATCCGCTCCGGTTTTGGCCGATGAATCCCTCCTCGCGGTCTCGGAATACCCCCCGGCTCATTTCCAATACCCCAGAGTAGTCAGCCTGATCGCGGCCTTGTTTCTTGTCGCCGTCATCTGGGGAACCTGCGTCTTTTGCCCCTCCACGAGCAACCGTTGGAGCGCGACGACACATTTCAGATGAGCACTTTCCCCGTAGCCGAAAATGGAGACCAAACGCCTGCGATCGCAGCCACACCTAACGAACCCTCAGCCGAAGCCAAACTCGTGAGAAAAAACCGAATCCTGATCGTAGACGACGATGTCCGACTCTCTCAACTCACGCGGCGGATTCTCGAAAAATCGGGTCTCTACGAGATCATGGTCGTAAACGAATCACCCCGCGCCTACGAGTCTGCGCTCCATTTTCAACCCAGCCTCGTCCTGCTCGACATTGACATGCCAGAGAAGGACGGGGGCGAGGTCGCACGCGAAATGGGCGAAGACCCAACTCTGCGCGACGTTCCGGTGATTTTTCTCACCGGGCTCGTCTCGCGTTCGGAAGCCGGCCAGCAACAACTGGAAAGTGGAGGCAAGAGTTACCTCGCCAAACCCGTCGAGCCCCACGTGCTGCTTGAAGCCGTCGGCAAAATGCTGACCTTACATCCGTCGGCGGGCTAGCTCCTTGCCCTGAAGCTGCGAGGACCCTTGGCATGACAGAGTCGCAACTCAAGGAGGCGCGCATCCTGATGGTGGATGACGACGTCGGGAACACCAGTCTGATGTCGAATTTTCTTAATCGGCTCGGCTACGTGAACCTGCGCACCCTGAACGATTCGACCGACGTCTTTCATGAGGTCGAGACCTTTCAACCCGATCTCATCCTGCTCGATCTGATGATGCCTGTCATCGATGGATTCCAGGTTTTGAAACACCTGCGCAAAGACGAAACGGCCGACGACCAAACACCCATCCTCGTCCTCACCGGCAATAGCAGCCGGCAGAATAAGCGAGATGCATTCGCCGCCGGGGCGACCGATTTGCTCGCCAAGCCGTTCGACGCTTCGGAAATCAGCGTGCGGATTCGCAACCTTCTCCAATCGCATTTCCTCCGTCTCGAAGTGCAGGAACAGAACCGCCTTCTCGAGGAGCGCGTTTTGGAAAGAACGAGCCAGCTCGATACCGCTCTCAAGGAATTGCAGGGTGCGCAAGAGATCCTCTTGCAGCGGGAACGTCTCAGCGCTTTCGGCGAAATGGCCGGCGGTGTCGTGCACGATTTCAGCAACACTCTCATGGCCATCATCGGTTACAGCGGCATGCTCCTTTCCGACGAAGAATCACGCACCGATGAAGCGACCCTCCTCGAATACCTCGGAATTATCAACACAGCCGGCAAGGATGGCGCTCACATCGTGGGGCGACTACGCGATTTTTATCGCCCGCGCGACGTCGCCGATACCTTCGAGCCGCTAGATCTGAACGAAGTCGCCACCCAATCGGTCTCGCTCGCCAAATTGCGCGGTAGGGACCGCCAGGGCGGCCGCACGATTTCATTTGAGACCGACTTTGCCACCGCGGCCGTCGTCAGCGGTATCGGCTCCGAACTGCGTGAGGTCTTAACGAATCTGATCTTCAATGCAGTCGACGCCACTCCCGGCCACGGCGTCATCACCATCCGCACTCGGGCCAACGAGGGCGAGGTCGTGCTCGAGGTGCAGGATACCGGAAAAGGCATGAGCGCGGAGGTGAGACAACGTTGTCTCGAACCGTTCTTCACCACCAAAGGCGAGGAGGGCACCGGTCTGGGCCTGGCGATGGTCTTCGGCATCATCCAGCGTCACCAAGGCCGCGTCGAGATTGAGAGCGAGCCGGGTAAAGGCACACTCTTCCGCATCTTGCTGCCCGCCATTGTCCCTTCCGAGGAGGCTCACTTGTCGCCGGTCCTGGCCTTCGAAGGGGCCGCCACTTAGAGCATTTGCCAAAAATTATTTCCTATTCCCAGGCGTTGTAGGTCCGCTGTTTTCAGCGGACAGCTCGCTAGGCATTGGGAACGCCTCCTCCGTGACCTCGTCCTGGCGCAGTTCCACGGCGCCCTGATTTTGGAATTGAGCAGCGAAGGCGAAATAGAAGAGACGCTCGCCAAGGCGCGGCGCGGCCGGCAATATCTGCGCGAGATCTCGCGCCGGATCGTGCTTTCCGTTACGTCGGCGCGGACCACTTTGTAAAAAGACCATGTCCAAAATTCTGATCGTCACTCCTCTCTTCGTAGTTCTGCTCCTTCCGCTGGCTGCTTCGTCCTCGCCGCCTAACGATGCGTGGAAACTGCCGCGGCAGGCTGCGATTGTGCGCGGTGTTCTGGTCCCGGTTCCCCGCGAGATTTTCAAAACGCTCGACCATTTTGCCCATTCCAACTGGCGCGCCGTGCAGCGCCCGGAGCTGGCCCACTGGCGTCCGCCTGGCTCTCAGGCGCAGAACGCCCTCCTCCTCGGCGCGGTGATCGCGGAAGGATTTGTCGCCGTCGAAGCCGAGGATAGCGGCGAGACGAAGGATGTGGGCCGCGGGATTCGGAAGTTGGCGCGCGGATTGGGAATTGAAAAGGCCGCCCTCCGCCGCAGCCGCAGCATCATCGACCATGCCGAAAGCGAGGATTGGCCGGCCGTGCGCAAGGAATGGGATGGGGTGCTGCCCGACGTGCAGGAGGGGATGGACCAAATCCGGAGCGAACAGCTCGCTCAACTCGTTAGTCTGGGCGGCTGGCTGCGCGGGGTAGAGGCTCTCAGCGCCCTGCTCGCGCAGGATTATTCTTCGAAGACCGCACTGCTCCTGCGCCAACCCGCGTTCCTCGATTACTTCGAGAAGCAACTGGCGGAATTGAGCGGCGACGTCAGAACCGATCCCGTCGTCCTTCGGATGGCCGCGGGCCTCCGGGACGTGCGCAAGATCCTCGTGGCGGGCGGCGACTCGGTCTCACGCCAACAAGCGCAGGAGATCTCCGGCCTCGCGGCCGGGCTCCTCAAAAGTCTTAATCGTTAGGGCGGCGCCTCTTGGCGCTAAAGGACGAGCGCCGCGGCGCCGGTTAGCGCGCCGCCGCGCAAGGCATGGAGCGTTTCGTTGGCTTCTTCGAGTGGGAATTTATGCGGCTCGGTCCACACCGGACCTGGGCGTCAGAATTGCCACCGACGGAAGGGAAGACAAGAAATGGGTGACAAATCACAAACGCCGGAAAGCCGGGCTCGACCCGCCGGTCGATGTTTTTGTGAAGAAGGGAGGACCATCCGGACCTTATGAATTCACAAACGACCCAAACCGCCTGTCGGGCGGAGGAAGAAGGACAAACTTCGGCGCGTTTTACGAGAAAGTTCGACGCAATCACGATCGACGATATCCGATCGCGACAGCGAAATCCGGCGGTGAAAAAAACGATCGCCGAAGTGATTGTGGTTTGTCGCCGGAAAGGCCGCAAGATCGGCATCTGTGGACAGGCCCCCGAGCGATTACCCGGAGTTGCACAGTTCCTCGTCGAGCAGGGGATCGACAGCATTTCGCTCAATCCCGACACGGTCCTGAAAACGACGGTGGCAATTTTGGAAAAGGAAAAGAACGGAAACGAACGCAGAGGAGAAAAATCAAAATGAAGGAGACAACGAAACTAATGATCATTGCAGCGGCGATGGTCGGACTGCTTGCGTCCGGCGCATTCGCGCAACGAAACTACGATCCGAAAACGGTCGAAACCGTGCAGGGGAAAGTGGTCTCGATGGAAAAGACGAGCCCGCCCGCGCAGCGTGGCCAGGGCGTGCATCTTATGTTGCAGGTGAGCGACGCCGCGATCGAAGTGCACCTCGGACCAGCCAGATATCTGGCGGATCAGGCCCTGCAAATCGCCGTCAACGACACCATTACTGTGACCGGTTCCCGGGTCATGTTCGATGGCAAACCGGCCCTCATCGCCGCAGAGGTGAAGAAGGGAAACGAAGTGCTGAAATTGCGCGACACGAATGGCGTCCCGGCCTGGTCGGGCGGACGGCGCGGTCGTTAGGCAACTGTTTTTCGGCGCGAGAAAACGAACCGATGAAGGAGAACCACCGACCGATCCTCTGCGGCACTGATTTCTCCGCCGTGTCGGCGGAGGCGACGGAAGTTGCGGCGGCCCTGGCGCGACGATGCGGGACGAAGCTGGTTCTGCTTCACGTCGAGGAATATTCCGGCATGGTGGAAGTCGATCGAGAAATCTTCGAAGAGGCGCTCGCGCAAACGCGGAGCGATCTCGAGAAGGAAGCGGCGCGGCTGCGCGCGCTCGGGACCGAGGTGGAAACCAAACTGCTTTCCGGCTCGGTTTTTGACGAGTTGGTCACGACGACGATCGGCTCCCAGGGACGAATCATGGTGCTCGGAGCGGTCGGGCACGGGCTCGCCCGGCGCTTGCTCGTCGGCAGCGTGGCCGAACGCACGGCGGAGACCTCTCCCATTCCGACCCTTGTCGTTAGGCCCGGTTCCCAGCTCGGACCGTGGCTGCGCGGGGAGCATCCACTGAAAATTCTCGTCGGTTACGATTTCTCGGCCGCGAGCGACTCCACTCTGCGCTGGGTGAAGGAAATCCAACAGATCGGTCCCTGTGAAACGACCGTGCTCTACATCGATTGGCCGCCCGATGAAGCGTTGCGATTGGGTTACCGCGGGTCGATGCCGCTGACGAGAAATCCCGCCGAGATTCAAAACGTCCTCGAGCGCGACCTGGCGGAGCACGTCGCTTTGCGCTTACCTCCGGAAAACGTGACCGTGATCGTCGAGCCGACCTGGGGATATCCGGCCAGTCATTTCTTCGAAGTCGCCCAGCGTGAAAAGATGGATCTGATCGTCGTCGGCACGCACCATCGCCACGCTTGGAGCCAGCTCCGGTTCGGGTCGGTATCACGGAGCATTTTGCACCACGCCGAGGTGAGCGTGGCGGTGGTACCCCTGCTAGAAGATCGTCCCTCAGGTTCGATGCCGAAGCTGGAGCGGGTCCTCGCCGCGACCGATTTCTCGGAGATGGGCAACGGCGCGGTCCGCTACGGGGGAGCCATCCTGCATCGGGGCGGAACGTTGAAAATCCTTCACGTTGTGAGACCGCCGGCGGGCACGAAAAAAAATCAGCCTCGAGACAATCCGAAACTGCGCACGCAACTGCTTTCGCTCGTCCCGGCGGAAGCGCGTTCTCCGTTTGAGATCGAGCCTGAAATTATCGAAAGCGCCGACGCGGCGGAGGCGATCCGGCAGGCGGCGGAACGCTTCGACGCCGATGTGATTTGTCTCGGCTCCCACGGACGCAGCGGGCTGGCCAGGACTTTTCTCGGCTCGGTCGCGCAGGGAGTGATGACCGCGAGCAAGCGCCCCGTATTGGTGGTGCGCGAAGAAACACTGTGATCGGGCCGCGATGGAAAGTAGCCTCGTCTCATGACAAAGAAGACCGCCACCGCGCGCCGTCGCCCAACCACGCAATCCGTAAAACATTCCAAGGCCTCAGCAGCGCGAGGAAAAGCAAGATTCGGGACGATCCTCGTGCCGATCGATTTCTCGCCTGCCTCACTTTACCCGATCAAATGGGCGAAATTTATCGCCCAACGAACGAGCGGGGGCATCCACTTCGTGAGCGTGCACGACTTCGGTTTTCCGGTCGCAACCGGGCTCACCCCGCCGGTCATTGGCTCGGAGGCGGAGATCAAGGATCATCTGCACAAAGATCTGCAAATGGTGGCGGCGAGCGAGAAGGTGCGAAACGCGACCTTTCACATCCGCGCCGGCCGGCCCTTTGATCAGATTTGCCAGCTCGCGAGCGAAATCCGGGCCGACCTCATCGTTCTCTCGACCCATGGCCGGAGCGGCTGGGAACGCGCCGTCATGGGCAGCACCGCGGAAAGAATCATCCGTCACGCTCCGTGTCCGGTGCTGGTAGCGAGGGAAAGTCGGTCCCGGCGCAAGAAAGAAATCGTGCTCCGCCGGATCGTGGCCCCAGTCGATTTCTCCAAGTGCTCACAGCGTGGTTTGGATTACGCGGTCGAACTCGCACAACTCTTCGGAGCGAAGCTGAGTCTGCTCAACGTGATCCAGCTCCACCACGATCTGCCCCCCGTCGTGATTTACTCGGAGTCGAAAATCAATCGTTGGGCGCGCGAGGTAGCCGAGGCTCACATGGCGGACCTGGTGGGCGCGACTGATTTCGGCCGGGTGAAATATGAAACCGAAGTCAAGTTCGGCTCGCCGGCCCGGAAGATTTGCCGATTTGCCGTGCAGGAGGGCGCCGATCTCATTCTCACATCGACTCACGGCCGCACCGGACTTTCGCACGCTCTCATCGGCAGTAGCGCCGAGCAGATCGTCCGCTACGCTCGGTCACCCGTCCTGGTCGTGCCGAGTCGTTGACAATCAGCCGCTTGGTCGTTAGGCAGGACGCCGGGCGATGGATTTTGCAACCCGGAAACGCAGGAGCTTTTGATGGGGCACAGTTTTTTTAACCAGACGATCGCCGCCACGGTGGCGGAGCTCGCGACCGAACCGTCGCGTGGCCTTTCCGCCGTCGAAGCCCGCGCTCGCCTCGAGAGCGCCGGGCCTAACAAACTCGCGGAAGCCACTCCGCCGCCCTGGTGGCGAAAGCTGCTCGAGCAATTCAATCAGCTCGTGATCTGGATTCTGCTAGCAGCCACCATCGTCTCCGGTGTCCTCGGCGATTGGCTCGAGGCGGGTGCGATCCTGGCCATTGTCATCCTGAACGCGCTCCTCGGTTTTTTTCAGGAGCGGAAAGCGGAGGAAGCTCTCACGTCGTTGCGAAGGCTTTCTACGCCAATCGCCCGGGTCCTGCGCGACGGAGCGCTCCACAACATCGCGACGGAAGAATTGGTGCCCGGCGACGTCGTGGAATTGGAAGCCGGCGACCAGGTCCCGGCCGATCTCCGCCTCCTCAGCAGCTTCGGATTGAAGATGCAGGAAGCGGCCCTGACCGGCGAATCGACGCCGGTAGAGAAGGACGCGAAAACTGTTCTGCCTAGCGACGCCACGATGGCCGAGCGAATCAACCTTGCCTTCATGGGCACGAGCGCGGTTGCGGGCAAGGGACGCGGGGTGGTGGCCGCGACCGGGATGCAAACGGAGCTCGGGCGCATCGCCGGCTTTCTGCAAATGGAAGAACGCGAGGCGACACCGCTTCAGAAACGCCTCGAAGAACTGGGCCGCGTCCTGATCTTTGCCTGCCTCGCGCTCGTCGCGCTCATTTTTATCCTCCAACTTTGGCGCGGGGAGAGTCTCGCCAACACTTTTCTTCTCGCGGTCAGTCTCGCGGTCGCGGCCGTCCCGGAAGGGTTGCCCGCGGTCGTGACCATCGCGCTCGCGCTCGGTTTACAGCGGATGGTGAAGCGCAACGCACTTATCCGCCGCCTCGCCAGCGTGGAAACGCTCGGCTCGGTCACGGTCATCTGCTCCGACAAAACCGGAACCCTCACTCGGAACGAAATGACGGTGACGGAAGTCGTCACCGCGACCGAGCACTACCGCATTACCGGCAGCGGTTACGAGCCATCAGGCGAATTCATGGGAAATTCGGGGCCGGCTGCGCTGACGCCGGAAGCGGGGCTGGCGCGCGCCCTCCAGATCGGGCTCTGGTGCAACAACTCGCAGCTCGAGCCGCCGGACGAGAACGATGGCCGTTGGCGCGTCGTCGGCGATCCGACGGAAGGCGCGCTCATCGTCGCGGCGCGCAAGGCCGGTCTCCGGCGGGGTCCGTCCGAAACGATCGTGCACGAGATCCCCTTCGACTCGGAACGGAAGCTGATGTCGGTGATGGTGCGGGATGCTCACCAAAAAACCGTCATTTATACGAAAGGGGCTCCCGAGATTCTTCTCGAACGCTGTACCTGTGAGCAGCGACCCAACGAAATCGTCGCGCTTTCCTCCACGCGCCGGGACGAGCTCCTCCAGGTCAGTCGCGAAATGGCCGATCGCGCGCTCCGCGTGCTCGGGCTCGCCTGGCGGGAAGCGGATGAGAATTTCGCAACTCAGGCCGAGCATGATCTGATTTTCGTCGGGCTCGCGGGCTTGATCGATCCGCCCCGCGCCGAAGCCCGCGTCGCGGTCGCGAAATGCAGATCGGCCGGCATCCGTCCCGTCATGATCACCGGTGATCATCCGGCCACGGCGCTCGCCGTCGCGCGCCAATCCGGCATCGCGGATGAAGACGACAAGGCCGTCTCGGGCGCGCAGCTCGATACCCTCTCCGATGCGGAGCTGGCGGCCGAGGTGGAGATGCTGCCAGTCTTTGCGCGCGTCTCGCCGGAACACAAACTGCGCGTCGTCAAAGCGCTCCAGGCGCGCGGCCAGGTCGTGGCCATGACCGGCGACGGCGTGAACGACGCGCCCGCGGTGAAGATGGCCGACATCGGCATCGCGATGGGAATCACCGGCACCGACGTGACCAAGGAAGCGTCCGACATGGTCCTGACCGACGACAACTTCGCGTCCATCGTCAACGCGGTCGAGGAAGGCCGCGGCATCTACGACAACATCCAGGAGTTCGTGCATTACCTTCTCTCCTGTAACGCGAGCGAAATCGCGCTCGTGCTTTTCGCGGCCGTCATTGGCTGGCCGGTGCCGTTGATCCCGATCCAATTGCTCTGGATCAATCTCATTACGGACGGCATTCCTGCTCTCGCCCTCGCCATGGAGAAACCGGCCGCCGATGTGATGCGGCGCCGGCCGCGCCCACCCCGGGAACCGTTCTTCACCCTCGAGCGCGGGACACGCATTTTGCGCCACGGCTTCCTCATGGCGGCGGTCACGATCGCGGGCTTCGCTTATGCCTACCTCGCCTATGGTACGGCGCGCGCGCAGGCGACCGCCTTTTACGTCACGACCTTCGCCCAGCTCTTCTTTTCCTTCGCCTGTCGCAGCCAGCGCCGGACCCTGGCGCAAGTTGGCCTCTTCACAAATCCGTATTTGTTAGGCGCGATCGTCGTCTCGACTCTACTCCAGATGTCGCTCCTCTGGTTTCCACTCACGCGCGCCGTCTTTTTTAGCGCGGCGCCAAGATTTGGCTTCGATTGGTTGCTCATTTTTGGGTTGGCGCTCACTCCCGTTTCCCTGGTCGAGATCAGGAAACTTTTTCGAAACCGGTTTCAGAGGGAAAAGGCGGAATGATCGATTCGACAGCCGCCGATAAGAACGCTGGGCTCCAGCGGTTTTTCGCCTACCAATGGGCGCGATGAAAAAGATGGCACGGTTGCTCTTCAGCGCGCTGAAGGCCGTGGCCTCCGGATTGATCGGAGTTTGCCTGGTCCTGCTGGTCCTGGGGATTTACCTGCTAAACCAGAAGTCGGACCTAAAGGTCTGGCACACCGCCCGGCTCGACGCGGAATTCACCGCTGCGAGTCCAGTGCACAGTTTTGCGGAATATCTCGCGTTGGAGAAGCGGCTCTTCGCCCAGCTCGACAAAGAAGTCTACGATCGTATCGAGCCGGAAGACAAAGGGCTGATCAATCGCTACAACCGCGGCAGCCTCTCGGACCCGGGTCGCTGGTCTCCGAATTGGAATCGGAGTTTTGAGCTCGCGATTGATCCTTCCGCCGGGAAGCCGAAGGCGGGCGTGTTACTGATCCACGGTCTGTCGGATTCGCCCTACAGCCTGCGCAGCCTCGGTGAGCGACTTCATGTGGCCGGTGCCGATGTCGTGGGCCTGCGGGTTCCCGGGCACGGAACGGCGCCGTCGGCACTGACCCGGACCACGTGGCACGACATGGCCGCCGCAGTCGTGCTCGCCATGCGCCATCTGCGCGAGCAGGTCCCCGATCGCCCGCTTTACATCATCGGCTATTCCAACGGCGGAGCGCTCGCGGTGCACTACGCGCTCTCGACGCTGGAGGATTCCAGTCTGCCGCCTCTCGAAAGAGTGGTGCTGATCTCACCCGAAATCGGCGTGACCCGAATGGCGGCCCTCGCGGTCTGGCAGGAACGAATCGGTCGACTGCTGGGCCTGAAGAAACTGGCCTGGACCGCAGTTGGCCCGGAGTACGATCCCTTCAAATACTGCTCATTTTCAGTCAACGCGGGCAACCTTGCCTACGAGCTGACACGCGCGAACCGCACGCAGATGGCCCGAGAGGCTGCGCCTGGGAAGCTCGGAGCATTTCCGCCGCTGCTCGCCTTTCAATCGGCGGTCGACGCCACGGTGGCGGCACCCGCTTTGGTCCGGGACCTCTTCGACAAGCTCCCGGAGCACGGGCACGAACTCGTTGTCTTCGATCTCAACCGCAACAGCGCGATCGAGCCGCTGCTGAAAAAGGATCCGCTGTTTGAGGAAATCATGATCCGTGAAAGGCCGGGTCGCGCTTTTACCTTCAGCCTCGTGAGCAACGCCAGCCCTGCGACCCAACGCGTCGTCGTGCGAATGTGGAAGCCGGGCCAGGCAACGCCGCAGGAATTCGATCCTGGCCTGGCTTGGCCGAATTACGTTTACTCGCTGGCGCATGTGGCTCTGCCCTTTTCCCCTAACGACCCAGTCTACGGAGGAGAACCGACGACGAAAAGTCCCGGCATCCGACTCGGGGCCGTCGCAATGCGCGGCGAGAAAGACACGCTTCGGATCTCGGCCGCGGATATGCTGCGGCTCCGCTGGAACCCGTTCTACCCTTATCTCGAGCGGCGCGTGGTCGCGTGGTTCAAACTGGAGGAGCCGATCCCGGCGACGGTCAATCCGATGAGACCGTGAATTCGCGGCGGTCATCATTCTCCGGCTGCCCGGTCCCGCACACGACAGTTTATGGATTAAGTTGAATCATGCCTGACGAACGAACGCTGGAAGGTGTGGAACTGCCGCGCCTGTTTACTGCGTTGCAGGCTCGGGGCTATCAGGTGGTCGGGCCAACGGTCCGGGATGGCGCGATCATTTACGACACGCTGGCCGGTCCTGAGCAACTCCCGGTCGGTTGGACGGATGAGCAGGACGGCGGGAAGTATCGCCTAACGAAGCGAAATGACGGCGCGCTCTTCGGATATGCCGTCGGGCCGCATTCCTGGAAGAAGTTTCTCTTCCCGCCGGAGGAACGGCTCTTTCGGGCGCGGCGCACGAGCGACGGTTTCGAAGTCCTGGAAGAGGAAGTTGCCGCCCCCAAGCTGGCGTTTCTCGGCGTACGTTCCTGTGAGCTGCACGCCATCGCCATCCAGGACAAGGTTTTTGTTAGCGGCCCGTTTGTCGATCGGTCGTATCAGGTCCGGCGCGAAAATGTCTTTATCATCGCGGTCAATTGCGGACAGGCGGGTGGCACCTGCTTTTGCGTCTCGATGCAGACCGGGCCGAAAGCGACCGGAGGTTTCGATCTCGCGCTGACGGAAATTCTGGAGGGCGATCGGCATTATTTCGTAGTCGAATCCGGCAGCGACGCCGGCGCGGAATTGCTCGCGGAATTGTCGAAGCAGGTGCCTGACGAATCTGAAGTTGCCGCGGCCGAGGCGACCGTGGCGCGCGCCGCGTCGCAGATGGGACGGACGCTCGAGACCGATGGGATCAAGGAATTGCTTTACCGGAATCTCGAGCATCCGCGCTGGGACGATGTCGCGCAGCGCTGTCTTTCCTGCGCGAATTGCACCCTCGTTTGCCCGACCTGTTTTTGCTCCAATGTCGAGGACACGACCGATCTCACGGGCGAGCACGCCGAGCGCTGGCGGAAGTGGGACTCCTGTTTCACGGTTGGCTTTTCCCACGTTGCGGGCGGACCGGTGCGTTCGTCCGTCAAATCGCGTTACCGGCAATGGCTCACGCACAAGCTCGGGACCTGGATCGACCAGTTTGGCACTTCCGGCTGCGTCGGCTGCGGCCGTTGTATCACCTGGTGTCCGGTGGCGATCGATCTCACCGAGGAAGTGCGCGCCATCCGCGAATCGGAACTCCAGCCTAACGAACCACCCACGCCATGAAAGACATCGAAACCTTGATTCAAGAACATTCCTTCTTCGCCGGACTGGATGCCGGTGCGCTCGAACTCGTCGCCGGGTGCGCTTCGAACGCGCACTTTGCCGTAGGCGAATTCCTGTTTCACGAGGGCGATCCGGCGAATCAATTTTATCTCGTACGCAGCGGACGCGTCCGGCTCGAAACGCTCGCGCCGGGCCGCGCGCCGGTCGTGCTCGAAACCATTCAGGCTGGTGAAGTGATCGGCTGGTCGTGGCTTTTCCCGCCCTATCTCTGGCACTTCGATGCGGTCGCGACGGAGAGCGTGCGCGCGACGGCGTTCGACGGGAAATGTCTGCGCGGAAAATGCGAGGAGAACCACGACCTCGGCTACGAGCTGGCCATGCGCTCTGCTCAGATCATGATGCAACGACTCCAGGCAACGCGGCTGCAACTGCTCGACGTCTATGGCACCCGTGCTTGAGCAACTCTGCGTGCGGCCTAACGAACCGATGCTGCCCGCGCCATGGCGCATCGAACGGGTGGGGAAGGAAACCGCCGATACCTTTACTCTCGCGCTCGGGCCGACAGTCGATGCGCCGCCGCTCCACTTTGCGGCCGGCCAGTTCAACATGCTTTACGTTTTCGGTGTCGGCGAAGTGCCGATCTCGATCAGCGGCAACCCGCTTCTGCCGGCGCCGCTCATCCACACCACGCGCGCGGTCGGCACGGTGACGCGCGCGCTGGCAAAGCTGAAGGTGGGCGACGCGCTCGGCGTGCGCGGACCATACGGCACCGGCTGGCCGCTCGCCGAAGCGGTCGGGCGCGATGTGGTGATCGTCGCGGGCGGGATCGGGTTGGCGCCGTTGCGTTCGGTTGTCTATCACCTGCTTGCGCGCCGGAGAGATTTCGGCCAGGTCGTTCTTCTCATCGGTGCCCGCACACCGCGGGACATTCCATTTCGCGCGGAATTGCGACGCTGGAGCGCTCGGCGCGACCTCCATCTGGAAATCACGGTCGACCACGTTGTCGGCCCATGGCGAGGGAACGTTGGCGTCGTGACCAAGCTCATTCCGCGCGCGCCGTTTGACCCCGCGACCGCGATCGCGCTGCTCTGCGGTCCGGAAGTGATGATGCGCTTCACGGCGCTTGAATTGCAGAAACGCGGCCTGACGACGCCGCGCATTTACGCTTCGCTCGAGCGCAACATGAAATGCGCGCTCGGCTTTTGCGGCCATTGCCAGTTCGGGCCGACCTTTATCTGCAAGGACGGGCCGGTCTTCCGCTACGACCGGGTAAGACCGCTCCTTAACGTTCGGGAATTGTGAGATGAAAATACCGCGCAAACCGAAACTCGCGGTCTGGAAGTTTGCTTCCTGCGACGGTTGCCAGCTCAGCCTGCTCAATTGCGAGGATGAATTGCTCGCCCTCGCTGGCGAAATCGAGATCGCCAACTTCGTCGAAGCGTCGCGCGCAGTCGTCAAAGGCCCCTACGATCTCTCGTTGGTCGAAGGTTCAATCACCACCGCGCCCGATGCCGCGCGGATCCAAAAAGTGCGGCGCGTCTCGAAACACCTCGTCACAATCGGCGCCTGCGCCACGGCCGGCGGCATTCAGGCGCTGCGCAATTTCGCCGACGTGAAGGAATTCACTTCGATCGTCTACGCGCGCCCCGACTACATCTCGACGCTCGCTACTTCCACGCCGATCGCCGCGCATGTTCCGGTCGATTTCGAGCTGCGCGGCTGCCCAATCAACAAGGAACAGCTGCTCGATGTGATCAGCGCGTTTCTCATTGGCCGCGTGCCGAACACGCCGCCGCACAGCGTCTGCATGGAGTGCAAACGGCGGGGCGTCGTCTGTGTGATGGTGGCGCACGGCACGCCTTGTCTCGGTCCCGTCACGCACGGCGGATGCGGCGCGCTTTGCCCCGCATATCAGCGCGGATGTTACGGGTGCTTCGGGCCGAAGGAAACGCCGCACACCGCTTCGCTCGGCGATTGGATGGGCGACGTTCTGCACGTCTCCGAGCCGAATCTGTTGCGCGCCTTCCGCAACTTCAACGCCGATGCAGAACCGTTCCGAAAGGAAAGCGAGGTGCATGAAGACTAGGACGATCACCGTAAACTATCTCGCTCGGGTAGAAGGCGAAGGTTCGCTTCTCGTTAGGTTGAAAGACGGCGCGGTGACGGACGTGAATTTCAAAATCTTCGAGCCGCCGCGCTTCTTCGAAGCCTTTCTGCGCGGACGGGATTTCCGCGAGGCGCCCGATCTGACCTCGCGGATCTGCGGGATTTGTCCGATCGCCTACCAGATGAGCGCAGTGCACGCGATGGAGGATGCGTGCGGCGTGACGGTGGACGGACCGCTGCGCGATTTGCGCCGACTTATCTACTGCGGGGAATGGATCGAGAGCCACGTGCTCCACATTTACCTCCTGCACGCCCCCGATTTTCTCGGCTACGAGAGCGCCATCCAAATGGCGAAGGATCACGCGCCGATCGTGCAGCGAGGTTTGCAATTAAAGAAGGCCGGGAACGAAATCGTCACCCTGCTCGGCGGACGCGCGGTGCACCCGATCAATGTGCGGGTCGGTGGTTTTTTTCGCGTGCCGACGAAGCAGGAGCTCGCGCCGCTGGTGGAACGATTGAAATGGGCGCGGGAGGCGGCGCTCGAAACGGTCTGCTGGACGGGGACGCTGCCGTTCCCAGACTTCGAACAGGACTACGAATTCGTAGCGCTCCGGCACCCTGAGGAGTATCCGTTTAACGAGGGCCGGATCGTTTCCAATCGCGGGCTCGATATTGCCGTGCGCGAATTCGACGAGCATTTTATCGAGGAACAAGTCGCGCATTCCAACGCGCTGCATGCGGTCTTGAAGGAACGCGACGCTTATTTCCTCGGTCCGATGGCGCGTTACTGTCTGAACTTCGACCGGCTCTCACCCCTGGCGCAGAACGCGTCGCGCGAGGCCGGCCTCGGCCCGGTTTGCCGCAATCCGTTTCAGAGCATCATCGTGCGCGCGGTCGAAGTGCTCTGGGCCTGCGACGAAGCGCTGCGCCTGATCGAGAACTACGAGCCGCCGGATGCGCCAGCGGTCGAAGTCACTCCGTGTGCGGCTACCGGTTTCGGTGCCACGGAAGCGCCGCGCGGCCTGCTTTTCCATCGTTATCGTATTGACGGGCAGGGAAACATCCAGGAGGCAAAAATTGTCCCGCCGACTTCGCAAAACCAGAAGACGATCGAGAACGATCTCCGCCGCTTCGTCCCGCCACGAGTAAATTTGCCTAACGAAGAATTGACCTGGCAATGCGAGCAGGCGGTGCGCAACTACGACCCCTGCATTTCCTGCGCGACGCATTTCCTGAAACTGGAAGTCATCCGCGAATGAAGGACGCGCTGCAGACACTGATTATCTGCGTCGGCAATCCACTGCGCGGCGACGACGGGACCGGCCGCGTCGTGGCCCGGCGTTTGCGTGAGATGAAGTTGCCTAACGTCACCGTGCGCGAAGAAAGCGGCGAAGGCACGGCGTTGATTGATGCCTGGACGGGCGCGGCTGATGTGATCCTGGTCGACGCCGCGCAGTCCGGCGCCGCGCCGGGCACCATTCATCGCTTCGACGCGAGCGTCGCCCTGGTCCCGTCGCGTTTCTTCCATTACTCGACCCACGCCTTTAGCGTGGCCGAGGCGGTCGAGCTGGCCCGCGCGCTTGATCAACTTCCGCCGCGCCTCATCCTTTACGGGATCGAAGGCCGCGACTTCCGCGCCGGCGAAAGACTTTCTCCCGAAGTCGGAGCCGCCGTGGATGAATTGATCAGCCACGTGCGGCAGGACTTGCAAGTCATTCTGAAAATGGAGACGAGCGCGTGATCCTGGCGTTGGTCCTTGCCCTTGCGATCGGATTCTCGCTCACCGTGCTCGGGAGCGGCGGATCGATCATTACGCTCCCGGTGCTGGTCTATGCGGCGCACATCCCGCCGCAGGAAGCGGTCGGGATGTCGCTCGCGGTCGTCGGCGGGACGAGTCTCGCCGCGACGGTGCTGAATATGCGCAGCGGTCACGTCCATTTGCAGGCCGCCACCCTTTTTAGCCTGACGGGTATCGTCGGCGCGCTCGCCGGGGCGCAGCTTACTCATCTCGTCTCGCCCGCGGTGCTCATGCTGACTTTCGCCGGGCTCATGATCGTGGTCGCCACACTCATGCTACGCGGGGGAAAAATGCACGAGCCGGATTCAGCCGAGAAATGTCACTGGCAGCGTTGCTCGCTGACCGGGCTTGGGGTTGGTGTGCTGACCGGTTTTCTCGGGGTCGGCGGCGGATTTCTCATCGTCCCTGCGCTCGTCTTCTTCGGTCGGCTCCCGCTCAAATCCGCCTTCATTACTTCCCTCTTCGTGATTGCGGTCAATTCCTTTGCGGGTCTCGCGGGCCATCTGCACCGGGCACCTTTTGACTGGCGCGTCGCCGGAATGTTTCTCGGTGCTTCGCTCATCGGCATGTTTGCCGGCCGCCTTGTGGCCCAGCGGCTTGCGGTCGCACAACTGCGCGTGGCCTTCGCCTGGTTCGTGCTCGCGGTCGGCGCCTTTGTCATCGCGAAGAACTGGAGTTACTTTTTCTAACCGACGGGCACCGTCCCCCGCCTAACGAAACCTCAACTCATCACGCCATGTATCTGAAACGTTTTTTTATCGAAGGCCTCGCGCACGCTTCCTATCTTTTCGGGGCCGATGGTGAAGCCGCCGTCGTCGACCCAAAACGCGATATCGATGATTACCTTGCGGAGGCCGAGCGCCAGGGGCTGCGGATCGTCGCCATTTTCAACAGTCATCCCCACGCCGATTTCGCTTCCGGTTTCCGTGAGTTGGCCGACCGGACCGGAGCGAAAGTCTACGTCTCGCATCTCGCGCCGGTGAATTACGAGCACGTTGGGGCGAAGGATGGCGACCGGGTCAAGGTCGGCTCGCTCGAAGTCGAACTACTGGAGACACCGGGACATTCGCCGGACAGCCTCTCATTCCTCGTGCATGAGGGCGGCAAGCCGACCGTTATCTTCACAGGCGATCTGCTTTTTGTGGGCGACGTCGGCCGTCCCGATCTGCGCGACGCCGATGAGGATCCGAACGCGCTTGCGGGCAAACTCTACGACTCGCTTTTCCACAAGATCCTCGCCTTGCCGGACGACGTGAAAGTCTATCCTGCGCACGGCGCCGGTTCGCTCTGCGGCCGCGCCATCTCCGATGCGCCCTTCTCGCTCGTCGGCCAGGAACGGAAACTCAATTGGGCGATGCAAATCACGGACCGGGACGAATTCGTCAGGCAAATGACCGCCAACCTGCCCGATCGTCCGGCTTACTTCTCCTATGATGTGGGCGTGAATCTGGAAGGGGCCAAGCCCTTCAGCGCGCTCCCGCCGCTCGACGAGATGACGGAGGAGGAACTGAATCACGCAGTCAAAGACGACGCCGTCGTGCTCGACCTCCGCGCGCCGGGGGAGTTTGGCGCGGGTCACTACCCGGGGAGCATTAACCTCGGGGTGGCCAGCCCATCGTTTTCCACCTGGACCGGCTTCATTGTCCCGGGTGAGAAGGCGATCGCGCTCGTCGTCGGCTCGCCGGGGGACGCGAAAAAAGCGCGCCTCGAGCTGGCCCGGATCGGCTTCGACAACCTGCTGGGCTACATCAAGGCCGAGGCGCTCACCCAAACACAAAAGCTCCCGCAAGTCAGCGCCCAGGAGTTGAAGGCAAATCTTAAAGACAACGAACCGCTCGTGCTCGATGTGCGCACGCCTTCCGAATGGCAGAGCAGTCACATCGAGGGCGCCCGGCACGTGCCGCTTGCCGTGTTCGCCAGGCAAGCGCCGGATTTGCCTAACGACCGGCCGATCGCGGTCATCTGTGCGAGCGGGTATCGCAGCTCCGTCGTGAGCAGCCTGCTCCAGTCGCGCGGCTACAAGGAAGTCGAGAACGTCGCCGGCGGGATGAACGCTTTCGCCGAAGCGAACAATTAACCGGAGGTCATCATGCCACTCGAACTCCAGGAGACCGGCGGCGGCAAGGTTCTGGAAGTCAGGGTAACCGGCAAGCTGACCCACGCCGACTACCAGTATTGCGTGACGGAATTCGAGCGCCTGCTTGGTCAGCGCGGTCGGCTGCGGCTGCTCTGCGATTTGGTGAACTTCCATGGCTGGGAGGCGGGGGCGCTTTGGGACGAGATCAAGTTCGACATCAAGCATCTCTCCGACATCGAGCGCATGGCGCTGGTCGGCGACAAGACCTGGAAGAAATGGATGGCGGAATTCTGCAAACCATTCACGCGGGCGACTGTGCGTTATTTCGATCACGAGCAGATCGCAGCCGCGCGCGAGTGGCTCGCGGAACCTTAATTCGTTAGCCGCGCCTGCGGAAATGGACCGCCGACTCCTCGGTTTTATGGCCGAGGATCAACAACGCGCCGGTCGTCTCGGAGGCGATGCGGAGTGCGAAATCGCTGATCGCGCGCCGGCGCGCCTTGAGTTGTTGCAGCCCGAGGATCACGAGGTCGTAATCGGACGCGCGACGGATGATCTCCGCGGCGGGATCAGCGCCGCGCTCGACCGTTACTTCAACCCGGCCGCCCATCTCGTCGCCGGCTCGCCGCCGCACGAGTCGGCGAGCTTGCCGCAATTCCTCATCCGATGCCGATGGAGAGAGGAAATAGACATAATTGACCTCGATTTCGGCCTTTCGCCGCAGGTTTCCCAGGACGCGCGCGCGCAACGGGCTGTGACTGCCGCGGCTCCCGACTGGGATCAAAATTCGGCGGGTGTTGTGAAAGCGCCATGTCTTGGGACAGCGGAGCAGAATGGTGTCGCACGGGGCGTTACTCAGCAGTTCATTCAGGCCGGGATCGGACGCCTGTTCATTGATCTTGTGCAAGCCGAGCACAATCGCCTCGCACTGGTGCAACCGCGCGACGCGCAGGATTTCCGCCCAGTGATTTGTGGAAACGGTCAGCAAAGCCTCCGGCTCGAGATCGGAGGCAAACGAAGCCGTCAGCGCCTCGCACTGGACCACCTCCATTTCGAGCAGACTGGGCGGCGCCTGATTTTCGATCCAGGTGTCGGGTGGATCGACGACCGAAAGCAGAAGAACCCGGCCAACGTTAGGCGGGCTGACTGCGTTAGCGACTGCGACGATGGAGCCGGCGTTCTCCGCGTTATCCACCGGCAGGAGAATCAACGGATTGCGGCCACGATATTTGATGAGCAGGGGATCGACGCCTTCGGCCGAGGCATCGAAGACCTGCGCCCGGCCGCCGAACCGAAAGGCATATAAACCACCACCGATCGCGAGCCACATGACCGTGATGACGCCGGCCGCTGGGACGGAGACGCTCTGAAAGAAAGCGAGCCCGAGACAGGAAGCTCCGCCGACTAGCGGGACGAGCGGGAAGAGCCCGACTCGGAACGGCATGTGAGCCGGATCCATCCGGCGCCGCAGCAGGATGTTGATGTAATGAGCGAAGGAAAACGTGATCAGAAAAATCAGGCTGGAGGCGGCGCCCGCCGTCGCCACGTCCGGCACGAGGAACAGGATGAGAATGACGATCCCTGCGACGCTCAGCACCGCGGCGCGAGGCAGGCTCCGCTGCGGATCCAGTCGTCCGAGCCAAGGCGAGAGGGTGCGATCGTTGGCCATCGCGAAGGCAACCCTCGAAGCCGCGAAGAGATTCGCCTGCAACGCCGAGAGCATCGAGAGGAGGCCGGCCGCCATCACCAGCCAAAAGCCGAATTCCCCGAGAAATCTCCGGGTGGCAATCGCGACTACGCCCGCCGGTTGCTCGCGGCTTAGTCCGGCAATGGTTTCGCCGGGCCCGACTCCGACTGTGGCCAGAACGAAGAGGAGCGGGAGATAAATCAGGAGCGCGATGACAAGCGAGCCGATCATGGCCCTGGGGATGTTGCGGCCAGGATTTTTCACTTCGCCCCCGACGGCCGCGATCAGGTCGAAGCCCTGGAGCGCGATGAAGGTAAAGCCCATCGCCTGAAACAAACCGGTCGCGCCACCGGGAAAGAATGGCGTGAGATGCGTCTTGATTTCCGTGCCGGACAGCTTCGTTAAGCCGAAGAGCCCGCCGACAATAACGAGCGCGAAAACGGCCAACTTGGTGATGTTGATCCAACGCCCGCCGCCGCCGCTTTTGCGCATCAGACTGCCGGAAAACCACAAGGTCGAGGCAGCCGCCAACAGGGTCGGGGCCCAGCGCGATTGCAGGAGCCCGGGCAGATCGCCAAACTGCCGCGGCCAGGCGGCTTCGAGCGAGAGAACAAGAAACGAGGCGAAGCCAAGGGCATAAAGCACCGCGGCCACGAGCGAGGCAAAGCAAACGACCCAGCCGACGGCGAAGGCGACCCGGACGTTCAGCACCTTCTTCGCAAAAGTGTAAGTGCCCCCCGACTCCGGAAACGCCGCCGCCATTTCCGCAAAGCTCAAGGCGGTGAGAAACGCGATGCTGCCGTTGAGGGCAAAGGCCAGGATCGCGCTCGGACCTGTGGTCGAGAACGCCACGCCCGCCAGGGCGAGAATGCCACCGCCGACGATCGCCCCAACGCCGACGCCGGTCGCTCCGGCCAGCCCCATGGTTCGCTGGATTCCAGAATCTTTCACCATGGCCGGTTTGACCATACCTCGACCTCGCTTTGCAGGCGATAAGTCTGCCGACCGACTCTCAGCCGCGGCTATTGAAGGTTGTAAACTTCAACCAGCGCCACGCCGCTGGTATTATTCTGTCCGCGGACGATGGCGGTGTACGCTCCCGGGGCCGCGGCGAAGGCGACGGCGGACTCCAAATCGTTGAAGGGCGCAAGGCCCGTCGCTTCGATTTCCACCTGCTGGCTGCTCCCGTCCGGGCGCGTTTTCCAATTGTCATTCGTCGCGATCGTAGTGCCGTTGGCATCGTGCAGTTCGAGAGTCGGATTCTGCAGGGTGCCGCTGACGGGCAACGAAGGGCCGATCGCTCGCACCAACACAGTCGAGCTTCCCTTGCTCGCGGGCCCGGAGATGAAACCGCCGATCATGACATTGTCTCCGGTTTCCACGAATCCGCGGGTGCTGATGTTGCCGAGTTGCGAGTTTGCCAGCTGCGCGAGATCGTAGACTTCGACCAGTCCGACCCCGGCTTGGCCGGTTTTGGAACGCAGGATCGCGGTGTATCCGGTGCTGTTTGCGGGCAGGGTCGCGATCATGGCCGACTCCAGGTCACTGGCCGGCGCAAGGCCCGTCGCCTCTACTGCAACCTGCTGCGATTGCCCGGTCTGGTCGTTGATTTTCCAGTTGTCGTTCGTCGCGACCAGGCCATTTGCATCATACAACTCGAGGGTCGGATCGATCAGCGCGCCGGCGAGGGGGAGCGATGGACCGATCCCGCGCACGAGCACCATCTTCGGATCGGGCCCGGTAAAAATAAAACCGCCGATTGGTACCTGATCGCCGCTCAGCACTTGCAAACGAGTCGAAATGTTAAGGAGCTGAGCCGGATCGGTGTTCCCGACGGTCAGATTAACAGTCCCGAGGTTCGACTCGACAAAACCGGTCCCCTCCGTCGCGGCAAAAGTGAACGAATCCGAACCGGCGTATCCCAGCTGGGCAAAGTAGGTGGCGAGATTCCCCACGAGCGCGACCGTGCCGTGAGTCGGTTGCTGGACGATGCGGAAAGTGGAAACACTGCCAGTCGCGGTCAGGGTAATGGAACCGGACAAACCGTTAATCACGAGCGGCAGACTGGTCGGGACGACGGGCGGCACTTTGGGCGAGCCCTCCCCGCCTGGTCCGTTATGACAGTCGTAGCAGGTAATTTTTTGTCCGCGCCAAAAGCTCTTCGCGCCGCCTTCGTCGAGAGTAAAGCTGCGCGCGCCCTGGGTGTGGGAGAGGATGGTGCCGCTGTAGTTCGTGTTATGACACACCTGGCACTGGGCCGCGTTTCCCTCCGCCACGTTGCCATGGCTCGAGACCCAGCTCTGGTCCATCGGGTGCATCCCGTGCGGCCCGCCCGTCGTCGTGCTTGGGGTCGTGACGTGGCAGGCGGTGCATTCGGCCAGTTTTCCGACGTGCCCCTGAAGTGCGATGCTTTGCAGATTATCGTTAGGCTGGGAGGAAGTGAATTCCGCGTGCGTCGAACCGTGGCAGGCGGAGCATTGCAGCCCACCATGGCCGACCGAAAACCGGTAAAGAGAAAAGCCGGCAGCCGGCGTGTTCGGAGTGGTCGCGAAGCGGGTGTTCGTCGGCACCCGCAGGTGACCGGGCGAATCGAAGGCGTCGGTGAAACGGATCTGGCCGCTGTTGCTCACCGCATCGCCGGTGTGGCAGGCCTGGCAGTTCGGTTCGTTCAGCCATCCGATGCGCGAGGTCGATCCCACCGTACTCATCGTCCCGTGGCAACTCTGGCATTGCATGAGCATCGAGCCATCGGCGGTCGAGACCGCCGCGCCCATCGCGCCGCGCAGGCAGAGCGTGGTCGAACCGGGATGGCATTGGTAGCAGCTCGCCCGATTGGTGGAATCATCCATGATTTTCCCACTGCTCGGATCAATCACGTTCGCATGCGTGGAATGAATCGAGGTGGTGAGCTGCGGCGTGTTCGGCGCCCCGGGGGTGCCGAGCGCCTCCGATTGGTGACAGGTGGCGCAGAGGATCGATTTTCCATCCAGGACGACAGTGTCGTACAAGCCGGTGCTGCGATAACCGAAGAGCGCGAGCGCTGCGGTGTAGGCCGGATTCGAGATATTTTTCTGGTCGTGCAGTTTGAGAACGTTGAGACGGAAATCGTGTTTCGGGTCTGGGTCGTAGACCCAATCGGGAGACGGCTTCGCGTCCGCCTGCCCGGTGCCAGAAGCGTGGCAGGTGCTGCAATTCAACTCGCTCGAAACCGGCAGGACGATGCTGGTTTGCGCGAGGAGGTTCTTGGCCGCATCCCGTGCCACGAGTTTGAAGAGCGGGTAGGTGTTCGTTAGGCCGGCGTCATCGATCGGGGTTAGCGGCACACCTAACGCCTCGAAGCTGTTCGCCGGAGCCCCGGCGGCATGGAAGGTCATCGACTGCGGCGTATTCGTTAGGCCAGGCATCGATGTGCCGCCCAGGCCGGTATTCAGGGGCAGCGTCACGCCAAAAAGTGAGAAGGCGTGATCCCAGAAATTGGTTTTGCCGATCGAACTCTTGTTGATCGATCCCGATGGATCGGCCACCGCCTCGTAAGTGACCGTCACACCCGCCGGCAGCGATAGCACGAGCTTCCCGTTGTTGTCGATGAGCTGGGCATTGACCGTGTTGTAGGGAGGAAGGATCGAGAAAATGGCATAGTCGTCATCCATGCAGTGCATGCCGAGGTTGTTCCAACCCATCAGGGTCCAATGCGCGGCCGCTGTGGCGACGCTCCTGAGCAAGACAAAGGCCAATGCGACAATTACGGGTTTTGCCCAGTGTGGTATCAGGCGACGAGAAATACGACTAGCGGCCGAGGACTCCATGTGATTTGGGCCTCCTCCCTGACAGAAAGTATCATCTCCGCGCCGAAAACCATCAGGCAGATCTTGGGAATCGCTGCGCGCCAGTTGTCTTTCCCGCACGTGCACTTGGTCATCGGCCCCGGCTGATGTCAGAGTTTCACATCCGTGAAAGCGACAATGCTAACGAAAGAAAATCGTGGGGGAGGAAAGCCGAATCTCGCGGCCATGCTCGCGCCGCGCTCTGTCGCCGTGATCGGGGCGACCGAATCGCCCGCCAGCGTCGGCCGCGCCCTGATGGAGAATCTGCGCTCGCTTTCCGGCGCAGTATATCCGGTCAATCCAAAGCGAGCGAGTGTGCTTGGAGTCAAGGCATTCCCGACGGTCACAGATCTGCCTAACGAGATCGATCTCGCCCTCATTGCGACCCCGGCGAAAACTGTCCCGCAGGTCGTGGCCGATTGCGCGGCGGCCGGCGTCAAAGGCGCGATCATCATTTCCGCCGGGTTCAAGGAGATCGGCGCGCGCGGCCAGGAACTGGAAAAAGAGGTCGCGGCGCGGTGCGGCGCAATGCGCATCATCGGACCGAACTGTGTCGGCGTGATGCTGCCGCATCTCGGCCTGAACGCCAGTTTCATCCAGCCGCTGGCGCGTCCGGGCAACATCGGGTTCATCAGCCAGAGCGGTGCGCTTTGCAGCGCGATCCTCGATTGGAGCCTGACGAATCAGCTCGGCTTCAGCGCCTTCATCTCGATCGGCTCGATGCTCGATGTGAACTGGGGCGACCTGATTTACCACCTGGGCGACGATCCACGCACCCGCAGCATCCTGCTTTACATGGAGTCGATCGGCGACGCGCGCTCCTTTCTCTCGGCCGCGCGCGAAGTGGCCCTGACCAAGCCGATCATTGTGATCAAGGTCGGCCGGACCGAGGCGGCGGCGAAAGCAGCCGCCTCCCATACCGGCGCCCTCACCGGGAGCGACGAAGTCTGTGACGCGGCTTTTCGACGCGCCGGCGTCTTGCGGGTTAATACCGTGGCTGAGTTGTTCAACATCGCGGAGTTGTTAGGGAAACAGCCTCGTCCGCGCGGGCCGCGGCTCGCGATCGTGACCAATGGCGGCGGCCCCGGTGCGCTCGCGACCGATACGCTGATCGCGAACGGCGGCGAGAGCGCCGCGTTATCGGACGAAACGATGGCCGCGCTCGATCGCGTGCTGCCGCCGCATTGGAGCCACGGCAATCCGATCGACGTGATCGGGGACGCGAACGCGGAACGCTATGCGCGCGCCGTCGAGATCGTGGCGCGCGATCCGGGCAACGATGGCCTGCTCGTCGTGCTGACACCGCAGTCGGTGACGCGCCCTAACGAAGTCGCAACCGGGCTGACCGCGTTCGCAAAACTCGAGGGCAAACCGATCCTCGCCAGTTTCCTCGGCGGCGCGAGAGTGGCGGAGGGGATGGCGATTCTGGATCAGGCCGCCATTCCAACCTTCTCTTATCCTGACAGCGCCGCGCGTGCGTTTTGTTATCTGTGGCAATACACGCATGCCCTCCGCGCGCTCTACGAAACCCCCGCGCTCGCGCAGGACGCGGAAACCTCCGCCAGCCGCACGCAGGCGAGCGCGATCATCGCCGCGGTGCGCAAAGGGGGTCGCACGTTGCTGACCGAACCGGAATCGAAAGAGCTGCTTGCCGCCTACGGAATTCCGGTCGTGCCGACTTTGATCGCGCGGAACGAGGAGGAAGCGGTGAGCAAGGCGGCGGAGATCGGTGGCGCGATCGTGCTGAAGATTTATTCGCACACCGTCACGCACAAAACGGATGTCGGCGGCGTGAAGCTTAATCTCAAAAACGAAGCCGCCGTCCGCGCCGCCTATCGCGAGATCGAGCAGGCAACGCGCGCGCATGGTCAGGCGGAAGATTTTCTCGGGGTCGTCGTGCAGCCGATGATCCCGCTCGACGGGTACGAACTGATTCTCGGCAGTAGCATTGATCCGCAGTTTGGGCCGGTCCTGCTCTTCGGAGCGGGCGGGCAATTGGTTGAAGTTTTCCGCGATCAGGCGCTCGGCCTGCCGCCGCTCAACCGCACCCTCGCCCGGCGCATGATGGAGCGGACGCGGATCAATCGCGCTTTGCAAGGCGTGCGTGGCCGCGCCCCGGTCGATCTCGCGGCGCTGGAAGAGTTGCTCGTCCGTTTTAGCCAGTTGGTGGCGGAGCAACCACGGATCAAGGAGATCGATATCAACCCGCTCCTCGCCTCCCCCTCACAGATCGTGGCCCTCGACGCGAGAGTCGTGCTGCATCCGCAGGAAATCCCGGCAAACCAATTGCCGCGCCTCGCGATCCGGCCTTATCCCGCGCAATACATCGGCCAGATCGAGCTGACGGATGGAACGGCGATCACCATCCGCCCGATCCGTCCGGAGGATGAGCCGGAGATGGTCCGCTTTCATCAAGGTCTCTCCGAACAAAGCGTTCGCTTCCGCTATTTCGCGCAGGTCAGCGTAGAGCATCGGACTGGACACGAACACCTCAGTCGTACCTGTTTCAATGACTACGACCGCGAGATTGCGCTCGTCGCCGAGCGCGAGGAAAGCGACGCGCGTTCTGAGATCATCGGGATCGGTCGATTGATCAAGACCCACGGGATCGATGAAGCGGAGTTCGCCATTATCGTGGCGGACGCCTGGCAGGGCCGGGGTCTGGGCAGCGCTTTGCTGAAGTTGATCGTCGAAGTGGCGCGGGCCGAAAAACTCCGTCGTGTGACCGGCCGAATCCTGGCCGATAACACAACCATGATGGAAGTAAGCCGGCGGATCGGTTTCACCCTGCAAGCGGACGAGGGCGAGTGGGAAGCCGAGATCAGGTTGCCGTGAAATCGCAACCAGCGATGAGCTTCAGACAATTTTTGCAGAGAATATGACCGAATGAAGACCTAAGGTCCCTTGCCAAAGCTATGACTATTCAACGCATCATTTTTCTGGTCGCCGGCACCCTCGTTCTGACCGGTCTCGCCCTCGGGCACTTCGTCAACGAATGGTGGCTCCTCCTCTCTGCCTTCGTCGGCCTCAACATGTTTCAAACCGCCTTCACCGGCTTCTGTCCACTCGAACGCATCCTCATCAAGTTCGGCGTTGGCAGAACGGACGAACCGTGCGGCATGGCGCGACGCTAAACTGCCGATGACGTTTCCGCGCCTGCTCATCATCATCGCGGTCACTTTTGTCCTCGGCGCGTGTCATTCAAAAAAGGAAAGCGCGGAATCGCTCCCACCTGTCGCCGTTCGCACCATCACGGTCGAGAGCAAGGCCCGGCCCTCCAACGAAGAAGTTGTTGGCACGGTGCGGGCGAAATTGCACGCCGTCATCGAGGCGAAAGTGAGCGGCCGGATCGAGGCCTTCCTCGTCGCACCGGGTCAGACTTTGCACGCCGGTGATCTGATCGCACAGCTCGATTCGCACGAAATTCAGGCGCGGCTTGACCAGGCGCTGGCGATGCGTGAACAGGCAACGCGCGATCTCGAGCGGGGGCGCGAGTTGTTCGCGAAAAAGGTCACCACCCAGTCCGAGTTCGACGCCGTCCAGGCGCACGAACGAGTTGCCACCGGGTCGGCGAAGGAAATCGAAACGATGCTCGGCTACACCAAAGTCGTCGCCCCGTTCGACGGGGTGGTCACGCGCAAGCTGGCCGACGTCGGTGATCTCGCCACGCCCGGCAAGCCAATCGCCGAGATGGAAGATCCAAGCGCGCTGCGTTTCGAGGCCGACGTACCCGAGGCGCTCATCGGCAGCGTCAAGCTCGGAGCCAAACTGCCCGTGCGGGTCAGTGCGGTTCCGGAGGAAATTGAAGGCACGGTCGTCGAGATCGCGCCGGTGGCCGATCCGGCCAGCCGCACGTTTCTCGCTAAACTCGATCTGCCGCCAAAAGATGGCCTGCGCAGCGGACAGTTCGGTCGCGTCCTCGTGCCGACAGGAATAACGAACAACATTTGGGTGCCGGCGTCGGCTCTGATCGTGCGCGGACAGATGGAGACCGTCTTCGTGGCGACCGATGGACACGCCCAACTTCGCCTCGTTCGCACTGGTAAGCGCACCGACGCCGAGGTGGAAATCCTCGCCGGCCTGAGCCGCGGCGAGAAGGTTATCACCGAGGGCGCGGGCGAGTTGCGCGACGGTCAACCCGTCACGATAAAGCCGTGAAGGACGCGAGCGGAGAGCCGGCCGGCGCGGCACACGGTCCCGCCGGTCGGATCGCGTCGACGTTCATCAATTCCAAGCTTACTCCGCTCATCGTCGTCGCGTCGGTCCTGCTTGGCATCGGGGCGATTATTCTGCTCCCGCGCGAGGAAGAACCGCAGATCAAGGTGCCGATCGTCGACGTGATGGTGAACATGGCCGGCTTCAGCGCGAAGGAAGTCGAGGAGCGCGCGACGCGGCCGATGGAAAAGCTGCTCTGGGAAATTCCCGGCGTGGAATACATCTACTCGACCTCGCGCGACAGCGAGAGCCTCGTCATCGTTCGCTTCAAGGTCGGTTCCAATCCTGACGAGTGTCTCGTTAGGTTAACGGAAAAACTGCGCTCCAATTACGACCGCATCCCGCATGGTGTCGGCGCGCCGCTGGTCAAACCGAAATCGATCGACGATGTCCCGATCCTCGCCCTTACCTTTCACAGCGCGCGCTACGACCACCTCACCCTGCGCCGGCTGGTCGCGGAAGTGGACGACGCGGTCAAAGCCGTTCCGCTCGTCGCCGAGACCACCATCATCGGCGGAGCGCGGCGTCAAGTGCGCGTCCTGCTCGATCCGGTGCGGCTCGCTTCGCGCAACCTGAGTGCGGCTGGTCTCGTGCCGATGTTGCAGCAGGCGAACCGCCAGTATCGGTCCGGTGGCCTAACGACTAACGATCAGGAGTTCGTCATCGAAACCGGTGCCTTCCTCACCAGTGCGGAGGACGTGGGCAACGTCGTGGTCGGCGTCTTCGGCGGGCGGCCCGTCTATTTGCGCGAAGTCGCGAAGATCGTCGACGGGGCCGAGGAACCATCGAACTACACCTTCTTCGGCCACGGTGCAGCGCATGCCGCCGTGCCGGATGAAGAACCGGCCGTTACCCTCAGCATCGCGAAGCGGCCCGGAGCGAACGCGATCGCGGTCACGGACGAAGTGCTGCGCAAGATCGAGACGCTCAAGGGCGCGCTCATTCCGCGCGATGTCGAAGTCTCGATCACCCGCAACTACGGTGAAACCGCGGCAGACAAATCAAACGAACTCCTCTTCCACATGGGCATCGCGGTGATCGGTGTCTCGATCCTCATCTGGCTTACCCTCGGCTGGCGCGAATCGATGATCGTCGCTCTCGCCATCCCGGCGACGCTCGCGCTTACCCTCCTCGTTTTTTATCTCCTCGGCTTCACCCTCAATCGCATCACGCTCTTCGCCCTCATCTTCTCCATCGGCATCCTGGTCGATGACGCGATCGTGGTCGTGGAAAACATCGTCCGCCATTTTCACCTCCAGCAAAACAAGGGACGCCAATGGGCCGCGATCGCGGTCGAAGCGGTCAGCGAAGTCGGCAACCCGACCATTCTCGCGACCTTCGCCGTCATCGCGGCGGTCCTGCCGATGGCGTTCGTCGGCGGGTTGATGGGGCCCTACATGCGACCGATCCCGATTGGCGCGAGCGCAGCGATGGGTTGGTCGCTTGCGATCGCCTTCATGGTCACGCCGTGGGCGTCAATCCGCATTCTGCGCTGGGGCAAAAAGTATTCGCAGCTCACGCAAGGCGCCGCGCCTACCGCGCCGAGCGAGCCGCAGAGCCACTTCGCGCACGAGGAGGATTTTTTCACCCGCATCTATCGGCGCCTTATGGGGCCGATGATCCAACAGCCACGCTGGCGCTGGATTTTTCTCGGCTCGATCAGCGCGCTCCTGCTGCTGGCGATGGCGTTGGTCGCGCTCGGCTGGGTGAAAGTGAAAATGTTGCCCTTCGATAACAAGAGCGAGTTCCAGGTCATCCTGAACATGCCCGAAGGCAGTTCGCTCGAGCGCACTGCGCAGGCCGCACGCGAGATCGCGGCTGCCGTCCGGACCGAACCGGAGGTGACCGATTACCAGATCTACGTCGGCGTCTCCGCGCCCTACAATTTCAACGGACTTGTCAGGCATTACTTCCTCCGCCAGGGCGCGAACGTGGCCGACATCCAGGTCAATCTTCTGCCCAAAGGCGAGCGCAGCGCGCAAAGCCACGACATTGCGAAACGGGTGCGCCCGGGCGTCGCAGCGATCGCCGCGAAATACGACGCCCGCGTCGCAGTCGCGGAAGTGCCGCCGGGTCCGCCGGTCCTGCAAACGCTCGTCGCTGAGGTCTACGCCCCTAACGAACAGGATCGGCGCGCCCTCGCCCGGAAAGTGCGCGACATTTTCAAAAGCACACCGGGCGTGGTCGATGTCGACTGGTATGTCGAAGCCGACCAGCCGAAAGCACGTTTCGTCATTGACAAGGAAAAGGCCGCGCTTCACGGCATCAGTGCGGAAACGATTTCGCAGACCTTGCGCATAGCGGTGGGCGGCGAGTCAGTCGATCTCCTCCATCTCCCACGCGAAAAAGAGGACGTGAACATCATGCTCGAGCTGCCGCGTTCCTCGCGCACCACGCCGGATGAATTGCTCGCGCTGCGCGTCCGCTCCGGCGACGCCAACGCGCTGCCCGAGCCGGGCGCGACCGGCACTGCGCCGCTCATCCCCCTGCGGGAACTGGTCCACATCGAGCAAACCACGACCGAGAAAAGTATCTATCACAAGAACCTGCTGCCCGTGACCTACGTGATCGGCGACGTCGCGGGCGTGATCGAAAGCCCCGTCTACGCCATTCTGAAAATGAACAAGGCGCTGGCCAAACTCGACACGCGCGAGTTCGGCGGCGATGGCACGCCGGTGCAGATCTTCAACGCCGTCCAGCCGTTCACCGAAGCAAAACCGTCGCTGAAATGGGATGGCGAATGGCAAATCACAATCGAAGTCTTTCGCGACCTCGGCTCGGCCTTCACGGTCGTGCTCGTGCTTATCTATGTCCTGATGGTCGGCTGGTTCCGCAGCTTCATCACCCCGATCGTGGTCATGGCCGCGATTCCATTTTCACTCGTCGGCATCCTGCCCGCGCACGGACTGCTCGGCGCGTTTTTTTCCGCCACCTCGATGATCGGCTTCATGGCCGGCGCCGGAATCGTGGTGCGCAATTCCATCATCCTGGTCGATTTCACCGAGCAACGTCTCGCCGAAGGCATGCCGCTCGCCGAAGCGGTCGTCGATGCCGGTGCGGTCCGCTTCCGTCCCATGCTCCTGACCGCGCTAGCCGTCGTGGTCGGTGCGAGCGTCATCCTCGCGGATCCGATTTTCAAAGGGCTCGCGATCGCGCTCATGGCCGGCGAGATTGCCTCCCTCCTAATCAGCCGCATGGCCGTGCCGGTGCTCTATTTCATGGCGAATAAGAACTCCGCTAAAGGACGAACAAGAAACGGTCGCTAAATCGCAACTGTCGCGGCGCGCTGCGGTCTTCGGGCGCGATCTTTATGGAAAGGAGGACGCGTAGCTCGTTCCTGACGCAGAGGGCGAAGCAGCGCTGAGGAGAACTATCATGGCAATCGAAATAACCGAAAAAGATGGAGGTAAAATCCTCGAGGTCTCGCTCACGGGGAAACTGGTGAAGGAAGATTACAACACGTTCGTGCCGGCCGTAGATCGCGCGCTTGAGCAGCACGGCAAAATCCGGATGCTCGCTCTAATGCACGATTTCCATGGCTGGACGGCGAGCGCAGCGTGGGAGGACACGAAATTCGGCGCGCGCCACTTCCACGATATCGATCGGCTCGCGATGGTCGGCGAAACCAAATGGCAGCACGGGATGGCGATTTTTTGCAAGCCGTTCACGACCGCCACGGTGCGCTATTTTGAACACGACCAGCTCGAAGCTGCGCGCGGCTGGCTGGCGACTTGGGGAGATTGACTTGTCGGCTGGTGCAAAGAGCGCCCCGAATGGACTGAGTCGCACCGGCGGCGCGGTCCTTGATTTCACTTTACCTGGTCTTCGCTGCCGTCGTTGTTCTTTGGCGATGAAATCCTCTCGTCTTTGTCGTTAGCCGATGGAAGCAATCGAGCCGAAGAAGGCCCCGAGTGACGCCGGCCTGAGCGAGGCCGAAGCCCGGTGGCATCGCGCGCAATCCGGCTTCAACGAGCATCTCAGTCTGCTAGTCAGCGCCGGGGACAGCATCGCCGGCGACCGCCACACGCTTTGGTATTTCGGGCTCTACGAGAGATGGTGAAGCCAAAACCAATTCGCATTCTTCTCGGCGTCCTCGCGATCGCGGTCGTGGCCAGTCTGGTCTGGTTTTGGTTCTTTCATCGTGGCGGCGGCGTCAAAGACCAGTTGGTTCTTCACGGCAACGTGGACATTCGCCAGGTGCAACTTGCCTTCAACGACAGCGAACGGATCACGGAGTTGCTGGCCAAGGAAGGCGACCGCGTGCAGGCGGGGCAGGAGTTGGCGACCCTCGATAGCCGGCGCTTTGCGGCGACCGTCGCGACCAGTGAAGCCAACGTGGTCGCGCAGCAGCAAGCCGTCCTCAAGGCCGAAGCGGACATGAATGTGGCGCAGGCCAATCTCGTTAACGCCGAGCTCACGTTTAAGCGCGCCCAGGATCTGCGCGCGAAAAAGGTCGTCTCTCCCCAGGACCTCGACAATGCAAGAGCCGCGTTTGACGTGGCCGCGGCCACGCTGGCGGCGGCGAAGCAAAACATTGCGGCAACCAAAGCGACGCTGAAAGCCAAAGAAGCCGAGTTGGAACTGGTAAAACGCGACCTGGCCAACGCCAAACTCTACGCGCCGAGCAATGGCGTCATCCAGGATCGGCTGCTTGAGCCGGGCGACATGGCCTCGCCGCATGAGCCGGTCTTTACGCTGGCGCTGGACGATCCACTATGGGTGCGCGCGTATGTGTCGGAGACGGACCTCGGCAAAATCCGCGAAGGAATGAAGGCGGAGGTCACAACCGACAGTTTCCCTAACAAACATTACGACGGCTGGATCGGATTCATCTCGCCCACCGCTGAGTTTACCCCCAAGACGGTCGAGACCGCGGAGGTCCGAACCAAGCTTGTCTATCAGGTGCGCGTCTTCGTCCATAATCCCGATGGCGAACTCCGCCTCGGGATGCCGGCGGTCGTCACCATCCCGCTGAATCAGCCTCAAAAGTAGTCGGACGCATGGACGCCTCCGGAAAAACCGAGCGGGCGCAGCTTGAGTCCGACGTTGTGCTGGAGTTGCGCGGCGTGCGCAAGCAGTTCGTGGCCGGCGGGCGCACGGTGGAGGCTCTCCGCGATGTCAGTCTCGCCGTTCGCCGTGGTCGCGTGACGGGTTTGATCGGACCGGACGGCGCGGGCAAGACGACCCTGATGCGGATGGCGGTCGGGCTGCTTGTGCCCGACGACGGCACGATCACTGTGCTTGGTTTCGATGCCACGCGCGATTCGCTGGCGGTGCAGGCGCGCGTTGGTTACATGCCGCAGCGCTTTGGGCTCTACGAAGATTTGTCGGTCCAGGAAAATCTCGATCTCTATGCCGATTTGCAGGGCGTGCCGCAGGCCGATCGTGCGCCCGTCTACGAGGAATTGATGCAGATGACCGGCCTGGCCCGATTCACCGCGCGCCTCGCAGGTCGGTTGTCGGGCGGGATGAAACAAAAGCTCGGGCTGGCCTGCACGCTGGTGCGACCGCCGGAGTTATTGTTGCTCGACGAACCGACGGTGGGCGTCGATCCCGTCTCGCGGCGCGAACTTTGGCAGATCGTTTATCGACTCTCGCAAAAGGAAGGTGTGACCGTTCTCCTGAGCACAGCTTATCTCGACGAAGCGGAACGCTGCGCTGAAGTGATCCTGATGCACGATGGCGAGGTCCTGGGGCACGGTCCGCCGCAGGAATTCAGCGAACGATCCCGCGGCCGGACCTACATGGTGACTTCGTCCGTCGCCAACAAGCGTGCTCTCCAGGAATCGCTCTCGACCGCGCCGGGCGTGGTCGATGCGTTGATCCAGGGCGAATCCGTGCGCCTCGTCATGGAGAGCGATGTCCGCCCTGATCCCGCGAAATTGTTGCCGGATAACAAAGACATCGCCATTCAGCCGGTGCCGCCGCGTTTGGAAGACAGTTTTGTGACGATGCTGCGCAAACGACGGCCGGAAGCGGCGGCGGTGAAATCGTTGGATGCCATGACCAAAGGTTCGGTGCACTCAAACAATGGCGGCGGCGCGGTGATTGATGTCGAGAATGTCAAACGGCGCTTCGGCAATTTCTATGCGGTCAAGAACGTGACGTTCCGGGTGGATCGCGGCGAAGTCTTCGGGCTGCTCGGCGCGAACGGCGCGGGCAAGTCCACCCTCTTTCGGATGTTGTGCGGTTTGTTGCCGGCGACCGAAGGCAGTCTGCGCGTGGCCGGACTGGACCTGCGACGCGCGGCGGCCGCGGCCCGGGCGAAGGTTGGTTACATGTCGCAGAAATTTTCGCTCTACGGCAATCTCAGTGTCTGCGAAAACCTGCGCTTCTTCAGCAGCGCCTACAATCTCTTCGGGAAACGTCAGCGCGATCGGATGGATTGGGCGCTGACCCAATTCGAGCTCGCCCCGATGGTCGACGTGACCAGTCTCGATCTTCCGTTAGGCCACAAGCAGCGGCTGGCGATGGCCTGTGCGCTCATGCACGAACCGGAAATCCTGTTTCTCGACGAACCGACTTCGGGGGTCGATCCGCTGGCGCGGCGCGAATTCTGGCGACGAATCAACGCGCTGGCCGAGCGACGCGTGACCGTGATGGTCACGACTCATTTCATGGAGGAGGCCGAGTATTGCGACCGGCTGGCGATCATGGCCGACGGCGAAATTCTCGCGATCGGCACGCCGGAAGAAATCAAGAAACGCGAGCGCACCACCGAGCGACCGGAGCCGACGATGGAGGATGCATTTATCGCGCTGATTGAAAACAAGGGGACAGCCGGATGAGCGCGCAACCCCAACGGACCGCGCGCGGCGGCGGACGCATGCGTCTACGCGGATTGCTGCGCAAGGAGTTCCTCCAAATCCTGCGCGATCCGAGCAGCATCGCGATCGCCTTTCTGCTCCCGGTCGTTTTGCTGCTGATCTTCGGCTATGGCGTGTCGCTCGACGCGGAGCATGTGCCGATCGCGCTCGTCGTGGAGCAGCCGAGCACCGACACCGCCAGCTTCACTGGGGGCTTTCAACAGTCGCGCTACTTCGCGCCCATCTTCATGCGCAACCTCCACGAAGCGGAAACGGCGCTCATGCAACGTCGCGTGGATGCCATCGTTCATCTGCGCTCGAATTTCGCGCGACAGCTGCGCCAACCCGGCGGCGCGCCGGTGCAGGTGATCGTCAACGGCGTGGATGCCAACACCGCCCGGCTCATCCTTGGCTACGTGCAAGGCGTCTGGCAGCGATGGCTGCAACAGCAGGCTCGCGCGCGGGGCCAGACGTTGCAGGCGCCGGTGCAGGTCGAGACACGCATCTGGTTCAACAGCGAATTGCGCAGCCGCAATTTTCTCGTGCCGGGCCTGATCGCCATCATCATGACACTGATCGGCGCGCTCTTGACGGCGCTGGTGATGGCGCGGGAGTGGGAACGCGGCACGATGGAGGCGTTGCTGGTGACACCGGTGACGATGGCTGAGGTGTTGCTCGGCAAAGTGCTGCCCTACTTCGCCCTCGGCACGGGCGGGATGGCGCTCTCGGTGGCGATGGGTGTCTGGCTCTTTGGCGTGCCTTTGCGCGGGTCGCTCGTCTTGCTGTTCACGGCCTCGTCACTGTTCCTCCTGGCGGCGCTCGGAATGGGATTGCTCATTTCCACCGTGACGAAGAACCAGTTCGTGGCCGGTCAGGTGGCGATCATCGCGACCTTCCTCCCGGCCTTCATTCTATCCGGGTTCATCTTCGATATCGGCAGCATGCCGCGCGTCGTCCAAGGAATCACCTACCTGCTGGCGGCGCGCTATTTCGTGGCGATTTTGCAAACACTTTTCCTGGCCGGTAACGTGTGGTCGGTGCTTTGGCCTAACGGATTGGCGCTGGTGCTGTTGGCGGCGTTTTTCCTCGGGGTAAGCCGGCGCAAACTGCGGAAACGTCTGGAATAGGAGACCAACCATGTGGCGACGAATCGGAGCATTGATGAAGAAGGAGTTCCTGGCCTTGTTCAAGGATAAGCGGAGCCGGATCGTCGTCATCGTGCCGCCGATCCTGCAGTTGCTCGTCTTCGGCTACGCCGCGACCTTTGATTTGAATCGCATTCCGCTGGCCGTTTACGACGAAGATCACAGTCAGGCCTCACGCGATCTGGTGGCGCGCTTCGAGGGTTCCTCCAACTTTGATCTCGTCACAACGATTTCGCATGATGAGCAGATCGCGCCGCTGGTGAACGCCAGAAAGGCGCTCCTGGTGCTGCACATTGGCCCGCAGTTCAGTCGCGAATTGCTCGGTGGTCGATCCGGTCCAGTGCAGGTCATCATTGACGGACGCAACTCCAATACCGCGGCGATTCTCCTTAATTACGTCAATACCATCATCGCCGGGTTCAACACCGACTGGCAGCAACAAATCGGCGCCGTGGCGACACCGGCCTACTTGGAAACGCGGGCATGGTTTAATCCGAACCTGGTCAGTCGCTGGTTCATCGTGCCCGGCATTGTGGGTTTGCTGACACTGGTCGTAACGACGCTGGTCACCGCGCTCTCGGTGGCGCGCGAGCGCGAGCAGGGCACCTTCGACCAACTGCTGGTAACGCCGTTTCGGCCCGTGGAAATCCTCATCGGCAAGGCGCTGCCCGGGTTCATTATCGGCTTTGCCGAAGCAACAGTCATCATCCTGATCGTGACGCTCTGGTTTCAGGTGCCGCTGCGCGGCAGCGTGGTCACGTTGTACGTGGGCATCTTCTTCTTTCTCCTCTCGACCGTGGGAATGGGTTTGATGATCTCGTCCCTTTCGGTCACGCAGCAGCAGGGATTGCTCGGCGCGTTTCTCTTCATCGTGCCATCGATCATTCTCTCCGGCTTTGCTACCCCCATCGCCAACATGCCGGTTTTGGTCCAGCGGCTCACGCTGATCAATCCGATGCGCTACTTTCTCGTGATCCTGCGCAGCATCTTTCTCCAAGGGGCGCCGTTTCATCTCCTGATCAGCCAGTTTTGGCCGATGGCAGTTATTGGCCTGGTGAACCTGGCGGTGGCAGGCAGGATGTTCCGGGCCCGGATGTATTAGCCGGAGGGAAAACCGGAGACTGAAGCATGAACATAAGTCCGCGCGCAGGAAAACCGGCCGACCAGTTTCCGCTGGTCAATGTGCCGCAGCTGCTCACGGCTTATTACGCCGAAACCCCTGATCCTTCAGTGCCGGCGCAGCGGGTCTCGTTCGGCACCTCAGGTCACCGCGGTTCATCCCTCGCACGGTCTTTCAACGAACAACATATCCTCGCCATCACGCAGGCTATTTGTCTCTATCGCCAGGTGCAGCAGATCGACGGGCCGCTCTTTCTCGGCCTCGACACCCATGGGCTTTCCGTGCCGGCCTTGAGCAGCGCGTTGGAAGTGCTGGCCGCCAACGCCGTCGAAGTGATGCTTGCGGAAGGCGACGAATACACGCCGACGCCTGCGATCTCGCACGCGATTCTGACTTACAATCGTGGACGCAAAAGCGGTCTCGCGGATGGCATTGTCATCACGCCTTCGCATAACCCACCGAATGATGGTGGGTTCAAATACAATCCGCCAAACGGAGGACCGGCTGAAACCGGTATCACGGGTTGGATCGAGAAGAAAGCAAACGAGCTGCTCGAAGCATCGCTTCAAGGGGTGAAGCGGATCGGTTACGAGAAGGCGTTGCACGCCGCCACGACCCATCGGCACGATTATCTGACCGCTTATGTGAACGACCTTCGGAATGTGGTCGATCTTGAAATAGTTCGCGACTCAAAGATCAAGCTTGGAGTCGATCCACTCGGCGGCGCGGGCGTTCATTATTGGAGCCGGATCGCGGAGTGCTACGACCTGGACCTAACGGTGGTGAACCAAACCGTCGATCCGACGTTCCGTTTCATGGCCCTTGATTGGGACGGCCAGATCCGCATGGACCCATCGTCGTCTTACGCGATGCAGCGGTTGATCGGCTTGAAGGACCGATTCGACATCGCTTTTGCCTGCGACACGGATCATGACCGTCACGGGATCGTGACTCGCAGCGTGGGTTTGCTCCCGCCTAACCATTACCTCTGCGTCTGCATTTCTTACCTTTTCCAACACCGGCCGCATTGGGGGAAGGAGGCAGCAGTCGGCAAGACGCTGGTCAGCAGCCAGATGATTGATCGCGTCGCGGCCAAAGTCGGCCGGAAGGTTTACGAGGTGCCGGTAGGCTTCAAATGGTTTGTCGAAGGTCTTCTCGAGGGATCGTTAGGCTTTGTCGGCGAAGAAAGTGCGGGCGCGACTTTCCTGCGCCGGGATGGGACCGTCTGGACAACCGACAAGGATGGCCTCGTGCCGGCTTTACTCGCGGCGGAAGTCACGGCACGAACCGGCCGTGATCCCGGTGAGATCTATGTCGAGCTGGCCGCTGAGCTGGGCAACTCAGTCTATGATCGCTTGGAAGCGCCGGCGACCCCGGCGCAAAAGGAAAGTCTGAAACGCCTTTCACCACAACAGGTCGAGCAAACGGATCTGGCCGGCGAGAAGATCACAGCCATTCTGACGCGCGCGCCCGGCAATGACGCGCCCATCGGCGGATTAAAGGTCACAGCCGAGAACGGATGGTTTGCGGCGCGCCCGTCCGGAACGGAGGAGATCTACAAGATTTACGCCGAGAGTTTCCGAGGAGAGGAACATTTGCGCCGGATCCTCAGCGAAGCGCAGGCAATCGTGAATCAAGCGATCGGTGCCACTAACGACTAGGAGCAAAGTTTCGCCCAGTCGAGGACCTCAAAGGTGATTCAAAACGTATAGGAAAACGGAAGCAGAAACACATGAGCAAACAAACACAGCAGTGCGAAATCGGCATGGTCGGGTTGGGTGTCATGGGGCGCAATTTCGCGTTGAACATGGCGGACCATGGCTTTTCGGTCGCGGGTTACGATAAGGATACGGCCAAGATTAAGGCCCTTGGCGAGGAAGCAGAGAAGCGCGATATTCGCGGCGCCACCGATATCGAGGAGTTCATCAGCCTGCTCCGTCTACCGCGTGCGGTCATGATGCTGGTGCCAGCCGGTCCTCCGGTGGATTCTGTGATCAAGGATTTGTTGCCGCACCTGGAGAAGGGCGATCTCATCATCGATGCCGGCAATTCCTACTTCAAGGATACCGACGTGCGCGCCCGCGATCTCGCGAAAGAGGGATCCACTTTCTCGGGGTGGGCGTGTCGGGCGGTGAAGAAGGGGCGCGTCGCGGCCCGAGCATCATGCCAGGAGGACCAAAGGAAGCCTACCAGCGGGTTCGTCCCATCTTTGAAGCCGCTGCGGCGCAGATCAAAGGCGATCCCTGTGTGACGTGGCTCGGTCCCGAATCGGCCGGTCACTTTGTGAAGATGGTTCACAACGGCATCGAATACGGATTGATGCAGCTTCTGGCAGAGAGCTACGACCTGATGAAACGCGGTCTGGGCTTGAACAACGACGAAGTGCATGACGTTTTCAAAGCTTGGAACGACGGCGAGCTGAACGCCTATTTGGTCGAGATTTCCAGCGACATTTTTTCGAGAAAAGACGAAACCACCGGCAAGTCCTTAATCGACGAAATTCTCGGCGTCGCCAAACAAAAAGGCACCGGCATGTGGACCTCCCAGGCGGCCATGGAACTGCAGGTACCGACACCAACAATCGACCTGGCCGTTGCGATGCGAGATTTGTCCGTCTTCGCGAAGGAACGTGAACAGGCGGAGGCGCTCCTTTCGCGTAATCGGCCGCGCTTGACCGAAGATCGCGACATCTTCCTCACGCAACTGGGCCGTGCCTTCCATGCCGCGATGATCATCACCTATGCGCAAGGCATGGCGCTGTTGGCCGTGGCCTCGGAGAAATACAAGTATCACCTCGACCTGGAAGCGGTGGCGCGGATTTGGCGGGGTGGTTGCATTATTCGTTCCGCCATGCTCGAGGCGATCTGCGCGGCGTTCCGCACGAAGCGTGATTTGCCGAATCTACTGCTGGATACTGCGCTCTCGCGCAAGATCATGGGATATCAGGAAGACTTGCGCCGGGTCGTCTGCGCGGCGGTGGAGTCGGGGTTCCCGGCCCCGGGGCTGATGGTTTCGTTAGGCTTTCTTGATAGTTATCGCAGCGCGTGGCTGCCGGCGAATCTGATTCAGGCGCAACGCGACTATTTCGGCGCTAATACCTACGAGCGGATCGATGAAAAGGTCACGTTTCACACGCAATGGGAGAAACCGTGAGGGTCAAGAAGCGAACGTTCTGCCAAAAATGACGAATACCGTTGGCTCAAGTTGCAAGTCACCGGCATGAACCCAGGGAACAGTCGGTAAATGAATAAGGCCGGCGAGGTTAAGCTTGGGCTGTTGGCCGTGATTGCCATCGGGATCGGCGGGATGGTTGGCGGCGGAATTTTTGCGGTGCTGGGGTTGGCGGTGCAACTCGCTCGCGGCGGCACGCCGGTGGCCTTTGCCCTCGCGGGCGGGGTGGCGTTACTGACGACTTATTCGTATGCGAAACTTTCGGTCGCTTATCCGAGTCGTGGAGGAACGGTTACCTTTCTCAACCGCGCGTTCGGGGCAGGCATGTTCACCGGCAGCCTGAACGTGCTCCTATGGCTCACTTACGTGGTCATGCTGTCGCTTTATGCGCTCGCCTTCGGAAGTTACGGTGCGACGTTCCTACCGGTTGCGTGGCAGACGGTCGGCAAGCATGGCTTGATCGGCCTCTGCCTGATCACGATTACTGCTCTCAACCTGTTCAGTGCCGGGGTGATTGGCAGGGCGGAGAACTGGATCGTCGGATTGAAAGTGGCGATCCTCTTGCTTTTCGTCTGCGTAGGGTTCGCCGACATCAAAGCCACCCAGATCGCGCCGGCTTCGTGGTCGCCACCGCTGCAGTTGGCGGCTGGCGGAATGATCATCTTTCTCGCCTATGAAGGGTTCGAGTTAATTGCCAACACCGCGCAGGACGTGCGGAACGTGGCGCGAACGTTGCCGCTTGCCTACTACACCGCAGTGGGGTTTGTGATTGCGTTGTATGTGCTGGTCTCGCTTGTCACGGTCGGACATCTCGCGGTGGACAAGATCGTGGCGGCCAAGGATTACGCCTTGGCGGAAGCGGCACGACCCTTTCTGGGGCAGTCTGGTTTCACGCTAATTGCGATCGCGGCCATGTTATCCACCGCTTCCGCGATCAATGCCACGCTCTATGGGGCAGCACGATTAAGTTACTGCGTCGCGCGGGATGGCGAGTTGCCGGCCGAGTTAGAGCGGAAAGTGTGGGGTAAGCGGATCGAAGGACTGTTGATTACCTCAGTGTTGACGCTCTTTGTCGCCAACGCTTTTGATCTGACCAGTATCTCAACGGTAGGCAGCGCCGGCTTTCTGTTGATCTTCGCCGCCGTAAATATCGCTAACGCGAGGCACGCTCCAAACACGAAAAGCCACGGCTGGATTTCAGCCGCCGGGGCCGTCGCCTGCCTTGCCGCATTGGGCGCGTTAATTTGGCAAACGGCGCGGACCGGACCCATGAAGTTGTTAGTGCTGGGGGCAATGGTCGTGCTGGCGGTGGTCGTTGAGGGAGCGTTCCGGCTGGCAAAAAGGGAGATCCGCTTGCTTGACTAACCAAAGCCATGATTTTCCAGGACTGAATTTCAGGAAAGATGGATACCGGTTGTTTAAGAAAAGCCGAGAAAAGAGATCGGATTAATCTGTGAGTAAAGAGGCGACCGAACTTAGATATGCCGCCCGTTTCCGGGTGGTATTGAAGTGATTCGACGAACGCGGAAAGTGGAATTGGCTTTGCGCGTGCTTTGGTCTGATATTGCCTTCGACAAAACTTAACAAAAGAAATGGTATGCCAAACAAACCACGAGGAAGAATCGAAGCTGAAGGAGTAGGAATTGGCGCTGTGTCAGACGAGCGTTTGCAGCGACGTGCGCAAGATTTGGCCGAAGAAGACGGCCGCACCAAGCCGACAGACGCGGACCGCGCAGCTGCGCTTAAGGAGCTGACGGGTCTGACGGAAGATCTACCGCCAGAAGTCCCGCCGGGCGATGAGAGTCTCACAACCTGGAACGAGAGTCCAAATATTGCCGGTCATGCCACTCCCACTTTCCCGCCTGACGACGAGGCGGACACCGACGCGGAACTAACCGAAGAAGGCGTGGAAGAGGCCGACATAGACCGCCGTCGCGCCGCCAAAGACGAACATCCACCTGACGTGAGTTAGAGGGCAGCATCGGGCGGTAGGACCGCGTTCAAAGCGCTTCACGAATCAGCCGAGACGGCGGTTTCCATTAGTGCGTTCTTTGTCGAAGCCACGTAAATGGCACCGTCGTCATAGCTGATCCGAGACACCTGGCCCGTTGGTATGGTCATCTCTTTGCCAGAATACCAATGACCACATTTGACCACGATTTCACGAATCACCCATGTCCTTCCATCAAACATGAAATCGGTGGCTTCGCCGATCACTCCATCGCTCGCTTCAATATTGTAGCCGGCGACCGCGCGCGTGCTGCGAAGATGTGAATCCATCTTATTTTTCTCTTTGTCGGTCTGCGGCGGCGGAGGGGCGATGACCGGATAACTAGTCAGACCCCACAACGGCCATGATTGGGCATAGTAAGGATAGCCGTAGTGCCGGTAATACTCCTCCTCCCGCTGGCGCGTCACAGGCTCATGCTCGAAAATCGGCGGACTCTCTTCAATTTTTTTGCGGGTAAGATTCACGAGAAGGACATTGCCCGTGGGCTCGCCATGGCTTAAAGCGTGCGGAGAAATCAGCACCCGACGCCCCTCGAGCCATCCGCCAGTGTCGGCGACGAGATAGCGCAGGGTCCACGTTTGATCGTCGAAATAGAAGTCCTTTACGTGTCCGACCTCGCCGTCGGAGGCTCCGAGTTTCTCGCCCTAGAGTGTTTGAACGCTTTGTAACATATGAATTGCCTCTTTTTCCGAAGCTTCGTGCTTCATTGTGGCTGAGCACTGTTAGGGCAGTGGCAAAAGTTGGCCAATACCTAATCGGCCGAGCTCTGATAGCCTGCAGCTATGACGAGCGCGAAGGGCTCAGAATCGTTCCGCCACTTGTCAAATGGCCGAAGCTCGGCCGGCCCGATCCTTACGATCCCGCACTTCAGCGCATACGATGGCCGCGATCGCCAACGATCTCGACGTAAGCTTGCAGAGCGGCGGACGGATTGTCTCCTTTCCACGCGATGCATGATTCTGTCTTTACCGAGGGATGTAATTCACGGAAAACCACGCTGTCGTGCGGAAGGTTTTTTACCTGCTCGGGTAGCAGTGCCACGCCCAGCCCGGCCGCGATGGCTTGGATCAAGGTCCGCTCGATCTCCATATCTTGGAGAACTTTTGGGCCGAAGCCTACTTTTCGGCATGTTTCCGTCAGCCAGCGGCGATAGCCTGGGTAACTCGCCTCGGACATTCCGATAAAAAACATCGGTTTGAGTTTCTTGAGCGGGACGACCGCCTGTTTCGCGAGCGGATGATTTTTGGCCAGCGCTGCAACGGTTGGATAGGAGGCGATAGGCAGAAATTGAAAGCCGCGCTCTGCGATCGGCTCTCGCAACCCGACGAAGCCGAGGTCGATTCTTCCGTCCTCCAGAGCGCTAAATTGATCGCCGCAGCTCATGTCGAAGAGATTGATTGGGATGGTCGGAAAGGATCGTTGGAATGCCTTCAGGGTGACAGGCAGGAGATCGTAGAATAAGTCGGCGACGTAGCCGATGTTCAGGGGACGGAGCGGTGCATTACTCGATCGTCGGGCGGAATCGATAATTTCCACGCTCAGACTGAGAATCCGTTTCGCATCGGTCAGAAAGGTCGTCCCCTGGCGCGTCAAACTCACGCCCTGTTTGTTTCGATCGAGCAGCCGCACGCCCACTTCTTCCTCCAAGCTTTTGATCTGACGCGTGAGAGACGGCTGCGATAGGTGGAGCTTTTGCGCGCCTTTGGTAAAGCTGAGCGCTTCCGCGACGGCAACAAAGTAGCGCAAATGACGAAGCTCCACGGAGTCAAAATTACAACGTAAATGCCACTCGGACAATCACGAACCGGAGGCGTTTTGGGCCAGACACATCCGGGAACCAGGCAAGCGTGCCGACAACCCATAGCCGCAGCCTAGCAGCGCCGCCCTGACAAGGTATTCGCGGATTATCCAGCCGGGGGCGTAACGAATGACCGTGCAACAAGCTCGAGGGAGCGGCGCGCAATTCATATCATGGATCGTCGAGCATCGGTCATTTCGAACGGCGCCTTGCGTGAAGGCACCGGCACGATCAGGAACCGAAAGCCGCGCGCTGGAAGTCCCTCTTAAATATCAGGCGCACTCTTGCTCCCAGCAATTTCACAGTTGCTGAGAGGCAAATTGCGTAGTTCCCGCAATCCAATTCGTGCAATACCTGCTCCAACTTGATAGGTCGTGACTTTCCGTACACTCCATAAACTCAGCGCCCGCTCTGTCCTTGGCGGGTTCACCCTCGTCGAAGCTGTGATTTCGATTGGCCTGCTCGGCGTTGGCGTCGCCATCACCGTCGGTACGCTAACCAAGATGAATCAGATCGCCTCTGCCAGTCGCTATCGAACTGCTGCCTCCACCGCTCTGATGAGTCAAATCAGTCTTTTCCAATCAGTGGGGCCGTTCAATCCCCAGAACACCCCAACGCAAGTTCCATGGGCTGCCGACGGCACTTACGATCTGAGGATCGGCACGCACGCCATTGGATACAAAGACCCTTCCACCAGCACCGTGTCCCCCACCTGGCCAATCTACAAGGAGTCAGACTCAAGCGTTGCCCTATTTATTCCCGGAACGATGACGACGACGGTGACCAATATCTCTACGGTCCCCATGCCTAACACATACAACGCGGTCGTAACCATTACCTACAAATACCTTGGGCGAAATTACCAATTTGCCATGAGCGCAATCCGCACCTCCGACAAATGATCATTCGTCCTTCATCGAGAAGCGGACTCACTCTAATCGAATTATCGGTTACAATGGCGGTGGCCGGGATCGTTGGTCTGGGCACCTATGCGCTTCTCAATATCAGTTTTATTCTGGCCGGGAAGAACATCGCCATCAACACAACGCACCAGCAAGCGCGCTCTTCCACGTTGAATATGCTCAGAGACTTTCGCTCGGCCGTTTCGGTTCCCCAGCTGGCCGACGATAAGGGGATTCCCTGGCCTTCACCGACTCCCCGCAAGGCGGCGGGAATTGCCTTCCAAAAATGGGCAAGTGGGCCTTATGCCATAAAAGCTGACGTAGTAGGCAATCCCCCTAGCACTAAGCCCTTTCCGAACGTAATTCATGTTGCTCTGCTGAGTAACCAGACCATTCCAATATACTACCCCCCGGCACCTTCCTCCCCCCACGGCACCTACACGCAGAAGCTAATCATTCCGACTCACCAAATCGAAGAAGACATCACGGGAATCAGTGGCAGCAAAAGCGATTTGAGCATCACGCTCAAGAATAACGTCCCGGTAGAGGTGAAGGGTACCGCCAGCACCGGCGGACATATTGTGTGTTTTATCACCGATAAATGTTCTTATACCGTTTCCAACAACGTCCTCGTTTTCAACGCTCGGGGCGCTTCCTCTCAAAAAATCAGCGGAACCAGCCTAACGAACGCGACCCCGTTTTATCTCCCGCCTGGGCCGGATGGAGCGGCATTCAATTCTCTCACCGTCAATGACCTAAACTATAGCAATCGGAAGTACCGATCACTCCAGATTTCGTTGAACGGAGAGGCACCGATGAAAGCGCAACTCACAACTAATCAATGAAAACACGCTCATTTAGAGACCGAGGCGGAAGCACTCTCGTGGTCGTAATCACCGCGATGACCCTGTTGATCGCGCTGGTTGCCATCTCCATGGATTACACGACGACAATCAACCGCCACGTCCAGCGCGCAAACACACTCGAAACGGCGGTCGCGGTTGGTGATAGTTGCATAGAGATCCTATTTTCCAATTGGAGAGCGGTCAGTCGAGACTCGATTGCCCTCCTGCCAACGAAAGCCTTTGCAACAATTCCGCTTCCGATCAGGAGCCAATTTCCTGCCCTCACCGACGATAGCGTAAGCACACCTTTCGCAAAACGAGGAACAAACCCAGACCCGGACAGTGGCAGTGACTACGATCCAAATTACACGATCTCCAATTTTAAAGTAGTGGCAGTCAGCCCCGAATTCACCTCGCTTCCGGCTGGAACTCCGGGCGCAAGCAGTATGCCGGTTCCAAGCGACGCCGCTTCTCCGTTTCCGATGATAGGACCAGTAATGACCCCGGTTCCGATCCTGCCTTCTAGCTCCGATAACGTTTTTATCTATAACTATATTGCGTCTGCCGACGTCACGCTGCCGGCGCTTGGGAACAGGGTTTCAGGAGGTCCCGGTAAAGGAAATGTGGTGGCCAAAGTACGGCGTGTATTCCAAAGGCAGGGGTCGTCACCTCTGGATTTCGCCATCTTCTATAATGATCCCTTGGAAATTCATCCAGGCGCGCCATTTATCGTGGATGGAAAAGTGCACACAAACTCCACTCTCTGGACCGGGCACAACACACTCGAGTTCAAGAAAAGAGTCACCTTCGGATCCAATTGGGCGGTGGATTTCATGAGAGACGACAACGGGACCTTAGTCGATCTCAATCACGCGGGGGAAACTCCCACGGCACCACTGGGCATGCGGCCGGATCACGTAACTCCCTTTGAGTTGCCCACCATCAGTAATATAATAAATGCAAATACTGACTCTTACTACCGTGAGGTGATCGAACCCCCCGTTACGAGCATCGACGATCCATACAAGGACCAGCGTTACTGGAACCAAGCCAGTATCATTATTGAAGTGAGCGATAATTCCAATAAGAAGACAAAAGGATGGGATGGGGTAAAAGGAGACGATTTCGTGAACCTCTACACCGTGAATCCGTCTAATGGAGTTAAGACGGAGATAACAAGCGGAGCTCTTTACGATATGTTTAAGTCGACTGGTGCGATTACGACAGATCAGTCTATCCAGGACAATCGGGAAGGGGCTACCTATCAAATTGCGACACTCGACGTCGGCAAGATCGTAAAGCCTGTTTCTTTTGGGAATCCCTTTTACACTTACGACAATTTCGGGGGGATTGTGTATATTTACGATAAAAGTGCGACCGCAGGCAGCAGACGCGCGATTCGGGTCCGGAACGCAAACAAAATTCCCGCCGCTGGGCTAACGATTGCAAGCAACAATCCGGTTTACATCCAAGGGGATTTTAACACGGGAAAAGACGAAACAAAGGGGAAGATTGCTCCTTCCAACGACCCGACTTATCTGAATCCGGATGGTACATATAAAGATCCCGCAAATCCGCCTAATCCACAGGTGGCTGGTTACACGCGGGCTCCCGCCGCCGTTCTGGCCGACGCAGTAAATATCCTTTCGAATAACTGGGATGACGCGAACTCAACGTCCACGCTCAGCGCGCGACGGGCAACCGCCACGACAATCAATGCCGCGATTATCTCAGGGACAGTGCCCACCAATATTAATGGCAATGGCAGTTACAGCGGTGGTGCGGAAAACTTCCCGCGTTTCCTGGAGGATTGGAGCAAAGTGCCGTTCAATTACTACGGCTCGATGGTGGAACTTTACCCCAGCCAGCAAGCGATTGGGAAGTGGACTATGTCCAACAATTACAATGCTCCGGCCCGAAACTGGTTTTATGATCCGAATTTTAACACCACGCGCCCGAAGGGTTCGATGACTATGGGGAGCGTCACATACGTAAAAGGCAGATGGACCGTTCAATAAGGCTGCTGCTCCTTGGCGCGGCTGTCGCCTTCGCGGTATCAGCGCAGGCTGATCTGAAGTTGGTCCCGACCTTGGAAGAAAGCATAGGTGATGGCAGTAAATTCAAACAACTGAGTTTTTTCGACGGTGACAAGAAAGTTATCTACCAACCCCCGGCAGGGTGGAATTACTCGGGTAGTGAGACGCAACTGACGCTATCCCCGCCGAAGACACAGTCCAGAGCGCTCGTGGTCAGGACGAGTCTCGCGTCGCCGGGCCTGTTTGACGACAAGAGCCTGGAAGAACTCGTTCGCGCCGCAGTCGCGCTAGTTCCAGAGGGGAGTGAAAGCACGACCGTGATTTCACAGGAACGGAATCCGCTGATGATTGATGGTAAGGAAACGTTCTTGATTAAGCTCAGCTACACTTTTTACGGGCAAAAATATGTCCGCTCAATTCTTTTCTTGAATCGCGGGAACGAGCAAATCCGTTTCCAGCTAACCTGCCGAGAGGCCGATTTCAGCGAGCTGCAGGCAGCGTTCCTTCGTAGCCATTATACCTGGCAGAACCTCTAGCCTCCGGGCAATGCGTACCTGCGAATGCGACCAAGCCGGGCTCGTTGCCTTGATCGGAATTAGCCTATTCACTCGTCATTGATTGATCGACCGCTGGGGTGACGGGTGAGCACACGTCGATGAGATTGGGTCGTGCACACGCTTGTCCCAGATTGGAATCGCATTCGAGAATACTTCCCGATTCTGGATCAATTGCGTGTATGGAAATCCCCTGATTGATTTCGACAACGCGGCGAGTGTAAAGGGCTTGCGCAACCACCTGCGTGAAACTTCTTTGAACTGGAAGTTGTAAAAATTTGGAGAGCGAATTCTGGATTCGAGAGTTGAAGGTGGCATGTCCAGTCTGGCCGCGGCGCCATGGGCTCCGGAGACTTTTTCATTACTTTGCGCAAACGCTGCTTCGATGCGCGTCCGCTCAGAAGAAGTCTGATCGGCGGCGGGCGGCGCGGCCGGTTGTGGCTCGCTGGAAAACCAACTTTTATCAATCTAGAACTCGTTCGTTTCACCGATGATAAAGTAACCGTTCGATTACGTTCTACAGTTCACAGGCGTTGTGTTTCGAGACCGCCGCGACGGTCGCGTAAGAGGCAATGGGTTGAAACCCCAGTCCGCGCTCTGCGATCGGCTCGCGCAATCCGACGAACCCGAGACAGATTCTTCCATCCTCCAGAGCGCTAAATTGATCGCCGCAGCTGATTTCGAAGAGATTGACTGGGATGGTCGGGAAGGATCTTTGGAATGCCTTCAGGGTGACAGGCAGGAGATCGTAGAATGAGTCGGCGACGTAGCCGACGTTCAGGGGAGGGAGCGGAGTCAAAATTACAACGTAAATGCCACTCGGACAATCACGAACCGGAGGCGTTCTGGGCCAGACACGTCCAGCGAACCGGGCCGGCGCGGCGAGGATCCATAGCCTGAGGCTATCAGCGTCCACCGGACAAGGTATTAGACGATTTTCGGCGAGGGCTTAAATGAATGAGCGACCCGGAGAACTCGAGCGAGTCGGGCCGTTCATATCATGAATCGTAAGGCATCAGTCATTTGGAAAGGGCCGCTGCGCGCAGGCGCCGGCACCATGACGACGGAAAGTGGCGTCCTGACGGACACACAATATTCCTTTCGGACGCGTTTTGCCGAAGGCGTGGGCACCAATCCAGATGAGTTAATCGCCGCTTCGATCAGCGGATGTTTTTCGATGGCTCTTTCCAACGAGCTCGGCCGGTCCGGGTTCCATGCGCAGCAGATTGAAACCACCGCGACGGCAACCCTCGAAGACCTGGCGGCAGGCTGGACGGTGACCAGGATTCAACTCGATGTGCGCGCCACGGTTCCAGACGTCTCGCAGTCGGCTTTCATGGAAGCGGCGCTTTGCGCGAAGGAGACATGTCCCATCGGACGTCTTCTCAACACCAACATCAGCATGAAGGCCACCCTCAACTCATGATGCCGTTACTCACCGTAGGCCCGGGGAAATTGAGGCTCCACGCCAGCAGAGAAAGTTCCGCGGAACTGGCCCTCGAGATTTCGGAGCTTCGTTACCGCCGCTTATTCGAGACCGCGCAGGATGGGATCCTGATTCTAAACGGAGACACAGGCAAGATCATCGACGCGAATCCGTTCTTCCTCGATCTGCTCGACTATCCTTTCGAGAGCATCATTGGTCTTCAACTTTGGGAGATCGGTCTTTTCGACGATATCGACGCGAATAAAGCGGCCTTCGAGAAGCTCCAGACGGAGGAATACATCCGCTACGAGAACCACCCGTTGCGCACGAAGGGCGGGAAGGTCGTGGCGGTCGAATTCGTTAGTAACGTCTACTTCGTCGGCGCGGAGAAAGTGATCCAATGCAACATCCGCGATATACGCCAGCGTTCTGAGATTGAAACGGCGGCCAGGACCCGGGTCGCGGCGCTCGAGATCGCGGGCAAAGCAAAGGACGATGTGATCGGCATTCTCTCCCACGAGCTGCGCACCCCGCTTTGTGCCATTTCTACCATGATTGACGTGGTCGAGTTGGGCCAGGACGTCGTGGCAGGGGCGCCCCGGGTAAATGTGCAGCCGCATTTCACCAAGAGTGCCGTGGCACTGATTCGTCGCAATGTGGAAACGCTGGCGCGCCTGATTAGGGAGCTGCTCGATCTCACTCACCTTGCCAATGGAACCGTGAAGTTGAACCTTGAAACCGTGGCCGTGAACGACTTCATCGGTTCTGTCGTCACGAATCTCGAAGGTCCTCAGAAAACGGCCGGGATTGAGATCGATCTCCGCCTCGGGGCCCGGCAAAGTCAGATCCAAGCCGATGCGGCGAAGCTGGAACAGATTCTCTCCAATCTAATCGGGAACGCACTGAAGTTTACGCCGGCTGGCGGACGGGTCTCAGTCCTGACGCGGGATGAAGCGAGTGGTGAATTGGTCATAGAAGTGAGCGACAGCGGGATCGGGATTCCGGCGGATGCACTCTCACGGATTTTTTCGCCATTCGAGCAAGGCGATTCGTCGATTCATCCACGTTACGGCGGGCTCGGTCTTGGTCTTTCGATCGCGCGCACTCTCACCATCGCGCAAGGTGGAGTCCTCGAGGTGGAGAGCAACGGAGCAGGTCAAGGCTCGAAGTTCACCGTCCGTCTCAAAGCAAAAGTGCCGGACCGTGAAGTTCCCGAAGCGCACTTTGCAATCGTGACCCAGAAAACCGTCTAGCTCGCGAGTTTAAAATGAAACCGATACTCATGGAACCTGCGACAGCTCAAAATGCCGTCCTCTTTAGCCTGCAGAGAGCGAGTCTCGACGAACGGAGCGCGAGCCTCAAAACCTCTATCGGGCAAACTGCGATGAGCGAAGACTCGCCAATCGCCTCAGAAACGGATTTCGCCGGTACAGATAATGAGGCTGCGCGTCCAAAGCGCATGTTCTTCCGTTTGCCCTTCGAGCGCATCAATTGGATTACCAGTTCCTTTCTTATCGGCACACTGCTGCTCACCTTGACGGCGGTTCCCCTCTATCTCTGGTTCTTCGGGCTTGATTGGTTCCAGGTCGCCCTCTTCTTTGTCATGCTGGGCGCGTGCGGATTCAGCGTCACCCTGGGTTATCACCGGCTTTTTTCCCATCTTACTTTCCAGGCGAGCTGGCCCATCCGGCTTCTCACTCTAATCTTTGGCGCGGGTGCATTCGAAAATTCCGTCTTGATGTGGGCGAGCGAGCATCGACGCCATCATAAACATGTGGATTATGACGATGATCCTTACTGCATTTCGAAGGGCTTCTTCTTCGCGCACATCGGCTGGCTGCTCTTCAAACTGGATAACGATGAGCCCTACGACAACGTCGCCGATCTGCAAAAGGACAAACTCATCTGTTGGCAGGATCGGCACGTGCAGACAATCGCCGTCCTGGTCAGCTTCGGTCTTCCGGCAGCGATCGGCTTTCTCTGGAACGGATGGATCGGCGCACTCGGCGCATTTCTGATCGCTGGCGTGGCGCGGATCGTCGTCCTGCAGCACTGCACCTTTCTTATTAATAGCGCCTGCCACACCGTCGGTCGGCAGCCCTACTCCACCAAGTGCAGCGCGCGTGACTCCTTCCTGCTTGCGTGGTTCACCTTTGGCGAGGGCTATCATAATTATCATCACGAGTTTCAGCATGACTACCGCAATGGAGTCAAACCCTGGCAGATAGATCCAACTAAGTGGATTATCTGGACGCTTTCTAAGCTAAGACTCGTTCGGGGCTTGCGCCGCGTTCCGGCTGCAAAAATTCAGGCCGCGGAACGCGCAACTCTCCTCAACCCGACTCAATGGAGCAAGGAGGAGCACCGAATATCGTCAGAGCTGTCCTCTGTTTCAACACCATGAACAAAAATCCTCTGAACAAAGGTATTATTACCGAGAACGCAGTTGGCATTAGCACGGTGACTCTGGAGATGGTGGAGGCTCGCGCCCGTGAGCTGGCAGCGATCGTGGGTCGTGTTCCTCCAGAACCCTCCGAGGTTGATTACGAACAGGCGCAGCGTGAGCTGACCGGCGGCCCGGAGTTGGATGCGGAAGAGATCGCTCTGGAATCGATCGCCGAGTCGGAACGCTGGGATCCCGTCTCTGGCTCCACCGGGCACCAGACGCAAGACTCGTTAGGGGAAGACGAGGACAGCGAGGGTCGAAGCGAAAGTGCGCAGCTGGTCGGTGAAGGAATGAAAGAAGCGGAGCATGATCAAATGCTCCAGGCGGCGCGGGAGGAAGATCGACGCGGAGCATGAGTGCTCCGGCCACATTGGAAGCGACGGCGCAAGCGCTCCTGGCAGCGGGCAAAGGGATCCTGGCGGCGGACGAGAGTTTCCCGACGATTGGGAAGCGATTCAAGGCCCTCGACATTGAGTCCACAGAGGAGAGCCGCCGGAACTATCGTGAGATGTTGTTCACGACTCGTGGCCTGAGTGATTTCATCAGCGGCGTCATCCTCTTCGACGAGACGATAAGGCAGCGCGGACACGATGGAGTTTCGCTCCCGGAATTTCTCGCCAGCCAGGGCATTCTTCCCGGCATTAAGGTGGACAAGGGAACCGTCCCGTTGCCGAATTTCCCCGGCGAAAAGTTCACTCAGGGACTGGATGGCCTGCGCGAACGGCTCAGCGAATACCGCAAGCTTGGGGCGCGTTTCACCAAATGGCGCGCGGTGATTGCCATCGGCGATGGGTTACCGACGGCGACTGGCATCGAGACAAATGCGCAAGCGCTCGCGCTCTTCGCGGCGCTCAGTCAGGAGGCTGGCTTGGTTCCGATCGTGGAACCGGAAGTTTTGATGGACGGCAATCACGCTCTCGCGCGATGCGAAGAGGTGACGGGCGCGACGCTCGAACGCGTTTTCGACGCGCTCTTCGCTCAACGCGTCGCGCTCGAAGGTATGTTGCTCAAGACCGGGATGGTGTTGTCAGGGAAGAATTGTCCGCAACAGGCCGGGGTGAACGAAGTGGCGGAGGCCACCATCCGCTGCCTGCGTCGTGTCGTGCCGGCTTCCGTTCCTGGAATCGTCTTTCTCTCCGGTGGGCAGAGTGACGTGGCGGCGACGAAACGCTTGAATGCCATCTGCGCGGTCGGCGACGTTCCCTGGACGCTGACTTTTTCCTACGGGCGTGCGCTACAAGACGCTGCACTGAAAACGTGGCGCGGATCCGCGGCCAATGCGGCACCCGCGCAGGCGGCGCTCTTCCACCGTGCGAAATACAACGGTCTCGCGGTGCAGGGAAAGTATTCTGCCGATTTGGAAAGCGTGGTCCGTTGAATCCAACCGGAACGCCGGCCGACGTTACCTACCCACGAGTCCTGACGATCAATGGGGGCTCATCGAGCATCAGGTTTGCGCTCTATCGGGTCGGTCCATCGTTGCAGCGCGAATTTTCGGGGAAGATTGATCGCATTGGGCTGAACGGAACAAATCTGACGTTCAATGATTCGGCAGGGAAACAGCCGGATAGCCAGAGAATCGCCGCCACCGACCATAAATCAGCAGCGAGTTTGCTGATTGATTGGCTCGAAGGCCAAAAGAGCTTCAAATCAGTCGGGGCGGTGGGACATCGAGTGGTCCACGGCATGCAACACACCGCGCCCGAGTTGCTCACGCAGGAATTGCTGGATGAACTGCGTCGCCTTTGCCCGATCGATCCGGACCATCTACCGCGTGAGATCGAACTGATCGAAGCCTTTCGCCGGCGTCACCCGAAATTGCCGCAGATCGCATGTTTCGACACCGCGTTTCACACCACCATGCCACGTGTGGCCAAGTTGCTTCCGATTCCGCGTCGCTACGAGGCGAAAGGAATTCAGCGCTACGGCTTTCACGGTTTGTCCTACGCCTATCTGATGGAGGAACTCGTGCGCCTCGGCGATCCGGCGGCGAAGAAGGGCCGCGTGATTCTCGCGCATCTCGGGAACGGCGCGAGCATGGCCGCGGTCCGCGATGGTCAGAGCATCGACACTAGCATGGCTTTCACGCCGACGGCGGGGTTGGTCATGAGCACCCGCTCGGGCGATCTCGATCCGGGCCTGGTGAGTTATCTGGCGCGCACGGAGAAAATGACCGCACCGCAATTTAATCGGATGGTGAACAACGAATCCGGGCTGCTCGGAGTTTCGGAAACCAGCTCCGACATGAAGGACTTGCTCGACCATGAAACGAAGGACGTTCGCGCAGCGGAAGCTGTCGCGCTGTTTTCTTATCAGGCGAAAAAATGGATCGGTTCTTTCGCGGCCGCGCTCAGTGGATTGGACACGCTCGTCTTCGCCGGCGGCATCGGCGAGAACGCGCCGCCTGTCCGCGCGCGGATCTGCGACGGGCTGGGCTTTCTCGGGATCGAACTGGATGAGTCGCGCAATACGGAAACCGCAGAGGTAATTTCGACAGACGCCAGCCGGGTCACGGTTCGCGTGATGAAGACGGATGAGGAACTGATGATCGCGCGCTCGGTCTGCAGCACCCTCGGAATCGGCCACCACGCGCTTTGACCGAACCACATCGCCCGTCGCGCGGTGCCCAATGCGTATAGCCTGCGGCTATAAGGCTGTTGCCGAGGAGGTATTGGCCGGGCCCGTGGAGCGCTGTGACAGTTCCGGTGGGCCGATGCAGATGCGGGAAAGTCCCGCATTTTCTCGGTCCACACTGAGAACAACAAACCGAAAGCGAACCGATATGAACACACTCGAAATCAAAGGCGACTGGAACATCACAAAGGGCAAGCTAAAGCAGAAGTGGGCGAATCTGACGGACGACGATCTGCAATACGTCGAAGGCAAGCAGGAAGAACTGCTGGGCCGCATCCAGAAGCGCACCGGCGAAACCCGCGACGCGGTCGAAAAAGCCGTCAAAGACGCCACATCCTCCTGTTGCGGCAATTAGGCGGAGCCTCCGCGACTACCGAAAACTCCGAAGATGAAGATCACGCCTATAAACTCATCGACCTCACCGGCACTTCGACTAGTTCCATCGAGGACGCGGTTGAAAAGGCCATCAAGTGCGCACACAAGACCGTCAAGAACCTCGGGTGGTTCCAGGTGATCGAAACGCGCGGCGACATCGACAAGGGGAAGGTTCAACACTGGCCGGTGACCATTAAGGTCGGATTCACGGTGGAGGAATGAAAACGGACACACGAATTCCATGAAAGGCTCTTTATGATGAATCACACCAACGGATGGATGAATGGCTGGATGGGCGGTGGCATGTGGCTTTGGACAGTGATCGGCGTCCTGGTGGCGGTGCTGCTGGTCGTCGCGATCAACAAGCTGTCGAAGAAATGACTCAGCACCCAATGCTGAGCACAAGTGAACCCGAACCAACAAGACCAACCTGTGCTGATCAAATTACCGACTGAGAGAACCGTGAGCGCGGCGGTGGATGCCTCACAGATCTATCTCTTCAACAAGCCGCTCCCGAAACGTCTGCTCACGCTCCCAGCCACGGCTCGATTCACGAAGACGGCGAACGCGGCCATTCCCTCAGCCAATCGTTCGTCGCCTGCGTGGTCGGCGATGGCGAAGCGGAAACCGGTCCGCTGGCCACTGCGTGGCATTCAAACAAGTTTCTGAGTTCGGTCACCGATGGCGGGGAGATGAAAGTATGAAATCTCAAACCCACGATCCCGCCAGCGTCAAAGACGTTGCACCGGGTGCGCTCCGCCGGACAGGCTTGCGGGCATACCTGCTGCCCGGCGCGGCTGGCTTGCTGGTTTGGTGGCTGGCCTATGCAAGCCTTGCGCCGCTTGCGGCGTGGTTCACTTATTCATTGCTGCCGTTGACGCGCGGTTCGCACCTGGGCGCGGCGGTGGAGTTCTTCGTGTATGAATCGCCCAAGGTTTTGCTGCTGCTCACGCTGATCGTGTTTGCGGTCGGCATCGTGCGATCGTTTTTCACGCCGGAACGGACGCGACGGATTCTGTCGGGCCGACGCGAATCCGCCGGCAACGTGCTGGGCGCGCTGCTGGGCATCGTGACGCCGTTCTGTTCCTGCTCGGCGGTGCCGTTGTTCATCGGTTTCGTGACTACCGGTGTGCCGCTGGGCGTCACGTTATCCTTTCTCATTTCCGCGCCGATGGTGAACGAAGTCGCTCTGGTCCTGCTCTTGGGTTTGTTCGGCTGGAAAGTGGCGGCAGTCTATCTGGTCACCGGGCTGGTCATCGCCATCGTTGCCGGCTGGGTCATCGGCCGCCTCGACATGGAAAAACATGTTGAGGATTGGGTTTATGCCACGGAGACCGGCCAAGCGGACACGGACGAAAAACTGGATTGGCCCGCGCGGTTTCGTGCTGGCTGGGAGGCGGTCAACGACATCGTCGGGCGCGTGTGGTTCTACGTGTTGATCGGCATCGCGGTGGGCGCAGGCATCCACGGTTATGTGCCGGAGAATTTCATGGCGGCCATCATGGGCAAAGACGCGTGGTGGTCGGTGCCGCTGGCCGTGTTGCTCGGCGTGCCGATGTATTCGAATGCAGCGGGCATCATCCCCATCGTCCAGGCCCTGCTCGGCAAGGGCGCGGCGCTCGGCACTGTGCTGGCGTTCATGATGTCGGTCATCGCGCTGTCGCTGCCCGAAGCGATCATCCTGCGGAAAGTTCTCAAGCCCCGGCTCATCGCCACCTTCTTCGGCGTGGTGGCTCTCGGCATCATGCTGGTCGGCTTTCTGTTCAACTGGATGATGTAACCATCCCAAAGAAAAAATATATGAAACTCCAAATTCTCGGCACCGGCTGCGCCAAGTGCAACGCCCTGACCCAAGCGGCGGAACAAGCCGCCCAAGCGCTCGGCCTCCCCTACGAACTCGAAAAAGTCACCGACCTGAAACAGATCATGGCTTTTGGTGTGATGCTGACGCCTGCGCTGGTCGTGGACGGCAAGGTGAAGGCGAGCGGCAAAGTGCCGTCAGCGGATGAAATCAAAAAGATGCTCGCCCAACCGAACACACCATGAAGACGCCGATTAAAATTCCAATTGTTGCCGCGCTGGCCGGAGCGGTGATTGCCGCCGTGGCCCTCAAACCGCCCTGCGGCTGCGGAGAGTGAGAGTGCCATCGAGCGGGGAAACATGAGCAAGAAGCGACTTATCATTGTCGGAGGTGTCGCTGGCGGGGCCAGCGCGGCAGCACGCGCCCGTCGGTTGTCTGAGGACAGCGAGATCATCATGTTCGAGCGCGGCGCGCATGTGTCGTTTGCCAACTGCGGACTGCCATATTTTGTCGGTGGTGAAATTGCCGAGCAAGACAGCCTCCTTGTGCAAACGCCCGACAGCCTCAAGGCTCGCTTCAATCTGGATGTGCGCATCAATACCGAGGTCATCCGAATTGATCGCACGAACCAGCGCATCCATGTGCGTGAGTCAGCAACTGGCCGCGAATACGCAGAAGCCTACGACGCGCTGATACTTTCCACTGGCGCATCGCCCTTGCGGCCGCCCATCCCGGGAATTGAGCGCCCGAATCATTTCGTCGTGCGAAACATCCCCGACGTGGAACGCATTATGGCGTGGTCGAAAGACTGCCGGCGTTGTCGTGCCGTCGTAGTCGGCGGCGGTTATATCGGACTCGAAATGGCCGAGCAACTGCGGCATCGCGGGTTCGACGTGACGGTGGTGGAAGCGTTGCCCCAGGTGATGACGCCCTTCGACCCGGAAATGGCTGCCTGGCTGCAAGCGGAGTTGAAGGCCAATGGCATTGCGCTGCACTTGAACGATCCCGTCGTATCGTTCGAGCCGCCGTCGGAGCATGAGCCTGCCCGCGCTTCCATCGTAGTGCTGAAGAGCGGTCAACGATTGCCCGCCGACTCCGTGATTCTCGGGTTGGGTGCAAAACCAGAAATCGGCCTGCCAAAAGACGCCGGTTTGGAAATCGGCAAACTTGGCGGCATTCGAGTTAATGAACACCTCCAGACCAGCGACCCGCGAATCTGGGCGGTCGGCGATGCCATCGAGGTGCGTGATGGCGTCACGAACCAATGGGCTCTGATTCCACTCGCTGGGCCGGCGAATCGTCAGGGTCGCATTGCCGCCGACAATATCCTTGGCCGCTCATCCAAATATCAACAGACGTGGGGCACAGCCATCCTGCGATTGTTCAAGCTGACCGCCGGCTGCACGGGCGCAAACGAGAAATCCCTTCGACGCGCGGAGATTCCATTTCGGACAATTCACCTTCACCCCAGTTCGCACGCGGGCTACTACCCGGGGGCTGAACCCATCGCGCTGAAAATTCTGTTCGCGCCCGACACCGGCAAACTGCTCGGCGCGCAAGCCATCGGTCATGACGGCGTAGACAAACGCATTGACGTGCTGGCCACCGCCCTCAAGGCCGGGATGACCGTTCACGATCTCGCCGAACTGGAGCTCGCCTACGCACCGCCATACGGTTCGGCGAAAGATCCCGTCAACCTCGCGGGCATGGCCGCGCAGAACGTGCTTGATGGTTATGTCGCACTTGCGCAGTGGAACGAAGTTTCTTTGCTCGATCCCAAAACGACGATGCTGTTGGATGTCCGTCGTCCCGACGAGCGCGCGAGAGGATTCATTCCCGGTTCGATGCATATTCCGCTGGATGAGTTGCGCCAGCGCCTGAACGAGTTGCCGCGTGACCGCGAAATCATCGCGTATTGCCAGAGCGGCCAGCGCTCCTACAACGCCGCGCGCATCCTGAGTCAACACGGCTTCCATGCCACGAATCTTTCCGGCGGCTATACCACCTTTCGTCATGCCGCCACAGCGACGCCGAAATGAAGACCACCCTGGCAAATTCGCCCGCCGGTCTCTGGCACCGCAAGACTACGATCATCGCGGCGTTTTCCATCGCGGCCATCCTTGTGCATCTGGTGCTGCGCTTCGGCTTCCACACCTCTCCGGGCACTTACCAGATTCCCTTGCTGGCCACGCTGGTTCTCGGTGGGTTGCCGCTGCTGTATGATTTATTGCGGAAGCTCCTAAAACGGGAATTCGGTTCTGATCTGCTGGGCGGTATTTCCATCGTAACCTCAGTTCTGCTGGGCGAATACCTGGCGGGTTCGATCATCGTCCTGATGCTCTCCGGTGGTGAAGCGCTGGAGAATTATGCTTTGCGCAGCGCCTCCTCGGTGCTCGCTGCACTCGCCAAACGCATGCCTTCGGTCGCGCACCGGAAACGCGATTCGGAAATCGTGGATGTGGAGCTGCAAGAGGTTGCCGTGGGCGACACGCTCGTGATTTATCCGCATGACATCTGTCCGGTGGACGGCGTGGTGATCGAGGGCCATGGCGTGATGGACGAATCCTACCTGACGGGAGAGCCGTTCCAGATTACCAAGACCTCCGGTTCGACGGTGATCTCGGGCGCGATCAACGGCGAATCGGCGCTGACCATCCGCACGACCCAGCGCGCCGCCGATTCGCGCTACGCCAAGATCATGGAGGTCATGCGCGAATCCGAATCGCAGCGTCCGCAGTTACGGCGGTTGGGAGATCGCCTGGGAGCAATTTATACTCCGGTGGCGCTGACGGTCGCCATTCTTGCCTGGGCCATCAGCGGCGAAGCCCTTCGCTTCCTCGCGGTGCTGGTCATCGCCACGCCTTGCCCGCTGCTCCTTGGCATACCAATCGCCATCATCGGTTCGATTTCCCTTTGCGCCCGCCGGGCGATCATCGTCAAAAGCCCCGTCGTGCTTGAGCAGATCGCCGAGTGCCGCACGGCGATTTTCGACAAGACTGGAACGCTCACTTATGGCGAGCCGAAGCTAACCGAACAACTGATCGCCCCGGGCTTCGAGCAGAAGCAGGTGTTGACCTTGGTAGCAAGTCTGGAGCGTTACTCGAAGCATCCGTTGGCGCGAGCCATTCTCGCGGCCGCCAAGGCGGATGGGATTGCACTCCCGGAAGCCACTGAAGTTGGCGAGCAACCCGGCCAGGGACTGCGCGGCACCGTTTCCAAGCGTCAGTTGCTCATCACCAGCCGCAACAAACTGTTCGCGCAAAAAGTTGCGGGCGCCGATCAACTCCCGCCGGTTGCCGGTGGCCTCGAATGCGTGGTGGTGATTGACGAGCGCTACGCGGCGGCCCTGCGCTTTCGGGATGCGCCGCGCGCGGAGAGCCGTTCTTTTGTGAAGCATCTTGGCCCGAAGCATCAGTTCCAGCGCGTGATGCTTGTGTCGGGGGATCGCGAATCGGAAGTGCATTACCTGGCCGAGCAGGTGGGTATCACCGAAATTCACGCGGAACAAAGTCCCGAACAAAAGCTCGCGCTCGTTCGCGCCGAAACCACAAAAGCCAAAACCCTCTACGTGGGCGACGGTATCAACGATGCCCCGGCCATGATGGTCGCCACGGTCGGCATGGCGATTGGGCAGAATAGTGACGTGACCGCAGAAGCGGCAGGCGTTGTGGTCATGGATAACTCCCTCGAAAAGGTGGACGAGTTCATGCACATCAGCCGGCGGATGCGGATCATCGCGCTCCAAAGCGCGGTGGGTGGCATGGCGCTGAGTGTGATCGGCATGGGCTTTGCCGCGACTGGGCATTTAAGCCCGGTGAGTGGCGCCATCATTCAGGAAATCATCGACGTGCTTGCCGTGTTGAACGCCCTACGCGCCGCCTTCCCGCCCAAAGTCATTCACGATCTCTAACGAAACCTTGCCAACCATGATAACGAACACACTCACACCCGACCTGCTGCAAAAGATCGACGCCTACTGGCGGGCGGCGAATTACCTCTCGGTCGGCCAGATTTATCTCTTCGATAATCCGCTGCTGAAGCGCCCGCTCGCGCTCACGGACATCAAGCACATGCTGCTCGGACATTGGGGCACCACGCCGGGACAGAACTTCATCTATGCGCACCTGAACCGGGTCATTAAGAAATACGACCTCGATGTTATTTATGTCTGTGGTCCGGGACATGGCGGACCAGCGGTGGTTGGCAACACTTATCTCGAAGGCACTTACAGCGAGATCTATCCCGACATCAGCCAGGATGAGGCTGGGCTGCAAAAGCTCTTCAAGCAGTTCTCGTTTCCCGGCGGCATTCCCAGCCACGCATCGCCGGAGTGCCCGGGCTCGATTCACGAAGGCGGCGAACTGGGCTACTCACTCAGCCATTCTTTCGGTGCGGTGTTCGACAATCCCAATCTCATCGTGGCCTGCTGTGTGGGCGATGGCGAGGCGGAGACCGGACCGTTGGCCACGTCGTGGCAGTCGAACAAGTTTCTCGATCCCATCACCGACGGCGCCGTGCTGCCTGTCCTGCACCTCAACGGTTACAAGATCGCCAACCCGACCATTCTCGCCCGCATTGAGCCAGAGGAACTGGACCAGTTTTTGCGCGGCAACGGCTGGACGCCGCTTTACGTGGAGGGACACGAGCCGGCGCTGATGCACGAGGCTATGGCGGCGACGCTGGACCGCGCGGTAGAAGAGATCAAACGCATCCAGCACGAAGCTCGCGTCAATGGCAACACGATGCGCCCGCGCTGGCCCATGATCGTCCTCAAATCTCCGAAAGGCTGGACGGGCCCGAAGTGGGTGGATGGCGTGCAAATTGAAGGCACCTTCCGCGCGCACCAGATACCGATCGCGGTGGATCCCGCCCATCCCGAACACCTCAAGCTGCTGGAGGAGTGGTTGCGCAGCTACCGTCCGGAGGAACTCTTCGATGAGTCAGGCCGGTTGAAACCGGAGCTGGCCGAACTCGCGCCCCAAGGTGAGCGCCGGATGGGCGCGAACCCCCACGCCAATGGCGGCCTACTGCTCCGCGATCTCGTTATGCCGGACTTTCGCAAGTACGCGGTGACGGTGCCGTCACCGGGATCCGTTGACGCGGCCGATACGCACGAACTCGGCGTGTTCCTACGCGACGTGGCCCGGCTTAATCGGGAACACCGTAATTTCCGAATCTTCGGTCCCGACGAAACACTTTCCAACCGCTTGAACGCGGTGTTTGAGGCGACTAATCGACAGTGGGACGCACGGACGCAGGAGAACGATGAGTTCCTCGCCTTGGATGGTCGCGTCATAGAAATGCTGAGCGAGCATCAATGCGAAGGCTGGCTCGAAGGTTACCTGCTGACTGGTCGGCACGGACTTTTCAACTGCTACGAGGCGTTCATCCACATCATCGACTCGATGTTCAACCAGCACGCCAAGTGGCTCAAGGTGACGGCAGAGTTGCCGTGGCGGCGGAAAATCGCGTCGCTGAATTATCTGCTGGCCTCGCACGTGTGGCAGCAAATGCATAACGGCTTTACGCATCAAGACCCTGGTTTCATTGATCACGTCGTGAACAAGAAAGCCTCCGTCGTGCGCGTCTATTTGCCGCCGGATGCCAACTGCCTGCTCTCGGTATGGGACCATTGTTTGCGCAGTCGCCATTACGTCAACGTCGTCATCGGAGGCAAGTATCAGGCGCCGCAGTGGCTGACGATGGACGAAGCCGTGAAGCACTGCACCGAAGGCATCGGCATCTGGTCGTGGGCCAGCAATGATCAGGAGGTCGCGCCCGACGTCGTCATGGCCTGCTGCGGCGACGTGCCCACTCTGGAGACGCTCGCCGCTGTCTCCATCATGCGCGAGCATCTGCCCGACCTGAAAATCCGGGTGGTCAACGTCGTTGACCTGATGAAGCTGCAGCCGCAGAGCGAACACCCACACGGGTTAAGCGACACCGATTTCGACTCGCTCTTCACCAAGGACCGGCCGGTCATCTTCGCGTTCCATGCCTACCCGTGGTTGATCCACCGGCTAACTTATCGCCGCACTAACCACGATAACATCCACGTTCGCGGCTATAAGGAAGAGGGTACCATCACCACGCCTTTCGATATGACTGTTCTCAACGAGTTGGACCGTTTCCATCTCGTCATGGACACGATCGACCGTGTCCCGCAGACCGGCGAAAAAGGCATCTACCTCAAGCAGCAGCTCCGCGACAAGCTGATCGAGCACAAGATTTACATCGATAAAAACGGTCAAGACCTGCCGGAGATCAGGAATTGGAAATGGGATGCTACCGGCACAGGCAAAGCGGCGTAAGACTCATGCAGTAAGGAAAGGAATAACAATGAAAGACAAGATGAAAGCAGCAGTGGTTGTGCAGTTCGGAAAACCTTTGGAAATTCAGGAATGGGACGTTCCGACTCCGGGACCGGGCCAAATCCTGGTCAAGACCGAGGCGTGCGGGGTATGTCACACAGATGTCCATGCCTGGCATGGCGACTGGCCGTTGAAACCGACCCCTCCGTTCATCCCCGGCCATGAGGGTATCGGGTCGGTCGTCGCCATTGGAGCGGGCGTGACGATCGTGAAGGTCGACGATCGTGTCGGGGTGCCTTGGCTCTACTCAGCGTGTGGTCATTGCGAGTATTGCTTGTCGGCTTGGGAAACGGTTTGCCCGGAGGCGCAGTTTGGTGGCTATACCAAGAACGGCGGCTTTGCTGAATACATTTTGGCTGACCCGAATTACGTCGCCCACATACCTTCCGGGCTAAAGGCTACGGAAGCGGCCCCAATCATCTGCGCCGGAATCACCACATATAAAGGAATCAAGGAGACGGGCGCGAAGCCCGGCCAATGGATCGCCGTTTCCGGCATCGGCGGCTTGGGTCACCTGGCGGTCCAATATGCCAAGGCCATGGGACTCCACGTTTGCGCGATTGACGTTGATGACGGCAAACTCGCCCACGCCAAGAAGCTTGGCGCCGAACTCGTCGTCAACGCCAAGGCCGGCGACCCGGTAGCGACCGTGAAGAAGGGGACTGGCGGCGGAGCACATGGCGTTGTGATCACGGCACCATCGCTCGGTGCATTTAAGCAGGGCGTTGGCATGACGCGCAAGTGTGGGACTTGCGTGTTGATCGGTCTTCCTCCCGGCGAATTCCCGACCCCGCTTTTCGATGTGGTAGCGAACTGCATCACCATCCGCGGTTCGTTCGTCGGCACCCGAGAGGACATGGCCGAAGCGCTCGCCTTCGCGGCCGAAGGCAAGGTTACGGCCGATATCGAGCTGCAACCGCTGTCGGCGATTAACCAGGTCTTGGAACGCCTTGAACAGGGCAAGGTGGCGTCACGCGTGGTTCTCGACTTCGCAAATGGCTGATATGACGGGCCAGCTAAGCCGGGGCGATGGCAGAGTCGCGATGGAATAGAAAACGAATTTACCCTCCACGTAGCGCGGAGTCTTCGGATACAATGGAAAACAAAACCACTCCTTCGAATCAAGGTGTGGTCGCTTCGGTCCGCGGCAGCGTCGTGGATGTGCGATTCGATGCACACTTGCCGCCGATTTACTCGGTCCTCCGCGCGTGTACAAAAAGGAGATCGTCATTGAAGTGCTGGCGCAGAGCGACGCGCATCACGTGCGCGGGATTGCGTTGACGCCTACTCAAGGTCTCGCGCGCGGCATGTCCGTGGAGGACACGGGCGGGCCGCTGCTGGCGCCGGTCGGGAAGGGAATTCTCTCTCGCATGTTCGACGTCTTCGGCAACGCGATCGATCGCGAACCAGCGCCGACCGATATCCAATGGCGTTCGGTGCATCGCGATCCGCCGCCATTGGCGCGACGTTCGACCAAGTCAGAAGTTTTCGAGACCGGAATCAAAGTCATCGACGTGCTCATGCCGCTGGAGCGCGGCGGAAAAGCCGGCCTTTTCGGCGGAGCCGGCGTGGGCAAGACGGTGCTGCTGACCGAGATGATTCACAACGTCGTCTCGGATCAGAAAGGCGTGAGCATTTTCTGCGGGATCGGCGAACGCTGCCGCGAAGGCGAGGAGCTTTATCGCGAGATGAAGGAAGCCGGCGTGCTGCCAAACATGGTCATGATCTATGGGCAGATGAACGAGCCGCCGGGCAGCCGCTTCCGCGTCGGCCACGCCGCCCTCACGATGGCCGAATATTTTCGTGACGACGAACATCGCGATGTGCTGCTGCTGATCGATAATATTTTCCGCTTCATCCAGGCCGGGATGGAAGTCTCGGGTTTGATGGGGCAAATGCCGTCGCGTCTCGGCTATCAGCCGACGATGGGCACCGAGCTTTCCGGACTGGAGGAACGGATCGCGAACACCGATACCGGCGCGATTACTTCGATCCAGGCGGTATATGTGCCGGCCGACGATTTCACCGATCCGGCGGCGGTCCACACCTTCTCGCATCTCTCGGCGTCGATCGTTCTCTCGCGCCAGCGCGCGAGCGAAGGACTTTTCCCCGCGATCGATCCGCTGCAATCGAGTTCCAAGATGGCGACGCCGGGAATTGTTGGCGAACGCCATTACAAACTGGCGCAGGAAATCCGGCGCACGCTCGCGCAATACGCCGAGCTGAAAGACATTATCGCGATGCTCGGCCTGGAGCAACTCTCGCCGGAGGATCGCAACGTGGTCGCCCGCGCGCGCCGGCTGGAGCGGTTTCTGACGCAGCCGTTTTTCACGACCAAGCAGTTCACCGGCATGAAAGGTAAACTCGTTAGTCTGAAGGATGCGCTGGACGGTTGTGAGCGAATCCTGCACGACGAATTCAGGGATTTACCGGAGAGCGCGTTCTATATGATCGGCGCGGTCGATGAGGCCAAGGCGAAAGGGAAACCGCAACCACAGCCGACACCGGTCGCCGCCGCACATGCAGCTTAAGATTCTTCTCCCGTTTCAGGTCTTCGCCGAGAAGACCGGCGTGTCGCGCATTGTCGCGGAGACGCGCGAAGGTTCGTTCGGAATCCTCCCGCATCGGCTCGATTGCGTGGCCGCGCTCGCGCCCGGGATTTTGACTTACGAAACCGAAGGTGAAGGTGAAGGCGAAGTCTTCGTCGCGGTGGACGAAGGTGTGCTCGTGAAAACCGGCGCAGACGTGCTCGTCTCGGTGCGCCGTGCACTCGGCGGGACGGATCTCGGACAGTTGCACGACGCGGTGAAGCAGGAATTCCTCGCGCTCGATGAGGACGAGCAAAACGTCCGCTCGGTCATGGCGAAATTGGAAACCGGCTTCCTGCATCGGTTCGCGAGCTTTCAAGAATGAGCGACCGGCCTAGCGATCAAACGGAGCCAGATTTCGCCGGGCAAATCGGCGTGAAAGCGGCGCGCAAACTCAAGGCGCGGCACAATCCCAAGCCCGGCGTCTGGTTCGGCCTCGGCATGATGGGACTGATCGGCTGGTCGGTGACCGTGCCGACATTGCTCGGCGCCGCGCTCGGCATTTGGTTGGACAAGCATCATCCCGGAGCCCATTCCTGGACGCTCGCGCTCCTGGTCGCCGGGCTCACGATTGGTTGTCTGAACGCGTGGCGCTGGGTTGCCAAGGAAGAGAAAGCGATGCAGGACGACGGGGCGCCTAACGATGAATGAACCGCTGCCATTGCTGCTCGCGAGCGCCGTCGGCCTCTCGCTTGGGGCGATTTTTTTCGGCGGCCTTTGGTGGACCGTGCGCAAGGGCCTTTCGTCGCGGCAACCCGCGCTCTGGTTTTTCGGCAGCATGCTGCTGCGCATGGGCGTTACGCTCGCCGGCTTCTACTTTGTCGGCCGTGGGGATTGGCGGCGCCTGATTGCCTGCCTGCTCGGATTCGTCGTCGCGCGTTTCGTCGTGACCTGGCTGACCCGCGCGCCGGTCGAAAATCATCACTCGCAAACACCGGAGGCCGGTCATGCGCCTTAGTCCCGATCAGATAATTTTTTGGCAGCACGGATTTTTCAAACTCAACGGCACCATCGTCTTCACCTGGGGACTGATGATCGTGCTCGCCGTCGGCGCGAAGCTCATCACGCGCAACCTCTCCACCGAACTGGAACGCACCCGCTGGCAGAATTTCTTGGAAATCATCGTGACCGGGATCAACAAACAGATCGAAGAAGTCGGACTACAGCAGCCGGAAAAATATCTCGGCTTTCTCGGTACGCTCTTTCTCTTCGTCGCCGTCTCCGCGCTCTGCACCATCATTCCCGGCTACGAGCCGCCGACCGCTTCGCTCTCGACTACCGCCGCGCTCGCTCTCTGCGTCTTTGTGGCCGTGCCCCTTTTCGGCATCGAGGACCAGGGCTTCGGCGGTTACCTCAAATCCTACATCGAGCCGACGGTGATCATGCTACCGTTCAACATCATCAGCGAGCTCTCGCGCACCCTCGCGCTCGCCGTCCGTCTCTTCGGCAACATGATGAGCGGGGCGATGATCATCGGTATTCTGCTCACGATCACGCCGTTCATTTTCCCGATCGTGATGACCGCGCTCGGCCTCCTCACCGGCATGGTGCAGGCCTACATCTTCAGCATCCTCGCCACGGTTTACATCGCCGCGGCCACGCGCACGCGCCGGCCGAAACTTGAAACATCAGCCTAACCAACAAAGGACAAACCAATGGATAACATGACACTCATCGCGATCGCCTCGATCGTCACCGCTGGCCTAACGACCGGTATCGGCTGTATGATGCCGGCCCTCGGCGAAGGGCGCTCGGTCGCGGCCGCGCTCACCGCGCTGGCCCAGCAGCCCGACGCCTCCGCCACCATCACGCGCACGCTCTTCGTCGGCCTCGCCATGATCGAATCGACCGCCATCTATTGCTTCGTTGTCTCGATGATTCTGATCTTCGCGAATCCGTTCTGGAATCACGTTATCGCGCAGGCGGCCGGAAAGTAATCCATGCTCATCGACTGGTTCACCGTCGGGGCGCAGGCGCTCAACTTCCTCATCCTCGTCTGGTTGTTGAGGCGCTTTCTTTACAAGCCGATCCTCAACACGATCGATGCGCGCGAGAAACGGATCGCCGCCGAACTGGCCGACGCCGCTGCCAAAAAGGCTGAAGCCAAAAAGGAGCGCGACGATTTCCAGCAGAAGAACGAAGAGTTCGATCAGCAGCGCGCCGCGCTCCTGAGCAAGGCAACCGACGAAGCGAGAGCCGAGCGCGAGCGGCTCCTCGACGAAGCGCGCAAGGCTGCCGACGCGCTGAGCGCAAAGCGAGGCGAGACGCTACGAAACGACGCGCAGCACTTGAGCCGGGCCATCAGTCGCCGAACGCAGGAGGAAGTTTTTGCCATCACGCGAAAGACGCTGGCCGATCTCGCCACGACAAGCCTCGAAGAGCGAACCGTCGACGTTTTCCTGCGGCGCCTGCAAGCGCTGGACGCGAAAACGAGAGCGAGCCTCGGCGAAGCTCTCAAGACAGCGTCCAAACCCGCCGTCTTGCGTAGCGCTTTCGACCTCCCCGCCGAGCAGGAGGCCGCAATTCAAAAAGCGCTCAACGACACCTTCTCGGGCGAAATAAAAATCCGGTTCGAGACCGCCCCGGATTTGATCAGCGGCATCGAACTGACCACGAACGGCCAAAAGCTCGCGTGGAGCATCGCCGATTACCTCACAGGTTTGGAACATGGCGTCGACGAACTTTTGAAAGCGAAGGACCAGCCGAAACCGCAGCCTAACGAGCACAAGTCAGTCGCAAAAAGTAAATGAACGCGGCGCCGGAAAGTCTGCAAAGCGTCTTCGATCGCACGTTTGCGGGAGTTGATCGAGCGCGGGAAGCGTTCAAGCCGCAACTCACGACGCACGAGGTCGGTACGATCATCAGCGTCTCTACCGGCATCGCGCGCGTCGCCGGTCTTCCCAATGCGGGATTCGAGGAGTTGCTCAAACTCCCCGGCGATCTCTTCGGGATCGCGTTCAACGTGGACGAGGAGGAAATTGGCGTCGTTCTGCTCGGCGAATATCAGGGCCTGCACGCCGGCGATGAAGTTCAGCGGACCGGACGCGTCATGGACGTCGCGGTGGGCGAAGCGTTGCTCGGGCGCGTGATCGATCCGCTTGGTCGAGCGCTCGATGGCAATGGGCCCGTGGCAGCGAGCGAACGTTTGCCGATCGAGCGACCCGCGGCGGCGATCATGGATCGCGCGCCGGTGACGGTGCCGCTCCAGACCGGATTGAAAGTGATCGACGCGCTCATTCCGATCGGGCGCGGGCAGCGCGAGTTGATTTTGGGTGATCGCCGGACGGGCAAGACCGCGATCGCGATCGACACCATCCTTAATCAGCGCGGCCGCGATGTCGTCTGCGTTTATTGCGCCATTGGTCAGCGCGCGTCGGCAGTCGCCAAAGCGGTTGCAGGTTTGCGCGAGAAGGACGCGATGGAATACACGGTCGTGGTCGTGACCGAGGGGAACGATCCGCCCGGGCTCGCCTACATTGCGCCTTACGCGGCGACCAGCATCGCGGAACATTTCATGGAAGCGGGCCGCGACGTGCTGATCGTTTACGACGATCTCACACACCACGCCCGTGCTTATCGCGAGCTCTCGTTGTTGCAGCGCCGGCCGCCCGGGCGCGAAGCTTTTCCGGGCGACATTTTTTATATTCACTCGCGGCTGCTCGAACGCGCCACCCATTTGCGCAAGGAACTCGGCGGCGGCTCGCTCACCGCGTTGCCGATCATCGAGACCGAGGCGCAAAATATTTCCGCTTACATTCCGACCAATCTGATCTCCATCACCGACGGACAGATTTATCTCTCGCCGTCGCTCTTCGAGCTGGGCGTCCTGCCCGCGGTCGATGTCGGCAAATCCGTCTCGCGCGTCGGCGGCAAGGCGCAGTTGGCGGCTTACCGCGCGGTCACGGGCGACCTCAAACTGGCCTACGCGCAGTTCGAGGAACGGGAAAGTTTTTCCCGTTTCGGCGCGCGGCTGGATGAAGAAGCGCGCAAGATCATCGAGCACGGACGGCGGATTCGCGCCTGTCTCGAGCAACCGGAATTCGCTCCGGTTTCGGTCGTCGAACAAATCGCCGTGCTCCTGGCGTTGAGCGCGAAACTCTTCGACGACGTCCCGCTCGAACGGATGAAGGAAGCGGAAAAGGTGGTGCGCGAAGCCGCGGCGAAGATTCCGGCGGAAGTGAGCGAGCGCTTGAATACCGCCGACAAGCTGAGCGATGAGGATCGCAAAGTGATCATTAAACTCGCACGCCCAGCGCTCGCACCTTTCCAGCCGAAACCGAAAGCCAAAACCACTGCGGAGCATTCAACATGAAGCATTCCGAAATCCATCGAACCCACCGCATCGGGTGGCTCCGCGCCGCCGTGCTCGGCGCCAACGACGGCATCGTCTCCACCGCCAGTTTGATCGTTGGCGTGGCCGCCGCCGCCGCCGACCGCAGCGGCGTGCTGGTCGCCGGCCTGGCCGGGCTGGTTGCGGGAGCGATGTCCATGGCTGCCGGCGAATATGTGTCCGTCAGTTCCCAAGCCGATACTGAGCACGCCGACCTGGAACGGGAGCGTGATGAGTTGGCGACCGGCGGTGAAAGTGAACATGCCGAACTCGCCGCCATCTATGTCGCCCGCGGACTTGATGCTGGGCTTGCCGGGCAGGTCGCCACCCAATTGATGGCCAAGGACGCACTGGGTGCCCACGCCCGCGATGAACTGGGAATCTCCGACACGTTGAGCGCCAGGCCGGTCCAGGCCGCCTTCGCGTCAGCGGGCAGCTTCACCGTCGGTGCCTTCTTGCCGCTCCTGCTGGTTCTCCTCGTGCCTCGATCGGCCCTGGTCTGGGCGGTATCCGGCGGGTCGCTCGTCTTCCTCGCCGTGCTGGGTTCCCTGGCGGCCCGCGCCGGAGGCTCACCCGTGGGGATTTCAGTTGCTCGCGTGACTTTTTGGGGTGCGTTGGCTATGGGTCTGACCGCCGGGGTGGGAGCTTGGTTTGGGGCGACACTATGAACGATTGCCCGACTTTACCATGAGTGGTACCACCGAAAGCCTGCGTCGGAAGATCAGCAGCGCAGGCGATCTTCAATCTGTCGTGCGGACCATGAAAGCTTTGGCGGCTTCGAGCATCGGCCAATATGAAAGATCGGTGAAGTCGTTAGGCGATTATTATCGCACGGTGGAGTTGGGCCTGAGCGTCTGCTTTCGGGCGGCCGGTTCCTCATCATTTCTGACTGGATCGACCAAACGTTCGGACGCAGATGCAATCGCCGCGGTCGTCTTCGGTTCCGATCAAGGATTGGTCGGCCAGTTTAATGATATCGTGACCGACCATGCAGTTAAGGCCCTGGTTGCCCTAACGAATAAACCACAAGTCTGGGCCGTAGGCGAGCGCGTGCACGCGCGCCTGAAAGACGCGGGGCTCACACCGGTCGGGCTCCTTTCCGTTCCTAGTTCCATCAAAGCCATCACGCCGCTGGTCGGGAAAATTCTTGTCGAACACGAGATACACCGGGGACGGAATGAAGTCACCGAGCTACACCTCTTCTACAATCGCCCCACCTCTGGAGCGGGCTACGAGCCGGTCAGTCAGCGCCTGCTGCCCTTGGACGAAACCTGGCATCGCAAGCTGTTTGAGATCCCCTGGCCGACGAAGAACCTACCCGAAGTCATCGGCAGCAGCACCGCGACGTTGCGTGCACTCATTCGCGAGTATCTCTTCGTTTCGATCTTCCGTGCCTGCGCCGAATCACTCGCGAGCGAAAACGCCAGCCGTCTGGCCGCGATGCAGCGTGCCGACAAAAACATCGACGAACTTCTGGTCAAGCTTCACGGCACCTTCCATCAATTGCGCCAAAGCAGCATCGACGAGGAACTCTTCGACGTGATCGCCGGCTTCGACGCCTTATCGAGCGTGGAGAAACCTGCGCACTGCCCCCGCCCGTGAAGGAAATCCTGACCCTCACGCTCAATCCGGCGATCGATGTGACCACGTTGGTCGAGAATGTTTTTCCCGAACACAAGCTGCGCTGCGGCGCGGTTTGCAATGAACCCGGTGGCGGTGGACTGAACGTGGCGCGGGCCATCCACCAGCTCGGGGAACGGCGCGCGCGCTGTATTTTTGCGGCGGCCCGACGGGCAACGTCCTTTGCGCCCTGCTCGATGAAACGCAGATCGAACATGAAGCGGTCGCGATCAAGGGATGGACCCGGCAGAGCGTCACTGTTCTGGAGACCGCGACCGGCCAGCAATATCGCTTTGTCATGCCCGGCCCGACTTTCGAAGAAGGGGAATGGCGTTGGGCGCTGGAGCGGATGGCCAACCTCAGTCCACTGCCGGGTCTGCTGGTGGCGAGCGGAAGCTTACCGCCGGGCGTGCCGATCGATTTCTACGGGCAGCTCGCGCGCATCGTGCGCGAACGAGGCAGCCGCCTGATCCTCGACACCTCCGGTCCGGCGTTGGCGGAAGCGCTCCGGGTTGGAGTATTTTTGATCAAGCCGAGCCTGCGCGAGCTGCGGGTTTTGGCGGGCGGTCCGCTCGCGCACGAAGCGGAGCAGGAAGCAGCGGCGCGCAAGATTGTCGAAAGCGGCGAGGCGCAGGTGGTCGTGGTCTCGTTAGGCGCGGCCGGGGTCCTGTGCGCGACCGCCGCCGGGCTGCGACGGATGCGCGCGCCGACTGTCCCGGTGCGGAGCAAGGTCGGCGCCGGCGACAGCATGGTCGCCGGATCACTCTTGGCCTCGCCCGCGACGACTCGTTAGGCGATGCCGTTCCGTTTGGCATCGCGCCGACAGCCGCGGTCATCAGCCCGGACCCAACTTTTGTCGGCGCGAAGACGCCGAGCGAACTCTTCGAACAAACTACCTGAACGGATGAGGAAAGCGGCCCGCTGCCTGACGCCCGGCCCATCACGACCAGCTTCGGTTGAGAACTATTTTCACTTCGTCAGAAAATATTTGGCGATTTTTGCTTGACCGCTTTTCGCGGGTCGGGGGAGAGTGACTTTGTTCTCCGGAAAAGGTGCCGTGTGGCTGGCGCGCAAGCGTCCTTAAACATGATCAGTCCAGCAGATGGTTCGGCGCGCTGGTCCGCGCAGCTTCGCGCGGAATGGTCCGATGCGGCCACGGCCCGGTGCTCTTCCTCCTCCCTCCTCTTCTTTTTCTGCGCTCCGTCAGTTGCCCTAACGAAAAGAGAGGATCACGTCCATGCCTGTTCTGACCACTTATCCCGGCGTTTACGTCGAAGAAATATCCAGCGGCGTCCATACCATTACCGGCGTCGCCACTTCCATCACGGCCTTTGTCGGGCGCGCCCTCCGCGGGCCGACCGATCTCGCGGTCACGGTCAATAGCTACGGCGATTTCGAGCGCACCTTCGGCGGCCTCTGGCTCGGGAGTGCGCTCGCTTTTGCGGTCCGCGATTTTTTCCTGAACGGCGGCGCCCAGGCCATCATCGTGCGCGTTTATCGCGCCGATGCCAACCCGGCCAACGCCGTTTTCGACGCGCATACGCTCCTCCTCCGCGCTGCCTGGCCCGGGACCTGGGGCGATCAATTGCGGGTGCGGGTGGATGATGACGTGCGCCCGCTGCTCCCGGGTGAAGTGGCCAATTCGCTCTTTAATCTCTCGGTCAAGGACACCGCTACCGGGCAAACGGAAATCTTTCGCAACGTTTCCGTCACGCCCGGGCATCCACGCCGCATCGACACCGTGCTGGAAAACGAATCCAATCTCGTCCGCGTCAACGACGCGCTTCCCACTCCGATTCCCAACAGCGCGCCGCCCACCTACCCGGCGGCGCAACCCGGGCAGGATCCGTTCAGCGATGCGACGCCGACTCTTTACGCTACCATTACCGACGCGGGTGGTGCCGGCGGCTCGGATGGGTTGTCGCTGCGGCGCAATGAGATTTCGGACCCGTCGCTCGAGGCCGCGAAGCAGGGGATGTATGCGCTGCTCGATGCCGATCTTTTCAATCTTCTCTGCATTCCGCCGCACAAGCTCAGCTCCGATCCCGATCAGACCACGCCGGTCGATGTCGAGACGGCGCTGATCGACGACGCGACCGCCTTTTGCCGGGCCCATCGCGCCTTCATGATCGTCGATCCCCCTTACGGCAGCGTTCTGACCGACATGGCCGCATTTCAAGCCAGCCTAACGACAACGAATTACGGCGCCCTTTATTTCCCGACGCTTCTCCAGCCCAATCCGCTCCACGATGGGCAACTGGAGCAGTTCGCGCCCTGCGGCTCAGTTGCGGGGATCATGGCGCGAACCGATTCCGCGCGCGGCGTCTGGAAAGCGCCCGCTGGCCTCGAAGCGCGCCTCACCGGGGTGACCGCCCTGAGCGTACCGCTGACCGATGCGGAAAACGGCGCAGCTCAATCCGCTAGGCATCAACTGCCTCCGCGCCATGCCCGCGGCCGGCCGGGTCGTCTGGGGCGCGCGCACCCTCGAGGGCGCGACCGGCTGGCCTCGGAGTGGAAATACATTCCGGTGCGGCGGACTCGCGCTCTTCATCGAGGAGAGCCTCTACCGCGGCACGCAGTGGGTGGTCTTCGAGCCTAACGACGAGCCGCTCTGGGCGCAGATCCGGCTCAACCTCGGCGCCTTCATGCAGACCTCTTCCGGCAGGGCGCCTTCCAGGGCAAGACGCCGCGGGAAGCCTACTTCGTGAAATGCGACAGCGAGACCACGACGCAGGACGACATCAACCGCGGCATCGTCAACATCCTCGTCGGCTTCGCCCCGCTCAAGCCGGCCGAATTCGTCATCATCAAGATCCAGCAGCTCGCCGGCCAAATCGCAGACCAAGCCTAACGGACGACGGAGGACAATCATGGCTCAATTCAGCGTCAATCGCACAGCGCTTCGATCCGTACAAGAACTTCAAGTTCCGGGTGAAATGGGACGGCCGCTATGTCGCCGGCATCAGCAAAGTCGGCGCGCTCAAGCGCACCACCGAAGTCGTGAAGCATCGCGAGGGCGGCGACCCGAGCAGCAGCCGCAAATCGCCCGGGCCGCACCGAATTCGAAGCGATCACGCTCGAGCGCGGCGTCACCCACGACACCGAGTTCGAAAAATGGGCGAACAAGGTCTGGAACTTCGGCTCCGGGCTGGGGGCGGAAGTGTCGCTCAAGGATTTCCGCAAGGACATCATCATCGAGGTCTACAACGAGGCGGGGCAGCTCGCGATCGCCTACAAGGTTTTTCGCTGCTGGGTTTCGGAATTCCAGGCGCTGCCCGATCTCGACGCCAACGCCAACGCCGTCGCCATCCAGCACATCAAGCTCGAGAACGAAGGCTGGGAACGCGATTACGACGTTAAGGAACCGAGTGAACCCAGTTTTGTTGAGCCGGCGTAACGCGCAGCCCAGTTCGTTCGTCTGCCTTCGCCTTCGGTCATGGAACAACCGATGCAACGTCTTTCCGCCGAGAAAATTCTCGCGCTCTGGGAAACCGGCCGGCCGCAGCATGCCCTTGATCGCGCCCTAACGATCCTGGCCGCGGCCACGCCCGGGGCCACGCGCGACGCACTCGCCGATCTCAGCATCGGCGAACGCGACGCGCGTCTCCTCCAACTCCGCGCACTTGTCCTCGGCCCCCGTGCCGAAGGCTTCGCCGAGTGCCCGCGCTGCGCCGAGCGGCTCGAGTTCCCACTGGAAACGGCAGCCCTGGAGGGACGTGCGCCGTCACGTCCATCCGATGTGCCCACGCCTCACGAAATCGAAACAGGCGGCACCACGATTCGCTTCCGCCTTCCAACGAGCCGCGACCTGGCGGAAGCCGTGACTGCGCCGGATTCATCGCAGGCCCTCCGCCGTCTGATCGAACGCTGCATCCTCGCGCCTAACGAAATCTCTCCCTCAGATTGTCATCCCGAGCCGCGCAGACGGCGAGGGACCTCCCAGTCGGTCCCTGATCACACAACCCCCGACTCGCACCCGTCCGCACCTAATGGGAGGTCCTTCGGCGCGCTTCGCCAGCCTCAGGATGACAAAATGGAAGATCTCCCTCACGAAACCATCGAAGCCGTCAGCCGCGCCATGCTCGAGGCCGACCCAGCGGCGGAAATCACCTTCCGCCTCACCTGTCCCGGCTGTGCCTACGAATGGGACCTCCTTTTCGACATCGCCGATTTTTTCTGGACTGAGATTTCCGTGCAGGCGCAGCGACTCCTGCGCGAGATCGACACCCTGGCGCGCGCCTACGGCTGGACCGAGCGCGAGATTCTCAATCTCCCGGCGCAACGCCGGCAAACCTACCTGGAGATGCTGGCCGCATGACGCACTTCCTCGGGAGGCTGGTCGAGCGCGCGCGCGGCACCGCGCCGCGGGTCGAGCCGATCATCGTCCCGCGCTTTGCGCCGACGCCGGTCGCGGAAATTGCAACCGAACACGAAACGTCGCCGTCCGGGCGTGGAGCGCCGCAAAAAACGAAAGCAACGAACGGGATCAGGGAAGCGGTCGTTAGGCAAGAAGAGCCGGTGACCGAGGCGCCTCGCCCGAGGGCTGCGATCAGAGAGCCAGAGGAGCGAGAAGAAACGGTGGAAACCGCGCCACAAACCCTGCTCGTCCCGTTGCCCCGACCTGACAACGACGAGGTCGCACCGCGTCCAAACTGGACTCGCGGAAGCGAGTCCCTCCGGAGGGACGTGCTTCCGCACGTCCAGTCTGCCGCCGCGCCGCCGCTCGTTAGGCGCGCGAACCACCAGCCGCGCTCCACGATGGCGCGTCCTTCCGATCGTTCCGGGGTCTCCGCCAGCTCGGTTCCTTTCCCTAACGAATCGGCTGCGAACGAACCACCGATCGTGCGGGTCACGATCGGCCGGATCGAAGTACACGCCGCGCCCGCGCCAGCCGCACCGGCGCGCAAGCCCCCGGCCCGTTCCCAGCCGAAGCTCACCCTCGACGCCTACCTCAAATCACGAAAGGAGGGCGCACGGTGAGCACGCCGCTGGCCATCGCCACTGTCACCGCAGTCCTGCAAAATTTTTTGCAGAACAGCGTGACCGATCTCGCGACCGTCCTTGGCGGTCCGGTCACCGTTTCCACCGAGCCGCCGGATCGGATCGATATCGGCACCTCCTCGCCGGATCGGATCAATCTTTTCCTTTTCCAGGCGACCGAAAACCAGGGTTGGCGCAACGTCGGTTTACCGTCGCGTTCGGCCAACGGCGACCCCATTTCCAATCCCTACCTCGCGCTCGACCTCAGCTATCTCCTGACCGCCTACGGCTCCGGGCCGTTGCACGCCGAGATCCTGCTCGGCCAGGCGATGTTCGTCCTCCACGAGATGCCGGTCCTGACCCGCGACGCGATCCGCAACGTCTCCGCCACGCCGCCCGCCCTCCTCGCCGGCCTAACGATCTCGGAACTGGCCAACCAGATCGAGCAAATCAAGATCGCGCCCCAGGTCATGTCGGTGGAGGAAATCTCGAAAATCTGGTCCGCGCTCCAGTCGCAATATCGGCCGACGGCGGTTTACAAGGCTTCGGTTGTCCTGATTGAGAGCACGAAATCCGTGCGGCCGACCCTGCCAGTGCGAGCGCGCAGCCTCCTCGTCCTGCCGTTCGAGCAACCGGTGATCGATCTCCTCCAATCGCAGGAGACGGCTGGCGCCGAGATCGTGGCCGATCAACCGATCCTCGCCGGTTACAATCTCGTGATCGACGGGCAGCGCCTGCGCGGCGACACCACGCTCGTCCTGATCGACGAGGAGGAGATTGTGCCTAACGACGACGATATCAGCGCCACCCGGATCATTATCCCGCTCCCCGCCAGCCTGCAGCCGGGATTGCACGCGGTGCAGGTCGTGCACCCGGCGAATTTCGGAACCGACATCGCGCCCATCCTGCGGCGCGGCGTGGAATCGAATGTGGCCGCTTTTGTTCTCTCACCGGAAATCACCACGCCGCCGCCGATTGCCGCGCCGCGCAACACCACGCTCACCCTGACAATCAATCCGCCGGTCGGTCGCGCCCAGCGCGCCACACTTCTCGCCGGGAGCGGGACGATTTCGATCCCGGCTCGTCCAGCCGCCGGTCCGGACGCGACGCCGACGCTCGATTTTCCGATCCCAGCCGATTTCCCGACCGGCCCGAATCTCCTTCTCCGCGTCCAGATCGACGGAGCGCAAAGCCCGCTCGACGTGGACGGGAGCGGCAACTTCGACAGTCCAACCATCGCCATCACATGAAACCCGAGACACCAACGGAGGACTGGAGCGCCGCGAACCAGCGTGCCCTCATGGCGGAAGTGGCCGCCCTGAGTCGCCTCCTGCGAGGCGAGCCTGACGAACCCGAAAAAGCGATGCCGGAATCGGGACCGTCGGCCCTGGATGCGCTCTGCACGATGTTCCGCCTCTCCGGTTTCGAACGACAAATCGTCCTGCTCTGCGCCGCGATGGAATTGGACGGAGGATTCGCCGCGCAATGCGCGGCCGCGCCGGGTGCGGGAGGAAATCCCTGGCCCTCGTTCGGTCTCGCCCTGGCCGCCTTGCCCGAGGCGCATTGGGATGCGCTTGGCAATCGCGCCCCGCTCCGCCACTGGCGGCTGATCGAGACGATCGGGAACGGCCCGCTGGTCGCGAGCCGGTTGCAGATCGACGAACGAATTCTGTTTTTCCTCACCGGCGTTGCCCAGCTCGATGAACGACTCGTTAGTCTGGTCGAGCCGGCGCGGGAAACGGCGGATCTTCCCGCATCCCAAACGGCCTCTGCTCGAGCGGCTGAGCGGGACCTGGCAATCCGCTTTCGCGACGAAACGGCCCCTCCCGGCCTTGCAGCTTTGCGGCCCCGATCTTTCCGGCAAGCGCGCACTGGCCGCCGGGCTGACCGATTGCCTAACGATTCGATCTTTTTCGCCTGCCCGCCTCCGCCTTGCCGACGAACTTCGCCGAGCTTGAAAAATCCATCGGCTCTGGGAGCGGGAGGCGATCTTGGAAAACGCCG
>CAWFYE010000012.1:0-35330 GCA_963819975.1 uncultured Verrucomicrobiae bacterium | reverse complement strand
TGACCGACCATGCAGTTAAGGCCCTGGTTGCCCTAACGAATAAACCACAAGTCTGGGCCGTAGGCGAGCGCGTGCACGCGCGCCTGAAAGACGCGGGGCTCACACCGGTCGGGCTCCTTTCCGTTCCTAGTTCCATCAAAGCCATCACGCCGCTGGTCGGGAAAATTCTTGTCGAACACGAGATACACCGGGGACGGAATGAAGTCACCGAGCTACACCTCTTCTACAATCGCCCCACCTCTGGAGCGGGCTACGAGCCGGTCAGTCAGCGCCTGCTGCCCTTGGACGAAACCTGGCATCGCAAGCTGTTTGAGATCCCCTGGCCGACGAAGAACCTACCCGAAGTCATCGGCAGCAGCACCGCGACGTTGCGTGCACTCATTCGCGAGTATCTCTTCGTTTCGATCTTCCGTGCCTGCGCCGAATCACTCGCGAGCGAAAACGCCAGCCGTCTGGCCGCGATGCAGCGTGCCGACAAAAACATCGACGAACTTCTGGTCAAGCTTCACGGCACCTTCCATCAATTGCGCCAAAGCAGCATCGACGAGGAACTCTTCGACGTGATCGCCGGCTTCGACGCGTTGTCCGCTTCAGTAAAGCCCTGATGGAAATTCCGCCTGCCGCCGTCACCGCGGTTCTGGTGATTTTTGCGCTGACTTACGTCGGCATCGCGCTCGGGCATGTGCCGGGGTTGAAGCTCAATCGCACCGGTATCGCGCTCCTCGGCGCGATCGCGATCATGATCTTTTCCCGGATGTCGACCACGAGCGTGGTCGGGCTGATCAACTGGCCGACGATCCTGCTTCTCTTCGGCTTTTTCGTGATCTCGGCGCAACTGCGGCTCTCCGGCTTTTTCGGCCGGGTCGCGAGTGCGATTGCTGCGCGGCTCGATAATCCGGCCCGCTTTCTCCTCAGCCTCATGTTGGTCACGGCGGGAATGTCGGCTTTTCTGAATCACGACATCGTTTGTTTTGTCTTCGCGCCGGTCGTGGCGACCGCGCTCATCCAGCGAAAGATCAATCCTGTTCCGTTTCTCATCGCGCTCGCGATCGCGAGCAACATCGGCGCGGCCGCCACCTTTGTCGGCAACCCGCAGGACATGATGATCGCGGAGGTGGCCGGCCTCGGTTTTGGGCCGTATGTGCTTTGGTGCATCGTCCCGGTCTTGTTCGCTCTCGCCAGCGCCTACGCGATCATCTGGGCGATGTCCCGTCACCATCTGGAGTGTTCAGTGCCGATTCCTGACGACGGCCAGAATAACGTACAGCCGTTTAATCGCCATCACGCGATCAAAGGCCTGGTCATTCTGGTGCTGGTCATCGCGTTTTTCTTCACCCGAATACCGAAGGAAATTACCGCTCTGACGGCGGCCGCAATTCATCTCGCGAGTCCGAAGTTCCGCACCGAAGACATGCTCAAACTGGTCGACTGGTCGATCCTGGTTCTGTTCATGGGGCTGTTCGTCGTTACCGGCGCATTCCAAGCGACCGGCTATGGTGACGCCGCGGTCCGATGGCTGGCGCACGCCGGGGTGAACCTTCAGTCGCCTTCGATCCTCGCGATCGTCACCGCGACGCTTTCCAACCTGATCAACAACTCCGCGGCGGTGCTGCTTCTGGTCAAGATGGTAGACGTTACGAATCCGACGACCGCCTACGTGCTGGCGTTGGCAAACAGTTTTGGCGGCAGCCTCATCATCATCGGCAGCGTCTCAAACATCATCGTCGTGCAGCAGGCGCGCGAAATGGGGATCAAGATTTCCTTCCGCGACTTTGCCCGCCTCGGCCTACCCGTGACTTTGGCCGCGCTGGCGGGTCTGCTCGCCTGGGTGGCGTTGATGACCTAAACCCGAACCCTCTCCGAAATGTTTATTCGTTAGGCAAAAATCAATGAAGATCGCCGTTTTCAGCAGCAAGGCCTGCAAGCGCCCGACGGTCTTTCTATCCCGCAGGAATGAAATTTTGTCCCGACCGGCCAGCCACCGCTGATGCCATCCCGGCGAGCCCGAGGCTGAAACTTCATGATCGAACTCCGGCAGCGCCAGGCGGCGAGAAATTTCTTTCCACTAAACCGACTGGGAAGCGCCCCGGAAGTCGGAGACACGCCGGGCCGCTTGAGAGAGAAGACAAGGTGGCGACCCTAACGGGATTCGAACCCGTGTTACCGCCGTGAAAGGGCGGTGTCCTAGGCCACTGGACGATAGGGTCAGGAGAGCGGCCAATATCCGAAGTGCTACCTGCCGATGCAAGGGATTTTAGCCCGCCCGAACGGTGAGCTTTTCGAGCAGTTCCGCGGTCCGTTCGGTCGCCCCGCGATGAGGGGAAAGAACGGTTCGGGCCTGCTGCACGAGCTGCTCCCGTTGCGAGGCGTCGCGCAAGAGATTGCTCAACGCCTTCGTTAGGCCGGCTTCGTCGTTAGGCTGAAGCGCGCCGCCCGCCGCGACCAGAGCGCGTGAGAGATTGGCGAAGTTTTCCATGTGCGGCCCAAACACGACCGGGCGATCGGCCACGATTGCCTCGACCGGGTTTTGGCCGCCGCGCGCAGTCAGGCTTTTGCCCATGAAAACAATGGTTGCGATGGAGTACCAATCGCGGAGCTCGCCGGTCGTATCGAGAAGCAGGCAATCGCTCAGAACGTCGCCTGCTTTACTGCGAAGCGAGGTGGAAAGACCGAGGGCGCGCAGGCGCGAGCTGATCTCGGTTGTTCGCTCGACGTGCCGCGGAGCGATTATCAGAAAGAGGTCGGGAAACTCGGAGCGCAACTCGAGGAAGACGCGGGCCAGAATTTCCTCTTCGCCCGGATGTGTACTGCCGGCAAGCAGGATCGGTCGATCTGGTGCAACTCCAAAGGCCTTGAGAACGGAGCGGGGCACCTCGGAATGCGAAGCGACGTTCTCAGAATCGTATTTGATGCTCCCGACCGGATGAATCCGCTCGGGCATTGCGCCTAACGAATCCCAACGGGCGGCATCTTCCGGTTCCTGCACGCAGATCAGGTCCAGTTTGCGGAAATACGACCTCACGAAAAAATTGAACTTCCGGAAACGTCCTTCGGATCGGGGCGAGAGGCGCGCGTTAACAAGCGCAAGCGGGACTCTCCGGCGATGGGCGATCGCGGTCAGGTTAGGCCAGACCTCGGCTTCGACCAGGATGATACGCCCCGGCCGAATAACGGCAAAAGCGCGGCGCATGATCGGCCAAAAGTCGAGAGGAGTGTAGAGAACCTCGATCCAGGCCGGGGCTTGTTTGCGAGCGAGAGCGTGACCGGTCGTGGTGGTCGTAGTGAGGGCGACTTGCAAGGCCGGTTCCTGCTCTTTCATTTTCGTCGCGAGCTTCAAGGCAATCATGACTTCGCCGACGCTGACTGCATGGAGCCAGGTCGAGCCGCCGGGGGTGAGCCTCGCGCGGGTCTCGGCATCGTAGAAACCGAGGCGCTGACCGAAATTAGCGCGGTAATTCCCGCGCCGGAGCATTTTCACGACGTAGCCCGGGAGGAAAACGACGAGAGCGAAGGGGAAGAGCAGGTTGTAGAGGAGACGGATCATTGTCTGCTCTTATTTCCCTCCACTCTCCTTAAGTTGCAGAAAGATGGTTTCGGTCGCGCCGTAGGTTTTGCGCCGGATTGCTTCCCAAAATTCGGTTGTCGGCAGGCGCTCGCCGGGTCTTTTTTCGAGGACGAAAATTCCGTCGCTCGTTAGGCGAGCGGGCAGGCGGTCGTTGCGCAGGAGAAGTTTGGTGAAGGCATCGCCGAGTTGCGATTTGTCGTAGGGTGGATCGGCAAAAATCAGATCGTGCGACTCGGCCGTGCTGGCGTGGTTGAGAAAATCAAAAACGTCCTGTTTCCGAATCCGACCGCTTAGCCCGGTCTGGGCGAGGTTGCGCTCGATCGCCGCGATCGCGTGACGATCGCTCTCGACGAACATGGCGGAATCGGCGCCGCGACTGAGCGCCTCAATCCCGAGCGCGCCGGTGCCAGCAAAAAGATCGAGGACACGCGCGCCGATGACGCGCTCGCCGAGGCTGGAGAAGATGGCGGCTTTTACCCGATCCATCGTAGGGCGGACGCCAGTTTTCGGAACGATGAGCCGGATGCCACCGGAGCTCCCGGCGATGACTCTCATGGCGAAGGTGAGGGTGAGGCCGACGGCGAGGGGGAGGGGGTGAGCGGGGGCTCTGGAGAGGTTTGTCCGGGCGCGGTGTTGGTTTGTGCACTCGTGGCTGCGTCGGCCGCGGCCGCCTCTACGTCTTCGTTAGGCGAGGGGCTGGCTGCTTCAGCCGGTTTCTTTTTCCTTTTCCCGTGCCTGAAGAGGCTGCTGATCACGCCACTCAGATCCCTCAGGTCGCGTCCGACGAGCTTGTCCATCAGGTCGGTCTTGGGGCGATCGACTGTGCCGCTGACCTTGAAATCGACCGCGGCGTAGCCGGCCGGTTCCTGCAGCGGTTGAAAGTTTTCCCGGATTGGGCCGAAAAGTTGGCGGCGCACCTTGTCGTTCAAAGCCAGTTGCGAATCGAGCCGCAATTTTCCCCGGAAACTGATCGTACCGGTCGCGGTCAGGCGAATGTTAGGTGAACGGAAGAGCAATTGATCGATCGTCACGATGCCGGGGCTGATGTGGTATTTGATCTCGGCCTGGTCGAGTTGGAGCTGCATTAACTCGTCGATCTGCAATATCTGGCCGAGCGCGACAAGAAGGCTGTATTGCTGCAATTTTCCGTCGCGCAGCACGATTTCGCCGTGGCCGCTGAGGGCGTTGCTGTCGGCGGTTTTGCCGGCGGCATCGAGGAATCCTTCGACGCGGCCCTGGATCATACCGGCGGGCCCCCCCGCGTTGGTCACGAGTTTTTCGGCCTGCAGATCGCGGAATTTCACCTCGACCGTGAAGGGCGAATCGGGGGTCTGCAATTCCATCTCGAAACGACCGCTGATCGAACCGCCAGCCGCCTGGGCGGAAATGTTGGAGAAGCCCAGCTCTTCCGGGTCGTAGTGGAGCGGCGATTCGAGGTTTTCGATAAAGAAGCGATCGCGCAACGAGATTTCGTCGACCTGGGCGCTGCCTTTGATCTCAGTCGCAGTGCGGAAACTGGAACGGAAATCGAGCCCGTTGAATTTCGCGATCACCCGGCCGGCGGCGTCGAGGAAAGTGAAATCACCGTCCTTCAGAGTGACGCGTTGCACTTCGGGAGTAAAGACCGGGGCAGGCGTGGCAGCGAGAGAGGGTTTGTTAGGTTGGACGATCGCCACCGCGGCTGGGGCGAGAGCGGCGCTGGGAAGAGGCGAGGCCGGCGGTGCCACCGAAGGCAGCATTGCCGGTGAAGGGGCTGGCGCAGGTTTCGGCAGCGGCAACTCGGGTAGCCGCCATTTGCCGGAGGAATTCTGCGCCCAAACGACTTGCGGTTTGATCAATGAAACCTGCCGGATGACGAGTCGTTCGCTGAAAAGCGACCAAAATTGGACGCGCAGTTGAAAGCTTTGAGCCTGGAGAAAGTTTCCACCGACTTTGTTGGATACCTGCGGGATGGTGATGCCTTTGAGCTTCAGTCCGCTCCAGGGCGTGACGCTGATCTGGCGGAGCTGGAGTGGGGTGTTGAGCCGCTGGCTGAGTTCCTGCTGGATACGATGGTGCATGCCCTGCGATTGGACATACAGATTGACCCCGAGCAAGACGACGAACGCCAGGACCACAACTCCAGCGAGGAGCCAGAGCAACAGGCGGCCGAGTTTCTTCACCGGGTGAAACTACGCAAGCCGCGATTGAAGAAAAGATGAAACCGGCCTAACAAGTAAACCCTTGTCCAAAACCTGCGTCATTCTGAATCCGGCCGCGCGGAGCGAACGCGCGCGCCGCTGGGAGAAACACCTGCGCGCAATGTGCAGCGAAGCCTTTTTTTGCGCGACGGTCGGGGCGGGGGATGCGGAGCAGCGAGCGCGGGCGGCGGTCGCGGATGGATTTGACCGGATCGTGGCAGCGGGCGGCGATGGAACGATCAACGAGGTCGTGAACGGCATCGCCGGCTCGGAGGCCGCGCTCGGCTTGATGCCGATGGGGACGATGAACGTCTTCGCCAATGAGCTGGGTCTGCCGGCCAATGATCTCGGACGCTGCTGGGATATTATTCAGGGCGGACGGACCCGGCTGATAGATTTGCCGACCGCGAACAAGAAACACTTCGTGCAACTGGCGGGCGTCGGATTGGACGCCCAGGTCGTGAAAGAAACCAGCCTGACGCTAAAGAGAAATTTTGGGCCGCTCAGTTATCTCATCTCCGCGGCGCAGATCGCCGGGCGGCAGCCCCCGCGCCTAACGATTGAATCGGATGACGCCGACACCGAAGAAGGGTCCTTCGTTCTGGTCGGCAACGGGCGCCTCTACGGCGGACCATTTCCGTTCTTTAAACACGCCGTGATCGATGATGGCTTGCTCGACGTCCTCGTCTTCAAGCAACTCGGTTACATCGAGCTGATCAAATATCTCCAGAACGTCATCTTCACTTCCGATATCACGACGCGGGAGGTGGAGTATTTTCAGACTTCGCGCCTGCGAGTGACGAGCGCGGATGACGTTCCGGTGGAGCTGGACGGCGAATTGGTTGGCAATTGCCCGGTTGAATTTGAGATGCCGACGCAGCGCCTGAAGGTGCTGACCCTGTAGACGTTTCGCTCTGCGAAATGCGGGAGTAACCTCCGACGGCGGCAGCGCACATGTCCGCCACCCAGAGAGAGGCGTCTACAGCACGGGATTCCCAATGACAATTCGAAGCGTTTGCGATATTTTTGCTCCATGCGCTTGTCCGGCCGGAAAGCTTCGTCGCACGCGTCCCGTTGGACGCCTCGGCAAAGAGTGGTCCTTTTCTCGATCATCGGGGCGAATTTCGCCGCCTTTGTCGCGCAGCAAATCGTTCAGGTCTACCAACCGGCCGTGCTCGGTGACTACCTCGGCCTGAGCTATCACGGGATCGATCAGGCCTACGCCTGGCAGTTTTTCAGCGCGATGTTCCTGCAGGCCGGCGTTTTCAGTTTCCTTGCCAGCATCTTCCTTCTCTACTTCATCGGGCGCGATCTGGAGTCGATCCTCGGGCAAAAACATTTTCTTTATCTTTACCTCGGCGGCCTGATCGGCGGCGAGTTGGGTCATCTTTTCCTGATGCCCTCGACGACCGTCTTGCTCGCGGCCGCGGGGGGAGTCGCGGCGGTGGTGGTCGCTTTCGCGACGATTTTGCCGGAGTTGGAGTTGACCCAATCGCTCTTTTTCGTCCTGCCCCAGAAACTGAAGGCGAAGTATCTCGGGTTCGCGCTTTTTGCGCTCGGCCTCCTTTTAATCGTCTTCGACCGCCAGGGAATGGTCGGTCACAGCGCGCTGCTCGGCGGCGGCGCCGCAGGTTGGCTCTATGCGCATCTCCTCGGCTTCGGGCGGCCTTCTTTTCTGCAACGCTTTTTACGGCGGCGTCGCCTGGAGAGCGAGCGCCGCGAGCAGATGTCGCTCGATGAATTCATCAGCCAGGAGATCGACCCGGTGCTGGAAAAAATTTCGCGGAACGGTCTCGGCAGCCTGACCCGGCGGGAGCGCCGGGTGCTGGCAGAAGCCCGCGAAAAGATGACCGAACTCCCGCAATAGCGTGGCGGTTGCGGATTCGTTAGGGGAAATCGCGCGCCGCATTCGACCGGCCCAAGTGGCTGCGACTCTCGACGCGATCGAGGCCAACTGGCCGGCCGGGGCGCCGCCCCTGCGCGAACTCGTCGCCGGATTTCCGTTAGGCGAGGAGGCCCTCTTTCATCTTCTCTCCGTCTCCGGAATTTGTGGAACGCGGCTCATCCAGCACCCTGAGATCCTCCTTTGGCTGTCCGATCCCGAGATTTGCACCGACCGGCGCGGGTTTGGGAGAATGATGACCGACCTTCACAACCTCGGGGACCGCGCTCCGATTGCGGAGGAAAACTTTCGGGTCCTGCGTTTCTGGAAGGGTCGCGAGATGGTGCGGATCGCATTGCGTGAGATTTCGGAAGCGGCCCCGCTCGAGGAAACGCTGATCGAGTTGTCGCAACTGGCCGATATTTGCCTGACGACGGTCTTCAGGCATTGGAACGCCGAACTGCGCCAGCGCTGGGGCTCGCCGGAGAGCCAGTTTGCGATCATCGGGGTGGGCAAACTCGGCGGGCGCGAATTGAATCACAGCTCGGACGTCGACCTCATTTTCGTTTACAGCGATGAGGGCCAGTTGACCGCGAAGTTCAGCTATCACGAGTGGTTTACGCGTCTTGGGAACAAGATCATGGAGACCTTTGCCGCCTCCGATCGGGCGGGTGCGCTTTTCCGGGTTGATCTACGGCTGCGTCCCGAAGGCAGCGCCGGGCCGCTCGTCAGGTCGCTCGAAAGCATGGAGAATTATTATGCCGGCTTTGGCGAAATGTGGGAACGGCTCGCCTTGACCAAAGCGCGCTGGATCTGCGGCGATCGCGAACTGGCCTATGATTTTCTGCGGCAGCTCCAGCCCTTCGTTTTTCCGAAAAGTCCGACCCCGGATCTGCTCGACGAGGTGGCTGCGATCAAGCGCCGGATTGAGCGCGACATCGTGGGGCACGAGGATCGGGAACGGAATGTGAAACTCGGTGCGGGTGGAATCCGGGAGATCGAGTTTGTCGTCCAGGCGCTGCAGTTGTTGCATGCCGCGCGCCATCCTTTTTTGCAGGAGGCCGGGACACTGAAGGCGATCCGTGCTCTGGCCGAGCTGGAGTTTTTGCCTAACGAGGATGCGAATCATCTCGAGTCGGCCTACCGATTTCTGCGAAGGGTGGAGCACCGGTTGCAGATCGAAGCCGAGCAGCAAACGCACACCATCCCGGAAAACGGCGACGCCTTGCAGGGCCTGGCGCGGAGCCTTGGTTTCGCCGCGGGTGCCGATCTCATGGCAGACCTGCGTCAGCACATGAGCCGGGTGCGGGTCATCTTCAAGCGGGTGGTGGGCGATACCGGTCCGACCCGGGAATCGAGCGCGGCGGAGCTGGAAAACTTTCGCGACCCGGCGCAGGCGGCCAAGACGATAATCCAGTTGGGGGAGAGCGCCGCGGGATTTCACGTCGCGCCGCGCACCCGACAGATTTTTCGCAAGCTCCGGCCGTTCCTCGTCACCTGGCTGGGTCGCGCGGCCGATCCGGATGCGACGCTGACCCAGTTCGTGCGCTTCGTGGAGGCCTATGCTTTCCGCAGTTTGCTCTTCGAACTTCTGACCGCGAATCCGCGCTTGCTCGAATTGCTGGTAAAGACATTTGACGCGAGCGAGGCGGGCGGCGGCTGGCTGATTCGCCGGCCGCAATGGCTCGAGGAGCTAACGCGGGGCGGGATGCTCGACCGCACCTACGGCGTGGCGGAACACCTCGAGCGCCTGGATTCGTTAGGCGCGACGCACGAGAAAATCGATCCGGTGCGGGTTTACCGACAACGGGAGTCTTTGCGCATCCTGCTCCGGGATGTCCTCGAGATTGCGCCTCTCTCCCAATTGCTCGCCGAACAGAACGACCTGGCGGAGGCCTGTCTCGTTTTTGTCGACCGTTTGTTGAATCCCGAAGGCACGCTGACGATTATCGGGCTCGGGAAATTCGGCGGCCACGAAACCGGCTATGGTGCGGACTTGGACGTCCTTTTTGTTGGCGACGATCCGCGTCCGGCGCAAAACCTGATTGGCGAAATGGCGCTTTCGACTGCCGAAGGAAGCTTCGCCACGATCGACCCGCGGCTCCGGCCGGAGGGAGAGAAGGGCCCGCTCGTCTGTTCGCTCGAAACCTTGCGCGGCTACTATGAGAAACGCGCTCAGTTTTGGGAGCTGCAGGCGTTGACCCGGGCGCGCGCCATCTCCGGTCCGCTGCGTCATGACTTCGAGGCCCTCGCCCGGGAGCTTTGGCTGGAAGCGGGCCGCCGTTCCGATCTCGTTAGGCAAATCGAAAACATGCTCGTCCGGATCTCGAACGATCGCGGGAGCGGCAACGATTTTAACGATTTCAAAACCGGTATCGGCGGGATGATCGAAGCTGAATTTTTGGTCCAGGGTCTGCAGATGCAGCATGGGATTTGGGAGCCGAATTTTCTTTCCGCCCTCGACAAGTTGCGCGGCCAGAAAGTCATGGCGGCGGGGGACGCCGGCAGCCTGCGGAGCGCGTATAATTTCCTGCGCTCCTGCGAATCGGTCCTGCGTCGCTGGGCAAATCGCAGTGTTTCGCGCCTCCCATTGACTCGCGAGGAAGAGGATATTTTCGCACGGCGCATGAAGTGCCCGTCAATCGAGGACTTTCGCAAGCCTTACGGTCAGGCGCGGGAAATCATCCACTCTTTGCGGATGCGTTACCTGGTCGACTAGGGGCGAACTCCACCGAGGAGTTTCACGATCTGGGTGAGAAGCCAGACGCTGACCGCCAGACTAACGAGCAGGATGACGAAGAGCAGTCCGAGCACGAGCGCAACGAAAATCCAGTCGCCCGTGGTCGTGGTCCGCGGACTGGCACTGTGGCGTTTGAGGAGTTCGTAGTTTCGGACGTTGGATTTGAACCAAAACGAAAAGGCGTCTCCTACGATCGGAATAATGCCGATGGTCTCGTTGATCAGGATGTTGAGCGACATCCGGGCGAGAAGGATTTTGGGAATTCCGCGTCGCGCAGCGGCGATCAGAGCCATCGCCGAGATGATGGATGAGCCGGTGTCGCCAAAGACGGGGAGCAGACCCATGAGGGGATCGAGACCGAAGCGAAACTGTGTTCCAGGCACACGCAGAAAATTGTCCATGATGAGCGCAAGCCAGCGAAAGAGCGGCTCGACTTCGGAGCGCTTTTCCTGTTCCTCGGGCGGAAGAACTTCCCATTCGACCTCCTGAGCTTCGGTCGATTTTTGCGTCATTAAATGTAGCTTGCGCTACGGCGGGCTGCCTAGCCCGGGATCTCTTTCAGCATCTGCGTGTTGGTCGGGAATTTCTTCACAAACATGAGCAGACGCTCGATCGCTTCGACCGGCTTGTGTCCGGCCAGACCGCGACGGATGAGGTTGATTTTGTCCAGTTCCCACGGCTGAAGCAACAGCTCCTCTCGGCGCGTGCCGGAAAGGAAAATGTCGACCGCCGGATAGGTGCGCTGGTCGCTGATCTTGCGATCGAGCACGAGCTCCATGTTGCCGGTGCCTTTGAATTCCTGGAAGATCAGTTCATCCATCCGGCTGCCGGTTTCGATCAATGCCGTCGCGACGATCGTGAGGCTGCCGGCTTCCTCGGTGTTGCGCGCGGCGGCGAAAAGTTTTCTCGGGATTTCCATTGCGCGGGCGTCGATACCACCGCTCATGGTGCGTCCTCCACCGCCGGTCGCGTTGTTAAAAGCGCGGGCGGTGCGGGTGATCGAGTCGAGCAGAATGAAGACGTCTTTGCCTGCTTCGACGAGGCGCTTAGCCCGCTCCACGGCGAGCTGCGCAATCCGAGTGTGGCTCTTGATGTCGCTGTCGTTGGAGCTGGCCATGATCTCCGCATTGGGGCAGGAGCGCCGAAAGTCGGTCACTTCCTCAGGCCGCTCATCGACGAGGAGGATGATCAATTTCATATCCGGATGATTCTTCACGACCGCATCGGCGATGTGCTGGAGGAGGGTGGTTTTGCCAGTCCGCGGCGGGGCGACGATCAAGCCACGCTGGCCTTTGCCCAGCGGGGTCATCAAATCCATCACCCGGGTGGTGTAACGATCGGTGACCGTTTCGAGCTTGATTCGTTCGTTCGGATTGATCGTGGTCAGTTCTTCGAAAGGCCGCAGATCCTGGTATTTGGTTGGTTCCTCGTCGTTGATCTTGAGGAGACGGGTCAATTGCGGGCCCCGATTGCCGCGGCGCGTCTCGCCATAAACCCACATTCCATCGCGCAGCTGAAAGCGCCGGACGATTTCCGGCGTCACGAAAATGTCCTGTGGCGTCTGGACGAAATTGCGTTTCGCGTCGCGCAAAAAGCCGAAGCCTTTACCGGAAATCTCGATGATGCCTTCGCCGAACTCTGGTTCGCGCGGCGGTTGGTCCCCATTGGGCGATTCGCCTTGGGCCCGATCGCGTTCGTCGCCCGATCGGTTCTGGTCGCTTCCCTCGGTCGTCTCGGCAAAGTGCGCGGCGTCTTCGCGCCGGCGCTCGGCTTCCCGCGATTCGTCGTCTTCGAGAACGTCCGATCCGTCCGAGCGCCTTGGTTTGTCGTCGCCTGATTGATTGAAATTGCCGGGACCGCGCCCGGAGTCGTTGTTGCGGCGGCCGGAACGCCGGCGCGAAGGGCGGCGTCTCCGGAACGGTGCGGCGGGTGCCTGGGTAGGCTTGTTTTCCATTTCTTCGCTCATAATTGAAACCGGCTTTGGTGGAGGCGGCACGACGGATGTGCCGGCTCGCATTTATCAGGCTGGCAGTTTGGCCAGCAGTTCTTCTGGAATATCTAAATTGGAATAGACGTTTTGAACGTCGTCGTCGTCTTCGAGGCTTTCGCAGAGACGCAACACCTGCAGCGCAGCCTCCTCGTCGGCGACATGAACAGTCGTGTCGGGAATGAAAGTAAACTTTTGCCCATCGATCGTGACGCTTGCCTGTTTGAGCGCCTCAGCTACGGCGTAGAGCTGATCGTGGGAAGTAAGAATAAGATACTGTTCCTCCTCCGTTGTCAACTCTTCCGCCCCGGCTTCCAAGGCCAATTCGAAGAGGCGCTCTTCCTCAATCGTATCCCGCGGGACGGTAATCTGTCCTTTTTTATGGAACATGTAGGAAACACTTCCACTGGTCGCGAGGTTGCCGTGATTCTTGGAAAAAATGTGCCGGATTTCCGCCGCCGTGCGGTTTTTGTTGTCGGTCGTGACTTCGAGCAGAAGAGCAACGCCACCCGGCCCGTAGCCTTCGTAGATGATCTCCTCAAAATGCTGCGCATCGACCCCTTCGCCGGTCCCGCGTTTGATCGCCCGCTCGATGTTATCGTTCGGCATGCTCTGCGCCCGCGCCATCTCGATTATGCTCCGGAGCCGTGGGTTGCCCGCCGGGTCGCCGCCGCCGAGGCGTGCAGCGACGCTGATCTCCTTCGAAAACTTGCTGAAGATCGTGCCGCGTTTCACGTCGAGCGCACCTTTGGCGCGCTTAACCTTGGACCACTTGCTATGTCCCGCCATGGAATGGGGATGTGATGAGTTGCTTAAAAAGGAGGTTGCCCGGCAAATCTGCGTTGCGCGAGGGCGCGGAACGGGACGCCTCGAAAGAGAGGACTATCGAGGAGGCAAACCGAAAAGCATTCAATCGCAGGGGGCCGGTTTTGTCAACCATGCATCTGTCGTCCACTCTGCTGCGTCTTAACTACGTGAATGATCAACGTTTCGTCCAGTGCGATCTTGATCCCAGCCCTGTGCAAAACCTTGCTGCCCATCCCTTGCACAAGGGTGAAACCTTGATCTGGTGCGTGCTGCGTGGCGATGCAACCTTCCAATCTTCCGCAGGATTCCGCCGCAGTGACGCCGGCGAAGCGCGGGGTGCGCGTGCCGAACGAGGCCGACGCGACGCTCATCCGGCAAATGACCGCAGGCGATGAAGTTGCCTTCGCCACTTTTTACGACCGTTTCGCGCCCGGTCTTTTCTCGATGATCTACGCGATCCTGCACGATCAGAAGGAGTCCGAGGACGTCCTCCAGGAAGCATTCGTCCAGATGTGGAAACGGACCGCGACCTATGATGCCGCCCGGAGTAGCCTGTTTACCTGGGCGGTCATGATTGCGCGGCACAAGGCGATCGATCGGCTCCGATCGCGCCAACGACAGGCTCGACTCGCCGAAGCAATCGCTACTGAATCGAACATCCAATCTGTTTCTGCCTCGGTCGATCAGGCCGATAACGCGCTCGCCCGCACCGACGAACGTGGCCGGGTGCGAGCCGCGCTCAGCCAGCTCGGCGAAACCCAGCGCGAGGCGATCGACCTCGCTTTCTTTGGCGGGCTCACGCAAACTCAAATCGCGGAACGGCTCGGAGCGCCGCTCGGGACGGTGAAGGCGCGCATCCGGCGTGGTCTTCTCGCGCTTCGCGAAGTTCTCGGAGGAGTGGGATCGTGAACGAGCAACTCGAAGAACAGGCATCGCTTTATGTGCTCGGACTGCTCGAAGGCGCGGAAGCAACCGCATTTGAGCAGCAGATGCAATCGGATGCCGAGCTGCGGGGGTTGGTTGATCAACTGGATGAAGCCGCCGCGGCGGTTTCGCATTCCGCGCCGTCGCGCGCTTTGCCGCCGGAGCTGCGGGGACGGGTTCTGGCCGAAGTGCGACGCGGAAAAACGGTCGCTTTCCCGCGCCGCTCAAATTGGCTTCCTTGGGCGCTCGCCGCCTGCCTCGCCCTGACCTGTGCCTACCTCGTGGCCGATCGCGGTGGTCTCCGGAAACGCATCACCCGCCTCGAAAAACGCGATCTGCTTGCGCAGATTCAGATCGCCTCGCTCAGCTCGAAGCTGGAAAACGCGCCCGATGCAAACGCGGTCGTCGTTTGGGACAAGAAAAAACAGCGAGGCGTCTTGAAAGTGACCCAGCTCCCGCGCAATGACGAGAATCGCGACTATCAGCTCTGGCTGGTCGATCCGGGATACAAGGATCCGGTTGATGGCGGCGTTTTCCACATCTCGAATGACGGCGCGCTCCGGGTCTCCTTCCATCCCGCGTCGCCGGTCCGGGAAGCGAAGGGATTTGCCATCAGCCTGGAGCGGAAGGGCGGCGTGACCAAGGCCGAGGGACCGATTGTGCTGCTGGGTAAATGAGCCGCGTTCTCTCAGTGATTGTTGGTCTGAGTTTGCTCGCTGCCTCCGCGTTTGGGCATTCTTCGCTCGAACGTTCCGAGCCCAAAGCGAGCGCGACGGTCAAAGTCGCGCCGCGTGAAATTCGGATCTGGTTTTCCGAGCCGATCAAGGTCGGGCTAAGCACCTTTGAAGTCCGCGACGTGGCCGGGAAACAGGTTGATCGCCGCGACCTGCACGCCGACAAAAAGGAGCCGGCGCTCGTAATCCTCTCCCTCGCGCCCGACCTCGGCCCGGGCACCTATAAGGTGAGCTGGACGGCCGTCGCGCAGGATATGCATCCCGGCAAAGGGAGCTTCAGTTTTCGCGTCGCTCCCTAACGAGCGGGCGTTTGGCCAAAATCGAGATTGATCCAAAAGTAGCCCAAACAACTGGCTGGACCGTTCTCAATCACGGTTTATCGCATTCGCCCTGGAGTGCGAAGTTCGCATTTTTTGAATCCAACCAACTCTTGCGGCGCATCCTACTGTCGCATCATGGAGACAAAACCCGGCCACGTGGCGAAAATTTCACCCTTCACCTGGATCGGCCTTTTTGTCGCTCTTTTCAGCCTGTTAATCGTTCGGGAAGTCGGGCTTCTCATCTGGGCGCCTCGTACTTTTAACGGCACGATCTGGAAAGAATCCTTCATTTGGCTGTGCGCCATCGGTTTGCTCTTCATTGTAAGGCGAGGCGAGCGTCTGCCTCTCACCTCGATCGGTCTTGGGACCTCGAAGTGGTGGAAATCGCTGCTCTGGGGCGTCGTTCTCATGCTCATCTGCGGAGCGGTCGGAGGCGTGCTGGCTGCGCTGACACGATTCAACGGCGGCCCGGGCGGATCCTTCATGGAGGAGCTGCCCGTCTGGCTCGTCACACTCATCGTCGTGCGCGCCGGCGTTGTCGAAGAACTGTTTTACCGCGGCTATGCCATCGAGCGGCTGCAGACTTTGGGATTGAATCGTTATCTCGCCGCTGGAATCCCATTGGTTATCTTCGCAGTCGCCCATTGGACCGGCGGGTGGGCCAACATCGTCATTGCCCTCGCGCTCGGAGCAGTTCTTTCGGCCTTCTATCTTTGGCGGCGTGATCTCGTCGCCAACATGCTCGCTCATTTCCTGGTCGACTTTGTCGGCAACGTCCTGCCGAGAATTTTCTCGCATTCGTAGGGGCGCGAAAGCTGGAGTGCAAAACCGATCGATAGTCACTCGGCAAGTCGTGAATACATCGGGGGTTCTTTCTACAACCTCGCGACCAGCAACTGGTAGACCAATCCGAGCGCTCCAGCGCCGAGCACCACCGGGATGATGTCCCAACGCCAGCGCATCATGCCGGCGAAAGCCAGCAGGCTGATCGCGAGTGCAAACCAGTCAACCCGCCCACCGGGGAAAAGAGCATGCATTCCAAACCAAACCGCCAGGTTCAGGACCACACCAACGACCGCGGCGGTAATCGTAGCCAGAGCGGCGCTGAAACGAACATTGCCGCGCAGCCGTTCGATGTAAGGCGCGCCCAGAAAGATCCAGAGAAAGCAGGGCACGAAAGTCGTCCAGGTGGTGAGCAGCGCACCCGCAGTCGCGGCTACGATCGGTGCGAAGCCCCCCGGATGATTCCACCCGCCCATGAAGCCAACAAATTGCAGGACCATAATGAGCGGTCCCGGCGTCGTCTCGGCGAGACCGAGGCCATCCATCATTTGGCCGGGTTGAAGCCAGCCGTAATGAGTGAGCGCCTCTTGCGCGACATAGGGAAGGACGGCATACGCGCCGCCGAAAGTCACGACTGCTGCCTTGCTGAAGAAAAGACCTTCCTGAAAAAGCGTGTGACTCGTGCCTAACGAGAGACCAACGACGAAAAGCGGTCCGAACCAAAGCGCCAGGCAGACCAGCAACACCCGCAGGGCGCGCGACCACGACGGCCGGGTGTGGGCGGGCGATTCGGATTCATCTCCCAGGACCGATTTCGCAGCATCCGTCTTGTGGTCGGCCAGGACATTGAATTTCGACGGCCAAATTCTCCCGCCCACCAACCCGACCGTGCCGGCGCAGAGGATGATGAATGGAAACGGCGCATGCAGAAAAAATATCGCGATGAAAGCAAGCGCGGCGATCGACCACATCACTTCGTTCTTGAGCGATTTCCGTCCGATCCGAATGACAGCCGTCGCAACGATCGCGATGACCGCCGGTTTTAAGCCGTAAAAAATCGCCGCGATCCAGGGTACGTTGCCGTAGGCCGCGTAAACGAAGCTGAGAGTCCAGAGCAGCACGATGGAAGGCAGAACGAAGAGCGCGCCCGCTACGATCCCGCCGAGAGTGCGATGCAGGAGCCAGCCGATGTAAATCGCGAGCTGCGTCGCCTCCGGGCCGGGCAGGAGCATGCAAAAATTGAGCGCGTGCAGAAAGCGCGCCTGCCCGATCCAGCGCTTCTTTTCCACCAGCTCCGTCTGCATGATCGCGATCTGCCCGGCCGGCCCGCCGAAGCTGATGAAGCCGAGCTTGAGCCAGAAACGGAAGGCTGCGCCAAATGTCGGATGTGCGATGGGAGGAGCGGAATCGTTAGGCGAGGTCGGCATGCAGTCGAAACAGTTGCATCTCGCGAGCGGACAAAGGAGAAGAATTTGTGGATTCAAACGACGGCGGCGCAAGCAGAGTGGCGGTGGTAGTCGGCGCCGGCCCGGCTGGTTTGCGCGCGGCGGAAGTTGCGGCCGCCGACGGCGCTCGAGTCGTGATCTGCGACGCGCAGCCGTCGGCCGGAAGAAAATTCCTCGTCGCTGGACGCGGTGGTTTGAATCTGACCCACAGCGAGCCCGTCGAAAGTTTTCCCGCTCGTTACCGGGCGGAACCGGAACGCTGGCGGGATTTGCTGGCTGATTTCAGCCCAAACGCCTTGCGGGCCTGGGCGGAGGAGCTGGCCGTCGAGACCTATGTCGGCACGAGCAAGCGCGTTTTCCCGCGCGGTCAGAAAGCGGCCGTGCTGCTGCGCGCGTGGTTGCAGCGGCTGCGGAGCGCGGGGGTGGAATTCAAGACCGGCGCCCGTCTAATTGACCTAACGAAAGAAGAAGGCTCCTGGCGTCTCGACTTTGAGGGCGGCGAGCATCTGGCGGCAGAAGCCGTTATCCTGGCGTTGGGCGGCGCTTCCTGGCCGGAAACCGGATCGGACGGCGCCTGGCCCGCTCTGCTCGCCGCATATGGAGTCGAGATCGCGCCTTTTGTCGCGGCTAATTGCGGCTGGAACGTGAAGTGGCCCGCGGCGGTCCTCGCGCGCGCGGAAGGTTTGCCGCTCAAGAATCTCAATGTCAGCGCCGGCGGCGAAGTCGTTTCGGGCGAATTGTTGATCACCCGCTACGGATTGGAAGGCGGTGCGATTTACCGGCTTGGTCCGCTCCTGCGTACGATGGACGAACCGGAATTGCGAATCGATTTCAAACCCCAGGTGACGGCGAAGGTCCTGCTCGAACGCGCCGCCCAAGTGCGTACCCCTAACGAATGGTTTCGCGCCTGGAAATTAAGCCCTGGCGCGATAGCCCTCCTCGAAAGCTGTTTCCCAGGCGACTGCGCGGACCGCGAAAAAGCGGTCGCACGGCTCAAAGAATTCCCGCTGCCATTGGGAGGCCCGCGGCCAATCGCCGAGGCGATCTCAACCGCGGGCGGGGTCTTGTGGCAGGAATTAGATCAGCAGCTCATGCTGCAGAAAATGCCCGGCGTTTTTCTGGCCGGTGAAATGATCGACTGGGAAGCGCCCACCGGAGGTTATCTCTTGCAAGGTTGCCTCTCCACCGGCACACGTGCCGGGCAAGGAGCAGTCAGATATTTGGGACGCGGGAGCGTTTAGCTCATCCATTTTTTCCACTGCTTGCGCAGCGGCTTGACGTATTCGTCCACGTCCACCTCTTTGACCCGCTCGAAGCCTCCCTTGACCGCTTCGGCGGAATCCGCGTAACCGCGTTTCGCGCTCCGAATGAGGCCAGGCAGAAAGGCCGGCGAGATCGTGCTCCAATCGATTTCCTGCAGGGCGCGCTTTACCGAAAGTGGGGTCGCCTCTTGTGGTCGCGAGGAGTAGCGAATGGCCAGACCAATCGCCAGCCCCAGCGCAAGTGCGCCGAGCACCGTCGGGACCGGGTTTTCCCGCAGGAAAAACTCTGTCCGCTCGCGGACCACGACTGCCTTTTGGCGGGTCTGGTCCCAGGTGTCGGAGGCGGCGCTGGAAAATTTCCGCGCGCCTTCCGAGATGCGGCTCTGGGCTCCTTGTTCCGTCGACCCGCCGCCAAACTCCGTTTCAGACATCGGATCGTTCTCCGTAAAATTGTCTCCGTTCGAATTCTTCATATCTTAACTTCGCACATCATGGTCATTTTGCGTCCTTCGATTCGCATTTTGGTGCGAGCGAACCGCGTCCGATGGCCTGGTGAGGCACGAGGAGAATGAAAATCAGTAACCGGAGAGCAAAATCATGGGCAACGAACCAGAGGAACAATCGATCGACTTAACGGCGGAAGAAAAATACTGGCGGGAACATCATGCATCCCAGCCACATGCGGACGAGGAAACAACCTACGAGCATTTCGCGCCGGCCTATCGTGTTGGTGCCGAAGCCGCTGCCAAGTATCCCGGGAAAGAGTTTCACGAGATCGAGGACGACATCGCGCTCGACTACGAAAAGCACGAGATCGGTTCGGCCCTGCCTTGGGACCGGGTCCGGGGTGCTTCGAAAGCCGCCTGGTCAAAGGTGAGCGGGCTGAATTTGCCTCGTGATCCATCCCGCGGCATGCGCGGCAGCATCTGAGCGGCAGGGCGAGCGGGAAAAGCGCCGGTTTTCGCGCGCAGCGCTTTGGAGTGCGGTGCGTCCTCGCGCCGCTTTTTCGGCGGGAAGCTTTGCCAAAGACGCGCAGAGTTTATTCGTCGAGCGACGCGTGAGGAAAGCGGCGCGAGGACGCACCGCACTCCGAAAGCTCGCCCCGGCGAGCGAAACGCAGCTGACCCCTCACTCCAGGATGGACGTTCCCTAACGCCACTTATGCTTCGGATACTTCCGCTGCAGCTCTTGTTTGATTTTTGGATAACTCTCCCGCCAGAAAGTGGAGAGATCGTCTGTGATCTGGATCGGGCGATGATTTGGCGCCAGGACCTCGATTCGTAACGGCACCCGGGAGGGACCGATGGCCAGTCCGTTCGCGACCCCATACAGATCCTGGATGCGGGCGGCGACGGTCGGAGGCTTGTCCGTTCCGTAGACAATTTTCGCCGTTCGATCGTTAGGCAATTTGACCCGCTCCGGTGCGAGCTGGTCGAGGGCGGCGCGTTGCGTGGCGCTGAGCCACGATTTCAGGATCGGCCCGACCGGGCGCTCCTTGATTTCCTTGTAGCTCGTCGCTCCCTGGCAGACCTGTTCGATCAGGAGCGCGCGATCTGAGTCCTCGATCGGCGGCAGTTCCAGTTCGGGAAAAGTCTTCGCGGCGAAGTTGAGCCGTGCGATCCACTGCTCGACTGCGTGGTCCCATTTCTTGAGCGGACAATTTCCCGCCATCACTTCCCGCGCGAGTAATGCCGCCGCCTCCGCTGCTGGAACGCGGTCCGATTTCTTTTCCACCAGGACCAGATCGCGGAAGACGACCACCGTTCGCCCCACGACGCGGCGCGAGGAGCTGTCGAAGGTCACCTCCGTCTTTTCCTGGATGGCCTCAGGGAAAAACTCATGCAGCCATTCCATCCTTGATCGCGGTTGCGAGGGTGAGCAAAACCTGGCGCTCGCCGTCGCTCGATTCGATCTCGCGAATCTCCGATGCGGTCAGAAGCCGGGCCCGGTGGACAACGCTTTCCCGCGCCAGAACGCCCCGGCGATTGTGCACGAGCGCGCAGCGGAGAGTGCCTTCATCGAGCCGCACCGCCACCTGGTCGGGAAACCCGGCGAGGACGCAGCGCGCGATTGCGCCGGGTTCGGCTTCGCGCTCCTCGATATCGAGGCCTTCGGCCTTGGCGATGGAGAGGAATTGTTCCCAGAGCTGGCCCGCCTCGCGTGCCGCTCCGGCATTCACCCCGAGACGGGCGCAACGTCGCGGATCGAAGTTGTTTTTCTCCGCGAACCGGAACGCTCGCAGGAGAATAAAGAGATCGGATTCGTCTTCGCCGCCGAGAAAATCTTCGCGCTCGTCGCGCATCTGCTTTCCCTCTGCTCGTCGGAGGAGGTTGCGACCCTGGGTCAGGGCTGCGATCAAAGCAATCCCGCGAACGCAATTCTGTGCCTCCGCCGCAAGCAGCATCCGCGCATAGCGTGGGTGAACCGGAAAGGCGAGCATGCGTCCGCCTAACGAGGTTAGTTTTCCTTCCGAGATTGCGCCCAGATCGGTCAGGAGTTGCTCGGCATTTTCGAGCGCTTTCGGATCGGGCGGCTCGAGCCAGCGGAACCCCGCGACATCCTCGATCCCGCTCGCTTTCAAAGTCAGAACCACTTCCGCGAGGTCGAGCCGTTTCACCTCTGGCAGCTCCTGCGCGGCCCGCTCGAGATGTTCGCTCTCTGTCCACAGTCGCAGGCAATGGCCGGGCGCGGTCCGGCCGGCGCGGCCGGCGCGTTGATCGGCCGAGGCGCGGCTGATCTTTTCGATGAAGAGGGTGTTAATTCCGCGTCGTGGATCGTAGCGCGCGATCCGGGCCAGGCCGCTGTCGATCACGACTCGCACTCCGTCGATCGTTAGGGAAGTTTCCGCGACGTTCGTGGCCACGATCACTTTGCGTTTCCCAGAGGGAGCGAGGGCGGCGTCCTGTTCCGCCGGCGGCAGCTCGCCGTAGAGTGGAAGGGCGACGAAACGATCGCTTACCCGAGAGGCGCGGAGGGCGGCAATCGTGCGCGTGATTTCGTATTTTCCCGGCATGAAGACGAGCACGTCGCCTTCTGTCTGCGCGGCGAGGCGCTCGAGTTCGTCTGCGGCCAGGTCAGAGATCGGATAATTTTCGCTCCGGACCGGTTTCGTCAGGTATTCGATCGCAACCGGATGCATCCGCCCGCTTGAGGTCAGGATCGGACATGGCGCGAGATATTTTTCCAGCTTGTCCGACTCGAGCGTGGCCGACATGACAACGAGCTTGAGATCCGGGCGCGTCGTTTCCTGGAGCTGCAGGGTTCGCGCGAGGGTGATATCGCCATAGAGATGACGCTCGTGGAATTCATCGAAAAGAATCGCCGCCACGCCGCGCAGCTCCGGATCCTGAAGCAATTGTCGCAGCAGAATTCCCTCGGTCACAAAACGAATTCGAGTCTTGCGTGAGGTGACTTTTTCGAAGCGAATCTGGTAGCCGACTTCTTCGCCCAGCCGGCCGTTTCTTTCGGAAGCCACGCGACGCGCCAGCAGGCGGGTGGCGAGGCGGCGCGGTTGCAGAATCACGACTTCGCCCTCGCCGAGCAGGTTACGGTCGAGCAGGATTTGCGGCACCTGGGTCGATTTTCCCGAGCCGGTTGGCGCCTGCAGAATCAGGCGCGGCCGGGTGACGAGCGACCTCACGATCTCGTCCTCGAGTTCGTATATCGGGAGATCGCGCGGCGTCATGCGGGCGAACGTCCAACGGTCGAGCGCCGCCGTCCAATGTAGACGCTTCGCTCTGCGAAGCGCGGCGCAAGGCTCGATCGCAGGAAGAGTCTCCCCCGCGATTTACTGGGAGGCCCGCGCCGCCCGGAGGGCGGCGTCTACATCGGCCGCGAAAGCTTTCACGTCCGATGGCGTGGTCGACCAGGAACACATCAGCCGGTAAAGATCGGGTTCGAAGAATCTGTAAAAGTGCCAGCCGCGCGCCTCCATCTTTCCGACCAGTTCGTTAGGGAAATGAACAAAGACCGCATTTGCTTCCCGCGGGAAGGCAGGAGCAAAACCAACCGCGGACAGTTTTTCCTCCAGAAAAGCCGCCATTGCATTCGCGTGGCGCGCGTTTTTCAGCCAGACGTCGTTCGCCAGCAGACCAGTCCAGGGGGCGGCGAGGAAGCGCGTCTTCGAGGCCAATTGTCCGCCTTGTTTCGCCCGGTAATCAAACTCCTGGGCGAGCGCGCAATCGAAGAAAACGACCAGCTCGCCGGCGGCGAGACCGTTCTTGGTTCCGCCAAAGGAGAGGACCTTCACGCCACGCTCCCAGGTGATTTCCCTGGGTGCACAGCCTAACGACGCCACGGCGTTGGCGAAACGCGCTCCATCCATGTGCAGCACGAGCGAATGGCGCACGACAAAATCAGCCACTGCCGCCAGTTCGTTAGGCGAATAAACCGTTCCCGTCTCCGTCGCCTGGGTGAGGCTGAGCGCACGCACTTTGGTCGAGTGCACATCGCGATGCTGCGCCAGGACGGCGGTGGCTTCCGCGAGGTCGATCTTGCCGTTCTGCCCGCCGACCGGGAGGAGCTTGGCCCCGCCGGAGAAAAACTCGGGCGCGCCACATTCATCGGTCTCGATGTGAGCGCGCTCGTGACAGAGGACGCTATGAAATGGCTGGCAAAGCTGCGCGAGGGCGAGCGAATTGGCGGCGGTGCCGTTGAAGACGATGAAGGTCTGGCAATCGGTCTCGAAAATTTCACGGACCTGCGCGCCGACCTTTTCCGTCCAGCGATCGTCGCCGTAGGAGACTTCCGCGCTCTGATTCGCCTCGGCCAGAGCAGCCCAGGCTTCGGGACAGATGGCGGCAGTGTTATCGCTCGCAAACTGATGGCGGTCGCGCGTCGGCATCGAGAGAAATCCCTAAGCGACAATTTGGGTCGCGGCAACCTGCCTAACGAAAAGCAGGGGCCTGGCCGGGAGCGCGCCTTGGTCTAACCACTCCGGGGGCTCCTCCCGTCAGGCGACTCATCTCTACCTGCCAACCTAGCTGCAACCACGCAGCAAAAAGATGACGAACAGGATCGGAATCGGAATGCCCAATAGCCAAAGTAGAATGTATCCCGCGGCACCGGATTCCTTGATTCGTTGGGTAATTTTCATGAAGAATTTTGTTTCGCCTTTGATTCGGAAGAAGTCGCGTCGGCGGGCGTGCTGCGGCTGAAAAATTGGACAGGATTTACAGGATTTTTTGAATTGGGAAGCAAGCTCCCGCAGCAAAGTCCTTCAATACAAAAAATCCCGTTAATCCTGTTCCAAAATTTTCCCGGGAAGTGAGCCCTTTGCCGAAAGCCGCGGCCCGCTTTATCCTCCGGCCCATGAGTGCCCTGCAATCCGCCGTCGAACGGCGCGGACAACGAATCTTCGAGTTGGTCGATCAACATCCGGAATCGATTTTCAGCAAGGCCGGCTTCTACCAGAAGATGATGGCTTTCTCGATGCAGGACGAGGTTTTCAAGGTGCAGATGTTTCGCTTCGTCGATGTCCTCGCCTCGCTCCGCCGCTCCGACGACATCGTCGTCCATCTCCGCGAATATTTTCACGGAATGGACAGCTTCATTCCGATGATGCAGACCGGCCTGAAGCTGGCCGGCATTTTCCCCTGGCTAACCGCTTTCATCCTCCGCCGCAACGTCTCCGGCATGGCGCGCCAGTTCATCGCCGGGAAGGACGGGACCGACGTCATGAAGACGCTGCGCAAGAAGCGGAAGGAGGACATCGGGTTCACCGTCGACTTGTTGGGCGAAGCGGTCGTGAGCGAAATGGAAGCGGATGAATACGCCGCTCGCGCGATGGAATTGCTCGACACCCTCTCGCGCGAAACGCGCGGCTGGACCGACCCGTTAGGCAAAAATGTCGAGCTCTTTCCGGTCGTCAATCTCTCGCTCAAGATCTCGGCTTTTTATTCGCAAATGGATCCGGCCGCGCCGGAGGAAGCGATCGCGCACCTCGCGCCCAAGCTCCGCCCGATCCTGCGCCGGGCGAAGGAGGTGGGCGCCTTCGTCAATTTCGACATGGAGAGCTACGCCCAGAAGAACAGCACGCTCGAGCTCTTCAAGGAACTCTTTACCGAGTCGGAGTTCGCCGAATGGCCGCATGTCGGGATCGTCGTGCAGGCTTATTTGCGCGACGCGGAGCGCGATCTGCGCGACCTGATTGAGTGGGGCCGGCGGCGCGGGACACGTTTTGCCGTTCGCCTCGTGAAGGGCGCCTACTGGGATTACGAGAAGATCGTCTCGCAACAGAACGGCTGGATCTGCCCGGTTTTTCTCCAGAAACCGGAGAGCGACGCCTGCTTCGAGGCCTGCACCCGCATCCTGCTCGACAACGAATCGATCGTGACCGCTGCCTTCGGCTCGCACAACGTGCGCAGCATCGCCCACGCCATGGCCTACGCGGAGGAAATCGGGGTCGAGAAGAGCCGTTTCGAATTCCAACTCCTCTACGGAATGGCGGGGCCGATCAAGCGCGCCCTGGTCGAGATGGGTTACCGGGTGCGGGAATATTCGCCGGTCGGCGAGCTCCTCCCCGGCATGTCCTATCTCGTCAGGCGCTTGCTCGAGAACACTTCGAACGAAGGTTTTCTGCGGGCCAAGTTTTCGGATCATCAATCGGCCGCCCAACTTTTACGTGACCCTAACGAATTGATCACCAAACAGACGCGGGTTCGACCGCCGGCCGAAGCCGGGGGCCATTCGGTCAACGGCGCCGATGGGACCGTGTCGCCCGGCGACGGTTACGCGAACGCGCCCATGGTCAATTTCGTCCATCGCCAGACGCAGGAGCAAATGCGAACCGCTTTGCGGGCGGCGCGAAAGGGTTTCGGCCGGAAATATCCGCTCGTGATCGACGGCGAAAAAGTCACGACCGGGAAATGGATGCAGTCGCTCAACCCAAGTGCGCCTAACGAAGTGGTGGGCGAGATCGCGGAAGCCGGCATCCCGGAGGCGGAGCGCGCGGTCAAGGCAGCCAGGGCCGCCTTCGAGAAATGGTGCCGCACTTCGGTCGAGCATCGCGCGCAATTGCTCGAACGCGTTGCGGCCATCATGGAACGGCGTCGTTTCGAGCTTTGCGCGGTCGAAGTTTACGAGGTCGGCAAGGCCTGGGAGGAAGCCGACGGCGACATTCGCGAGGCGATGGATTTCTGCCTCTTCTACGCCCAGCAAATGCGCATTCTCGGTCGGCCCAAGCTGACCCAGCACGTCCTGGGCGAAGAGAGCTACCAGCATTACTGGCCGCGCGGAGTCGCGCTCGTGATTGCGCCCTGGAATTTCCCGATCGCGATCCTCTGCGGCATGGTCTCGGCCGCACTCGTCACCGGCAACACCGTTATCATGAAGCCGGCAGAACCGTCCTCTGTCACGGGCGCGCTGCTCATGGAAATGTTTGAAGAAGCGGGCATCCCGCGCGGCGTTCTGAATTATCTGCCAGGGCACGGTTCCGTCATCGGCCAGCATCTGGTCGATCACCCGGAAGTCGTGATGATCGCCTTCACCGGCTCCCTCGAAGTCGGCCTCCGCATCTGGGAGACAGCCGGCCAGACGCGCCCCGGTCAGCCGGAGTTGAAGCGCGTCGTCTGCGAGATGGGGGGCAAGAATGCCATCATCGTCGACTCCGACGCCGACCTCGATGAGACGATCGTCGATTCGATTTACTCCGCCTTCGGTTACCAGGGCCAGAAATGCTCCGCGCTCTCGCGGCTCATCGTGCTGGAGGAAAACTACGACCGGGTGATCGAGCGTCTCCTCGCGGCCGCGGCCAGTCTGCGGGTGGGCAATCCGGAGGAGCCCGGAATCACGGTCGGTCCGGTGATCGATGAGCGGGCTTACAAACGCATTCTTGAGATGATCGAGGTGGGTAAGAAAGAGGCGACCCTCGCCTACCAGGCGAAGGACATTCCGAAAGAGGGTTACTTTATTCCGCCGACCATTTTCACCGACGTGAAACCAACCGATCGGCTGGCGCGCGAGGAAATTTTCGGACCGGTCTTGAGCGTGATCAAAGTGCGCGACCTCGACGAAGCGATCGAAGTGGCGAACGGCACGGACTACGCCCTCACGGCCGGCTTTTTCTCCCGCAGCCCGGCCAACATCGAGCGGGCGAAAGCCGAGTTGGAAGCCGGTAACGTTTACATTAATCGCTCCTGCACCGGCGCCGTCGTTGGGCGGCATCCGTTTGGCGGGTTCAAGATGAGCGGCGGCGGGACGAAAGCGGGCGGGCGCGATTACCTGTTGCAATTTCTGATCCCGCGGATCGTGACCGAGAACATCATGCGACACGGCTTCGCGCCGGAAGAGACCCCGCGTCATCGGGAAGAGTTTCTCGTTAGGCGGCCGGACACCGCGGCTGTGGAATCCTAGCTGGCCTTACGGGTGGCGGGCCGCAGTCATCGGATCGTGTCCCTCCTCCTCACGTGACAAGCCTGTGCCCGGCCAGAGAGCCTCCGCGGACACCGCTCACGAGCCGGACTCGACGTCGGCCGGCATTGGCGTTCGGCCTAACCTCAACGCGCGTCCGGATTCCGTTTGTGCGGCCGGGTCAGCGCTGTTTTGGAATCTCGCTTTGGCGGCTTTCCGCGGTGGAGCGGAACGACCGTGCCGACCCGCTCAGATTCAAGGCGATCCGCTGGCTGTTTCCAGCTACTTGCCGAGGAAGGACAACAAATCAGTATGGTGCCCGATCATCTTCCACTCGCCCTTTTCTTTCCGGAAGACGCTGGTCGACCGGATCGAGACTGATTGGGTTTGCCCGTCCTTATCCTTGTTCGTGCCCTTCTCGTAGTTGGTCGCGACCGCGAGATCCTGACCGACGTTGACCTGCATTTCCGAGGCCTCGACCTGGCCGCCCATTTTCAGGGCCGCCTGCTTTTCCCAAATGGGAAGCACCTCGCTCCAACCCACCAGGAATTCGCCTCCGGGCCCCATGTAGGTCACGTCTTTCGCGTGCGACCAGACCTTCGTCATCGGATCCAGGTCGCCCTTGAACATCATGTTGAGGGCTTCGTAAAATTGGCCCGCGCTTTTCCTCACTTCGGTCTCGTCATTTCCCGCGGAAATGGCGGTTCCGGCGGTCAGTAAAGTTGCCGCCAGCGCAGACATGGATGCCCAAGAAATCATTCCGAATTTCATCACTTTAAGTCCTTTATTTTGTTTGAATTGCCAAGTGAAGGGAGCATGGACCGGGCCGTCGGTTCGAAAGCGATTTCTCCGCTCCGGCGAGCGGAAATGATTCAAAAAGGATGGATAGCGAGCGAAGTATCACCGAGCAAAGATGCCCGGTGGCCCCACAGCAGGACGGCTTTCAGCGCGTGGTTAGGCCTTGGACGGTTTCGGAACAACATCGATCTTCGTGCGCTCAGGCAGGTAGTATGTGTCCTCAGGCAAACGAAATGTCGAGAGGTCTAGCGTCTCGGCCGCCTTTGCTTTGCACGCCTCATCGCCCTCCCAGCAGTAATACATCTCGAGCGGTCCCGCTCGCTGGCTCTGCGCGCGCAAGAATGTAAAAAGCTGTTCAAGTGATCGCTTTCCGAGGGCATCCGACTGCTGCAACTTGGGATCGTCGAAGTCGCCGTAGCCGAAACCACATCCGCAGCCCTCGTGAGCACCAGCGTAGTAGACATGTAACATCGAGAAGTGGCGTCGAACTCCGGCGTCAGACTCGGAAAGCGCCTCCACGTAAAAGCCCGGGTTCTGCGCGTCCCACTTGGACTCGGGGAGCGGCAGATTCGATGCGAGATAAAGCGCTTTACACATGCAAACGCGGTAAGGGCCTAACGCCTGAATTAAGCCGCGCCGCGAAGCGGCGTCGGCTTGAATGAATTGTTAGGCTCACCGCCGATCGATGATGGCCTGATATCGGTGCACGACCTCAACGGCCTGCTTCGCGGCGTCGGTCGAAACGGGCACGCGTAGCGCTTCCGCAGTGCGGAGGGTATTAGTCGTAGCGCTCGAAGTGCGGGCCATTGTATTCATAACCGTCCCGAACTCGATCGACGGAGGATTGGAGGCGATGTAGCGTACGCTCTTGAGGCGTCTCCCGCCGGTAGTCGACAAGGGGAAATAGCTGCCGCCAATCAAAACCCCATCGTCGGAGAAGATCACTTCCAAGCCCCCGGCAGGGGTGGCCTTGGGCGGCTTGTAGAAGTTGGTCATGCTCGCGGCCGGAATGCGCTGCTCCTCCTCGCAGAAGCGGTTGAATTGCTCGGTCGGCAACGTCCAGCGTGCAATTGCACTCCTCCCGCTGTGCATGTCGCGAAACACTCGGATTTTGCGCAGGTAATGAATGAAGAAGATTGGGCATAGAAGCGCAGGGAACAGTCCCAGCATCAGTAGCGGCGACCCCGTCCGACCGGTTTCACGCATGTCCGCCACGCCCAGTGCAATAAGAACAATACTGGCGATACTAATGAGACCGAAAAGCACCGCGTTTCTCATCGGATTGCGCACGCCACCGCTTCTCGCTCGCTTTCTTTTCATTTGCTGCACTCGAACACCGCTGAGATAAACGTGCGCCTAACGAGAACAAGATGAGCTGCCGGGACGGAGAGCAACCGTGGCGCGAAGTGAAATGATTATAGGGGGCTTATCCGGCAGTATCTCCCCAAAGGACAAAGCATGGCTCAATTAACCCAAAGCGAATGCGACTTAATCGCCCAACACCTTAACAATCGACCGAGAAAAAGACATGGCTACAAAACACCTAATCAATGCTTCCTTTAGACCTAGCAAATGTTGCACTACAAAGTTGAGCCTAGGTGATTTGGGTGGTAACATCAAAGAGGCTTGAAGGAAATGAGCTCGACCTTCTTATCTGTAATCCGCCAATCGGCTCGGTAGCGTGCCGGCGGCGTCTTACCGACGTCTTCGTAAGTGAAATAGCCGAACTTCGCGTGGCCATCCGACTCGATCTGATCAGGGGCACGAAGGCGACGAACGGTCAAACCCGGTGGTGCAGCGGACTGAACGGCAGCGTCGATCTGCGAGAGCTGTGCGGGCTCCGGCATCAGAGTATGGTGCATTACGAGAAACGTCGTAAGACCGATTGCGGCGAGAACGATCGTGAAGAGTGCAATGCCTTTTAACGCGCCTATCATCTAACGAGACAGAAGTGAGCTGACGCCACCGAGAGCGAGCGGTGCTCGAAGTGAAGAGGTTGTAGTCATCTGAAAACATGGGCGTACGCCGGGTGGCGGTCAGCTCCACTGATTGGTTAGATGGTTCGTATCATTTGGGATGGATTGGGAATCCTGAAGGTTGTGCAACAGGTGAGTCCTTCGGTGACAGCAAGTAGACTCGTCCACGGGAATCGATACGAGCATGAATGCGGACGGCACCGAAGCTGCGATGCTCGCGGAGTGAGTAGTCAGGAACGCAAAGGTGTCCATGTAACGTGAGTAATGCCAGCGACGCGAGCCACTGACAACCGTGAACTGCTCAGGCTGATCCGCGTATGCAACGAGAATATCGACTGGGGCCGCGGTGGCGCGAGGAATATGAACCTGCTCTGGTCTGCTGCGGGGGATGATAATGATGATGTCGGAGCCGGTGTCGTTAAGGAGTGAGACGTCGAACAGTGGCACACAGGAAGCAAGCAACATCGTTCCTGCCACTGAAGGAACTTTGCGGACTAGATGCGCTAGCATCTAACGAGACAGAAGTGAGCTACCGCGACCGACGGCGAGCGGTGCTCGAAGTGGAAGTGTGGAAGTCATCTCAAAAGTGGATCGTACCGCGGTCCGCTGTTCGCTCCATCGCCTGGTTAGATGCCTTGGAGCAGGCGTCATGCGCCGATCCTAATTACGTCGGTCGCAAACAGCCAGCCAAAGTAGACTACGAGCAGGAGGAGCGGGACTGCGATGAGGACAGCCGAGATAGAAAAGTAGGCGTCGGAATCCGTATCTGGCGCTGCATGCCGGGTAAATCCAAGCGCTTCATGTGAAGTGAACCAAATCCCGAGCGCAACGAGAGCCAACAGAGCCGAGAAAAACCCGACGGTCTTGGTGTCTTGCTGGGCGATGCCGGTGCCGATCGGAACCACCAGCCACGACGCGATGCAGGTAAGAAAGACCAAAGCGAACATACTGCCGATCCGCGGCCAAAGGAGGACGGCGCCGCTCGTGCCGAACAGAAGCAGCGATCCGAGAATGGGCACGAGCACCAACCAATGCGCACCGGCGAAACTGCCGAGCAGAAATAGGAGAACGGCCGCGTTCAGGAAACCGGTGACAATCAGCAGGCAAAAAACGCCGACTCTCCACACGCGCGTCGACATCTAACGAGAACAAGATGAGCTGCCACGAGCGGGAACGCGTGCGGCAGCGGGTGAAAGAAAAGTAATCACGGAAAGCAAGGTCGTACGGCGGCTCGTGGTCAGCTCCATCGCATTATTGGTCATCCAGTAGTTATTCATGGCCGAGCGGAACGGCTCTGCCAGAGCTGGCGCAGTGAGGCTGTGAATAACTCTGCCGGCGCACTGCCCAAGAATCATGCTTGAAGAACTTTTGTCCTCTCTTTTCATTGCTTGCTTGCGGGAAGATCGCACGCACCGGCCCACTACGAATCTCCATCGCCGATCGCTCGACGATTTTAACCATAGCTTCGAGTGGTGTCCGGGCGTGCTTTCATTCGTAACGAATCCTCAGATGAGGGCCCATTCGAGGTCCAGACAATAATGCCTTCGCCGAATGGAAGCCAGCGTGTTGTTCGCGCCCCGCGCAGCCAACCAAAAACCAAAACAAGCCAATGAAAGCAACCAACAATAACAACGACAGGATGAAGAAAACATCACCGGGGGCCGACGACTTTGCGGCCCTCATCGGGCTGGACTGGGGAAGCGAAGCGCACGCCCTCTGTCTCTACGATTGCGCGAGCGGCGCGTACGAAAGTTCCACCCTCGAGCACACCCCTGAAGCGATCGCTCACTGGGCGGCCAGGCTGGCCAAGCGCTTCCCCGAACAAAAGATCGCTCTCTGCCTGGAGCAAGCCAAAGGCCCCCTCATCTCCGCCCTGCTGGCTTATCCCTTCCTCGTCCTTTACCCGGTCAATCCGGCCACCGCCGCGCGTTACCGCCAGGCTTTCAAGACGAGCCGGGCCAAGAGCGATCCTTCCGACGCGCAGGTCTGCCTCGAGTTGCTCCTCCAGCACCGCGCCAAACTCACTGCCTGGCTCCCCGACGATCCCCAGACACGCCAGCTTGCCCGGTTCCTGGAGCATCGGCGCGGCGCGGTCGATCTGCGTACTCTCTTAAGCAACATGCTGCGTGACGCGCTTAAGAGCTACTATCCCCAGGCTCTCGCACTGGCCGGCCAAGATCTCTTTGCTCCCCTGGCTTGTCAGTTCCTTCTCCAGTGGTCCTCGCTTCAGGAACTGCAAAAGGCGAGAAAAGAAACGATCCGCAAGTTCTACTACGCACACAACTGCCGGCGCCTCGATCTGATCAATCAACGCCTCGAGGCGATAGGGTCGATGATCCCGCTCACCAGCGACCAGGCAGTGATCGAGCCCGCCAAAGTCCAGGTCAGGATGCTGGCTCGCCAGTTACTCCAGCTCTCGGCCGCGCTCAAAGACTACGACTCGCGCATCGCCCAACTCTTCGCTTCCCAGACCGATGCTTTTATTTGGGAAAGCTTCCCCGGCGCCGGCCCCACTCTCGCCCCACGTCTCTGTTCTGCCTTCGGCAGTGAACGCTCCCGCTACGAGAGCGCCGCCGCTATCCAGCAATACAGCGGCATTGCCCCAGTGACCGAGCGCAGCGGCAAAAACCAGCACTGGGTTCATCGGCGCTGGGGCCGGCCCCACTTCCTTCATCAGAGCTTCTTCGAATACGCCAACCAGTCCCTCCTGCATTGCGTCTGGGCCAAACTCTTCCTCCAAGAGCAGATGGCCAAAGGCAAAAAGCATCCGACGGCGGTGCGCGCTCTCGCCTTCAAGTGGCAGCGCATCATGTTCGTCTGCTGGCGCGATCGCACGCCCTACGACGAGACGACCTATCTCGATAGTCTCAAACGCAGAGGCTCACCCCTCGCTTCCAAACTCGAACTCAATCTCGCAACCGCTCCCTGAGTGTCCAATAACTCCTTCAAAATCCTTGACGGACCACCTCAGATGTATGGTTAGGCTATAGCAATGAATTTCGGTGCATGTTCCCTCGCCAGTTGAGCTAGGCGATCAAAGTCTGTCTCATCTCGGAATCCGCGACGAGGCAGAAAATGAAAAACCTCTTCTGTCGGGTAAAAGAGAAAGCCGTCGGGGGTATGCAAAACCTTCGTCAGTGCCGTCCACTGGAAGTCGGACCTGCCGTGCGTAGCGGCGGTGCTAAGCCCCTGAGGAGACGCACTCCACTGGATCTCGCTGTTGCGGTCTGGACGCTTGGCGAATTGTCGTCGCGTCAGCCAACGGACTTCGAAGCGGCGCAGGAAGTAGATGTAAAAGGCCGCCACCAGAAAGCCCACGGGAATCGCGGACAATCCGCTCCGAAACAGGCTATAGAGGCTGACCGCGACAATCAGCACAAGCGTGATGTGGACGGCCCACCGAAAGAAGGGGCGGCAGACATGTTTTTGGTGCCAACGACGCGCGGTAAGCAAGTCGTCAGCGGTCCACTGGAATTGAGCGACGACGGGTTCCACGACGCGGGGAGAGGCCTAACGAGAACAAGATGAGCTGCCACGAGCGGGAACGCGTGCGGCAGCGGGTGAAAGAAAAGTAATCACGGAAAGCAAGGTCGTACGGCGGCTCGTGGTCAGCTCCATTGCATGGTTAGGTGACGTGTATGAAGTGAAGGAATTGCAGCGTCATGAGAATCAAGGCTACGAGAAAAAGCCCCATGTAGGCGAAAAAGAACATAAGGCGTATCGCCGGATGTCGAGCAAGCTGAAAGACGACCATGAAAAGCATCCCGGCCATAATCGTAATTTGGCTTGACTCGCCTGAACCTTTAAACCACCGATACAACTCGAGACCGAGCGTGGCGGCGAAGAAAATCCCGAAGTAGATCCAGACGCGCCTCGAAAAGGGAGCGGTCTGGGTAGGTGGATTCTTGATGTGGGCGAACATTGTGAAGCTCAGTTCATCTAACGAGAACAAGATGAGCGACGGCGGACGAGGGCGCGCGTTGCTCGGGGTTGAAGTGTGGAAGTCATCTCAAAAGTGGCGCGCACAACGGTCCGCCGTTCGCTCGATCGCATGGTTAGACCTCAGAAATCTATATATGTCGGTCTGTACTCGACAAGTCTCTTCCTGTGGAACGCCTTTTCAACATCTTTGATGTCGCGGCAATCATCGAGGCATCGGGCGACGAGAAACGGCTGCACATATGTGGGCTCGTATAGGTGAATGACGACGACTCGCAGACCGGCCGCTGTAGATCGTGTAATCACGTCGTAGCCGACGATGCAAAAATCCTTCGAGATCGTGGCGAAACGTAGTCGGCGATCCAAGCGCGTCGTGCGCATGGTCGCACCAGGCGGAGCCAAGCGGAAGTTCGGCTCGCTCGCTATCCGTCCGAGCTCGCGCATCACCACTTTCGGAATCTGATCTGGCGAGGAGATCACCTTTGCAGGCTGCCGGAACGCGCTTGCGATGTAGCCGCCCTCGGCCAACTCGTGAGACATGTCCGACGGAGGCTCGTTCAGTGCAGCGAGATCTTCCGTAGCCAGCGCGACCCCCGCGAACATGAGCAAGATGAATCCGCCGCAAGTCGTGGCTTTCGTATTAGGGTGCGCCATGAGGTCTAACGAGAACAAGATGAGCGACGGCGGACGGGAGCGCGCGTCGCTCGGAGTTGAAGGGTTTTCATCATGTGAAACTCGGTCGTACGACGGCTCGCCGTCAGCTGCAGCGATTGGTTAGATGGGGCGCATTCGAAGTCGTCTTGTAATCAGGCCAATAGTAACGCTCGCCGCGAAAAGAGGAACGCACAAAATCAGCTCCGCATTGACGAGAGTCCTGTTCTCTTCTGCGGTAATCTTGTCTAGTGCCCGCCGACTGGCATCGCCGGGCCTATCGCGAAAGGCGCTCAGTGCACGCGAATACGCAACGGTCTCGTGGCGCGAAATCGGAAGCGCGAGAATCGCCATGATCAGCACGATAAAGCAAATGGCCACGAACAAGACAACACGGATAGCTCTCACCATCTAACGAGAACAAGATGAGCGACGACGGACGATACCGCGCGTCGCTCGGGGTGGAAAGGTGGAGGTCATCTGAAATGTGGGCGCACAGCGGTCCGGCGTTCGCTCCATCGCCTGGTTAGATGCGTTCATTGCTTCACGCATGAGCCTTCAACTTTGCCGGTAACCTCTCCGCCGCCAAGTCCAAACGACCTGCGCTCTCCTGTGAATTGATACCGGTCAGAACTCCATCAATGATGTCGTAATCGTCGCACATGTCTCCACTGAGGTTCATGTGCAGCGCGTGGCCCTCCACCTCATAGGTTGGCGTCCCGTAACGAACATGGCCCTCGACAATAACGAACTTTCGCCAAGCGTCCTTCCACCCGCCGAGACAGCTGACGCCGGGCTGGTCCGTAATTCGGAACGTGAGGACCTCGGGCTTCGTCTTGCCGGCTGATGGCGTAGTGACGAAACGCCAGACAGCACCAGCGTGCCATTCGCGCGGAGTGGCCTGTGAGGCGAGCGCCTTGTGCTGCTTCTCGCTATCTGCAGCGAGGCAAGCAGTAGCAATGAATGTTGAGATGGCGAGGAGTTTCAG